>NZ_JBITSA010000010.1:0-304245 GCF_044540385.1 Kitasatospora sp. NPDC086009
ACCGTCGAAGGCCACCACGTCACCGCCGGCCGCCACACCCACCCCGACCACCACCCCCTGCCCCCCACCCTCGCCGCCGCCCGAACCGCCGCCGAGACCGCCGGACGCACCACCGTCACCATCACCTGGGACAACACCCCCCGCGCCGTCCTCGAAATCGCCGACGCCGTCAAACCCACCAGCGCCCACGCCATCACCCGACTCCGCGCCCTCGGCCTACGCCCCATCCTCCTCACCGGCGACAACACCACCGCCGCCCACACCGTCGCCACCGAGATCGGCATCGACCCCACCGACGTCATCGCCGAAGTCCTCCCCCAGGACAAGGCCGACGCCATCCGCGCCCTCCAACACCAGGGCCACACCGTCGCCATGATCGGCGACGGCGTCAACGACGCCGCCGCCCTCGCCACCGCCGACCTCGGCCTCGCCCTCGGCACCGGCACCGACGCCGCCATCCAGGCCGCCGACCTCACCCTCGTCAGCGGCGACCTCACCGCCGCCCCCGACGCCATCCGCCTCGCCCGCACCACCCTCACCACCATCAAGGGCAACCTCGCCTGGGCCTTCGGCTACAACCTCGCCGCCCTCCCCCTCGCCGCCACCGGCCTCCTGAACCCCATGATCGCCGGCGCCACCATGGCCTTCTCCTCCGTCTTCGTGGTGGGCAACAGCCTCCGGCTCCGGACCTTCCGCTGACGCCCGCCCGGACCGCCCGGCCGCTCCCCACCCCCCCGACGGGGGGAGCGGCCGGGCATCCTCGGAGCGGGCCGGGGACGGCGGCGCGGCGGCCCCGCCGCGGCCGTCGAAAAGTGCTGGCCGCCACCGCCCGCCCGCTGGCATGCTGGCCGGGTGGAGAGACCGGAGATCTGGCTGAGCTTCGCCCCCGACCTGCACGTCTTCCTCCCCGCCGGGCGGCGGGCGGAGCGGTCCGCGCTGCGGACCGACGGGGCCGCGACGCTCGGACACGTGGTGGAGTCACTCGGCGTCCCGCTCACCGAGGTCGGCGAACTGCTCGTGGACGGGCGGCCGGTGGCCGCCGCGCACATCCCCGGGGACGGCGAGCTGGTGTCGGTGCGGGCCGTCCGGAGGCCGCAGGCATCGGCCGAGCCGCCCCGGTTCCTGCTCGACGTCCACCTCGGGACGCTCGCGCGCCGGCTGCGGCTGCTGGGCGTCGACGCCGCCTACGAGAACCCGGACATCGGCGACGCCGCGCTGGCGGCCCGCTCGGCCGCCGAACAGCGGGTGATGCTCTCGCGCGACCGCGGCCTGCTGCGCCGCCGCGAACTCTGGGCGGGCGCCTACGTCTACAGCCACCGGCCCGCCGACCAGCTGCGGGACGTGCTCTCGCGCTTCGCGCCCCCGCTCGCCCCCTGGAGCAGGTGCACCACCTGCAACGGGACGCTGCGCACCGTCGCCAAGACCTCGGTGCAGGACCAGCTCCGGGACGGCACCGAGCGGTCGTACGACGCGTTCGCGCAGTGCACCGACTGCGGGCAGGCCTACTGGCGGGGCGCCCACCACGCGACGCTCGACGCCATCGTGGCCGACGCCGTCCGCGAGTTCGGCCCCCCGGTCGTCGCCTGAGCGCCCCGGCCGCCTGAGCCCGGGCCGAGGAGGTGCCGGGCGTTCGGCGCGGACTCCGGGCCGCGCACCAGGGCGAGGCCGATCTCGGCGGCCTCGGCCGGCCCCACCGCGCGGACCGGCCCGGACCGGCGGGCGCGGCGGCGTCGGCGGCCGGCCCGGCCTCGGCGAACGACTCGGCGAACGACTCGGTGAACAGCCCGGTGAGCAGGCCGTGCAGCTCGGCTCCGAAGGCGGTACAGGCGGGGCGAACAACCTGGCCCCGCCGTCGAGGAGTTCGGCGGTGTGCGGGGAGTCCCCGGCGAGGGTCAGGGCGAGGTCGAGCTTGGCAGCGAGCACGCCGCGGACGCGCTCGGCGTGGGGGCATCCGGCGCGGCGGCGGCCCGCCGGGCCCGCGCGAGCGCCTGCCGGTGCAGGCGCTCGGCGAGCCGGCGGAAGGCGTCGTCCTTGCCCCGGACGTACTGGTAGACCGCCGATCGGGACACGCCCATGGCACCGGCGATGTCGTCCATCGTGGTGCGCCGCACGCCGAACCGGTGAGGCAGGCGTAGGCGGCGTCGAGGACTTCGTCCAGCCGGTCGGCGGCCACGGCCGTCAGGCCAGCTTCTTCAGCAGTTCGACGGCGAGCGGGGCGGCGGAGGCCGGGTTCTGGCCGGTGACCAGGTTGCGGTCGACGACCACCTTCGGGGCCCACGGCTCGCCCTCCTGGAAGTCCACGCCCGCCGCGACCAGGCGGTCCTGGAGCAGCCACTTCGCGTTGTCGGCCAGGCCGGCCTGGGTCTCCTCGGCATTGGTGAAGCCGGTCAGCCGGTAGCCGGCGAAGGCGTTGGAGCCGTCCGGCAGCCCGGCGGCCAGCAGCGCGGCCGGTCCGTGGCAGACCACGCCGAGCGGCTTGCCGGACGCCAGGGCGGCGACCAGCAGCCGGCCGGAGACGGGGTCGACGGCGAGGTCCTCCATCGGGCCGTGGCCGCCCGGGTAGAAGACGGCGTCGTAGTCGGCGAGGTCCACGTCCTCCAGCCGCACGGGGTGGCGCAGTTCCACGAAGGTGTCCAGCGCGGCCGCGACCTTCGCGGCGCCCTCCTCGCCGCCGTTGAACTCGGGGGCCAGGCTGCCCGAGTCGACGGTCGGGATCACCCCGCCCGGGGTGGCGACGGTGACCGTGTGGCCCGCGGCCCGGAACGCCTCGTACGGGGCGACGGCCTCGTCGGCCCAGAAGCCGGTGGGGTGCTGGGTGCCGTCGGCCAGCGTCCAGTAGGTGGCGCCGGTGAGGACGAAGAGGATCTTCGACATGCTGGGGGCTCTTCTCTGCGGGAGGGGCCGTCGGGCCCGGTGTACGGTCTGACGCCCTGGATGCACTGGCGTTTCCGGTCCGGACCGTCAGTTCGGCGATGAACCTGACGATAGGCCGGGTCTCCCGGGTGTCACCAATGGCTGATCCGATGGCTGCCATAGGCATTCCAATGGGTGCCGGGGAATAGGCTTGCCGGGTGAACCGCCCCGACGCCGAGGAGTCCGCCGTGCCACCGGTGCCGTCACCGCTGCCGGCCGGGCCCGCCGACCTCAACCTGCTGCGCACCTTCCTGGCCGTCCACCGGGCCGGGTCGTTCACGGCCGCCGCCCAGGTGCTGGGCCTCTCCCAGCCCACGGTGACCACCCAGATCCGGGCGCTGGAGCGCCAGGGCGGGCGCGAGCTGTTCGAGCGGCTGCCGCGCGGGGTGGCCCCGACGCCGGTCGCCGACGAACTCGCCGCCCGGATCGCCGGTCCGCTGGACGCGCTCGCCGCCGCCACCGGCCCTGGCGCGCGCCCCGAGGCCGAGGGCGAGCCGGTCCACCTGGCCGGGCCCGCCGAACTGCTCGGCACCCTCGTCCTGCCCGCGCTCGCCCCGCTGGTCGCCGGGGGCGTGCGGCTGCGGGTGACCGCGGGCCTGACCGAGCCGCTGCTGGAGGAGCTGCGCGCGGGCCGCCACGACCTGGTCATCGCGACGAGCAGACCGCGCGGGCGCGCCCTGTCGGCCGTGCCGATGGGCGACGAGGAGTTCGTCCTGGTCGCCGCGCCGGTCTGGGCCGAGCGCCTGGGCGGGCGGCTCGCGGCCGAGGGCCCGGCCGCCCTGCACGGGGTACCGCTGATCGCCTACGCCGAGGACCTGCCGATCGTCCGCCGCTACTGGCGCCACGTGTTCGGCCGCCGGCTCGCCTGCCGGGCCGCCCTGACCGTGCCCGACCTGCGCGGGGTGGTCGCCGCGGTGGCCGCCGGCGCGGGCTTCGCGGTCGTCCCGCGCTACCTCTGCGCGGACCGGCTGGCCGACGGCCGGCTGGTGCTGCTGGACGACCCGGAGGAGCCGCCGATCAACACCGGTTACCTCGTGGAACGCCCCGGCGCCGACCCGGACGGCCGGGTGGCCCGGGTCCGGGACCACCTGCTGGCGGCCGCCCGCACCTGGTGAGCGATCGCCGGCCGCCCGGGGCCGCGTCCCTTGACAGCCGGTTCGGGTGCTGGATTACTTGGCCCGTCGAACGCTGACCGAATGATCGGTCGGTGGCTGAGCTGGGGCGGAGACGGCGGAGGAGACGCGATGAGCGCAGGAACGACCGGCCCGAACCCGCCGGGCGGGCGCCGGGGGGAGCCGCTCCCGGCCGAGCTGCTCGACGCCGGGGAGCGGATGACCGCCGGGGAGCTGACCGAGCACCAGCTGCGGCACCTGCGGGCCACCCTGCGCCACGCGTACGACCACGTCGAGCTGTACCGGCGCAAGTTCGACGCGGCCGGGGTGGCCCCCGAGGACTGCCGCACGCTCGGTGACCTCGCCCGGTTCCCCTTCACCACCAAGGCCGACCTGCGGGAGAGCTATCCCTTCGGGATGTTCGCCGTCCCGGTGGAGGAGGTCCGCCGGATCCACGCGTCCAGCGGCACCACCGGCCGGCCCACCGTGGTCGGGTACACCGAGCACGACCTCTCGGTCTGGGCCGACGTGGTGGCCCGCTCCATCCGGGCGGCCGGCGGCCGGCGCGGCCACAAGGTGCACGTCGCCTACGGGTACGGGCTGTTCACGGGCGGTCTCGGCGCCCACTACGGCGCCGAGCGGGCGGGCTGCACGGTGATCCCCGCCTCGGGCGGGATGACGGCCCGGCAGGTGCAGATCATCCAGGACTTCCGGCCCGAGATCATCATGGTCACCCCCTCCTACCTGCTCACCCTGCTCGACGAGTTCGAGAAGCAGGGCGTCGATCCGCGGAGCACCTCGCTGCGGGTCGGCATCTTCGGCGCCGAGCCGTGGACGGAGGCGATGCGCCACGAGATCGAGGAGCGGATGGACATCCACGCCGTCGACATCTACGGCCTCTCCGAGGTGATGGGCCCGGGCATCGCCCAGGAGTGCGTGGAGACCAAGGACGGGCTGCACATCTGGGAGGACCACTTCTACCCGGAGGTGGTCGACCCGCTCACCGACCGGGTGCTGCCCGACGGCGAGAGCGGCGAGATCGTGTTCACCTCGCTGACCAAGGAGGCGCTGCCGGTCGTCCGGTACCGCACCGGCGACCTCACCCGGCTGCTGCCGGGGACGGCCCGGCCCGCCTTCCGGCGGATGGCGAAGGTCACCGGCCGCTGCGACGACATGATCATCCTGCGCGGGGTGAACGTCTTCCCGACCCAGATCGAGGAGATCCTGCTGCGCACCCCCGCCGTGGCGCCGCACTTCCAGCTCCGGCTCACCCGGCAGGGCCGGCTGGACCGGATGGCGGTCCGGGTCGAGGCCCGCCCGGACGCCGCGCCCGAGCAGCGCGAGGCCGCCGCCGCGGCGATCGCCCGGGGCGTGAAGGACGGCGTCGGCGTCACCGTGGAGGTCGACGTGGTGGAGCCGTACACCCTGGAGCGTTCGGTGGGGAAGATCCGCCGGGTGGTGGACCTGCGGGAGCGGTGAGCCCGCCGGCGGCCCCGAGGGCGCCGCCGTCCGCACGGCCGCCCGTGCCGTCGTCCCGCGCCGCGCGCGAACGGGTGAGCGCTCTACGATGTGGCCATGAGCGGGAGCGTGCGGCTGTCAGGTGCACATCGGTCGCAACAGCCGGTCGGCGGGCCGCGGCCGGACGACGCGAAGCGCCCGCCCGGCGACGAGCGGCTGGAGACCGCCGCCGCCGTCCTCGCGCTGCTCGCCGACCGCACCCGGCTCGCGCTGCTGCAGCGCCTGGGCGAGGGCGAGGCCGACGTGACCACGCTGACCGAGGCGTGCGGCGCGGCGCGGCCGTCGGTCAGCCAGCACCTGGGCAAGCTCCGGCTGGCGGGCCTGGTCACCACCCGCAAGGACGGGCGGCGGGTGGTCTACGCCCTGCGGCACGGGCATCTGCGCCGGCTGGTCAACGAGGCGCTCAACGTCGCCGACCACCAGATCAGCGGGCTGCCGCCGCACGACTGAGCCGCCGCACGACTGAGGGCAGCACGACCGAGCCACCGCACGACTAAGGGCAGCACGACCGAGCCACCGCACGACTGAGGGCAGCACGACTGAGCCACCGCACGACTGAGGGCAGCACGACTGAGCCACCGCACGACCGAGCCGCCGCACCCGGCGGCCGTGGTCCCGCGCCCGGCCGGTCCGTGACGGGGGGTCGGTCACCGGAAGGTGCCCCGGTCACCGGAAAGTGCGTTCTTCTCCACCCGCGCCTCCCGTGCCTAGGGTGAGCGGGCGATCGGCGGCGAGTGCCGCCGCGGTCCGGACGATTCGGAGCACCCATGGCCATCCTGAAGACCTACGCCCGCCTCTGGGTGGACAGCCTCGACGAGGCCCTGCCGCTGCTGCGGACGCTCACCGGCGCCGAGCCCGACCTGCGACTGGGCTTCGAGGCCGTCGAGTTGGCGGCCGTCGGGGACTTCCTGGTGATCGCCGGTACGGCCGGGGAGCGCGCCCGGTACGCGCACGCCACCGCGACCGTCGTGGTCACCGACCTGGACGAGCTCCGGGCCACCCTGCAGGCCGCCGGGGCGGTGATCACCACCCCCGAGACGCCCGCGCCGACCGGCCGCTTCCTCTACGCCCGGCACGCCGACGGCGCCGAGATCGAGTACGTGGAGTGGACGGCGGAGCTGGTCCGGCGGATCGTCCGCCCCGCGCCGTAGCGCGGGCCGCCGTCAGGCCCCGGCGCCGTCCGTCCGCTGCGGCCCGTCCGCCGCGCCCGGCCCGCCGTCCGTGCCGGGGCCGTCCGGCCCGTCGTCCGCCGGGGTCTCGGCGCGCTCCTCGGCGGCGCGGACCTGCCCGGCGAAGTCCTCCGCGTCGATCCGCTCGACCGTCGCCCCGTGCCGGGCGGCGAACTCGTCGGCGGCGGCCGGGGACGCCTCGCGGATGTCCAGCACCAGCACCGCCGCTCCGTCGGGCACCCGCGGCGAGAGCACGATCAGCCCGGCCCCGCCGGTGGCGGCGCGGCCCTCCTCGGCGGCGTTGCCGAGCGCCGCGCCGGCCGCGAACCCGAGCAGCGAGCCGATCGGCCCGCCGAGCAGCCCGATCAGGCCGCCGACCACGCCCGACCCCACCGTGGCCACCCCGGCCCCGCGCGCGTAGCCGTCCTTGGTCTCCAGCAGGCCGTCGGCGGAGCGCTCCAGGACGGCGGCCTGCCGGAGTCCGGGCAGGTGCTCGGCCTCCTCGAACGCGGGCCGGCAGGCGGACGGGTCCGGGAAGGTGAGCAGGACGACGTTGTGCTGGTCGGTCATCGCGGTCCGATCGGGTCGGGGCTGTGTTCCCTGGCCTCCCATCCTGACGGCGGGCGGGCGGGCCTGCCACAGGAATGCGGGTGTCCCCGCAGGCCCCGCCCCGGTGCGGACGCCGGGCCGGTCCGGCGCGCGAGGATGGTGCCCGTGGCGAACACGAGCGTGCGGATCAGGATCGAGGCCACCGACCTCCCGGGGCGCAGCTGCCCCGCGGCGCCGGGGTTCCCGGGCTACCAGGACATCCATGTCGCCGTGCAACGGCGCGGCCGGCCGGGCGAGTTGCTCGACCCGCAGCCGGGCGACGCGGCCCGGGCGGCCTGGACCCTGGAGTGCACCGTGAAGCCGCTCCCGTCGGGAGTGGACCTGCTCGGCCCCTACGTCCAGGGCGGTCCGGGGGCGCGGTTCGTCTACCTCTCCTGGATCGCGAGCGGCCGCACGGACGGGGTCGCGGCCGGGCCGGAGGGCTTCACGATGTTCCGCCGGGCCAAGCTGATGCTGGCGGCGGTCGATCCGGACACCGCCGACGCGGCCGTGCGCGGCGGCACCCTGGTGGCCCGGCTCGGGCTGACCGACGTCAAGGGGCACCCGCTCTGCGCCGCCGTCCGGCCGCCGCTGGTCGCCTGGTCCGCCGGGCCGGCCGGGGCCGGAGCCTGACGGCCGGTGCCGGGACGTGGCGAAGGGCCCCGCCGGGAGCGGGGCCCTTCGCCGGCCGTGCCGGGTGCGAGCGGTGCCTACTGCGTGGTGCTACCGGTACTGCGTGGTGCCTCCTGGTACTGCTCGGTGCCTACTGGTACCGGGTGGTGACGGTGGCGCCGTTGAAGCCCTGCTGGGCGTAGAGGCTGAAGTAGACCCAGCCGGCGGGCGGGTTGGTGATCGTCAGCGTCTCGCCGTTCCCGGCGTTGGCGGACTTCGCCAGGTAGGAGCCGGTGGTGGCCCAGCTGCCGCCGTTGTAGTACAGGTCGGCGTTGCCGGAGCCGCCGGTGGTGGTGACGGTCAGCTGCTTCACGCCGGCGGGCAGGTACAGGAAGCTGTAGCTGTAGTTGCCGGTGGCGGCGGCGACGTTGTCCCGGCGGCAGTTCTTGTCGAACTGGCGGGTGTCGGCGGCGCCGCAGAGCGGGGCCTGGTCGGCGGGCAGGGTGCCGCAGTTGTCGGCCGCGCAGGCGGTCAGCCAGCTCGCGAAGTCGGCGTCGTACCGGGTACCGATGGTGGAGGTGAGCAGGGTGCGGGCGCCGGCCCAGTCGCCGACCCGGTACCTGGCGAGCAGCGCGTCGACGTCCTGCGGGTGCGACTGGAGCATGTACCGGACGGCCAGGTAGCCCCAGTTGTAGATCCGGGTCGAGTCGGCGTTGTCGTAGGTGGTGTCGAAGAGGGTGCTCAGCTTGTAGGTGCCCTTGCCCGCCTCGGTGATGGCGGCGGCGTAGCGCTCGCCGCGGTAGCTGTACGAGATGTACTCGGCGATGCCCTCGACCCACCAGATGGTCGGGGTGGTCATCCCGGCCTCGAAGTCACCGGCCATGTTGTAGCGGCCGTCGAGGTAGTGGGTGTACTCGTGGTTGAGGTTCCAGATCTGGAAGGCGGGGCGCAGCCAGTCGGCCTCGTGGGCGATGAAGCGGGCCTGGTTGCCGGCCGCGGCCGGGTTGCCCTCTTCGTACATGCCGCCGTTGTCGACCGCGATGTTGTACATGAGCCAGGCGTACAGCGAGTAGTTGTAGTAGTCGTCGAAGGCGACGACCTCCAGGCTGGTGTTCAGGTCGCCGGGGATCGGGCCGTTGTCCTTGATGACCTTGTGGAACGCGGCGTCCTCGTTGACCAGGCTGGTGCAGGTGTCGGCCAGCTGCTGGGCCGTCATGTCCTGGGCGCGGATGCGCAGGTTGGCGTTGCAGGTGTGGTCGACGGTGAGCACCAGCGGGACGAGCCGCTTCGGCAGGTCACAGGTGCCGTAGACGGTGCAGTTGCCGGCGTCCTTCTTCTCGGTGAACCAGACCAGGTTCATGGTGAGCGGGCCGGTGGCGCCGACCAGCGGGTAGCGGTTGATCAGGTCCTTGACCAGGGGGCGGCCCTGGGCCCGGAGGCCGTCCACGGCGACCAGGTTGCCGAGCTGCATGCCGATCCGGGTGACGACGTCGCCGCCGTTGAGCATCGCGCCGTTGCGGGTGACGAAGCCGGCCCAGGCGGTGGCGATGGACGGGTCGGCCTGGAGGGCGGCGACGAAGCCGCGGTCGCCGTGCTCCAGGTCGAAGCCGCTCTCGATGACCCACTCGACGTGCTGCACGGCGAGGTCCATCGAGGCCGGCCAGGTGCTGTTGTAGCCGGCGAGCAGCCGCTTGACGACGCCGGCGTACCGGCCGTTCTCGTGCGAGCTGTCGATCAGCGTGACGGCCTCGTTGAGGGTGGCGCCGTTGGCCTCGGTGACGTCCTGGCTGTGCGGGGCGGCGAAGAAGGCGTCCAGCGCGCCGCGGATCGAGGTCTGCAGCGGGGCGCCGTAGCCGCCGACGGAGGCGGCGTTGTTCTCCTGCACGTAGTAGCCGGCCCGCAGGAACATCACCAGCTGGCCGATCGAGGCGCTGTTGTTGCCCGCGTAGCCGGCCGAGGCGGTGCGCAGCGCGTCGGCGACGGTCACCATCTGGGCCTCGCGGAAGACCTTGCCCGCGTCCGCCCCGGTGAGGTTGAACAGCGGGTAGGTGCAGGTCACGTCGGGGAGCGCGGTGAGCTGCTGGACCAGTGCGCCGCCCGAGGCGCCGAGCACGCCGGAGAGGTTGCAGTCGACGGCCGCCGGAGCCGCGGAGAACTGCTTGGCGCTCTTGCCGCCCTTGCTGTCGGCGGCCGGCGCGGCCTCGGTGGCCGGGTGGGCGGTGCTCGCCCGGCCGGTGCTCTCGGCGGCGAGCGGGCGGTCGCCGGTGCTCGCGTCGGGGGACTTGGGCACCGGGATCGCCTTCGGCGCGGACGCCGGGGTGGCTCCGGTGGCGGCCTTGGCGGGCGCGGCCGGGCCGACCGGGGCGGCGTGGCTCTGGGGGGCGAACAGGCCGAGCGCGAGGAAGAAGGCCGCGCCGAGTGCGGGCACTCTGCGCAGGGTGGCCTTGGATATCCGGGAGGGACGCATCTGTGGGGGCCTCCGGGGCCGTTCGTGGCCGCGTTGTTGGGGACGCGACCGCCGATGTGTGACATGTAAAATGGCACATGTCGCACGGCGGCGGGAAGACCCCGGATCGGATTGCCCCCCGCTGCAACCGAAACGTTGTCAGGAGGCGGTCGGGGCAGGGTCGGCGCGGAGGGAGCGGGTCAGGCGGCCCGGGGCGCGGCGAGCGGGGTGAGCGCCGCGAACTCCAGCGGGGCGGACGGGTCGATCGAGAGGTCGGCCGGCGCCGGCTCGGCGCCCGCCCGCACCAGCAGGTCGCCGATGGCGGCGACCATCGCGCCGTTGTCGGTGCACAGCCGCAGCGGCGGCACCCGCAGGGTGATCCCGGCCGAGGCGCAGCGCCGCTCGGCCAGCTCCCGGACGCGGGAGTTGGCCGCGACGCCGCCGACCACCACCAGGGTGGTGATGCCGTGGTCGGTACAGGCGCGGACGGCCTTGCGGGTCAGCACGTCGGCGATCGCCTCCTGGAGCGCGGCGGCCGCGTCGGGGACGTTCGGCTCGCCGCCGGTGGCGCGCCGCGCCTCGACCCAGCGGGCGGCGGCGGTCTTGAGGCCGGAGAAGGAGAACGCGTACGGATCGTCATGCGGCCCGGTGAGCGGGCGCGGCAGCCGGACGGCGCGCGGGTCGCCGTCGCGGGCGGCGCGGTCGATGGCGGGGCCGCCGGGGTAGGGCAGGCCGAGGATCCGGGCGACCTTGTCGAAGCACTCGCCGGCCGCGTCGTCCAGCGTGTCGCCGAGGTGGACGATCCGGTCCCGGGCGAGGTCGCGGACCAGCAGCAGGGAGGTGTGGCCGCCGGAGACGATCAGCACCACACAGGGGTTCGGCAGCGGCCCGCCGTCCAGTGTCGCGGCGGCGACGTGCCCGGCCAGGTGGTGGACCCCGTAGAGCGGGACGCCGAGCGAGAAGGCGTACCCCTTGGCGGCGGCCACGCCGACCTGGAGCGCGCCGGAGAGCCCGGGGCCGGCCGTCACGGCGACGGCGCCGACGTCGGCGAGGGTGAGCCCGGCCCGGTCGAGCGCCTCGCGGACCACCGGCGCCATCGCGTGCACGTGCGCGCGGGCGGCGATCTCGGGCACCACGCCGCCGAAGCGGGCGTGCTCGTCCATGCTGGACGCCACCGCCTGACCGAGCAGTCGCCCGTCCTGGACGAGGCCGGCACCGGTCTCGTCGCAGGACGACTCGATCCCCAGCACCACCGGCGATCCGGTCATGGTCACTCACCCTTGCCGCTCATTACATCTGAGCGTCCATTGTGCATGACGGGACACGGGGAATATGCAGGAGCCCACCCTTCGTTTCTGCAACCCGTACGCAATAGTGTGGTCCCGGCACGATCACCACCGCTGAACTCGCTGAAAGGGCCCGTCTCCTGATGAGCACCTACTCGCTTCCCGACCTGCCGTACGACTACTCCGCGCTGGAGCGGGCGATGTCCGCAGAGATCCTGGAGCTGCACCACTCGAAGCACCACGCGGCGTACGTCAAGGGCGCCAACGACACCCTGGAGCAGCTCGCCGAGGCGCGTGACAAGGAGCAGTTCGGCGGTCTGGTCGGCCTGCAGAAGACCTTCGCCTTCCACCTCTCCGGCCACGTGCTGCACTCGCTGTTCTGGGAGAACCTCTCCCCGGAGGGCGGCGACCGCCCCGAGGGCGCGCTGGCCGACGCCATCACCGAGCACTTCGGCAGCTTCGAGGCGTTCAAGAAGCAGCTCACCACCGCCACCACCGGCGTCCAGGGCTCCGGTTGGGGCATCCTCTCCTGGGAGCCGCTCGGCAAGCGCCTGATCGTCGAGCAGGTCTACGACCACCACGGCAACGTCGGCCAGGGCACCACCCCGCTGCTGGCCTTCGACGCCTGGGAGCACGCGTACTACCTGCAGTACCGCAACGTCCGCCCGGACTACGTCACCAAGCTCTGGGACGTCGTCAACTGGCAGGACGTCTCCACCCGCTTCGCGGCGGCCACCGCGGCCTGACCCGGCGCGGGCGGTAGTGCGACGGCCCCGGACCGCGTGCGGTCCGGGGCCGTCGGCCGTTCATCTGCGGGCGCCGTCCGCGATGCGGGAGGCGACGGTCAGCCGACTCGGATCACCCGTCGAGGGCGCGTCCGCCGGCAGCCGCCGGACCGGATCCTCGACCTCGATGGTCAGTTCGCGATGGCCCGTGATCCCGTCACCCCGCCGCGTTCGTGCGTTTGGCGAGCTTCACCAGCTCCGGTGGTGCGCTTCGGCCTGCGACGAGGATGAGTTCACGGATGGTCTCCCGTGCCGCCACGTGGGCCCGGACGTTCTCCGGGGCCAGCTCCTCGGCACGCAGCAGGCAGTCGAGGGCCTCGCCGAGGTGGCGCCTCTGCGCGTGCGCCCTTCCGAGGTCGATCAGGAGCCTGGACCTCCGCTCGGGCGAGAGTCGCCCGGCGTCGATGCGGTGGCCCAGGTCCAGGGCCTCGCCCGCGTCGCCGAGGTCGACGGCCGTCGAGACGGCCTGGATCTCGACATTGGTGGGGCCGAACTCCAGATGGAAGTCGTTGCGGTCCTCGCCGAGTCGAGCCGCGACCGCGCGGGCGTTGTCGAGTTCGTTCCGTGACCGGTCGCGTTGGCCGGCGCGAGCCGCGGCCAACGCGAGAACCAGGTGGAGAGCGCCGAGTACGGAGAGCGCCTCCGGCGGCGGGTCGGTTGTCGAGACGTATGACCGCAGGGCGGCCACCGCACCTCCGGCTGCGTGTTCTGCCTGGTCAAGTCGCTGTAGCCGGACGAACGCGTGGGCCAGCCGATAGATGCCGGCGAACACGTGCAGGGGCTGCCCGGACTTCTCGGCCGCTTGGACGGCTCGATCGGCTGCCACCCATGCCGCATCGACTTCGTCCTGGCGGACGAACGCGGCTGCGACAGCCTGGTAGGCCTGGCTGAGGAGGATGTGGACCGCTGGGCGTGCTGCCGGGGCCGCGGTCCGTGATGCCCTTTCCAGTCGTGGCAGGGCATCGGCGATGGCGGTGCTCAACTCGGCGAATCGCGCACTGTGCGTCAAGTCCCAGAGGTCCTGAACGACGACGGTGAGCTCGTCGAGGTCGGGATCTTCCGGCAGGACGCTCTCACCGAGCAGCAGATCGAGAGCGGGATGACCCGAGAGTGACAGCCGCACCAGGTCAAGGTCGTTGGACCGGTCCCCGGTCGAGAGCGCGGGTGCAGCGGGCGAGGGTGCCTCGGGCCGCAGCGTCTGCACGGACACGCCGAGGCCGTTCGCCAGCAACTGGAGTACGTCGAGGCGGACTACCGGCTGAACACCCCGCTCGACCTGCGACACCCAGCTGGCGGTTCGGCTGATGGCAGCGGCGAGTTGTTCCTGCTTCAGTCCGCGACTCTTGCGGAGCTGGGCGACCCGGGCGCCGAAGGCCCGCCGCTCCTCAGGGTTCACCGGGCGGCCGGGTCGCCGGACGAGCCCTTGCCGGCGATCTCGTCCAGGAACGTGACCTCGAACGATTCGAGGTACTGGCCACGCTCTGCCAGGAACCGGCGGACGTGCGGTTGGCGTTCATGCGCCTCGAACGCTTCGCGGTCGGCGTACAACTCGTAGAAGACTCGAACGTGTGGTTCCTCCGGCACCGCGTGGTTGACGTAGACGAGGGTGCCGGGCTCCTCGGAACGAATCCCTTCGAGCGCCTCCCCCGCCAGCTCGTCGAAGGCATGGGCCGCCGCCGCGTCGCGAGCGACGAAGCGGACAACAAGACCGAATCCCATGGAACTCCCCTTCCTGTATCGGCTGAGTCTCGCACGACTCGATGAAGGACTGCGAGTAGCAGAGCTTCTTGACTCGCATATTCCCTGCGACTACTTTGGGTCGCGTGTCGGTCGCTGAGTGCGACTGGTGGAGTTCCTTTTCGCCGCCGTCCACTGGTGGCCACTACCCCGTGGGTGGATCGGAGGGCCGTTGGCGCTCCGATCCACCCGGAGCGATGGAGGAGCAACGGGGTGGAACATGATCGTCAGTCCGCTCGGCACCGCGCGGTTTCCGGTTCCGTTGGAGTGGGGTGTACTGCCGGGGGTGGAGGCGGTACCGGCGGCGCGGCGGATGGTGATGGCGATCGTGCGTGACTGGGGCGTGCCGCTCCCACCCGATGCGCTCCAGGACGTGGAACTCTGTGCGAGCGAGGTGATCGCGAACGCGCTGGTGCACACCGCGGAGCGCTGCGTGGTGACCGTCCGGCGTCGTGCCGGACGGTTGCGGGTGGAGGTCGCCGATGGGTCCGTGGTGCTCCCGCGACAGGAGCGTGACGCCGAATCGTGCGGTGGGCGCGGACTGTTGTTGATGGAGGCGTTGGCGCACGCCTGGGGGTGGCAGCCGGTGGGCGCGGGCAAGGTGGTCTGGTTCGAGTTCCTGGAGAGTCGTGAACCGCCGTGCCCCACCCGCGGGTGGGGCACGGCGTACGGCCTTCGCGCGCTGCCCGAGGCGGCGTAGTGGCGGGCCTCGACAGGTCGACCGTCGCACGCCTGGTGTGGTGGTTCTTCTTCTCCGCCGTTGTGACGGCCGGGTTCGGCGTGGGGTGGGACCGCTGACCAGTGAGAGCGGGCGCGGCGGTGGCCCGAGTGTCGACGCGGAGCCGGTCGGCCTGACCCGGCGCGGGCCGTCGGCCGTTCGTCAGGGGGTGCGGAAGCTGTCCAGGAGGCGCTGCGCCGCCAGGCTCGCGGGGATGGTGCCCTCGCGGACCTCGCGTTCCAGGGCGGGGGCCAGGCGGCGGACCTCGGGGTGTTCGTGGAGCTGGGCGTAGAGCTGGTCGTGCACCATCGCCCACGTCCACTCCACCTGCTGGTCGCGGCGCTTGGCCTCCAGCGCGCCGGTCGCGTCGAGGACCTTGCGGTGCTGCTGCAACCGCTCCCACAGGGTGTCCAGGCCGGTGCCGTCGCGGCCGCTGCAGGTGAGCACCGGCGGCGTCCACGGCGCGTCCGGGGCTTGCAGCAACCGCAGCGCGCCGGCGAGTTCGCGCGCGGCGGCCTTGGCGTCGGTCTCGTGCGGCCCGTCCGCCTTGTTGACGGCGATCACGTCGGCGAGCTCCAGCACGCCCTTCTTGATGCCCTGGAGCTGGTCCCCGGTGCGGGCCAGCGAGAGCAGCAGGAAGGAGTCCACCATGCCCGCGACCGCGGTCTCCGACTGCCCGACGCCGACCGTCTCGATGAGGACCACGTCGTAGCCGGCGGCCTCCATCACCACCATCGACTCCCGGGTGGCCCGGGCCACCCCGCCCAGCGTGCCGGAGGTGGGGGAGGGGCGGACGAACGCCGCGGGGTCGACCGCGAGCCGCTCCATCCGGGTCTTGTCACCCAGGATCGAGCCGCCGGTCCGGCTGGACGTCGGGTCGACGGCGAGCACCGCGACCTTGTGTCCGAGGGCGGTGAGCCGGGTGCCGAAGGCGTCGATGAAGGTCGACTTGCCGACACCGGGGACGCCGGTGATGCCCACCCGGACCGCGCCGCCCGCGTGCGGCAGCAGCCGGGTGAGCAACTGCTGCGCCAGCGCGCGGTGGTCGGGCCGGGTGGACTCCACGAGGGTGATGGCCCGCGCGATGAACGCGCGCGAGCCCTCCCGCACCCCCTGGGCGTACTGGTCGAGGTCGATCGTCCGGGGCGCCATCGTTCAGCGGCTCACAACTCGTGGCCGAGGTCGGCGGCGAGCGACTTCAGCAGGTCGAAGGCGGCCTCCGGGATCACCGTGCCGGGCGGGAAGACGGCGGCCGCCCCGGCCTCGTAGAGCGCCTCGAAGTCGCCCGGGGGGATGACCCCGCCGACCACGATGGTGATGTCCTCCCGGCCGGCCTCGGCGAGTTCGGCGCGCAGCGCCGGCACCAGGGTGAGGTGGCCGGCGGCCAGCGAGGAGACGCCGACGATGTGCACGTCCGCCTCGACGGCCTGGCGGGCGACCTCCGCCGGGGTCTGGAACAGCGGACCGACGTCGACCGTGAAGCCGAGGTCGGCGAAGGCGGTGGCGATCACCTTCTGGCCGCGGTCGTGGCCGTCCTGGCCCATCTTGGCGACCAGGATGCGCGGACGCCGGCCCTCGGCCCGCTCGAACCGCTCGACCAGGTCACGGGTGCGCTGGAGGGGGGCCGACGGCCCGGCTTCGTCTCGGTACACACCAGAAATGGTACGGATCTGGCCCGAGTGCCGGCCGTACACCTTCTCCAGGGCGTCCGAGATCTCGCCGACGGTGGCCTTGGCGCGGGCCGCGTCCACGGCCAGCGCGAGCAGGTTGCCGTCCAGGCCGCCGCCGCGCTGCGGACCGGCCTCGGCGGCCCGGGTGAGCGCGTGCAGGGCGGCCTGGGTGACGGCCTCGTCGCGCTCCTCGCGCAGCCGGCGCAGCTTCTCGATCTGGCGGGTGCGCACCGAGGAGTTGTCGACCTTGAGCACGTCGATCTGCTCGTCGCTGTCCACCCGGTACTTGTTGACGCCGATCACCGGCTGGCGGCCGGAGTCGATCCGGGCCTGGGTGCGGGCGGCGGCCTCCTCCACGCGCAGTTTGGGGATGCCCGCGTCGATGGCCTTGGCCATGCCGCCGGCCGCCTCCACCTCCTGGATGTGCTGCCAGGCGCGGCGGGCCAGGTCGTGGGTCAGCTTCTCGACGTACGCGGAGCCGCCCCACGGGTCGATCGACCGGCAGGTGCCGGACTCCTGCTGGAGCAGCAGCTGGGTGTTGCGGGCGATCCGGGCGGAGAAGTCGGTCGGCAGCGCCAGCGCCTCGTCGAGCGCGTTGGTGTGCAGCGACTGGGTGTGGCCCTGGGTGGCCGCCATCGCCTCGACGCAGGTGCGGGTGACGTTGTTGAACACGTCCTGCGCGGTCAGCGACCAGCCGGAGGTCTGCGAGTGGGTGCGCAGCGACAGCGACTTGGCGTTCTTCGGGTCGAACTGCTTGACCAGCTTGGCCCAGAGCAGCCGGGCCGCGCGCAGCTTGGCGACCTCCATGAAGAAGTTCATCCCGATCGCCCAGAAGAACGACAGGCGTGGCGCGAAGGCGTCCACGTCCAGCCCGACGTCCAGGCCCGCCCGCAGGTACTCCACGCCGTCGGCCAGGGTGTAGGCCAGCTCCAGGTCGGCGGTGGCCCCGGCCTCCTGGATGTGGTAGCCGGAGATGGAGATCGAGTTGTACCGCGGCATCTTCTGCGAGGTGTACGCGAAGATGTCCGAGATGATCCGCATCGACGGCTGCGGCGGGTAGATGTAGGTGTTGCGGACCATGAACTCCTTGAGGATGTCGTTCTGGATGGTCCCCGCGAGCTTCTCGGGTGCCACCCCCTGCTCCTCGGCCGCGACGATGTACAGCGCCAGGACGGGCAGTACCGCGCCGTTCATGGTCATCGACACCGACATCTTGTCCAGCGGGATGCCGTCGAAGAGCTGGCGCATGTCGTAGATGGAGTCGATCGCCACGCCGGCCATGCCGACGTCGCCGGTGACCCGCGGGTGGTCGCTGTCGTAGCCGCGGTGGGTCGGCAGGTCGAACGCGACCGACAGGCCCTTCTGACCGGCCGCCAGGTTGCGGCGGTAGAAGGCGTTGGACTCCTCGGCGGTGGAGAAGCCGGCGTACTGCCGGACCGTCCACGGCTGGTTGACGTACATCGTCGGGTACGGGCCGCGCAGGTACGGGGCGATGCCGGGGTAGGTGCCCAGGAAGTCCAGGCCCGCCAGGTCGTCCGCGGTGTAGAGCGGCTTGACGCCGATGCCCTCGGGGGTGTCCCAGAGCTGCTCGTCGACGTCCTTGCCGGTCGCCTGCCGCCAGGAGGCGCGCCACTGCTCGCCGGTGACGTCCGAGCGGCCGTCCGCGTCCAGCCCGATTCCGGTGAAGTCGGGGATCATCAGGCCACTCCGCTTTCGTCGGTGATCTCGTCCAGGAGCGAGGTCAGGACCGCGACGGCGTCGCTGCCCGCGAAGACGAACCCGTCCACGCCCGCCCGCTCGTACGCCTCGCGCCGCTCACCGGGCCGGCCGGCCAGCAGCACCCGCCGGGCGCCGGCGGCCTTGAGCGCCGCGGCCACCGCCTCGGCGTGCTCGCCGTACACCTGGTCGCTGGAGCAGAGGCAGGCCACCCGGGCGCCGGAGGCGGTGAACGCCCCGGCGGCCGCGGCCGCGACGTCCGGCCCGGTCAGCGCGGTCTCGGCGGAGGTGGTCGCGATGCCGCCGGCCTGGAACAGGTTGGCCGCGAAGGTGGTCCGCGCGGTGTGCGCGGAGGCCGTCCCGAGCGAGGCCAGGAAGAGGGCCGGCCGGGCCCCGGTGGCGGCCAGCCGGGCGTCCGAGCGGGCGCGCAGCGCCTCGTAGGCCTCGGACCGGCGCACCCGCGGCAGACCGCCGCCGGGCCCGGCCGGGGCCGGCTCGCGGACCAGCGGCTGCTCGCCGAGGTTCGGGAACTCGCTGACGCCGGTGATGGGTTCGCGCCGCTTGGCGAGCGCCACCGAGCGCTCCGCCCAGGTGGCGGCGATCCGCTCGCCGACCAGGCCGGAGCCCAGGGCGGCCTGCTGGCCGCCGGCCCGCTCGATCTCCTGGAACCAGGCCCAGGCGGCGTGCGCGAGCTCGTCGGTCAGCCGCTCCACGTACCAGGAGCCGCCGGCCGGGTCGACGACCCGGGCCAGGTGCGACTCCTCCAGCAGGATCGCCTGGGTGTTGCGGGCGATCCGGCGGGCGAAGGCGTCGGACAGGCCGACCGCGCTGTCGAACGGCTGGACGCTCACCGCGTCCGCGCCGCCGACCCCGGCGGCCAGGCAGGCCACCGTGGTGCGCAGCATGTTCACCCACGGGTCGCGCTCGGTCATCATCACGGCGGAGGTGACGGCGTGCTGGCGCTGCGCCGAGGCCTCCGGCGCGGCCCCCGACACCTCGGCCACCCGGGCCCAGAGCCGGCGCGCGGCCCGGAACTTGGCGATCGTCAGGAACTGGTCGGCGTCGGCCGCGTAGCGGAACTCCAGCTGGCCGAGCGCGGCGTCGACCGGCAGCCCGGCGGCGGTGAGGGCCCGCAGGTAGGCGACGCCGGTGGCGAGGGAGCAGCCGAGCTCCTGCGCGGGGGAGGCGCCGGCCTCGTGGTAGGGGAGGGCGTCGACGACGAGGGCGCGCAGGCCCGGGAAGCCCGAGGCGCAGCGGGCCGCGAGGGCGGTGGCCGCGGTGAGCAGCGCCTCGGTGCGCCCGGCCTGGCCGGTGCGGGCCTGGAGGCCCAGCGGGTCGGCGCCGAGGTTGCCCGCGGCGGCGCCGGCGGACACCTCGCGCTCCTCGTAGAGCTTGAACAACTGCTCGGCGGCTTCGCCGAATTCCGGGCCGGCGTCGAGCACGATGCCGGCCAGGTCGAGGTAGACGCCGGTCAGCACGTCGGGCAGGGCCGCGACCGGCAGGGCGTCGCCGCCCAGCTCCAGCCAGAGCGAGCTGCCGCCGTTCTCCAGATCGGCCAGTACGGCCTCGTTGGCCCGGCGCGGGTCCGGATCGGTGTGCCGCTGGCGGACGTCCCAGCCGGAGACCGTGCTGCCCTGCGGCCGGCCGCCGCGGACGAACGGCGGGAAGCCGGGGTAGCCGGGCTCGGCCGGGGAGTCCTCGGCGGTGTACAGCGGGCGGGCGCGCAGCCCGTCCTGGAGTGCGGTGGTGAGCGCCTGCTCGGCCGCTGCGCCGTCCGCGGGCTGCGCACCCGACTTTCGCAGCACGCCCTCGACGAGGTGCTGCCACTGCTCGCGGTGTGCGGCCGGGAATTCGGCGGCCAGGGGAAGCCCTTCGGGTGGGACCGTCATGCCCCGCAGGTTAGCGCTCGTTTGCGTCGGCGCAGCAGAGGCCGAGGGTGTGACCTTGCCCTCGCTTTCCGCTTCCTCGCACTTCAGAGGGGTCGGCGGCGTCCAACTGCGGGGGAAACCGGTCGGGGAGTTTCTCAGGGTGTGGACAGTGGCGCGGCCGGGCCGGGGGGCGCGCTACGGCGGGCGGGTTGCGGAACTGTGCCGGCTATCTATTAAGTTACTTAGTAGAAGCCGTCGGGGATGTACCCCTGCGCCTGCTTCGCCCTGCCCTGCCCACTCCTGTCCCGTCCGGTCCCGTTCGCGGGGCCCGCCGGCCGGGGTGGCGCGCCGTCGTGCCGCCGTGCCACGTGAAGGAGCCCACTGCCATGGGAAAGCGCCGAAAGCCCAGCCCGCCCGGTCGGGCCCGGATGGCGGTCATGAGCACGGCGCTGGCGGGCGGCGCGGTGCTCGCGGCCGGTACCGCGCAGGCCGAGCCCGCGCCCACGCCCGACGCCGTCAAGGAGCAGGTCGACCGTCTCAACGAGGAGGCCGAACAGTCGATCGAGCGCCACAACGGCTTCCAGGAGAAGCGGCAGCGGCTCCAGGGCGAGGCCAACCGGATCCAGGACGAGGCCGTCCGGGGCCAGGAGGCGATGAACGAGCTGCGCACCCGGCTGGGCGCCGTCGCCGCCGAGCAGTACCGCACCGGCGGCATCGACCCGTCCGTGCGACTGATGCTCGACTCCGACCCGGGCGGCTACCTGGCCAAGGCCTCGGCGCAGAACCAGGTCCTCGACTCCCAGGCCGCGCTGCTCGCGCAGGCCCGCAGCGAGCAGCGCCGGCTCGACCAGGACCGCGCCGAGGCCGCCGCCACCCTCGCCGAGCTCGACGCGGCCGGTACCGCGCTGGCCGCGGAGAAGAAGACGATCCAGGGGAAGCTCGCCGCGGCGCAGGCGCTGCTGAACCGGCTCAGTGCCGCCGACCGGGCCAAGGTCAACGCCCAGGACGCCGCCGACCGGGCGTCCCGGGCCGCCGCGCGCCCCGCCTACGACGGCCCGGCCACCGGCCGGGCCGCGGCGGCCGTCCGGTTCGCCTACGCGCAGCTCGGCAAGCCCTACGTCTGGGGCGCCACCGGACCCGCCGGCTTCGACTGCTCCGGTCTGACCGGCGCGGCCTGGCGGGCCGCCGACGTCAAGCTGCCCCGGATCTCCCAGGACCAGTGGAAGACCGGCCTGCGGGTCGCCCGCGGCGACCTCCAGCCCGGTGACCTCGTCTTCTTCTACCCGGACCTGCACCACGTCGGCCTCTACATCGGCGAGGGCAAGATGATCCACGCGCCGCGCACCGGCAAGAACGTCGAGGTGCTGCCGATCGACGTGATGCCGTACGTCGGCGCCGTCCGCCTGTAGCGGCGGGCCGTCGACCCGCGGCCCGACCCGCCCACCCGCGCCGCACCGACCCGCCGTCCCGACCCGCCGTCCGACCTGCCGTCCGACCTGCCGAACGCCCCCGGTTCCGACCGGGGGCGTTCGCCGTTCGGCGTCCCTGGTGTTGATCTGACGTTATGAAGTCGATTTCTTGCAAAGTCCTGTCGACATCTTGTGGCCCTCTGTTGCGCGGTGGTTAAGTGGCGGAGCCGCCGGACGAGCATCGCGGCGCCCCCACCACCCATGCCTGCAGAAGGGCCGTCCGCCATGAACAGAACCGGGCTCCGCCGGAGAACCGCCGCCGTCGCCGTGGCCGCAGGACTGGCCTTCTCCCTTGCCGCGTGCGGCAGTTCGGACGACCACGGGGCAACCGGCGCGGCGCCGTCGGGCGGCGCCGGCTCGACCCTGGACCCGAACGCGAAGGTCAGCATCAGCGTCGACTGCCAGCCGCCGGTCACCAAGGCCGCCGAGCGCAAGCAGTGGGCCGAGGACGTCGAGGCGTTCCACCAGCGCTACCCGAACGTCACGATCACCAGCAAGGACGCCTCGCCCTGCGAGGAGCCCGCGCCGTTCACCGCCCAGCTCAAGGGCCGGACCCAGACCGATGTCTTCTACACCTACTTCACCGACCTCGACCAGGTGCTGGACGAGGGCGCGGCCGAGGACATCTCCGGCTACGTCGACGAGACGACCGTGCCGGCGCTGAAGGACATCGACCCCTCGGTGCTCGCCACGCTCAAGGACGGCGACAAGCTCTACGGCCTGCCCACCTCGAACTACAAGCTGGGCCTGCTCTACAACCGCAAGCTGTTCAAGCAGGCCGGGCTCGACCCGGACAAGCCCCCCACGACCTGGCCGGAGATCCGCGAGGCCGCGAAGCGGATCGCCGCGCTCGGCAACGGGGTCAACGGCTACGGCGACTACAGCGCGACCAACCAGGGCGGCTGGCACTTCACCGCCGAGCTGTACGGGCTGGGCGGCCGGATGGTCGGCGAGGACGGCCGGAAGGCCGCGTTCAACACCGCCGAGGGCCGGCAGGTCCTGCAGACCCTGTACGACATGCGCTGGACCGACGACTCGATGGGCTCCGCGCAGAGCCTCAAGTGGCCCGACCTGATGACCCGGATGTCCACCGACCGGCTCGGGATGTACATCGGCGCCCCGGACGACATCACCTACATGGTGCAGACCCTGAACGGGGACTACGCCGACTACGGCATGGGGCCGATGCCCGGCGGCAAGGCCGCGCTGCTCGGCGGCAACGACTACATGGTCAAGAAGGGCTCCAGCCCGGACCAGATCAGGGCGGCCGTCGCCTGGGTGAACTTCAAGTTCCTCACCCAGGGCAAGGGCCAGTTCGACTACGCCCGGACCAAGGCGGACGGCCTGCCGGTCGGCCTCCCGCAGCCCTTCTTCCTCACCGGCGCCTCGCTGGAGCAGGACAACCGGGCGAAGGCGGCCAGCGCCACCGTCCCGGTCCAGAACTACGCGCCCTACCTCGCCGCGTCCGTGCCGGGCCGCACCGAGCCGGCCCACGCGCAGCAGATCTACAAGGTGCTCGACAACGCGATGTCGGCCGTGCTGACCGACAAGGGCGCCGACGTCGCCAAGCTGCTGGACGACGCCGAGACCCAGGTCAACCAGGTACTGGCCAGCCTCCAGTAGCGAACGGGCGGGCCCGGCCCCGCGCCCCCGGCCACCGACGGCCCCCGGCCACCGGTGAACAGCGACGGACAGCGACGAAGCGGAGAACGAGGGATGGCAGCGATCAGTGTCGCCGGGAAGGCGGCCCGGCCCACCAGTGAGCCCCGGCGGCGCGGCCGGCTGGGGCGGGGGCTGCGGCGCAACCTCACCGCGCACGGCTTCCTGCTCGGCGCACTGCTCTGTTTCGGCTTCTTCACCTGGTACCCGATGGTCCGTGAAGTGGTCATGAGCTTCCAGCGGACCAGGCGGGGCCGGACCAGCTGGGTCGGCCTGGACAACGTCGACCAGCTGCTCCAGGACCCGGCGTTCTGGCAGGCCTGGCGCAACACCCTGGTGTTCACCCTGCTGGCGCTGGTGTTCGGCTTCGCGGTGCCGTTCCTGGTCGCCGTGCTGCTGAACGAGCTGCGGCACGCCAAGGCCTACCTGCGGGTGCTGGTCTACCTGCCGGTGATGATGCCGCCGGTGGCCTCCGTGCTGCTCTTCAAGTACTTCTACGACCCGGACCACGGGTTGTTCAACAGCGTGCTGCGGGCGCTCCACCTGCCGACCTCGGCCTGGCTCGACTCGCCCGACACCGCGCTGCTCTCGGTGGTCATCGCCTCCACCTGGATGAACATGGGCGGCGCCACCCTGATCTACCTGGCGGCCCTCCAGGGCATCCCGGGGGAGCTCTACGAGGCGGCCGAACTGGACGGCGCCGGCCTGTGGCGCCGGATCTGGCACGTGACCGTCCCGCAGACCAGGCTGGTGCTCTCGCTCCTGCTGCTGCTCCAGATCGTCGCCACCATGCAGGTGTTCGTCGAGCCCTACCTGCTGACCGGTGGCAACGGGCCGCAGGGCTCCACCACCACCGTGGTCCACCTCGTCTACCAGTACGCCTTCAACTTCAACAACTACGGCGCCGCCTCGGCGCTCGGCCTGATCATGCTGCTGGTGCTGGCCGGATTCTCCGCCCTGTACGCGCGGCTGTCGCGCGAGGCCGACTGACCCGGGGCCGACCGACCCGGGGCCGACCGACCCGGGGCCGACTGACCCGGGGCCGACCCGGGCCGTCCAGTCCCGGACCACACCCGACCAGACCCATGGGAGCCCCGGTGCAGCCGCAGACCCGGACGCTGATCTCGCAGACCCAACTCGACCGCCCACGCGGCCGACTGCTCTACCGGCTGACCCTGGTGGCGACCGTCGTGGTCTTCACCCTGGTCTTCCTCGGCCCGCTGTACTGGCTGGTGACCGGCGGCCTGAAGTCCACCGCCGAGGTGGTCCGCAACCCGCCCACGCTCTTCCCCGCCGAGCTCCACCCGGACACCTACGCGACCGCGTGGAGCCGGCTCGGCCTCGGCCGGCTGCTCTTCAACACGCTGTACTACGCCTTCGGCGCGCTCGCCTTCCAGCTGGTCCTCGACGTGGCGGCGGCCTACGCGCTGTCCAAGCTGCGGCCCGTCCTGGGCAATCTGATCCTCGGCATGATGCTGGCCACCCTGATGATCCCGGCCGCGGTGCTGGTCGTCCCGCAGTACCTGACCGTCCTGGACCTGCCGCTGCTGCACGTCAACCTGATCAACACGCCCTGGGCGATCTGGCTGCCGACGGTGGCCAACGCCTTCAACATCTTCCTGCTGAAACGGTTCTTCGACTCCATCCCGGAGGACCTCATGGCGGCCGCCGCGATCGACGGGGCCACCCCGCTGCGCGCCCTGCGCTCCATCGTGCTGCCGATGTCCCGGCCGATCCTCGGCGTGGTCTCGATCTTCGCCGTGGTGAACGTGTGGAAGGACTTCCTCTGGCCGATGCTCGTCCAGCCGGACCCGGCCCGGCAGACCCTCAACATCGGCATCAAGTCGCTCTCCACGGGCGTGCCGCAGAACGTCGTCATCGCGGCCCTGGCCATCGCCTCGGCGCCGACCGTCGTCTTCTTCCTGATCTTCCAACGCAACATCATGTCCGGGCTCACCTCGGGTGGACTCAAAGGCTGACCGGCCCGGGCGCCGATCCGAAAGGACCCACCGTGGGACAGCAATCCCGGCTCCCGTTCGAGACCCCGCACTGGTGGCGCGACGCGGTGATCTACCAGGTGTACCCGCGCAGCTTCGCCGACGCCGACGGCGACGGCACGGGGGACCTCGCCGGTGTCCGCAGCAGGCTGCCCTACCTGGCCGACCTCGGCGTCGACGCCGTCTGGTTCAACCCCTGGTACCCGTCCCCGATGGCCGACGGCGGCTACGACGTCGCCGACTACCGGGGCGTGGACCCGCTGTTCGGCACCCTCGCGGACGCCGAGCAGCTCATCGCGGAGGCGCTCGGCCACGGCATCCGCACCATCGTGGACATCGTGCCGAACCACGTCTCGGACCAGCACCCGTGGTTCCGGGCCGCGCTCGCGGCGGGCCCCGGCAGTCCGGAGCGCGAACTGTTCCACTTCCGCGCCGGGCGCGGCCCGGACGGCGAACTCCCGCCCAACGACTGGGTCTCCGAGTTCGGCGGCCGCCCGTGGACCAGGACGGCGGACGGCGCGTGGTACCTCCACCTGTTCGCCGCCCAGCAGCCCGACCTCAACTGGGCCCACCCCCGGGTGCGCACCGAGCACGAGGAGATCCTGCGCTTCTGGTTCGACCGGGGCGCGGCCGGCGTCCGGATCGACTCCGCCGCGCTGCTGGCCAAGGACCCGGCGCTGCCCGACTTCGTCAAGGGCCGGGACCCGCACCCGTTCACCGACCGCGAGGAGTTGCACGGCGTCTACCGCTCCTGGCGGGCCATCGCCGACAGCTACCCGGACACCCGGATCCTGGTCGGCGAGGTCTGGCTGCCGGACGCCGAGCGCTTCGCCCGGTACCTGCGCCCGGACGAGCTGCACACCGCCTTCAACTTCGACTTCCTGGCCCGCCCCTGGGAGGCGGCCGCGCTGCGCGAGTCGATCGACACCACGCTGGGGCTGCACGCCCCGGTCGGCGCCCCGGCCACCTGGGTGCTCGCCAACCACGACGTCACCCGGACGGTCACCCGCTACGGCCGCCGGGACACCCGGTTCGACTTCGCCGCCAAGGCCTGGGGCACCCCGACCGACCCGGAGCTTGGCCGGCGCCGGGCCCGGGCGGCGGCGCTGCTCTCGCTGGCCCTGCCCGGCGCGGTCTACCTCTACCAGGGCGAGGAACTCGGCCTGCCCGAGGTCGAGGACCTGCCGCCGGACCGCCTCCAGGACCCGATGCACCTGCGCTCCGGCGGTACCGACCCGGGCCGCGACGGCTGCCGGGTACCGCTCCCCTGGTCGGGCGACCGACCCCCGTACGGGTTCAGCCAGGCTCCGGCCGAGCCCTGGCTCCCGCAGCCGGCCGACTGGGCCCCGCTTACCGTCGAGGCCCAGTCGGCCGACCCTGGTTCGATGCTCGCGCTCTACCGCGCCGCGCTGCGGCTGCGCCGCGCCGAGGACGCCCTGCGCGGCGAGGTCTTCGGCTGGACCGCCGCTCCCGGCGAGGTGCTGGCGTTCCACCGCGGCGCCGGCTTCCAGTGCGTGGTGAACCTCGGCGCCGCGCCGCACCCGCTGCCCGCGCACCGCGCGGTCCTGCTCGCCAGCGGCCCGCTCACCGCGGGCGGGCTGCTCCCGCCCGACACCGCGGTCTGGCTGCGCGTCGCCTGACCGCCCGGGGCGGACACCCCCGCCCGGTCCGCCCCCGGACCGGGCGCCGCCCCGGCCCGCCGCTGCCACCCCCGGAGCCACGGATGGCCCGCTCACCCCCGCACGCACCCGGTCCTGACGGCCGGACAGGGCCCCACCCCCCACCCCCATCCACGCGTTCGGACGAGACGAGACAGAGGACCCCGTGAGAACCCGAGCACCGATCTTCCGCTGGCTGGCGGGCACGCTCGCCACCGGCCTGCTGGCCCTGGCCGGCCCGCTGCTGCCGGCCACCACCGCCGCCGCGGCCGGCGGCCCCGACCTGGCGGCGGGCCGGCCCGCCGCCGCGAGCAGCAGCATCGCCGGCCGGCCGGTCACCGCCGTCAACGACGGCGACGCCGCCACCTACTGGGAGAGCGCCAACGGCGCGCTGCCGCAGTGGGTCCAGGTCGACCTCGGCGCCGCCGCCGCGGTCGACGAGGTGGTGCTGAAGCTCCCCGCGTCCTGGGAGAGCCGCACCGAGACGCTCGCCGTCCAGGGCAGCGCCGACGGCACCGGCTTCACCACCCTGGTGGGCTCGGCCGGCTACGCCTTCGCGCCCGGTACCGGCAACACCGTGCGGATCGCCTTCCCGGCGGCGAGCACCCGCTACCTGCGGCTGGCGGTCTCCGCCAACACCGGCTGGCCGGCCGCCCAGATCGCCGAGCTGGAGGTGCGCGCGGCCGGCGCCGCCGGGGCGAACCTGGCGCTCGGGCGGCCGTTCAGCGCCGGAAGCCAGAGCCAGGCCTACGCCCCGGCGAACGCCGGTGACGGCAACGCGGCCAGCTACTGGGAGAGCGCCAACGGCGCGCTGCCGCAGTGGGTCCAGGTCGACCTCGGCGCCGCCGTGGCGGTCAACCGCGTGACGCTGCGGCTGCCGGCCGGCTGGGAGCGCCGGACGCAGACGCTCGCCGTGCGCGGCAGCACCGACGGCAGCGCCTTCACCGACCTGGCCGCCTCGGCCGCCCGGGTCTTCGACCCGGCCACCGGGAACGCCGTCGTCCTCGACCTGGGGGCCACCACCACCCGGTTCGTGCGGGTCGAAGTGACCGCCAACACCGGCTGGGCCGCCGCCCAACTGGCCGAACTGGAGGTGTACGGCCCGGCCACCGGCGACACCCGGGCGCCCACCGCCCCGAGCGGCCTCGCCTACGACCGGCCCGCGCCCGGTCGGATCCACCTGACCTGGTCGGCCTCGACCGACGACACCGGGGTCACCGGCTACGACGTCTACGCGAACGGCGCGCTGCTGACCAGCGTGCCGGGCACCGTGCTGGGCTACACCGACAGCCGCCCGGACAGCGCCACCGTCTCCTACTACGTGAAGGCCCGGGACGCCGCCGGCAACCAGTCGCCGAGCAGCAACACGGTGACCAGGACCGGTCAGAGCGGCGACACCCAGGCGCCGTCCGCGCCCGGCGCCCTCGGCTACGACCAGCCCGCGGCGGGCCGGATCCGTCTGACCTGGTCGGCCTCGACCGACGACACCGGGGTCACCGGCTACGACGTCTACGCGAACGGCGCGCTCCGGGCGAGCGTGGCCGCCGCCGTGCTGAGCTACACCGACGGCCAGCCGGACAGCGCCACCGTCTCCTACTACGTGAAGGCCCGGGACGCCGCCGGCAACCAGTCCGCGAGCAGCAACACCGTGGTGCGGGCCGGCAGTGGCGGGAGCGGGACCAACCTGGCGGCCGGCAAGCCGATCAGCGCCTCCTCGGTGATCAACACCTTCGTCGCGGCGAACGCCAACGACAATGACACCGCCACCTACTGGGAGGGCAACGCCAACAGCTACCCCGACACCCTGACGGTGGCGCTGGGCTCCAACGCGGCGGTGGACTCCGTCGTGGTCAAGCTGAACCCGGCCGCGGCCTGGTCCAGCCGGAGCCAGACGATCGAGGTGCTCGGCCGCGACCAGTCCGGTACCGGCTTCACCACCCTGGTACCGGCCCGCGGCTACGACTTCGTCCAGCCCGCCGGGAACTCCGTGACCGTCCCGGTCGGCGCCACCGCGGCCGACGTCCAGCTGCGGATCACCGCCAACACCGGGTCCACCGGCGGCCAGGTGGCCGAGTTCCAGGTGATCGGCACCCCGGCGGCCAACCCGGACCTCACCGTCACCGACGTCTCCGCCACCCCGGCCGCGCCGGTCGAGACCGAGCCGGTCACGCTCTCCGCGACGGTCCGCAACCTCGGCACCCTGCCCTCGGCCGCGACCGCCGTCGGCTTCTACCTGGGCTCGACCAAGGCCGGCACCGCCCAGGTCGGCCCGCTGGCCGTCGGCGCCGCCGGCACCGTCACGCTGGACGCCGGCGTGCGCGCGGCCGGCAGCTACCAGCTCTCCGCCAAGGTCGACGAGGCCAACGCGGTGATCGAGCGGGACGAGACCAACAACACTGCCACCGCGCCGGCCCCCCTGGTGGTCACCCGGGCCCCCGGCTCCGACCTGCTCGCCGCCCCGACCGTCTGGTCCCCGGCCAACCCGGCCGCCGGGAACACCGTCACCTTCTCGGTGGCGGTGAAGAACCAGGGCACCACGGCCTCGGCCGGCGGCGCCCACGCCATCACCCTGACGGTCGCCGACGCCGCCGGCACCGTGGTGAGGACGCTGTCCGGCGCCTACACCGGCACGATCGCCCCCGGCGCGACCACCGCGCCGGTGACGCTCGGCACCTGGACGGCGGCGAACGGCCGGTACACCGTGAAGACGGTGATCGCGGCGGACGCCAACGAGCCGCCGGCCAAGCAGACCGACAACACCTCCACCCAGCCGCTCCACGTCGGCCGGGGCGCGAACATGCCCTACGACACCTACGAGGCCGAGGACGGCGTGCTGGCCGGCGGCGCGGGCCTGGTCGGGCCGAACCGGGTCGTCGGGGACCTCGCCGGCGAGGCCAGCGGCCGGCGCGCGGTGACGCTCGACTCCACCGGCGCCTCGGTCGAGTTCACCACCCGGGCGCCGACCAACACGCTCGTCACCCGGTTCTCCATCCCGGACGCCGCCGGCGGCGACGGCACCGACGCCACGCTCAGCGTCTACGTCGACGGCACCTTCCTCAAGAAGATCGACCTGACCTCCAAGTACGCCTGGCTGTACGGCGCCGAGACCGCGCCGGGCAACTCGCCCGGCGCGGGCGCCCCGCGGCACGTCTACGACGAGGCGAACGCGCTGCTCGGCACCACCGTGCCGGCCGGCAGCCGGATCAGGCTGCAGAAGGACGGCGGCGACACCTCCCGCTACGCGATCGACTTCGTCAGCCTGGAGCAGGCCACCGCGACGCCGAACCCGGACCCGGCGCACTACGCCGTCCCGGCCGGCTTCACCCACCAGGACGTGCAGAACGCCCTGGACAAGGTGCGGATGGACACCACCGGCACCCTGGTCGGCGTCTACCTGCCGGCGGGCGACTACCAGACGGCGAGCAAGTTCCAGGTCTACGGCAAGCCCGTCAAGGTGATCGGCGCGGGCCCCTGGTTCACCCGGTTCCGGGCGCCCGCCACCCAGAGCAACACCGACGTCGGCTTCCGCGCGGAGGCGACGGCCAACGGCTCGACCTTCGCCGGGTTCGCCTACTTCGGCAACTACACCTCCCGGATCGACGGCCCCGGCAAGGTCTTCGACTTCGCCAACGTCGCCCACATGGTGATCGACGACATCTGGGCCGAGCACATGGTCTGCCTCTACTGGGGGGCCAACACCGACTCCATGACCATCAGCAACAGCCGGATCCGCGACACCTTCGCGGACGGCGTCAACATGACCAACGGCTCCACCGACAACCTGATCACCAACAACGAGGCCCGGGCCACCGGGGACGACTCCTTCGCGCTGTTCTCCGCGATCGACGCGGGCGGCGCGGACGAGAAGAACAACGTCTTCGAGAACCTGACCTCGATCCTCACCTGGCGGGCGGCCGGGGTCGCCGTGTACGGCGGCTACGCCAACACGTTCCGCAACATCTACATCGCCGACACCCTGGTCTACTCGGGCGTCACCATCAGCTCGCTGGACTTCGGGTACCCGATGAACGGCTTCGGCACCGAACCGACGGCCCTGCAGAACATCTCGGTCGTCCGGGCCGGGGGCCACTTCTGGGGCTCCCAGACCTTCCCCGCGATCTGGGTGTTCTCGGCCTCCAAGGTGTTCCAGGGCATCCGGGTGAGCGATGTGGACATCGTCGACCCCACGTACCACGGCATCATGTTCCAGACCAACTACTCCGGCGGGCAGCCGCAGTTCCCGGTCAAGGACACCGTCTTCAGCAACGTCTCGATCACCGGGGCGCGCCGCAGCGGTGACGCCTTCGACGCCAGGTCGGGCTTCGGGATCTGGGCCAACGAGTCGGCCGAGCCCGGGCAGGGCCCGGCGGTCGGCTCGGTGGTCTTCAACCACCTGCGCCTGGCCGGCAACGACCAGGACATCAGGAACACCACCTCCACCTTCACCATCACCGTCAACCCGTAGCCCCGAAGCGCGCTCCGACACCGGTGCCGCCGGGACGGACCCCCGTCCCGGCGGCACCTCGGGCTGTCCGCCGCTCGCCGGTGGGCGCGTTCCGGGGCGGTTGGAGCGAGCGCAAGGCGGTTCAAGAGAGCGCAAGAAGACGCAAATTCTTGCGAGGAACGCCGTACACTCCCCCCATGACACGACGACTTGCCCAGGTGGCGCAGAAGGTCGGGGTCAGCGAGGCCACCGTCAGCCGGGTGCTGAACGACAAGCCCGGCGTCTCGGAGGCGACCAGGGCCGCCGTGCTGACCGCCCTGGACGTGCTCGGCTACGAGCGCCCCACCCAGCTGCGCGGCGAACGCGCCCGGCTGGTGGGCCTGGTCATGCCGGAGCTGCAGAACCCGATCTTCCCGGCCTTCGCCGAGGCGGTCGGCGGCGCGCTGGCCGGCCAGGGGTTCACCCCGGTCCTCTGCACCCAGACCGCCGGCGGGGTGTCCGAGGCGGACTACGTCGACCTGCTGCTCTCCCAGCAGGTCTCCGGCGTGGTCTTCTTCGGCGGCCTCTACGCCCAGGCCGACGCCGCCCACGACCACTACGACCGGCTGGCCGAGCGCAGCCTGCCGACGGTGCTGCTGAACGCGGCCATCGAGGGCCTCGACTTCGCCCGGGTGTCCTGCGACGACGCGGTCGCCGTCGAGCAGTCCGTCGGGCACCTGCGCCAGCTCGGCCACCGCAGGATCGGGCTGGTGCTCGGCCCGGCCGACCACGTGCCGTCCCGGCGCAAGCTGGCCGCCGCGCGGGCCGCGGCGGCGAAGGCCGGCCTCGACCTCCCGGAGAGCCGGGTCGAGCGGGCGCTGTTCACCCTGGAGGGCGGCCAGGCCGCCACCACCCGGCTGCTCCGCGAGGGCGTCACCGGGATCATCTGCGCCAGCGACCCGCTGGCGCTCGGCGCGATCAGGGCGGCCCGCCGGGCCGGTCTCTCGGTGCCGGACGACGTGTCGGTGATCGGCTACGACGACTCGTCCTTCATGACCTGCACCGATCCGCCGCTGACCACCGTCCGGCAGCCGATCGAGGCGATGGGCCGGGCCGCGGTGGACCTCCTGGTGGGGGAGATCGGCGGAGCCCGGATCACCCACGACGAGCTGCTGTTCGAGCCGGAACTGGTGGTCCGGGGGTCGACGGCGCCGCCGCGCGCCCGGTCCTGACCGAGACGGGCAGGCCCCCGGAGACCGTGTCGGTCTCCGGGGGCCCGCGTCCGTGCCGGTCCGTCAGGGGCCGTACACCTGGAACTCGGAGAGCTGGCCGGCCGGCCAGCCGGTGTTGCCGGTGAAGGTGAGCCGCAGGTAGCGGGCGGTCGTCCCGGGCACCTGGACGGTGACGGTGTTCCCGGTGGCCGGGTCGAAGCGGTACCCGGCCGAGGGCTTGACCGTGCTCCAGGAGCCGCCGTCGGTGGAGGCCTGGACGGTCAGGGTCTGGGTCCGCGCCTCCCAGCCGGGCGGCAGGGTGAGCACCAGTCGGCCGACCGCGACGGGGCTGCCGAGGTCACCCGTGATCCACTGCGGGAAGGCGTTGTTGGCGCTCTCCCAGTAGCTGGCCCGGTCGCCGTCGTCGGCCCGCTGCGGGGGGTAGACGTCGGTGTAGCTGCTCGCCGCGATCGCCCTGCCGTGCAGCAGGTCCACCGTGCCGGGCGGCGTGGTCGGGGTGGGCGTGGTCGACGGCGTGGTCGACGGGGTGGGCGTGGGGGTGGGCGTGGTCGAGGGGCTCGGGGTGCCGGACGGGCTCGGGGTGCCCGGGCCGCCGCCGCCCGGCCGGCCGCCGTAGGTGAACTGCGGGGCCGGCCAGGTGCCGCCGCAGGTGGAGCCCGCCCAGCCGGAGTTGCCGCCGCCGTCGGTGATCCGGAAGCCGGCGCCGACGCAGTTGTGGGTCGGGGTGGCGGACTGGGCGATGTTGCGGGCCTTCACACCGGTGAACCGCATCGTCGACTCGGCCTGCGCCTGGATGGCGTAGGTACCCGCGCCGTCGATGGTCACGCCGGTGAAGGCGATCCCGCTGGACGAGCCCTCGATGGTCTGGATCGCCTCGTAGGAGCTGTCCAGGATGTCGGTGTCGCCGATGGTGATCGCGGCGCCGCTGATCGGCTCGTTGAGGCCGCTGAACCAGACCGCCCCGACGCCGAAGTTCCAGTTGTAGTCGCTGTTCCCGGTCCGGATCAGGGTGTTCCGGAGCGCGTTGACGGTGCCCGCGACGGCGGTCCCCCAGCCCGAGCCGACCCCCGGGTACCGGTTGGCGATGTGCAGGCCGCCGCCGTTGCTGACGGTGTCCGCCATCACGTTGTCGGAGATCGTGAAGTCCCGGCCCCCGTACGTCACGATGTTGTTGGCCAGCACGGGGACGACCACGGTGTTGTGGGTGAAGCTGTCGCCCACGTTGGGGACGCGCTCCGGCCAGGAGGCGAGGCCGTCGTCACCGGTGTTGCGGACGAAGGTGTTGGTCACCGTCGAGTTCGTCACCCCGGTGTGGAAGTTCACGCCGTCCGCGGTCTGGTCCAGGATGCGGCTGTTCCGGATGGTGAACCGGTCCATCGGACCGTCCATCCAGGCGCCGACCTTGGTGTGCTGGATCCACAGGTTGTCCACGGTGGAGTCGCTCATCGCCCCGCCGAGCGCGTTCACCTGGTCGTCGTCGACCCGCTCGCGGATGTCGCCGATGACGGCGAAGTCCCGGAGGGTGACGTTCCGGCTCGGTCCGTTGGCCTCCTGCGGCCGGACCGCCCCGCCGTAGCCGCCGCCCGCCACGTACTTGCCGTAGATCCCGGCGGCCCGGTTGCGGTTGACCGGGTCGCGGCCGCCGAGCACGCTGTACCAGGGCCCGGCCCCGGCCAGGGTGACGCCGTCCACCACCACGTGGTCGTACAGCGTGTAGCTGCCCGGCGGGATGTAGACCGTCCGGCCCTGGGCCCGGCCGGCGTCGACCGCGCTCTGGAACCGCGCGGTGTTGTCGCCGGCCCCGGTCGGGTCGGCGCCGAAGTCCGCCACCACGTCGATCGCCCCGGCGGGCTTGCCGATCGGCGCGCCGACCTGCTCGAAGTCGGCCAGGTCGACGGTGAAGGCCGGGGACTGCGCGGTCGAGGACACCTGCAGCCGGATCTTCGTGCCGGCGGGCAGCGAGGAGCCGAACATGGTCCGGGTCTCGTCGTAGAAGTGGTGCGGGTCGGTGTCCCCGGGGTTGTTGTTGAAGGGGTAACCCCCGTAGTACCAGCCGTACTTCGAGGTGACCGGGACGGACTTCAGCTTCGACCCGTTGACCAGGAGGTCGATCGAGGTGTCCCGGCCCCGGCCGTCCGCGCTGTCCGGCAGGCTGTAGCGGAAGCTCATCGCGTCGGCCGGGGCGGTCAGCGTGAACTCGACGTACTGGCCGGTCGCGGACAGCGTGACGGCCTGGCGGCCGGAGGCCTCCGAGGGGAGTGTGCCGTAGCGGCGCTCGGGGCCGATCACCGTGCCGTTGGTGGCCGCGAACTCGGCCTCCTGCTCCTTGAACTTCACGGCGGCGCCCCGGCCGGGGACGTCCAGCGGCGAGAGGGTCGGCACGGCCGCGGCGTGCGCGGGCTGGGTGGTGACGGTGAGCAGGGCGGCCGCGGAGAGGGCGGCGGCGGTCAGCGCGGCGAGCGGTGCGCGCAGCCGGCGGAAGGCGGGAGGTGGCATGGGCGACGTCCTCACTGGCGTGGGTGGGAGGCCGAGCGAGGGGAACACTAGGGGCGCCTCTGCATGAAGTCCATGGATATGCGCAAAATATTGACAGTCACTCCGCAAGAAGGGAGCGGTGGGGACCGAGCATGCCGCGGGGAGCGCCCGACCGATGATCCGGCAGGCACGCCCGGAGCAGGTCACTACCACCGCGTCGCCGGCCCCGGCCCGACGCACTCCCGCCCCGCCACTCCCGCCCCGCCGGCCGCACCCGGACACGGCCGGATCGCTCCGGCCCCGGGGCCCTACGGGTGCTGCGCGCAGGCCAGCAGGTAGGGGAGCAGGGGGGCGGAGGCCGCGCCGACGCGGCAGACGGAGACCCAGGGGCGGGGCGTGACCTCGGGTCGGCCCAGGCGCTGGACGCGGGCGAGGACGCCGGTGGCGGCCGCCGTGAACGCGGGCCCGCCGGCCGGGCCGGCCGTGGCCAGCAGGCAGAGGGCGGAGGCCAGTTCGGAGCGCGTCGCGGTCGCCAGCGCGGCGTCGTCGGCGGCCATCTCCAGCAGCAGCGCCACCTCCGCCCGGCCGGTGCGGGCCAGCGGCAGCCGGCCGAGGGGCAGGGCGAAGGTGTCCACCGCGAGCCGCGCCAGGTGGTGGCGCCCCCGGATGTGCCCGCGCTCGTGCGCGACCGCGGCGGCCAGCCGGCGCTCGTCGAGCAGCTCCACCGCGCCGCGCGACACCACCACCCGGGCCCGGCGGCCGGGCAGGCAGTAGACGGCCGGCCGGGCGTCGTCGAGCACCAGCACGCGGTGGTGCCGGTCGGGGACCGCGACCACGTCCAGCACCGCCCGGTGCCGGCTCCGCAGCCGCGCGGCCCGCGTCCCGAGGGCCACGGCGACCCCGCCCAGGGCGAGCGCCACCGCGGCCGGCGCCCACCAGCCGTGCGCGTGCGGGTCGGTGGCCGGACCGGCCTCGACGTGCGGGAGCAGTCCGGCCAGCCCGGCCGGCCGGTGGCCGAGCGTCGCCGCCAGGTGGTGCGCCGCGAGCAGCAGCGCGGTCCCGAAGGAGGCCATCAGTGCCAGCCAGACCGCGACGCCCGCCGCCGGCCGGGCCTGGAGTCGGCGCGAACCGGCCAGCCACCGGGGGAGGACGGCGCCGACCAGGACGAGGTGGAGCGCCAGCAGCGCGAGCGTCACGGGGTGTCCCGCTCCTTCACCTGCTCCAGGGCCGCCAGCAGGGCCGAGGCCTCGTCCCCGCTCATCCGGTCGACGAAGTGCAGCAGGGCCCCGGCCCGGTCGGAGGTGGTCTCCAGTGCCTGGTGCATCAGTTGGGCGGTGTACGCCTCGCGGGTGCAGGTCGGCTCGTACACCCACGCCCGGCCGACCTTCTCCCGGCGCAGCCACCCCTTGGTGTGCAGGATGTCGGCCACGGTGGTGACGGTGGTGTAGGCGAGCGGCCGCCGCAGCAGCAGGTCGTCGACGATCTCGCGGGCGGTGGCCGCCCGGCCCCAGGACCAGAGCCGGTCCATGATCTCGGCCTCCAGATCGCCGAACCCGCGCAGCACCGCCCGAACGCCCCTTCCATCCGCACCCGGCCGCCCTGCCCGGCCGCCCACCGGCCCATCGTACGGGCGGCGGCCGAGGTGCCCGTCCGGCGCTCTCCCGGTGGGCGCGGTGGAGCCGTTCGGGCACCGGCGGGGGTCCCGGCGTGCCCCGGGCGGGCGGACGGGCGTAGAACGGACGGAGCGCCGGAGCCCACCGGAGCGCGCGAACCGGAGGAGGACAGCTGTGTGGAGCGACCCCCGGCACGGCCCGCTGGTGCCGATGCTGCTGTTGCTCACCGTCGTCACCGGACTGGTGGACGCGGTGAGCTACCTCGCCCTCGGGCATGTCTTCGTCGCCAACATGACGGGCAACGTGGTCTTCCTGGGCTTCGCCCTGGCGGGCGCGGCCGGGTTCTCCGCCACCGCCTCGCTCACCGCGCTGGGCGCGTTCCTGGCGGGCGCGCTCGCCGGTGGCCGGCTCAGCGAACGCCTGCCCGGCCACCGAGGCCGGCTGCTGGTCGTCTCCGCCGCCGCCCAGGCGGTGCTGCTGGCCCTCGGCACCGCCCTTGCGGCGCTGGCCGGCCACACCGGTGAGCCCGCGCGCTACGCGCTGACCGGTCTGCTCGGGTTCGCGATGGGGCTGCAGAACGCCGTCGTCCGCTCCCTCAAGGTGCCCGACCTCACCACCACCGTGCTCACCATGACCCTGACCGGCCTGGCCGCCGACCTGGCCGGGGTCCGCCGCTTCGCCTCGGCGGTCTGGATGTTCGGCGGCGCCGTCCTGGGCGCCGCGCTGGTCCTGAACGCCGATGTGCCGATCGCCCTCGCTCTGGCGCTGGCCCTCCTGGTGGCCGTCGCCGTGCTCACCCACCGGGCGTCCGCCGGCCTCCCCGCCCCGGCCTGGACCGGGTGGGACGGCGGGTCCTGAGGCGCCGACGGGCGGGCGGAGGGCCCGGACCCGGACCCGGACCCGGACCCGGACCCGGACCCGGACCCGGAGCCGGTCCGGGCGGCGGACTTCGGCGGCCGCCCGGCCGGCCCGGCGCCCCCCGGCCGGGGTCAGTCGCCCTGCGCCCCGTCGGGGCTGTGGCTCGCGCGGCCGCTCCAGAGCGGTTCGAGCCTGCTCCAGGACCGCTGCCAGGCGAGGTCGGCCCGCCGGTCGAGGGTCCGCAGGCGCAGGGCGAGGGCGGCCACGACGCCCGCGCCGACGACGGTGAAGCCCGCGAGGCCCACGCAGACCGCCTCGATCGCCACGCCCGCCCGGGTGGTCGGGGGATCGGTGACCAGACCGGCCTCGTCCACCCAGACGGGGACGGTGGTTCCGACCACGGCGGTCCGGTGCACCTCGATGGTGCCGGTGCGCCACTGCCCGTTCGGCGCGGTCCAGGTGGCCTCGGCGGCCACCCTGCCCTGGTAGCCGCCCGCCGAGCGGCTTCCCACGGCGGCTCCGTGCCGGTCGGTGGAGAGCACGATGGCGTCGACCCGGCGCAGCCGTGCCAGGTCCGCGTCGGCGTCCCGCCCGACGGTCCGGTAGCCGAGCAGCGCGCCGACGACGGCGGCGGTCAGGGCGAGCAGGATCGCCAGCGCGGCCGTGCACCAGGCCCGGCCGCGGGACCGGTCCAGCGGCCGGACCAGGGGGGAGCGGTGGCTGCCGAGGGCCTGCCGCAGCTGCCGTCCGGCCCGCCGCGGGAGCGACGCGGGCCGGACCGGGCCGGAGGTGCTGGACACGATGCGTGCTCCTCGGGTGGTAGGTCGCAGCGGCGCTCGGGCGCCCGGCCGGGGTCGTCCGCCGGGCTCCGGCTCTCAATCTCCCTCCGCTCCGGCCGCGGCACAAGAGTCGTGCGCCCTCGTACCGCGGCGCCCGCCCGCCGACCGGCCGTCAGGACCGGGGCCCGCCGCGCGACCGGGACGTTCGGCCCTCGGCGCCGGAGGGGTGCCCGGGGCAGGCTGGTGGGTGCCGCGTCCGAGAGGTGTCGGGACGCGGTCGGCCCGGCCCGCTGTGGGGGCAGGTCGGGCCGCCGGTGTGGCGCGGGAGGCGGTGTGGGGCCGCCTCCCCCTCCCCGCCCCGCCGGTTCCCGGGAGGCCGATTCCCTCCGACGGATCAGCGTCTTCGCAGCTCGGAGCCGTATTCTCGCCAGCTATACACTCGGAGTATACGTCGGGTGTACGGTCCTCTCATGAGTGTTCCCCTGACCCTTCTCGGGCTGCTGGAGCGAGAGCCGAGCCATGGCTACGACCTCAAGCGCGACTACGACACCTTCTTCGGCCGGGGCAAGCCCCTGCCCTACGGCCAGGTCTACGCCACGCTCGGCCGACTGGCCCGGGACGGCAAGGTGGTGCCCGGCGAGGCCGAGCCCGGCGACGGCCCCGAGCGCAAGCGCTACGTGATCACCGAGGCCGGTGTGACGGAGTTCGAGCACTGGCTCACCGAGCCCGTCGCGCCCGAGCCCAGCCTGCAGACGGTGCTCTTCACCAAGGTGGTGCTGGCCCTGATGCTCGGCCGCGACGCCGAGGTCTACCTCGACACCCAGCGCGCCGCCCACCTTCGGCGGATGCGCGAACTCACCGAGCTGCGCCGGGGCGGCGAGCTGGTCGACGCCCTGCTCGCCGACCACGGGCTGTTCCACCTGGAGGCCGATCTGCGCTGGATCGACCTGACCACCGCCCGCCTGGACGCGCTCGCCGAGGCGGTGCGGTCATGACGCCGCTGATCGAGGCCCGCGACATCACGCTCGCCTACGGCGAGACCCCGGCCCTGCGCGGCGCGAGCCTGGCCGTCGGCGCCGGTGAGGTGCTCGCGATCATGGGCCCCAGCGGCTCCGGCAAGTCGACGCTGCTGCACTGCCTGGCCGGCATCCTCACCCCGTCCTCCGGCGAGGTCCTGTTCGACGGGCAGCGGATCGACACCATGAACGAGGCCGGGCGCAGCGCCCTGCGGCGCGACCGGTTCGGCTTCGTCTTCCAGTTCGGCCAGCTCGTCCCCGAGTTGACCGCCGAGGAGAACGTCGCGCTGCCGCTGCTGCTGAGCGGCACCCGGCGGGCGGCGGCGCTGGCCGAGGCCCGGCCCTGGTTCGCCCGGCTGGGGCTGGACGGCCTGGGGAAGCGCCGCTCCGGTGAGCTGTCGGGCGGTCAGGCGCAGCGCGTGGCGCTTGCCCGCGGCCTGGTGGCGCGCCCCCGGGTGCTGTTCGCCGACGAGCCGACCGGCGCGCTGGACTCGCTGACCGGTGAGCAGGTGATGGAGCTGATGGTCGGCGCGGCCCGCGAGCAGGGCACCACCGTCATCCTGGTCACCCACGAGCCCCGGGTCGCCGCCTACGCCGACCGCGAGGCGATCGTGCGCGACGGCCGGGCCACCTCGCTCTCGGCGGACCCGGTGGGCCGATGATCGCCTTCGCGCTGCGCCTCGCCGTCAGCGGCGGGCGGGAGGCCCTGGCCCGGCTTGCCGTCATCGCCGCCGCCGTGGCGATCGGCGTCGGTCTGCTGCTCTCCACGCTGGCGAGCATCAACGCCGTCGGCCAGGCCAACGACCGGGCCGTGTGGACCAACACCGGCGCGGCGAGCCGGACCGAGACGGCCCCCGTGGACCCGCTCTGGTGGTGGGCCCACGGGGACTACTACGACGGCGAGCAGATCCTGCGGGTCGACGTCGCCGCCACCGGGCCGACGGCGCCCGTCCCGCCGGGGCTCGACGCGGTGCCCGCGCCCGGGGAGTACTACGTCTCGCCCGCGCTGGCCGAACTGCTGCGCAGGACCCCGGCCGGCGAGCTGGGCGACCGCTTCCCCGGCCGGCTGGCCGGCATCCTCGGCGACGCGGCGCTGCCCTCCCCGGACTCGCTGTTCGTGGTCGCGGGCCGGACGGCGGCGGAGATCTCGACCGTGCCGGGGGCGCGGGAGGTCACCACCATCGCCACCGCCCTGCCGCCCAGCTGCGACAACGACTGCCCGGGGCCGGGCACGCGCGGCGACGCCATGACGCTGATCCTCTCGGTCGTGGCCGGGGCGCTGATCTTCCCGGTGGTCGTCTTCATCGGCACCGCCACCCGGCTCTCCGCCGCCACCCGCGAGCAGCGCTACGCGGCGATGCGGCTGGTCGGCGCCACCCCGGGGCAGATCTCGCTGATCTCGGCGGTCGAGTCCACGGTGGCCGCCGCCGTCGGCACGGTCCTCGGTTTCGGCCTCCACCTGGCGCTGCGCCCGCTGGTGGCGACCGTCCCGTTCACCGGTGACCGGTTCTTCCTCGACGACCTGACGCTCACCCCGCTCCAGGCGGTGGCGGTGGCCGTCGGCGTTCCGGTGGCGGCGGCGGTCGCGGCCCGGCTGGCGCTGCGTCGGGTCACCGTCTCCCCGCTGGGGGTCACCCGCCGGGTCACCCCCAGGCCGCCGACCCACTGGCGGCTGGTCCCGCTGCTGGCCGGCCTCGCCGAGCTCGGCTTCTTCGTGAACCGCCGCCCGGACACCACCGACCAGCAGACGGCGGCCTATCTGACCGGCTTCCTGCTGATCATGCTCGGGCTGGTGGTCGCCGGGCCCTGGCTCACCATGGTCGCGGCCCGGGCCGTCGCCGCCCGCACCAGCCGCCCGGCCACACTGATCGCGGTGCGGCGGCTCGCGGACGACCCCAGGACCGGGTTTCGCTCGGTCGCCGGGCTCGTCCTCGCCCTCTTCGTCACCACGGCCACGGTCTGCATCATCGGCACCATCAACGAGAACCGCGGTGCGCTCAGCGGGGATCCGCAGACCCGGGTCGTGGTGGAGCACGGCGCGATGGTCGACGAGCCGCCGATGACGGACGCGCTGCCGGAGCGACTGCTGGCGGACCTCCGGGCGGTGCCGGGGTTCCGGGGCCTCACGGTGGGCCACGACAACCCGCGGGCGCTCGGCGCCGAGCCGGGCGAGCGGCCCGGCTTCTCCCCGAGCCTGGTGCTCTGCGACGACCTCGCGCAGACCCCGGTGGCCGGCCACTGCCCGGCCGGTGCGAGCGTCGCGGGTGTCCCGCAGTGGGCCTTCCTGGACCTGAGGTCCAATGCCGCGCACGAGTGGCCGGCCGCGCCGGTCTCCGCCGAGGAGGCGGCCGCGCTCCCGGTGCGCAACGTCTACGTGTCCACCGACGGCTCCGTCGCGGCCATGGAGCGGACCCGCACCCTGCTGACCGAGGCGTACCCGCAGTACCGGGCGCGGACGGTCGGCGACTGGGGCTCCAGCCAGCAGAAGCAGCTGGCCGGCTGGCGGCAGCTGGCCAACGTGGTGCTGCTGACCACGCTGCCGATCGCCGGGTGCAGCCTCGCGGTCAGCGTGGTGGCGGGCCTCTCGGACCGCCGGCGCCCGTTCGCGATGCTGCGGCTCACCGGGGCGCCGCTCGGCCTGCTGCGACGGGTGGTTGGGCTGGAGAGCGCGCTGCCGCTGCTGGTGGTGTCGGTGATCGCGACCGGCACCGGGTTCGGGGCGGCGGCGATGTTCCTCACGTCGCAGATGCACTACGACCTGGTGTCACCGGGGGCGGTGTACTTCGCGCTGGTGGCGCTCGGGCTGGCGGCCTCGCTCGGGATCATCGCCTCGACGCTCCCGCTGCTGAGGCGGCTGACCGGCCCGGAGGCGGCCCGCAACGGCTGACCCGCCCTCAGTCGGCCCGCCCACGGCTCGGCCCGCCCACCGCCTGACCCGCTCACGGCCTGACCCGCTCACGGCCTGACCCGCTCACGGCCTGACCCGCTCACCGCCGAACTGCCCACCGCCGAACCCGCCCGCGGAAGGGCCGCCCGGGCCGCGGTGCCCCGTCGCCCTACCCGGCGACGGGGTACGCGTGCGTCCCGGCCCGGATCACCGGGGGGAGGTGTGGCAGCCAGCTGCCGAGGACCAGCGCCGACGGGTAGAACATCGGCTCGGGCAGCGCGTCGATCGCGACGCGCTCCCAACCCGCGCAGGCGTGCGGCTCGGTGACCAGGGCCGTGGCCAGGCTCGGCGGGGCGAGTACGGCCGCGGTCAGCCGGGGGCGGCCCAGCTCGTGGTCGAGCAGCACGGCGAGCACCCGCATCGCCGAGGCCGGCAGCACGATGCCGGTCTCCTCGGCGAGTTCGCGCGCCGCGGCCTGCTCGAAGGACTCGCCCGGGTCGTCCACCTTGCCGCCCGGCAGGCTCCAGGTGGGCGGCTCGCCGGCGGTGATCCGGTGGCCGAGCAACACCCGGCCGTCACCGGTGGGTACGATCACGCCGGCGCCGATCAGCGGTGCGGTGGTCAACTCGGTCCTCCTCGCGGGGTCTACCGGACGGCGGGGTCTACCGGGCGGCGGGGCCTACCAGGCGGCGCGGTCGAAGTCCTTCAGGAAGCAGCCGTAGAGGTCCTCGCCCTGCTCGCCGCGGACGATCGGGTCGTACACCCGGGCCGCGCCGTCGACCAGGTCGAGCGGGGCGTGGAAGCCCTCGTCGGCCAGCCGCATCTTGTCCGGGTGCGGGCGCTCGTCGGTGATCCAGCCGGTGTCGACGGCGGTCATCAGGATGCCGTCGGACTCGAACATCTCCTGCGCGCTGGTGCGGGTGAGCATGTTCAGCGCGGCCTTGGCCATGTTGGTGTGCGGGTGGCCGGCGCCCTTGTAGCCGCGGGCGAAGACGCCCTCCATCGCGGAGACGTTGACCACGTACTTGCGGCGGGACGCCGAGGCGGCCATCGCCGGGCGCAGCCGGCTGATCAGGATGAACGGCGCGGTGGAGTTGCAGAGCTGGACCTCCAGCAGCTCCACCGGGCCGACCTCGTTGACGGTCTGCACCCAGCTGTTGGTGGGCGCGAGGTCGGGCACCAGCCCGCCGGCGTCGATCGCGGTGCCGGCCTTGATCCGGGCGGGCGTGGCGGAGCCGGTGACCAGGGCGAGGGAGGTGACGTCCTCGGCGGAGATCCGCTCGCCGCCGCCGGTCGCCTGGGCGGGCAGCGCGGGCAGGTCCACGCTGCCGCTGCCGAAGCGGCCGATGGTGGTGGACTGCGGCAGCTCGCCGGCCGGCAGCGGCGCGGACTCGGCGTTGACCAGCTCGCGGTACGACTCCGGCGGACGGCGCACCGTCTGCGCGGCGTTGTTGATCAGGATGTCCAGCGGGCCGTCGGCGGCGACCTCGTCGGCCAGCGCCAGGACCTGGGCCGGGTCGCGCAGGTCGATGCCGACGATCTTCAGGCGGTGCAGCCAGTCGGCGCTGTCCGGCATCGCGGTGAAGCGGCGGATGGCGTCGTTGGGGAACCGGGTGGTGATGGTGGTGTGCGCGCCGTCGCGGAGCAGCATCAGCGCGATGTACATGCCGATCTTGGCCCGGCCGCCGGTGAGCAGCGCGCGCTTGCCGGTGAGGTCGGCGCGGGCGTCCCGGCGGGCGCGGTTCTTCACCGCGCAGGTCTGGCAGAGGTTGTGGTAGAACGCGTCCACCTCGACGTACCGCTGCTTGCAGGTGTAGCAGGAGCGCGGGCGCTCCAGGATGCCGGCGATCTCGGTGGTGGTGACGGTGGTCAGGCCGAACGCGCCGGCCGTCTCGTCGTCGATCCGGCTGGGCGCGCCGGTGGCGGTGCGGGCGGTGACCTCGCGGTCGTTCGCGGTCTTGCGGGCCCGGGTCTCCTGGCGGCGGCGCTGCTTGAGCGTGCGGAATATGCCGCCGACGGCCTGGCGGACGGTGATCGCGTCCGGGTGGTCGACGTGCAGCTGGTCCAGCTCGGCGATCACGTCCAGGCAGAGCCGCAGCCGCTCGGGGTCGAGGCCGGGACCGTAGTCGATCTCCTCCTCGGTGCTGACCTCCGTGCCGCCGCCCTGCTCGATGCCCTGCTCGATGTCCACGCCCGCCGTCATGATGCCCGCTGCCGCTTTCCTGGATTGCCTCGCCGTTACCGCGTGAATGCTACGGGAGCGGCCCTGGCCGGGGCGAAAAGGCGATCACTTGGAGGAAGCTCCAAGGAGGGGCCCGCGCTGCTGATCATGTGTTGTGCACTGTGCCAGCGATCGGGGTCGAACTGGCTTTTGCCCGCCCCGTACCGGAGAATCGAACGTTGGGTGCCGGGCGCCCGAGTGCGCCCGGCGGCCTCGCCGCAACCGCACCCGAGGTGTACCTTCTCCCAGCCAGAGAGCCCTTTCTTCATGCGCTTCCTGAACGACCTCAAGCCCTCGTACGACCTCACGTACGACGACGTCTTCATGGTCCCCAGCCGCTCCGCCGTGGGCTCCCGGCAGGGTGTCGACCTCTCCTCGAACGACGGCACCGGCACCACCATCCCGCTGGTGGTGGCCAACATGACCGCCATCGCCGGCCGCCGGATGGCCGAGACCGTGGCCCGCCGCGGCGGTCTGGTCGCCATCCCGCAGGACATCCCGACCGAGGTGATCGCCGACGTCATCGGCTGGGTCAAGCAGCGCCACCTGGTGCACGACACCGCCATCACGCTGGCCCCGGGCGCCACCGTCGCCGAGGCCCTCTCGCTGCTGCACAAGCGCGCCCACGGCGCGCTGGTCGTGGTCGAGGACGGCAAGCCGATCGGCGTGGTCACCGACTCCGACTGCCAGGGCGTCGACCGCTTCACCGGCCTCGCCGACGTGATGTCCCGCGACCTGCTGCTGCTGGAGGAGGGCATCGACCCGCGCGCCGCCTTCGACAAGCTCACCGAGGCGCACCGCAAGCTCGCGCCGGTGGTCGACGCCGACGGCCGCCTGGTCGGCATCCTGACCCGCAAGAACGCGCTGCGCGCCACCCTCTACACCCCGGCCGTCGACGCGCGGGGCCACCTGCGGGTCGCCGCCACCGTCGGCATCAACGGCGACGTGGCCGGCAAGGCCAAGGCGCTGATCGAGGCCGGCGCCGACGTGCTGGTGGTCGACACCGCGCACGGCCACCAGGAGTCCATGATCAGCGCGCTGCGCGCGGTGCGCGGGCTCGACCCGCGGATCCCGATCGTGGCCGGCAACGTGGTCTCCGCCGACGGTGTCCGCGACCTGGTCGAGGCGGGCGCCGACATTCTCAAGGTCGGTGTCGGCCCCGGCGCGATGTGCACCACCCGGATGATGACCGGCGTCGGCCGGCCGCAGTTCTCCGCCGTCCTGGAGTGCGCGGCCGAGGCCCGCCGGCTCGGCAAGCACGTCTGGGCCGACGGCGGCGTCCGCCACCCGCGCGACGTCGCGATGGCGCTGGCCGCCGGCGCGTCCAACGTGATGATCGGCTCCTGGTTCGCCGGGACGTACGAGTCCCCGGGCGACCTGCAGACCACCGCCGACGGCCGCCAGTACAAGGAGAGCTTCGGGATGGCCTCGGCGCGCGCGGTGAGCAACCGCACCTCGCAGGACTCCTCCTACGACCGCGCCCGCAAGGCGCTCTTCGAGGAGGGCATCTCGCACTCCCGGATGTTCGTCGACCCGGCCCGCCCGGGCGTCGAGGACCTCATCGACTCGATCGTCGCCGGGGTGCGCAGCTCCTGCACCTACGCGGGCGCCTCCAGCCTGGAGGAGTTCCACGAGAAGGCCGTGGTCGGCATCCAGAGCGCGGCCGGCTACGCCGAGGGCAAGCCGCTGCACTCCAGCTGGGCCTGATCGCGGCGGTCCGGACCGAGTAGGGATCAGGCGCCCGACGCACGGTCAACCGACGGCCGGCCGGTTCCTCGCCACGGGGAGCCGGCCGGCCGTCGGCCGCTCGGGAGCGGGCGGCCCGTCCGCCGGGGGTGCCGCGCCCCCGGCGCGGGGCCGGTCCGGGCCGAGCGGGGTGAGCAGGGCACGGCCGAGCAGGCCGACCGAGGTGTCCAGCGCGGCGGCGAGCGCCGCGGCGGCCGACGGCACGCCGCGCAGCTGCCAGAGCGCGCGGACGGTCGCCCAGGCCGCCTCGCGGGCGGTGTCGACCGACCAGGTGCCCAGCAGGTGCGTCAGCGGCTCGGCCCGCTCCAGGGCGTCCGGCCCGGGCATCAGCTGCTCCCGGACGGCCGTCTCCACCCCGGCCAGCAGGTCGTTGACCCGGTGGTAGTCCCCGGCGAGCCGCTCGGGCCCGCAGCCGAGCCGCCGGCAGGTGTCGAGCACGGCGAGCGGCAGGTCGTGCTGGATGTGGGCGTTCATCCCGGCCAGCGCGAACTGCAGCGGGTGCACGCCCCGGTGCGCCCGCAGGGCGAAGAGCGGCCGCCAGCAGGCCGGCACCGGCCGCCCGGCCGCCTCGGCGTCCAGGGCCAGCAGGTAGCGCCCGGCGAAGACCACGTCCAGCTCGGCCATCCCGGCCGGGTCGGCGAAGTACGGGCGGCCGGGGCGGTCCGGGGCACCGCGTGAGCGCTCCGGGCGCGCCAGCCGGCGGCGCATCGCGTCCGTGACGGTGAGGTACATCCGGTTGAACACCGCCACGCCGTCGTCCGGGGGCAGTCCGGCCCCGATCGCCCGCAGCCGGCCGAGCACCTCGTCGACCGTCCGGGTTGCCGGTGCCCCTGCTCCCGCCCCCGTCACCGAGGCCGCCGTACCGGGCATGCGTCACCCTCCGATGTCGATCGTGCACTGATCGCATCATCGTGACAGCGGCCCGGGTGAACGGTCGGGCGCCGCGCGGAGGCCGGGCCGGTGCGCGCCCGGTGCCGTCAGCCCAGCTCGTACTCCAGGGCGTAGGTGTGGCCGCCCTCGTCGTCCACCGACAGCTCGAAGGTGCCGGTGATCCCGGCCAGCTCGCCCACCCCGGTGCCCGCCACCACCCGGATGGCTAGCGGCTCGCCCTGGCTGCCGGGCGCCGCGTGCTGGAGCACGAACGAGCCCTTGCGCCCGTCCAGCTCGCCGGTGAACCGCTCCACCGCGACGTACGCGGCCGGTCCGCCCGCGCCGTCCAGCACGGAGAGCATCCGCACCACGCTGCTGCCGGTCAGGCCGCCCGTGAACTTCTTGGTGATCCGGATCCGGCCGAGCGTGGCGCCCGGCTGCTCGTCCGTCTCCTCCGGCTCGAAGGCGGTCAGCTGGAACGATCCGTGCGTGCTCCGGCCCATGGCACTGTCCCCTCGACGCCGCTGCTCGGCCGGCACCGCGCCGGTCGCGTCCACAGCCTGGCACGGGGGACCGACAACGGCCCGGACGGCGGGCGGTCACCGTACCCGGGCCGGGGCTCACCGCTCCCGGGACAGCGCTCACCGCTCCCAGCGCAGGGCGAGGAGCGCCGCGTCGTCGGTCGGCCCGGCGGTGCCGACCCAGTCGCCGACCTCGGCGAGCAGCGCGTCCAGGACGTCCCCGGGGCCGGTCGCCGGCAGCGCGGCGAGCCGCTCCGCCAGCGGGTAGAACCGGTCCGCGGTGTCGCGGGCCTCCGAGACGCCGTCGGTGTAGAGGATCAGCAGGTCCCCCGGGAGCGGCTCGAAGCCGCCCGCCCGGTAGTGCTCGCCGATCAGCCCGAGCAGGCCCAGCGGCGGGGCGTGCAGCGGCGGAGCCAGCTCGGTCACCCGGCCGGCGCGGCGCAGCAGCGGGTGCGGATGCCCGCAGTTGACGAAACGGGCCGGCCCGCCGGCCGGGGCCACGTCCAGCAGGAAGGCGGTCGCGAAGCGCTCGTTGACCCGGCGCTCGGACAGCGCGGCGTCCAGCCGCTCCGCCACCCGGACCAGGTCGGGTTCGGTCCGCGCGGCCTCCCGGAACACGCCCAGCACGTCCGTGGCGGTCTCCACCGCCGGGAGCCCGTGGCCCTGGACGTCCCCCAGCAGGATCCGGATCCCGTGCGGGGTGTCCACCACCTCGTAGAGGTCCCCGCCGATCCGCGCCTCGGCCGCCGCGGCGGCGTACCGCACGGCCACCCGCAGTGGTCCGATCCGTTCCGGCGGCGGGCGCAGCAGGGCCCGCTGCGCCGCCTCGGCCACCGTCCGGACCTGGGTGAGTTCGCGCTCCCGGGCCGCCACCAGGACGACGTTGGCGGCACTGGCCAGGGTGGCGGCCAGGACGGTGATCAGCGCGGCGAGGTGCACGGACAGCGGCAGCCCGCTGTTGCTGAGCTCCAGCAGCACCACGGCGGCGGTGGCGACCGCCCCGGCGAACAGGGGTACCCGGGCCGAGCGGGTGATCGCCCCCGCCAGCATCGGCGCCACCGCGAGCACGGGGGAGAGCGTCGTCCCCGGCCCGGTGATCAGGTCGGCCACCACGGCCGCGACCAGCAGCAGGAACGCGCAGCCGAGTAGCCGCTTGGCCCGCCGGGGCAGGCGCAACGCCGGCAGCGCGTCCTCCGGGCCGTCTCTGGTCACGCGTACACCTCCGGTGGGCGGGGCCCACTGTCCACTCTCCACCGGCCCGGCCGTCCCCGGCACCTCGGGCATCCGGCCGGGCCCCGGGAGCCGCGGCGGCCCCGGTTAGGGTGGCGGTGAGATGAGACGCAAGCGCAAGGCACCGACCGCACCCCTCCCGCAGCGCCGCGGGGTGGACCCGGTGCACCTGCGGCTGCCCGCCGAGGGGCCGTGGCCGACGGTGCGCGCCTACCTGGCCGAGCGGCTGCCGACCGTCGACCCGGCGCGGATCGACGCGCTGCTGCGCGGGCGCGAGATCGTCGGCGTGGACGGCCCGATCGGGCCGGAGGAGCCGTTCCGCCCCGCCGGTCACCTCTGGCTCTACCGGGACCTGCCCGCGGAGGTCCCCGTCCCGTTCGAGCTGGAGCTGCTGTACCGGGACGACCACCTGGTGGTGGTCGACAAGCCGCACTTCCTGGCCACCACCCCGCGCGGCCGGCACGTCGTCGAGACGGCGCTCTCCCGGCTGCGGCACGGGCTCGACCTGCCCGCGCTCAGCCCGGCGCACCGGCTGGACCGGCTGACGGCGGGCCTGGCGATGTTCGTGGTGCGGCCGGAGGACCGGGGCGCCTACCAGACGCTCTTCCGGGACCGGCTGGTGCGCAAGGAGTACCAGGCCGTCGCACCGCACCATCCGGCGCTCGCGCTGCCCCGTACGGTCCGCAGCCACATCGTCAAGGAGCGCGGCGTGATCGCGGCGCGGGAGCTGGACGCCCCGCCCAACAGCGAGAGCCGGATCGACCTGGTCGAGCACCGGGACGGTCTGGGCCGCTACCGGCTGCGGCCGCTCAGCGGGCGCACCCACCAGCTGCGGCTGCACATGAGCGGCCTCGGGGTGCCGATCCTGGGGGATCCGGTGTACCCGGTGGTGCTGCCCGAGCCGGCCCCGGACGACTTCCGCCGGCCGCTGCAACTGCTCGCCTCCGTGGTCGAGTTCACCGACCCGCTGACCGGCCGGCCGCACCGCTTCGAGACCCGCCGCACCCTGGCCGCCTGGGCCGATCCGCAGTCCTGGGCGGCCGCCGACGCGCCGGTCCCCGCACCCCGTCCGGCCCGGGACCCGGACCGGGACTCCGACGAGGACTCCGACCGGGACCGGGACCACGGCCCGGGCCTCGGTCCGGCGATCTAGGCCGAACGGACCACCGGCCCCCCGGCCTGCGGTCCGATCCGCACCGGACCGCCCCGGAGCGATCGTGGTGCCATGAACGCACCTCAGCACACCGCAGGATCCGCCGCCCCCGTCGCCGTGGTCACCGGTGCCTCGCGCGGCCTCGGCCGGGCGCTGGCCCGGGCGCTCGCCGCCGACGGCTGGCAGCTGGTGATCACCGCCCGCGACGCGGCCGAACTCTCCGCCGTCGAGGCCGAACTGGCCGCCGTCACCACGGTGGTCGCGCCGGCCGGCTCGGTCGTCGACGACGGCCACCGGGCCCGCCTCGCCGAGGCGGCCGCCGGCCTCGGCGGAGCACGGCTCCTGGTCAACAACGCCGGCACGCTCAACGGCTCCGACACGACCGACGTCCCGCTGCCCCGCCTCGCCGACGTCCCACTGCCCGATCTGCTGGAGACCTTCGAGGTCAACACCCTGGCGCCGATCGCGCTCACCCAGCTCGTGCTGCCCCAGCTGCGCCGGCACGGCGGGGCCGTCCTGAACATCAGCTCGGACGCGGCCGTCGAGGCCTACCCCGGGTGGGGCGGCTACGGCGCCAGCAAGGCGGCACTGGACCAGGCCTCCGCCGTGCTGGCCCGGGAGGAGGAGGCGGTGCGGGTCTGGGCGGTGGACCCGGGCAGCATGCGCACCCGGATGTACCAGGACGCCTGCCCGGGCGAGGACATCTCCGGCGAGCCGCTCCCCGAGACCGTGGTGCCCGCGCTGCTCGCCCTGGTGGGCGGCAGCCGGCCCTCCGGCCGCTACCGTGCCGCGCACCTCCCGGCAGGTGCGCGGGCCGCGCGATGACCGCCGCCGCGGACCCCGGGATCGACGTCACCGTCCCGCCCGAACTCTCCGCCCGGGCCCCGGCGGAGGCGCGCGGCACCGCCCGCGACGGCGTGCGGATGCTGGTCGGCCGCCGGAGCGGGCCGGCCGTCGGGCACCGCCGCTTCACCGAGCTCCCCGAGGTGCTGCGCCCCGGGGACCTCCTGGTGGTGAACAACTCGGCGACCCTGCCCGCCGCGCTGCCCGGCCGGCTGGCCGACGGCACCCCCGTGGCGCTGCACCTCTCCTCGGCCCGGCCGGACCGGCGCGGGGCCTTCCTGGTCGAGCTGCGCCGCCCCGCCCCCGGCGCGGCGGCCGCCTTCTGGCCACTGGAGGAGTCCCCGGCCCGGCCGGGGCTGAGGGTGGCGCTGCCGGGCGGCGCCGCGGCCGACCTGGTCGAGGCGTTCACGCCCCGGCTCTGGTACGCCCGACTCGCCCTGCCCGAACCGCTGGTGGCCTACCTGGGCCGCCACGGCAAGGCGATCCGGTACGGCTACGTGGACCGGGACTGGCCGATCGAGGCCTACCAGACGGTCTTCGCCACCGTTCCGGGCAGCAGCGAGATGCCCAGCGCCGCGCGGCCGTTCACCGCCGGGGTGGTGGCCCGGCTGGCCGGGCGGGGCGTGCTGGTCGCGCCGATCACGCTGCATACCGGTGTCGCCTCGCCGGAGGCGCACGAGGCGCCGTACGCCGAGTGGTTCCGGGTACCGGCCGCCACGGCCCGGCTGGTCGGCCACGTCCGGGCCGGTGGCGGGCGGGTGATCGCGGTCGGCACCACCGCCGTCCGGGCCCTGGAGTCGGCGGTCGGGCCGGACGGGAGCGTCCGGGAGGCCGAGGGCTGGACCGAACTGGTGGTCACCCCCGAGCGCGGGGTGCGCGCGGTGGACGGCCTGCTCACCGGCTGGCACGAGCCCCGCGCGTCCCATCTGCTGATGCTCGCCGCGGTGGCCGGCCGGCCGCTGCTCGAACGCTGCTACGCGGCGGCCGTCCACGAGCGCTACCTGTGGCACGAGTTCGGCGACGTCAACCTGCTGCTGCCGGACTAGGCCCGGCCGGGCGGCGGCCGGCCGTCAGCCGGCCGCGGGCGCGAAGAGCGTGCGCGCCGCGTGGTCGGTGTCGAGGTACTCGCGGACGGCGGTGATCAGGCCGTTCTCGACGGTGAAGACGCCCAGGCACCGGTTGTGGTAGGCGGCGCCGTTGGCCGCCGTCCCCCGCGCGGTCCACTCGGCGACCACCTGCGGGCCGTCGGCGAGCAGACCGGTCAGCGTCACCTCCAGCGGGGTGCCGGGCGCGAACAGCGTGCCCACCGAGCCGAGGAAGTCGTCGAGGATGGCGGTCCGGCCGCGCCAGACCCCGGACAGCGGCAGGTCGCCCGGGTAGGACCAGGTGGCGTCCTCGGCGAACGAGGCAGCCGCGGTGGGCAGGTCGCCCTCGGCGATGGCGGTGACGTAGCGCTCCACGACGGTGCGGGGGTCCAGCTGGTTCACGACGGCTCGGTTCACGACGGCTCCTCGGGTTGCGGTCCGGGACGGTCGCCGGGCCCCTCGCCCGGCCGCGCCGTCCTGTGGGACCAAGCCAACCGCCCGGCCGCCGGGCGGGCCAACAACCCGGCGTGAGCGGCGACAAGGATCGGTTGTCGTACCAGGCCGGGGCGGGTGCGCGGCCGGGGGAGGAGCTACCAGGGCCGGCTGCCCGGCGGCAGCTCCAGCTCGAACCAGACCACCTTGCCCTCCCGGGTGCGGCGGGTGCCCCAGCGGTGCGCGAGTTCGTTGACCAGGTGCATGCCGCGCCCGCCCTCGTCCTCCTCCTGGGCGCGGCGGATCCGCGGCGACTCGCTGTCCCGGTCGGCGACCTCCACGGTGAGCACCCGGTTGTGGAACAGCCGCAGCTGGACGGGGGATCCGGCGTGCACCAGCGCGTTGGTGATCAGCTCGCTGGTGAGCAGTTCGGTCCAGTCGGCGAGCGCGCCCAGGCCCCAGCCGGTCAGCGTCTCCCGGGTGAAGCGGCGGGAGTGCGCGACCATCGCGTGGTCGTCGCTGAGCGAGAGGGTGGCGATCCGGTCGGTGCCGGTCGGCCGGGCCTGGGCCAGGATGATCGCGATGTCGTCCTCGCTGGTGCGGCCGGTGAGTTGGGCGAGCACGGCGTCGCAGGTCTGCTCCAGCGTGCGGTGCCGGTCGCCGACGGTCCGGCAGAGCAGGTCCAGGCCCTCGTCGAGGTCGCGGCCCCGGCGCTCGACCAGGCCGTCCGTGTAGAGCGCCAGGATGCCGTCCTCCGGGAGCGTGAACTCGATGCTCTCGAAGGGGACCCCGCCGACGCCGAGCGGTGCGCCCGGGGGCAGTTCGACCAGCTGGGCCCGGCCGTCGGCGTCGGCCACCACCGGCGGCAGGTGGCCCGCGCAGGCGGCGGTGCAGCGCCGGTCCACCGGGTCGTAGATCACGCAGACGCAGGTGGCGAACTGGCCCTCGCCGATCTCCGCGGTGGCCTCGTCGAGCCGGTGCATCACCCGTTCCGGGTCGAGGTCGAGGGTGATCAACGTCCGTGCCACGGTGCGCAGCTGGCCCATCGTGGCGGCGGCCCGGATGCCGTGGCCCATCACGTCGCCGACCACCAGCGCGACCCGGCCGGAGGAGAGCGGGACGATGTCGAACCAGTCGCCGCCGACCTCGCTGACCACGCTGCTGGGCAGGTAGCGGTAGGCGATCTCCAGCCCGATCGCGCGGTGGATCTCCTGCGGGAGCAGGCTGCGCTGCAGGGTGAGCGCGGTGTCCCGTTCGCGGCGGTAGAGCCGGGCGTTGTCCATCGCGAGCGCCGTCCGCGCGGCCAGCTCCTCGGCGAGGGCGCGGTCCGCCGGCCCGTACGGCACCGGGTTCCTGGTCCGCAGGAACTCCGCGCCGCCCAGCACCATCCCGCGGGCCAGCAGCGGCACCATCAGATAGGAGTGCACCCCGGCGTCCAGGCCCGGCTGCACCCGGTCCGGCGCGGCCACGATCCCGCGCAGCGCCGTCTCGTCCACCTCCGAGACCAGGATCGACCGGCCGGTGCGCAGGCTCTGCGCGTACACCTGGGCGGACTGCGAGGTGGCGCCCACCTGGTCGGCGGCGGCCGCCATGGTGCCGTCCGGGCTGGCCTCGCCGACGGCGACCGCCCGCATCAGGACGGAGCCGTCGTCCGGTACCGGGCTCGGGTCCTCGCCGCCGAGCACCGCGTCGCGCAGGTCGACGGTGACGAAGTCGGCGAACCGCGGGATCACCACCTCCACCAACTCCTCGGCGGTGCGGTGCAGATCGAGCGTGGTGCCGATCCGGGTGCTCGCCTCGTTGAGCAGGGAGAGCCGCTGCTGGGCCGCCCAGGCCTCGTCCAGGGCGCGCTGGCGGGCGGCGGCCGCGTCGCGCTCCCGGGTGAACAGCAGCGCGTTGTCGATCGAGACGGCCGCCCGGACCGCCAGCTCCCCGGCGAGCGCCAGGTCGTCGTCCTCGTACGGTCGTTCGACCACCGTCCGGTAGAAGGCGGCGACGCCCACCGGCGAGCCGCGGGCGATCAGCGGCACCACCATGAACGAGAGGACGTTCTGCTCCCGCGCGGCCGCGGTGCGGACGGGGTCGTCGGCGAACCAGGCCATCCCCTCCTCGTCCATCCGCGGCACCAGCACCGGCTTGCGGTGGGCGAGGCTCCACGCGTACGGCGAGCCGGGCGCGAACCGCTGCACCCCGCCGGTGCGGTCGATCGGCTCGAGCGTCGAGCCGTGCGCCGAGTGGAACGCCATCCGGCGCAGCACGGCGGAGCCGTCCGCCGGGGCGCGGACCTCGCGCTCGCCGCGCACCAGGTCGTCCAGCACCTCCACCACCACGGTGTCGGCCAGCCGGGGCGTCGCGACCTCGGCCAGCTCCTTCGCGGTCTGCGCCAGGTCGAGGGTGGTGCCGATCCGCGCCGAGGCGACGTTGACCAGGGCCAGCCGTTCCTGCGCGGCCTTCGCCTCGCGCAGCGCCTGCTGGCGGGCGAGCACCGTCTGGTGCTGGCGCAGGTAGAGGCGGGCGTTGTCGATGGCGACGGCGGCCCGCGAGGCCAGCTCGTCACCGAGCGTGATGTCCGCCTCGGCGAACGCCTCCCGCTCGCCGCGCCGGGAGTACACCACCATGCCGAGCGTGGTGCCGCGCGCCACCAGCGGGGTGATCCGCACCGAGCGGGGCCGGTCGCCGAGGTAGGCCTGTCGGCGGCTCTCGGTGATCGCCGAACTCAGCGGCGGCAGCTCCCAGGACGGCGTCACCACCGTCCGCCCGGTCGCCAGCGCCCTCCCGTACGGGGAGTCCGGCGACAGCTCGTACACCGAGTCCACCGGCAGCGCCTCGGCGGGGTAGAGCGGGTCGGTGGTGGCGAGCGCCAGCCGACGGACCAGGTGCGGGACGGACGGGTCGAGCGGCTCCACGGTGCGTCCGGCGACCAGGGCCTCCAGCGCGAACACGCCGCTGATGTCGGCGACCCTGGGCACCATCGCGTCGGCCAGCTCCCGGGCGGTCTGCCGCAGGTCCAGGGTGGTGCCGATGGAGGCGGTGGCGTCGACGAGCAGCGCCAGCCGCTCCTGGGCACGGGCGGCCCGGGCGTCCGCGCGGAACCGTTCGGTGATGTCGATGAGCGTCGAGCTGACCCCGAGGACCTCGCCGCCCGGGTCCTCCAGCCGGAAGTAGGAGGCCGACCAGGCGTGGTCGTGCGTCGGGTCGCCGGGGGTGCGGCCGTGCGAGCGGGCGTCCACGACCGGATCCCCGCTCTCCAGCACCTGCCGCATCACCTCCTCGCTCTCGGCGCCGTTGATGCCGGGCAGCAGTTCGGTGAGGCGGTGGCCCAGGTGCGCCTCGACGGGCAGGCCGTTGACCCGGGCCAGTGCGTCGTTCAGCCGGACGAAGGCCAGCCGGCTGTCGTACACGGCCATGCCGACGGGGGACTGCGTGAAGAACCCGTCCAGGACGGCGAGGTCCGCCTGGATCCGGCGCAGCGTCGTGACGTCGGACGCGACGGCCAGCACCAGCGGACTGCCGCCGGGGCCGGAGATCGGGTGGGTGCGGAACTCCAGGTTCACGTAGTGGCCGTCCCGGTGCCGGACCGGGAAGACGCCCGACCAGCCGCGCCCGTCGACGATCTCCTGGAAGAGCTCCAGGACCTCGGGCCGCTGGTCGTCGGTGGCCAGCAGCTGCGCGGCCAGCGAGCCGATCGCCTCCTCGGCGCTGTAACCGAGCAGCGCCTCGGCGTCATTGCTCCAGTGCAGGATCCGCCCGTCCGCCTCGATCAGGGCGGTCGCGATCGGGACCATCAGCAGGGCGTCCTGACGCGACCCCCCGGCGCCCGGTCGCCCCGGGCGCGGCCCCTCGGAGCCGCCGGTATCACGTTGCTCGTTCACCATGGCCAGAGAACCGCCCGGAGATCGTTTCTGCCAGCCCTGCCATCTTCCCACGGCCCCCGCACCCCCGCCCCGCGCACTCCGCCGGGGCGCCGCCGCCCGCCCCGAGCCGCCCGCCCCGTGGCCCTCCGCCACCGCGGTCGGTCCAGCGGGTCAGTCCAGTGCCTCCAGGACGGTGGCGTTGGCCAGGCCGCCCGCCTCGCACATGGTCTGCAGGGCGTAGCGCGCGCCGCGCCGGCGCATCGCGTGCACCAGGGTGGTCATCAGCCGGGTGCCGCTGGCCCCGAGCGGGTGGCCGAGGGCGATCGCGCCGCCGTTCACGTTGACCTTGGCCGGGTCGACCCCGGTCTCCTGGAGCCAGGCCAGCACCACCGAGGCGAACGCCTCGTTCACCTCGAACAGGTCGATGTCCGCCGGCGAGAGCCCGGACCGCCGCAGCACCTTCTCGGTGGCGGGGAGCACGCCGGTGAGCATCAGCAGCGGGTCCGAACCGGTCACCGCGAAGGAGTGCAGCCGGGCCAGCGGGCGCAGGCCCAGCCGGGCGGCCGTCTCGCTGCTGGTGATCAGCACCGCCGAGGCGCCGTCGTTGATCGGGCTGCTGTTGCCGGGCGTCACCGACCACTGGATCTGCGGGTACCGCTCGGCCATGGCGGGGTCGGTGAAGGAGGGCCGCAGTCCGGCGAGCACCTCGGGTGTGCTGCCCGGACGCACCGACTCGTCCCTCGTGACGATCCCCGTGGGCGTCGGCACCGGGGCCAGCTCCGCCTCGAACCAGCCGGCGGCGTGGGCGTGCGCGGCCTTGGCGTGCGAGTCGAGGGCGAAGGCGTCCATCGCCTCCCGGGTGACGGACCACTTGGCGGCGATCAGCTCGGCGCTGACGCCCTGCGGGATCAGCCCACCGGGGTAGCGGGCGTTGATCGCGGCGCTGAACGGGTCCGCGCCGGGGGGCACGTTGGACCACATCGGCACCCGGCTCATCGACTCGACGCCGCAGGCCACCACCAGGTCGTACGCGCCCGCGATCACGCCCTGGGCGGCGAAGTGGACGGCCTGCTGGGAGGAGCCGCACTGCCGGTCCACGGTGGTCGCCGGGACGGACTCCGGCAGGCCGGCCGCCAGCCAGGCGTAGCGGGTGGTGTTCATGGCCTGCTCGCCGACCTGGTCGACGCAGCCGCCGATCACGTCGTCGACCAGGGCCGGGTCGATCCCGCTGCGTCCGACCAGGGTCCGGAGGGTGTGCGCGAGCAGTTCCACCGGGTGGACGGCGGAGAGCGCGCCCCCCGGTTTGCCCTTGCCGATGGGGGTGCGGACAGCTTCGACGATTACGGCGTCACGCATGACGGCCGCCTTCCTCTGCGAGGGGCTCCGGGCGGTCGGGCCCGGGGCACGAGGGTAGTTGGAAAGTCGAACCCACTATAGAGGAGTGGGTTTGGAAATCCAACCATCGAACCTCGTCCGTCCTCGGGTCCGGTCAGGCGGCGGCCTCCGGGTAACGGCTCTGCAGGGTCCGCAGCAGGGCTATGCCGCCCGGATCGACCGAGCGGCGGGTGTTGGCCAGGGCGATCACGCCCACCTGCTTCTCGGGGTCGAAGGCGACGAAGGAGCGGAAGCCGCCCGTCCCGCCGTTGTGCCAGATCTGCAGGTGGCCGCCCTGGCGGGGGTGCAGCCGGTGGCCGAGCCAGCCGAGGTGCACCCAGGCGAACGGGTTGACCCGGTGCTCCACCTCCCGGGTGAGGGCGATCGCCGGCGCCAGGGGCTCGCCGCCGCCCGCGCAGGCCAGCTGGGCCCGGAGCAGTACCGCCAGGTCGGCGGCGGTCGAGCGGAGCCCGCCGGCGCCGGCGAGGTCGGCCAGCTGCCAGCCGGGCACCGGTCGGCGCCCGGGCGTGTGGCCCTGGGCGAGCCGGCCGGCCCGCTCCCCGTCGACGCGGATCACCGTGTCGGTGAGCCCGAGCGGTTCGCAGACCTCCCGGGTCACCAGCTCCTCGTACCCGGTGCCGGCCCGGTGGGCCAGCGCCAGGCCGAGCAGCCCGGCGCCGAGGTTGGAGTAGCGGAAGCCCCGCCCGGGAGCGGCCCGGGGTCTGGTCCGGGCGAGCCCGGTGAGCAGCATGTCGGAGGTGCAGCCGCGGTACGGGTCCGGCTTGTTCGGGCGGAGCAGTGCGGGCAGCAGCATCCCGGCGGGCAGCCGGGGCAGGCCGGAGGTGTGAGTGGCGAGGTGCCGCAGCGCGATCGGCCTGCCGCGCCTGGCCGGCACGCTCACCCCGGCCGGCAGGGCGCCCGCCAGGACGTCCGCCAGCGGTTCGTCGAGCGCCGTCGAGCCGTCGAGTGCCATTCGGGCCAGCGCGAGCGAGGTGAACACCTTGGTCACCGAACCGATTTCGAAGACCGTCCGCGGGCCGGGCACGTCACCGGGCCGGCCGGCGGCGGTGCTCCCGGCGCCCCGGATCTCCACCGCGCCGCCGGCCAGGCCGGCGACCACCACGCCGACCTGCTGGGTCGCGAGCCGGTCGGCGGTCTGTTGGACAAGGCTGCCAAGGTCGTTCATGGCTTCGAGCCTAGGTGTCCGGCGGAGCCCGGTCGTCCGCCCGGACGACGATTCCCGCCCCCGCCGGTCCTCCGTCAGGAGTACGCCCCGCTGCTCCCCCTGATGTGCGGGGAGAGCGGCGGGGCGTAGCGGGGCGGAGTCGCCCCTGGCGCGGCGTCAGCAGCCCAGGTTCGGGCCCGGGACGGTGCCGAGGATCTGGGTGAAGGACTGGTAGGCGTTGATCCGGCTCTGCACCTGCGCCGGGTTGCCGCCGTTGCACTCCAGTGAGCCGTTGATGCTGCGGATCGTCTCGCCGAAGCCGGCCCCGTTGACCATGGCGTTGTGCGGGGTCATGGTGCCCGGGCCGGTCTGGGTGTTCCAGTACCAGAGGGCGGTCTTCCAGGCCACCGCCGGGTCGGTCTGCACCAGGCCGGGGTTGTGCAGCAGGTCGATGCCCAGGGCGTCGCCGGCGGCCTTGTAGTTGAAGTTCCAGCTCAGCTGGATCGGACCGCGCCCGTAGTACGCGGCCTGCCCGGCCGGGCACCCGTACGGCTGCGAGCTGTCGCAGTAGTGGGGGTAGTTGGCCGTGTTCTGCTCGACCACGTAGACCAGCCCGCCGGTCTCGTGGTTCACGTTGGCGAGGAAGGCCGCGGCCTCCTGCTTGCGGACGGTGTCGCCGCCGGTGTTCGCGAAGGCCGGGTAGGCGCTGAGCGCGTCGAGCAGCCCCTGGTAGGTGTAGAAGGAGTTCCGGTTCGGGAACATCTGGTTGAACTGCGCCTGGCTGACCGGGAACCCGCCGGGGTTCGGGGTGGTGGGGGTGGTCGGGCCGCAGCTGTACGGCTCCCAGTACCAGGTGCTGATCACCGGGTCGTAGCCCGGGTTGTCGTGGGTGGCCCGGTAGTACCCGCCGTTGGTGTAGCGGACGATCGCGCCGGTGGTGTACGCGCGTCCGGCGACCCAGTCCGGGTAGACGCAGCCGCCGGGGGTCGGCGTCGGGTCGGTCGAGCCGCCGCAGGAGCCCTGGTCGGCCCAGACACCGGTGCCGGCGGTGCTCGGGGTCTCGTTCTGGGTCCACCACTTGGCGGACCAGTTGTGCCCGTTGTAGGAGACGGCCGCGCCGCCGGTGTACGCGGTGGACGCGTTCCACGGCGTGGCGCAGGCGGCCGCGTTGGCCGCCGAGGCGGGCAGCAGCAGGAACACGGCCAGCGCCGTGACCAGCGCGGACAGCAGTGCGAGCAGGCGTTTCGTTGACACTTGATCACCCCTTGTGCGGTGGGGGCCGCACGGTCGTGGAGGGAGGTGGGTCGTGACAGGGAGCGCGCGGCCCCGCGGTGTGCGGCGCGTCGTGGGGGACGGGCCGCCCGAGGTGCGGCCGGCCGGGATGCGGCCGGGCGAGGTGCCTGCCGGCCGGGGGTACGGGCCGGTGCGGGCCGTGCGGGGTTAACCCCAGACTCAAGCGGAATGGTCTATACCTGTCAAGAGCATGACGGGGGTTCGGGGCGAATTCGGCCGGAACCGGACGGTGCCGCGGAGTCTGCGAGGATGGCGCCATGGAAGAGACTCCCGGGCCGGCCGCCCCGGCCGGTCCCGGCGCGCCGATCAGGTCGGGCATCCCCGACCACGGTCGGGTGCCCAAGTACTACGCCGTCAAGGGCCGGCTGGAGGAGTTGCTGGACGAGCTCGGCGAGGGCGGTGTGCTGCCGACCGAGCGCGATCTCGCGGCCCGCTTCGAGGTGGCCCGGGAGACCCTCCGCCAGGCACTGCGCGATCTGCTGATCCAGGGCCGGGTCCGCCGCCGCGGCCGCAGCACCGTGGTCGCCGGGCCGAAGCTGGAGCAGCCGCTCTCGCTGGCCAGCTACACCGAGGGCGTCCGCCGCCAGGGGCGGCTGCCCGGCCGCAACCTGATCGGGCTGGAGCGGTTCGCCGCCGATCCGCTGCTCGCCGGGCAACTGGCCATCGCGGTGGGGGAGCGGGTCTGGCACCTGGAGCGGGTGCTGCTCGCGGACGGCGAGCGGGTCGGCCTGGAGAGCACCTACCTGGCGGTGGCCCGGGTGCCCGCGCTGGACCGGGAGTTCGACCCCGGGGCGTCCTTCTACGCCTTCCTCCGGGAGAAGGCCGGCATCGAGTTCGGCGGGGCCGACGAGCGGATCGAGACGGTGCTCGCCTCCCCGCGCGAGGCGCTGCTGATCGGCACCCCGCCCGCCCTGCCGATGCTGCTGCTCCACCGGCTCACCAGGGACGCGGACGGCGTGCCGCTGGAGCGGGTCCGCTCGCTCTACCGGGGCGACCGGTTCAGCTTCACCACCCGGCTGGAAGCCGGCTGACGCGCGGTCCGGCGCCGGACCCGTCTCGCACCCGGTCGCGCCGCGCCCGGCCGCACCGCGCCGGGGCCCCCGGACGGCCCGGCGGACCCGACGCCCGGGCCGTCCGGCTACCCGGGCGCGGCGAGCGCGGCCCGCAGCCGCTCGGCGACCGCCGCCGCGGCCGCCTCGTCCGGGTACTTCCCCCGTGGCCAGAAGAAGCCGCGCAACCCGTCCTTCGGATTGCGCGGCACGACGTGCACGTGCAGGTGCGGCACCGACTGGCTGATCCGGTTGTTCGCCGCGACGAAGCTGCCCGCCGCCCCCAGCCCCGCCTCCACGGCGGCGGCCACCCGCCGCACCCGCAGGAAGAACGGCCCCACCTCCGCCGCCGGCAGGTCCGCCAGCGTGCGGTGGTGGGCGCGCGGCACGACCAGGACGTGGCCGGGGAAGAGCGGACGCCGGTCCAGGAAGGCCACCGCCGCCTCGTCGTCCAGCACCCGGTGGGCCGGCTCCTCGCCCGCCACCACCGCACAGAAGACGCAGTCCATCCGTCCATTCAAGCCACCACCCGCCGGCCCGGCACGCCCGCGGACCACGCATCCGCGCCGCTTCACCCGTCCGGCCGCCGACGCGAGCGTGGTGGACGTCGGGGCCGCGGCCTGAGCCCGGCAGGAGTGGGCGGGCCGGCGCCGCGCGGTGCGGGCCCGCCCGGCCGGGACCGCCTACTCGTACCGGTAGAGCAGCGACTCCCGCTCGGTCTCCTCGATCATCTCGATGGTCAGGCCGGGATCGCGCAGGTGGGACAGGGTGACCTCGGCGGAGCTGGGCTGCTCGTCCTTGCCGAGCCAGTTCTCCGGCTTCCAGGCCGAGCCGCGCAGGAACGCCTTCGGGCAGTGCGCGTACACCTCCTCGACCGCCACCACGACGGCGCTGCGCGGCGGCTTGCCGACCGCCGTCAGCTGCTGCAGCAGCCGCGGGTCGGTGGAGACGCAGGCGCGCCCGTTGACCCGGAGCGTGGTGTCCCGGCCCGGCACCACGAAGAGCAGCCCGACCCGGCCGGTCTCGATGATGTTGTGCAGGGTGTCCAGCCGCTTGTTCCCGGTGGCGTCGGGGATGGCCAGGGTGTGCTTGTCCAGCACCGACACCAGCCCGGGCGGCCCGCCGCGCGGCGAGACGTCGCACCGCCCGGCCGCGTCCGCGCTCGCCACGAGGACCAGCGAGGAGCAGGCGATCAACTGCCGCGCCGGCTCGTGGATGTGGTCCACCTGCTTGCGCCGCGCGTGGTCGCCGGGCTGCTCGTAGACCTCCCGGAGGTCCGCCGCGGTGCGCAGCGCGTGGGCGCCGAGGGCGGCGAACAGGCTCTCCGGCGCCTCGGGCGGGGTGCTGGACGGAACGGCGGTCTCCGGTGTGGTGGTCATACCGGGAATTTAGCGAAGCTCGTCCGGCGGCCGGCGGCCGGCGGCCGGCGCCCTGGTCCTGTCCGGGGAGCCGGCCGGACCCTCCCCACCAGCGGCTCCGCGCCGATAATGGGGCCAAGGAGTTTCGCGGGAGGTGGTGGACGTGATCGTCAGGATCTGGGCCGGGCAGGTCATGGCCGGACACGTCGAGGAGTTCTGCGCGGTGCTCGCCACGCAGGTGATCCCCCAGCTCGGCCGGACCGACGGCTGTCTGGGCGGCGAACTGCTGCGCTCGGTGACGGAGGACGGCCACCGGGTGCTGGTGCTCAGCCGGTGGCGCGACGAGGAGGCGCTGCGCGGGTACGCGGGGCCGATGTGGCGGATCCGGCCGGTCTGGTCGGAGGGCGAGCTGCGCTACCTCGCGCACCCGCCCGAGGTCAGCCACTTCACCCTGGTACCGGCCACCTGAAACGCCGCCCCGCCCCGGAGCGCAGGTGACCGGCCGGGCGAGGGCCGTCAGACCACGAGCGGCACCGGGTGGATCTCGTCCGCCGGGTGGCCGGTGCGCTCGTGGACGCGCTGCACGGCCTCCTTCGACGGCGCCTCGGAGAGGCAGTAGACGGTGCCGGACTCCGGGTCGGCCCAGGCCTGCTCGAACTGCACGCCCTCGTTCTCCTGGACCGCCAGGTCCGCCTGGTGGGCCATCCGCAGTTCCTCGCCGGTGATTCCGGTCATGCCGTGGTGGACGTCCATGAACTTGGCCATCGTCCTCGCACCTCCAGGAGTCCCGGCCGGTCGGCGCCGACCGTGTAACACCAGCCTGCGCCCGTCGCACCCCGGGCCGCCACCGGAGGCGGCCCGGCCGGCCCGGCACCCCTGCGCGGGCCGCCCCACCGGGCCCGCGCCGCCCCGCGCATTCCCGCCGCCCGCGTGAAACAGACCACAGCGGAAGCCTCTCCCTGGGCCTGTGCGGGCCATGGCACAATGACGTCAGTAGTAGCAGTGACGTTCAGCGCACTCCGGGGTCGGTGAAAATCCGAACCGGCGGTTACAGTCCGCGACCCGTCCGCAGCCAGCGGCCGGTTGACCAGGTGAAATTCCTGGACCGACGGTTAAAGTCCGGATGGGAGGCGTGCGCGGCGGACGATGAGCAGTACCCGTGGTCCCCCGGTGGACCGCGGGCAGGTGTGCGACGGGAGAGCTCTCTCCCGGCGGTTGCGCGACAGCCCGGCGACGGGTCCTGTCCGGTGGCCCGCGCACCCGTGCCCGTCCGTGTCCTCTCCCATGCCCGCCCCGGAGTCCGCGCCCCCAAGCGCGAGGAGAACCCGGGTGTTCACCGGCATCATCGAAGAGCTCGGCGAGGTCGTGTCGATCGAGGAGATCGGCGACTCCTCGCGAATCCGCCTGCGCGGACCGGTGGTCTGTCAGGACGCGCACCACGGCGACTCCATCGCGGTCAACGGCGTCTGCCTGACCGTCGTCGACACTCCCGAGGAACTGGCCGGCCGGTCCGGTGAGTTCAGCGCCGATGTGATGGCCGAGACGCTCCACCGCTCCAGTCTGGGCGAGCTCGCCCCCGGCTCCCGGGTCAACCTGGAACGCGCGATGGCCCTCGGCGCACGGCTCGGCGGGCACCTCGTCCAGGGCCATGTCGACGCCACCGGCGCCCTGTTGGGCCGCGAGCCCGGCGAGCGCGACGCCGACGGCAAGCTCCGCTGGGAGGTGCTGCGCTTCTCGCTGCCCGCCACCATCTCCCGCTACCTGGTGGAGAAGGGCTCGATCACCGTGGACGGCGTCAGCCTGACCGTGGTCGAGGCCGCCCGCGACAGCTTCACCGTCAGCCTCATCCCGGCCACCCTCGCGCTGACCACGCTCGGCACCAAGGCCGTCGGCGAGAGCGTCAACCTGGAGGTCGACGTCCTCGCCAAGTACGTGGAGCGGCTGCTCGACTCCCGCACCCTGCCCTCGACGATCACCGGAGAAGCCCAGTGAACTGGCTGAGCGGAGAAGCGTTCACCGTCTTCGGTGAGCACGTGAAGTGGGCCGACATGATCGGCAACCTGCTCGGCCTGGGCGGCCTCGCGCTCGGCTGGCGCCGCTCGGTGTGGAGCTGGCCGGTGCAGCTGCTCTCCGGCGCCGTGCTGATCACGGCCTACCTGAACGGCCACGTCCCCGGCCTGATCGGCAAGCAGCTGATCGTGGTCGCCACGGCCGCCTGGGGCTGGACGCAGTGGCGGCGCGGCCGCCGCGGGGCGGACGGCATCGCCGTCCGGTTCGCGAGCTGGCCCGAGCGGGCCGCCCTGGTGGCCGGCACCGCGCTCGGCACCGGTGCGCTGGCCTGGCTCTTCCTGGCCAACCCCAGCCTCTCCTGGAGCCCCTGGTCGGACGCCTACATCTTCGTCGGCACGCTGGCGGCGATGGTCGCCCAGGCCCGCGGCTGGGTGGAGTTCTGGTTCGCCTGGATCGCCGTCGACGTGGTCGGCGTCCCGCTCGCCTTCAACAGCGGCTACTCCTTCTCCGGCCTCACCTACTCGATCTACTTCGTCCTGGTACTGCTCGGCCTGCGTTCCTGGTGGCTGAGCACCCGTGAGCCGCGCACCACGTCCGCCACCGTCCCGCAGGGAGCCACGGCATGACCGCCAACCAGACCGCCGACCTCGACCTCGCGCTCGACCCGGTCGAGCGGGCCGTCGCCGACATCGCGCTCGGCCGAGCCGTGATCGTGGTCGACGACGAGGACCGCGAGAACGAGGGCGACATCGTCTTCGCCGCCTCCGCCGCCACCCCCGAGCTGATGGCCTTCACCATCCGCTACAGCTCCGGCGTGATCTGCGTCCCGATGACCGGCCCGGAGCTGGACCGGCTCAAGCTGCCCCCGATGACCCAGGTCAACGAGGACCGCAAGGGCACCGCCTACGCCGTCTCGGTCGACGCCCGCGACGGGGTCGACACCGGCATCTCGGCCGCCGACCGCGCCCGGACCGTCCGGCTGCTCTCCTCCACCGGGACGGAGCCCGGCGACCTCACCCGCCCCGGGCACGTCTTCCCGCTGCGGGCCGTCGAGGGCGGCGTGCTCGTGCGCCCCGGCCACACCGAGGCCGCCGTCGACCTGGCCCGGCTGGCCGGGCTGGCACCGGCCGGCGCCATCGCCGAGGTGGTCAACGACGACGGCACGATGGCCCGGCTGCCCGAGCTGGTCGCCTTCGCCCGCGAGCACGGCCTGGCGATCATCTCCATCGAGGACCTGATCGCCTACCGCCGCCGCACCGAACTCCACGTGGACCGGGCCGCCGTCACCGCACTGCCCACCGCGTACGGGGAGTTCACCGCCGTCGGCTACCGCGGCACCATCGACGGCGTCGAGCACCTCGCCCTGGTGGCCGGCGGCCTGGACGCCGACGGCCGCCTCCCCGACGGCGAGGACGTGCTGGTGCGGGTCCACTCCGAGTGCCTCACCGGTGACGTGTTCGGCTCGCTGCGCTGCGACTGCGGCCCGCAGCTGGAGGCCTCGCTGCGCAGGGTGACCGAGGCCGGCCGGGGCGTCGTCCTCTACCTGCGCGGCCACGAGGGCCGGGGCATCGGCCTCGCCCACAAGCTGCGCGCCTACGAGCTCCAGGAGCAGGGCCGCGACACCGTCGACGCCAACCTGGACCTCGGCCTGCCCGCCGACGCCCGCGACTACAGCATCGGCGCCCAGATGCTCGGCGACCTCGGCGTCCGCTCGCTCACCCTGCTCACCAACAACCCCGAGAAGCTCGCCGCGCTCACCGAGTACGGCCTGAAGGTCAAGGGCCGCGAGCCGGTCGAGACCCCGGCGGGCGAGCACAACCTGCGCTACCTGCGGACCAAGCGCGACCGGCTGGGCCACGACCTGCCCGGTCTCGGCTCCTGAAGCACCCCCGTCACGACCCCCGAAAGAGGAACAGCACATGAGCGGCCACGGAGCCCCCGAGCTGACCATCGACAACGCCGCCGGCCTCAAGGTCGCCGTGATCGCGGCCCAGTGGCACGAGCAGGTGATGAACGGCCTGCTGGACGGCGCCCACCGCGCCCTCAAGGAGCTCGGCATCGACGAGCCGACCGTGCTGCGGGTGCCCGGCACCTTCGAACTGCCGGTCGCCGCCAAGCGCCTCGCCGACCGCGGCTACGACGCGGTGATCGCGCTCGGCGTGGTCATCCGCGGCGGCACCCCGCACTTCGACTACGTCTGCCAGGCCGCCACCGCCGGCCTCACCCAGGTCAGCGTCGACACCGGCGTCCCGATCGGCTTCGGCGTCCTGACCTGCGACAACGAGCAGCAGGCGGTGGACCGCGCGGGCCTGCCCGGCTCCTCCGAGGACAAGGGGCACGAGGCCGTCACGGCGGCCGTCGCCACCGCCGCCGTCCTCAAGTCGCTCGCCTGACGCGCCGCACCGACCAACGGCACGGTCCCGGACCGTGGACGTCCACCGGACTGTCCACGGTCCGGGACCGTTTACCGCCTGTAAGCCCGCACGCCGTAAGGTGAGTCCATCATGGCTTCGAAGACATTCGAGGAGCTCTTCACCGAGCTCCAGCAGAAGGCCGCCACCGGCGACCCCTCGTCCTCCCGTACCGCGCAGCTCGTCCAGCAGGGCGTCCATGCGATCGGCAAGAAGGTCGTCGAGGAGGCCGCCGAGGTCTGGATGGCCGCCGAGTTCCAGTCGGACGAGCAGACCGCCGAGGAGATCTCCCAGCTCCTGTACCACCTTCAGGTGATGATGGTCGCCCGTGGGCTGACGCTCGACGACGTCTACAAGTACCTCTGAACCGGTCCGAACAGCACACCCCACCCCCCACCAGGTAAGGAACCGACTTCCATGCTGCGCATCGCCGTCCCCAACAAGGGTTCGCTCTCGGGTCCCGCGGCGGAGATGCTCCATGAGGCCGGCTACCGCCAGCGCAAGGACCCCAAGGAGCTCGTGCTCGTCGACCCGAACAACGAGGTCGAGTTCTTCTTCCTGCGCCCGCGCGACATCGCGGTGTACGTCGGCTCCGGCCGGCTGGACGTCGGCATCACCGGCCGCGACCTGCTGCTGGACTCGCACTCCAACGCCGAGGAGGTGCTGGCCCTCGGGTTCGGCGGCTCCACCTTCCGCTTCGCCCGCCCGGAGGGCGTGGACGTGAAGGACGTGCAGGGCCTGGAGGGGCTGCGGATCGCCACCTCGTACACCGGTCTGGTCGAGCAGCACCTGGCCGACCACGGGGTCAAGGCCACCGTGACCAAGCTGGACGGCGCGGTCGAGACCGCGGTGCAGCTGGGCGTGGCCGATGTGATCGCCGACGTGGTGGAGACCGGCACCAGCCTGCGCAACGCCGGGCTGGAGGTCTTCGGCGAGCCGATCCTGGTCTCGGACGCCGTGGTGATCCGCCCGAAGGGCGCGGGGGAGGACGCGGGCGTCGACCAGTTCCTGCGCCGCCTCCAGGGCGTGCTGGTGGCCCGTCGCTACGTGCTGATGGACTACGACATCCGTGCCGAGAACGTGGGCGCCGCCGTCGCGCTGACCCCCGGCCTGGAGTCGCCGACCGTCTCCCCGCTGCACACCGAGGGCTGGGTGGCCGTCCGTTCGATGGTGCTCCGCAAGGAGGCCCAGCGGATCATGGACGACCTCTGGGGCATCGGCGCCCGGGCCATCCTGGTGACGAACATCCACGCCTGCCGCCTCTGACACCCCCGCGCGTGAAGCAGCGGAGTTAAACAGCGGTTCAATGGGGCGGGGGCGCCGGTCGGCGCCCCCGCCCTTTCGTCGACGGCCGGCACCCGGCCGCCGGTGCCGCCCCGCCTGGACCCCCCGGAGACCGCACGTGACCAGCCCCGCCGAGTTCCCCGTCACCTGGGCCCCGCGCCGCACCCGGGCCGTGCTGCTGCCGGTCTGCGTGCTGCTGGTCGTGATGTTCGTCGCGATCGCCCTCGCGCTCCCGGCGAGCTGGCAGTTCAACGACCGGCTCATGATGGTGCTCAGCGGCGTGCTGTTCGCCGGCGTCGGCCTGATGCTGGCCAGGCCCCGGGTGAGCGCCGACACCGAGGGCATCACCGTGGTGAACTTCGTCCGCCGCCGCCGGCTGGCCTGGGCCGAGATCGTCCGGGTCAACTTCCGCCAGGGGGACCCGTGGGCGACCCTCGACCTGGCCGACGGCACCTCGCTGGCCGTGGTCGGCATCCAGTCCGGGCTCGGCAAGGCGCAGGCGATCGCGGACGCCCGGGCGCTGCGCGACCTGGTCGAGCGCCGCGGCCGCTGATCCGCCGCCCCGACCGCCCCCGGCCTGCCCGCCCCCTACCCGCCCCCTACGCCGCCCGGGCCGACCCCTGTCCGCCCGGCGCCGCCCCCTGGCGGGTCCGAACGGGGGGCCGACAGTCGCACGGGTATCGTCTACGCTGGTAAAAAGCAGGGCAAAGCCATGCCATTTGACCGGCGCCGCCCGACAGCGGGCCCTGCGCGGAAACGACTTGAGGAGTGACTCCCCCCGTCCATGGACGATCCGTCCGGTAGTACCCGCGCCGCCCGGCTTCCCGGTATCGGAAGGCAGGCGGCACTGTGATCACCGCCTGGCTGCTGCTGTTCGCGGCGTTCCTGCTGATCCTCGCCAACGGTCTGTTCGTGGCCGCCGAGTTCGCCTTCGTGACCGTGGAGCGGGGTGCGGTGGAGCGCTCCGCCGAAGCCGGCGACGCCCGGTCAGCCCGGGTCGTCCGCGCCGTGCGGCACCTCTCGTTCGAACTCTCCGGCGCGCAGCTCGGCATCACCGTCACCTCGCTGGTGGTCGGCATGCTCGCCGAGCCGGCCCTCTCCGTCCTGCTGAAGCCGGTGTTCACCACCGTCGGCCTGCCCGACGGGGCCGCCCGGGGCGTCGCGGTGATCGTCGGCATGCTGCTGGCCACCGTGGTGCAGATGGTGATCGGCGAGCTCGTCCCGAAGAACTGGGCGATCTCCCGGCCGCTCCAGGTGGCCCGCTCGGTGGCCGCCCCGCACATGGCCTTCTCGCACGCCTGCCGCCCGCTGATCAGCTTCCTGAACGGCTCGGCGGACCGCACCGTCCGCGCCCTCGGCGTCGAGCCGCAGGAGGAGCTGGACCATGCCCGGACCCCCGCCGAGCTGGGCTCACTCGCCCGGCACTCGGCCCGGGCCGGGGTGATGGACGAGGAGTCCGCCACCCTGTTCGTGCGCACCCTCGGCCTCGGCGACCTCACCGCCGAGTCGGTGATGACGCCGCGGATCGACGTCGCCGCCCTCCAGCGCGACGCCAGCGCCGCCGACGTGCTCAACCTCACCCGGGCCACCGGCCTCTCCCGCTTCCCGGTCTACACCGACAGCCTGGACGAGGTCACCGGCACCGTCACGCTCAAGGACGCCCTCGCGGTGCCGCCCGCCCGGCGCGCTCTGGTCAGGGTCGGCGATCTGGCGGTGCCGCCGCTGCTGGTGCCCGAGACGCTCCCCGCCGAACGCCTGCTGGACCAGCTGCGCCGGCTCCAGCCGATGGCCATCGTGGTCGACGAGTACGGCGGCACCGCCGGCGTGGTCACCGTCGAGGACATCGTCGAGGAGCTGGTCGGCGAGGTGCAGGACGAGCACGACCCCGCCGACACCCCCGAACTGATCCCGCTGCCGCCGCTGCACGGGCTGCCGGTCTGGGCCGCCGACGGCCGGGCCCGGATCGACCACCTGGAGTCGATCGGCCTGCACGCGCCCGACGGCCCCTACGAGACCCTGGCCGGCCTGGTCTCGGACCTCCTCGGCCGGCTGCCCGTCCCGGGCGAGCAGGCCGAGCTGCCCGGCTGGCGGTTCACCGTCGAGGCCGTGGACCGCCACCGCACCAGCCGGGTGCGGGTGGAGCGCACGAGCGGGCGCCCGCGCCCCGGTGACGACGAGGGCGGCGCCCGATGACCGTGCTCCAACTGGCCCTCGCCGTCCTGCTCCTGCTGGGCAACGCGTTCTTCGTCGGCGCCGAGTTCGCGGTGGTCTCCGTCCGGCGCAGCCAGATCGAACCGCTCGCCGAGGCGGGCGACAAGCGCGCCCGCACCGTGCTGCACGCGCTCTCCAACGTCTCCGCCATGCTCGCCGCCGCCCAGCTCGGCATCACCGTCTGCTCGCTGGGCCTGGGCGCGCTCGCCGAGCCGACCATCGCCCACCTGCTGGAGGGCCCGTTCCACGCCCTCGGCGTGCCGGTCGGCCTGATGCACCCGCTCTCCTACGGGATCTCGCTGGCCGTGGTGGTCTTCCTGCACATGGTGATGGGCGAGATGGTGCCGAAGAACCTCGCGCTGGCGGGGCCGGAGAAGGCCGCGCTCCGGCTCGGCCCGCCGCTGGACCGGCTGGCCCGCTGGCTCGCGCCGGTGATCTTCTTCCTGAACGCCTTCGCCAACGCCGTGCTGAGGCTGTTCAAGGTCGAGTCCAAGGACGAGGTCGAGTCGGTCTTCACCACCGAGCAGCTGATGTACCTGCTGGTCGACTCCCGGGACGCCGGCCTGCTCGACGAGGACCGCCAGGAGCGCCTGGAGGACGCCCTGGAGCTGGGCCGCCGCCCGGTCACCGAGGTGCTGCTCAAGCCCGAGCAGCTCGTCACCGTGGACACCAAGGTGACCGCCGCCCAGGTCGAGGAGCTGGCGCTGCGCACCGGCTTCTCGCGCTTCCCGGTCACCGAGGGCGACCCGGCCGGCCCCGGCTACCCGGGCTACCTGGGCTACCTGCACCTCAAGGACATCCTGGACGTCGACGACCAGGCGGCGCCGGTGCCGGCCCGCCTCTGGCGCCCGATCACCGTGGTGCGCGGCACGCTCCCGCTGGACGACGCGCTCGGCGCGATGCGCCGGGCCGCCTGCCACCTGGCCGCGGTGGTCGACCAGGACGGGCGCACGCTCGGCGTGGTGACGCTGGAGGACGTGGTGGAGGAGCTGGTCGGCGAGGTGCACGACCCGGACCACCGCTCCGCCGCCTGACGGCCCGTCCCGGCGGCCGCCCTCCCGGGCCGCGAGGTTCCGCTGTGGGCGATTCTGCTCTGAGCATGCGGCCGTTCCCAGAACGCCGTCCGCTCGGCAGGGTGGTCGGTATGAGACTGCTGCTGCTGGGTGGGACGGAGTTCGTCGGTCGGGCCGTGACCGAGGAGGCGCTGGAGCGCGGGTGGGAGGTGACGGTCTTCCACCGGGGGACGCACGCGCCGCCGGCCGGTGTGCGGGCGCTGCACGGCGACCGGCGGGCCGAGGACGGCCTGGCCGCGCTGGCCGAGGGGGAGTGGGACGCGGTGGTGGACACCTGGTCCGGCGCGCCCTCGGCGGTGCGCGACAGCGCCCGCCTGCTGGCCGGCCGGGTCGGCCGCTACGCCTACGTGTCGAGCCGGTCGGTGTACGCGCACCCGACCCCGGCCGGGGCGGACGAGAGCGCCGCGCTGGTCGAGGGCTCGCCGGACGCCGGCGAGGTCGCCTACCCGCAGGCCAAGCGCGGCGGCGAGCTGGCGCTGCTGGACGCGTTCGGCGACCGGGCGCTGATGGTCCGGGCCGGTCTGATCATCGGTCCGTACGAGAACATCGGCCGGCTGCCCTGGTGGCTGGGCCGGATCGCCCGCGGCGGCCCGGTGCTCGCCCCCGGCCCGCGCGACCTGCCGGTGCAGTACATCGACGCCCGGGACATCGCGGTCTGGACCCTGGACGCCCTGGTGGCCGGCCGCGGCGGGGCGTACGACCTGGTCAGCCCGCAGGGGCACGCCACCATGGGCGAGCTGCTGGAGGCCTGCGTCCGGGCCACCGGCTCGGACGCGGAGCTGCGCTGGACGGAGCCCGACCGGATCCTGGCGGCCGGCATCGAACCGTGGAGCGACCTGCCGGTCTGGGTCCCGCCGGGCGAGCTGCACGACACCGTGCACGGCTCCGACGTGGCCAAGGCGGTCGCCGCCGGGCTGCGCTGCCGCCCGGTCGCGGAGACGGTTGCCGACACCTGGGCCTGGCTGCGGTCCATCGGCGGCACCGCCCCGCAGCGCCCGGACCGGCCGGTGGTCGGCCTGGACGCGGAGCGGGAGGCGAAGGTGCTCGGGAGCTGAGCGGCGGAGCCGGCGGGCCCGCTCCGCCGGCTCAGCCCCGGCCGTCGATCAGCTCGCCGTAGGCCTGCACGAGGTCCGGCAGCCGCAGGGTCGCCAGGTCCTCGCGCCCGGGCGGCTCGCGCAGCATCGAGAGCCGCAGGTCCCGGTAGGCGCAGGACTTCTCGTACAGGGTGCGGATGAACCGTCCGTTGCCCAGGTCGTCGATCCAGCCCTCGCGGACCACGTGGATGCAGATGCTGGCCAGTTCCTCGGCGGCGTCCTCGTCCCAGCCGTCGCCGTCCCGGTCGGCCAGCGCGGCGCCGATCGCGGTGAGTTCGCCGGGGCGGTAGCTGGGGAAGTCGACCCGGGTGGTGAAGCGGGAGTTGAGGCCGGGGTTGGTGGCGAGCAGCCGGTTCATGCCCTCCGGGTAGCCGGCCAGGATCACCACCAGCCGGTCGCGGTTGTCCTCGGCCCGCTTCAGCAGCACCTGCAGCGCCTCGTCTCCGTAGGCGTCGCCCTTGCTGTAGCCGGAGTTGGAGAGGCTGTAGGCCTCGTCGATGAAGAGCACGCCGTCCAGCGCGGAGTCGATCAGCTCATTCGCCTTGACGGCCGTCTGGCCGAGGAACTCGCCCACCAGGTCGGCCCGCTGGGCCTCCACCAGGTGGTCCCCCGAGAGCAGCCCGAGGGCGTGGAAGACCCGCCCGAGGATGCGCGCCACGGTGGTCTTGCCGGTACCGGAGGGGCCGGAGAAGACGAAGTGGCGCTTGGGCGGCTGCACCGGCAGGCCCTGCGCCGCCCGCAGCCGGGACATCCGCAACTGCGCGGAGAGCGCCCGGACCTGGCGCTTGACCGGCTCCAGGCCGACCATCCGGGAGAGTTCGGCCAGCGCCGCGTCCAGCTCCCGCTCGTCGCCGTCGCGTCCGGCGGCCGGGTAGCCGCCCGCGGGTCTGGGCGGCGCCTCGCCGCGGACCGGCACGGCGGGCCCGGAGCCGGCGGGGGGCAGCGGCGCGCCGGAGCGTTCACCGGCGGGCAGCGCCGGTCCGGCCTCCCGGTCGGTGGCCGTGCCCGCCCCCGGCGGCTCCTGCGCGCCCGGCCCACCGGTCCCGGCCGGGAAGGCCCCGGCGGGGTATGCCTCGCTCTGGCCGGGCTCGGTCCGGTACGGCTCGCCGGAGCAGGGCGCGGCCTGGTAGGGCTCACCGGGGTAGGTCTCGCCGGAGAGGGCCTCACCGGGGTAGGCCTCGCCCGGGTACCCGGTGGCTTCGAGGCCCGGGGCCTCGCACCCCGAGGCCTCCAGCGCCGCGTCGTCCAGCCCGGCCTCCTCGGCGCCCACCGTGTCCAGGCCCAGCGACAGCGCGTCGAACGCCTCGTCGCCGCCCGAGGGCTTCCCGCCCTCACGGCCGAGGCCGCCCACCGCGTCCAACAGCGCGTCGACCACGCCGTCCTCGGCGGAGATCGCGGCGAGCCGGGTCGCGGTGTCCATGAAGGCCGGATCGGCCCGGTGCACCGCCCGGTAGAGCGGCAGCGCGGCGGCGCTGCGCCCGGCGCCCTCGTAGGCCCGGGCGAGCCAGTACCGCAGCTCCTTGCGCTGCGGCTGCTCGGAGCGGCAGCGGGCCAGCGAGGCGGCGAGCGGGGCCTGCGCCTGGGCGCACATGTCCAGCCGGACCCGTGCCATGCCCGCGAAGAGCCCGGCCTCGATGCCCAGCAGCTGGTCGTCCAGCAGCCGGTCGGTGTCCCGGATCAGCTGTTCCCAGTCCTTGAGGAGGTAGGACCGGCACGCGTGCAGGAAGCGCGCGGACGGGTCCTCCTCCGGGGCCGGGCACTGCTCCAACGCCCTGTCCAGTTCGGCGAGATGGCGGCCGTCCAGCCAGTGCGAGGCGTGCGCGAGCGCCAGGTCGCGGCTGTCCTCCAGGACGGGCTGCACCCACCAGCCCAGCCAGTACCAGGAACCGAGCGGGCGCCGGTGGAGCCGGCGCTGCTCGCCGAACCGGGTCCGGTGGCGGTACATCGCGAGCAGCGCCCCGGAGGTGTCGCTGCGCAGGGCGTGCAGGCCGAGCCAGGCGTCGGCCATCCCCGGATCGAGCCGCACGGCTGCGCGGAACTCCTCCTCCGCGCGGGCGTACGCGCCCGCCGTGTAGGCGTCCATGGCACGCAGCCAGGCGCGGTCGGCGAGCCGGTTCGGAGCCGGGCCGCCCGTGTTGTTGCCGTCGGAACTGTCCACCGTCGTCACTCACGCCCCCCGCGGTGTGCCTGGGGCTCGGTCGGCCATTCGAGGTGCGGAGAAGCCGGCCGGTCGTCGATAGCCCCCGGGGCGCATATGCGCCTCCAGGAATCGTACCGGCGCGGCGCTGATCCGGAAGAGTGCCGTGCGGAGTCAAATACGATCGCGCGCGCGGGGATTGGGCGCCGGTGCGATCCGGCCGTGCCTCGGCCCCGGTCGGGCGGGGTGCGGGCGGCGGGAGGGGGGACGGCACCCCCGGCTCACGGGGGAACAAGCCGGGGATGCCGAGTCCGATGTTGCGCGATCAACAACCTCGGCAACTGAGGAGAACCTAAGTCCTGGTGACACCGCAGGTCAAGGGCTTGTTGAAGGTTCACCGACGGTGCCCGGTGCGATCCGCCCGGTCACTCCGTCGACGATGGTGGCCGCGTACGGGCGGCTGGGGTCGGCGGCGAAGTGCGCCGACTCCGCCCGCGCCCAGCCCGCCCAGAACTCCGCCAGGGCCGGACCGTCCCGCTCCTCCCCGCGCCGCCGGGCGTCCTCGGCGGCCAGCTCCATCCAGATCAGCCGCGCCAGCCGTGGCCGCACCGCCCGCCGGCCGGCGCCGACGCCCTCGATCAGCACCACCGGGGCGAGCGGCACCGCCGCGGTGCCGGCGAAGCGCCCCAGCGTCCAGTCATACACCCCGTACGCCGCGTCCCGGCCGGCGGCCAGCGGGTCGAGCACCTGGGTGCGCAACCGCTCCGTCCAGCCGAAGGGCTCGGCATGGGTGGCCAGGTCGTCCAGGTGGACCACCGGCGCACCCCCGAGCGCCGCGGCCAGCCGGCCGGTGAAGGTGGTCTTGCCGGAGCCGGCGTGCCCGTCCACCGCGACCAGCCGGACCGGGCCGCAGGAGGGCGCCAGCGCGCGCAGCCCGGCGGCGAGGCCGGCGAGGTCGGGAAGGTCGGGGAGCCCCTCGGACGCGGCGGGCGATCCGGGTCCGCCGGGCGCGTCCGGCGCCCTGCCGGCCGCGGGGGCGGCCGGGCCGCCGGGAGGGGTGCTGGACGTTTCGGAAGAGGCCACATCGGCAACCCTACGGGGGCCCGTACGCCAGGACGGACAGTGATTCCGTGCAGGTCGTGACGGCAGCGCCGGGATCGGGCATACTCACTTCGCCACGCATGTGAACGGCCGTTCACCGTAACCCGGTGCCGGTCGGCCCGACGTGCCACACCCGCGTCGGGCCCGCCACACCAGGGCCCGGTGCCCGAACGAGGAGGCGACCAGCCGCCATGACCCCGTCCCCAGCGAACGCCGTGGAACGCCAGCTGCCGACCGACGAGGCCCGCGAACTGCTGAGCCTCACCCGGGAGCTGGTCCAGCGCGAGATCCAGCCGCGCGCGGCGGAGGACGAGGCCGCCGGCCGCTTCCCGCGCGAGGTGTTCCGCACCCTCGGCGAGGCCGGTCTGCTCTCCCTCCCCTACGAGGAGAAGTACGGCGGCGGCGACCAGCCCTACGAGGTCTACCTCCAGGTCCTGGAGGAGCTCGCGGGCGGCTGGCTGGCGGTCGGCCTCGGGGTCAGCGTGCACACCCTCTCCTGTCACGCCCTGGCCGGTTTCGGCAGCGACGAGCAGCGCGCCGCCTGGCTGCCCGGCATGCTCTCCGGTGAGCAGCTCGGCGCCTACTGCCTCTCCGAGCCGCAGTCCGGCTCGGACGCCGCCGCGCTGCGCACCCGAGCCGACCTGGACGGCGAGGAGTACGTGGTCAGCGGCACCAAGGCGTGGATCACCCACGGCGGGGAGGCCGACTTCTACAGCGCCCTGGTGCGCACCGGCGAGCCGGGCGCGCGCGGCATCAGCTGCCTGCTGGTGCCCGCCGGGGTGGCCGGTCTGTCGGCCGCGCCGCCGGAGCACAAGATGGGCATGCGGTCCTCGCCGACCGCGCAGCTGCACTTCGACGGCGCCCGGGTCGAGCGCGGCCGGCTGATCGGCGGCGAGGGCCAGGGCTTCCAGATCGCGCTCGCCGCCCTGGACTCCGGCCGACTCGGCATCGCCGCCTGCGCGATCGGCGTCGCCCAGGCCGCGCTCGACCTCGCGGTCGAGTACGCCGGTGCCCGCCGCCAGTTCGGCCGGCCGATCGCCGAGTTCCAGGGCCTGTCCTTCATGCTCGCGGACATGGCCACCCAGATCGAGGCCGGGCGCTCGCTCTACCTGGCCGCCGCCCGGCTGCGCGACGCCGGCCGGCCGTTCTCCAAGCAGGCGGCGATGGCCAAGCTGTTCTGCACCGACGCGGCGATGCGGGTCACCACCGACGCCGTCCAGGTCCTCGGCGGCTACGGCTACACCCAGGACTTCCCGGCCGAGCGCTACATGCGCGAGGCCAAGGTGCTGCAGATCGTCGAGGGCACCAACCAGATCCAGCGCCTGGTGATCGGCCGCCACCTCACCTCCGGCTGACGGCCCCCGAAACGGCCTCCGGGCGTCACTCCAGGGTGCGGAGTGGCGCCCGGAGGCGTCTCCCGCCCCGGTGGTCGGGGCCGGCCGTCGGCTGACGGCCGGTCAACCCCCGGGACGGGAGCGGCCGTCAGTGCCGGACGAGCCGGCTGCGCTGCTGCGGGATGGCCGGCGCGGGCGCCGTCCGTACCGGGCGGTGCGCCACGGCGTGGGAGAACGGCTGGGTGCGCCAGTCGAGTTCGGACGGGAGGGCGAGCAGCGCCTCCAGGCCGGCGGTCTCGGCGTCCTCCGCCGACTCCACCTCCGCCAGGTCGTCCGTCGGCGCTCCCGAGCCCGGGCAGAGCGCGGGCGAGAAGGGGTGCCAGGCGGTCGGCAGCACGGCGTGCTGCGGCAGCCGTTCCTCGTCGCCCACCAGGGCGATCGGACGGCGGCACTCCGGGCAGTGCACCCGGACGATGTCCCAGGTCTCGCCCTCGCCCGGATCCACCCCCGCCGACGGCTCGTGGGGGACCGCGAGATCCTCGCGGCCGGTCATATCGTGGGTGTCGTCGGCGCTCAGCGAGTGCCGGTCAGTTGCACGCATGGTGATCCCCCTCGGATCGGGCCCGGCGTGGTCGCCCGGGGCCACAACCAGCACTTCCCGCCGACGCGGACTCATAATCCTGCAGGCCGGTGCACTGTGATGCACCGGGTGTGTCCTTCGCCACATTCGCCCGGCATGTGCCCGCCCGGCACCCGGCGCGGCCGCGAGTGACACCGTGCGCGCCCGCTGTGGCGCCGCGCGCGCCCCCGACCGGGTAGGTTTGCGCCTTGTGGAGGATCTCGACCAACGCATCGTTCAGCTGCTCCTGGAGGACGGCCGGATGAGCTACACGGACCTGGGCAAGGCCACCGGCCTGTCCACCTCGGCGGTGCACCAGCGGGTGCGCCGTCTGGAGCAGCGCGGTGTGATCCGCGGCTACACCGCCATCGTCGACCCCGACGCGGTCGAGCTGGCGCTGACCGCCTTCATCTCGGTCAAGCCCTTCGACCCCAGCGCCCCGGACGACACCCCGGAGAGGCTCGCCGGGCTGCCCGAGATCGAGGCCTGCCACAGCGTCGCCGGGGACGAGAACTACATCCTCAAGGTCCGCGTCGGCGCCCCCGGCGACCTGGAGGACCTGCTGGCCCGGATCCGCAGCGCGGCCGGCGTCTCCACCCGCACCACCGTCGTGCTCTCGACGCCCTACGAGGCGAGGCCCCCGAAGCTCTGACCGCACCTGCGGGAGGTGCAGACTTGGCGTCATGACCGAACGCACCCTCCCTCCCGGCCCGCCCTCGGGCCAGAGGGGCCCACGAACCGTCCTGCTGCGCGGCGGCGCCGTCTACAGCCCCGCCGACCCCTTCGCCACCGCGATGCTCGTCGAGGGCGAGCACGTCGCCTGGGTCGGCAGCGACGGCGCGGCCGAGGCGTACGCCGACGCCGCGGACGAGATCGTCGAGCTCGACGGCGCCCTGGTCACCCCCGCCTTCGTCGACGCCCACGTGCACGCCACCGCCACCGGTCTGGCGCTCACCGGTCTTGACCTCACCGGACTGCCCTCGCTCGCCGCCGCGCTGGAGGCCCTCGCCGCCTTCGCGGCCGACCGCCCCGAGCCGGGCGGCGTGCTCATCGGGCACGGCTGGGACGAGACCGGCTGGCCCGAGGGCCGACCGCCGACGCTCGCCGAGCTGGACGCGGCCGCCGGCGGCGCCGCGCTCTACCTCTCCCGCACCGACGTGCACTCCGCGCTGGCCACCACCGCGCTGCGCGCGCTCACCGCCGGCCTCGCCGACCGGCCCGGCTTCTCCGCCGACGGCCCGCTCACCCGCGACGCCCACCACGCCGTGCGCCGGACCGCGCTCGCGCACCTCACCCCCGAGCAGCGCCGGCGTGCCCAGCGCGCGACGCTGGCCCGGGCCGCCGAGCTCGGCATCGGCGCGCTGCACGAGTGCGCCGGCCCGGAGATCTCCTCGGAGCAGGACCTCGCCGCGCTGCTGGACCTCGCCGCCGACGGCGAGGGGCCCGAGGTGTTCGGCTACTGGGGCGAGCTGGGCGGCGTCGAGACGGCCCGCCGGCTCGGCGCGGTGGGCGCCGGCGGCGACCTCTTCGTCGACGGCGCGATCGGCTCGCACACCGCCTGCCTGCATAGCCCCTACGCCGACGCCGACCACACCGGCACCTCCTACCTGAGCGCCGAGCAGGTCGCCGACCACGTCGCCGCCTGCACCGAGGCCGGGCTGCAGGCCGGCTTCCACGCCATCGGCGACGCCGCCGTGGGCGCCGTCCTCGCGGGCGTCCGGGCGGCCGGCGAGCGGGTCGGCGCCGACCGCGTCAGGGCGCTGCGCCACCGCGTGGAGCACGCGGAGGCACTGGACGGGGCGTCCGTCGCGGCCTTCGCCGAACTCGGCCTCACCGCCTCCGTGCAGCCCGCCTTCGACGCCGCCTGGGGCGGCCCGGACGGCATGTACGTCCAGCGGCTCGGCGCCGAGCGCGCCGCCGCGCTCAACCCGTTCGCCGCGCTGCTGCGGGCCGGCGTCCCGCTGGCCTTCGGCTCGGACGCCCCGGTCACCCCGCTCGATCCCTGGGGCACCGTCCGCGCGGCGGCCTTCCACCGGACCCTCGACCACCGGATCTCGGCCCGCGCCGCCTTCACCGCCCACACCCGGGGCGGCTGGCGGGCGATCGGCCGCGACCAGGACGGCGTGCTCGTCCCCGGCGCGATCGCCAGCTACGCGGTCTGGGCCGCCGACGAGCTCGTGGTCCAGGCCCCCGACTCCCGGGTGGCCGGCTGGTCCACCGACCCGCGCTCCGGCACCCCCGGGCTGCCCGACCTCACCCCGGGCCGTCCGCTGCCGGTCTGCCTGCGCACCGTGGTCCGGGGCCGGACCGTCCACCGGGCGGTGGCGGAGCGGGCGGCCGCGCGGTAGGTCCGGGTGACCGGGGCGGCCCGCGCTGCGTAGGTTGACCGGCATGAGCGATCATCCGCTGGTACCCGCCGGCTTCGTCGTCCCCCGCACCCTCGCCGCCGAGGGGTTCCGCCTGGAGCCCCTCGGCGAGCAGCACAACGACTCCGACCTCGCGGCCTGGACGTCGAGCATCGACCACATCCACGCCACCCCGGGCTGGACCGGCAGCTGGCCGCCCGCCGAGGGCATGACGCCGGAGCGCAACCTGGCCGACCTGCGCCGGCACGCCGCCGACTTCGAGCACCGCCGCGGCTTCACCTACACCGTGCTGGCGAACCCCGGCGGCGACGTCGTCGGCTGCGTGTACATCTACCCGGACCACGAGGACCCGGCCATCACGACGGTCAGCTCCTGGGTCCGCGCCGACCGCGCCGAGCTGGACGCCCCGTTGTACCGCGCGGTGGCCGCTTGGCTCGCCGCCGACTGGCCGCTGCGCACGGTCCGCTACAGCCCGCGCTGACACCGCCCCACCAGGGCCGGGAACCCGCTGCTCGGCGGGCCACCCGGCCTCACGCGCGGGGCCGGTTCCGGGGTACCGTCTTTCGCACAGCGTCCGAACTCAACGGGCGGTGAAGAACGCGCCAACGGACAGCCAAGCGCGGACAGCCCGACCAGGAAGATGGTGCGCCGGTGGCACTCCACGTCACACAGGAGCGGTCGGACGCCCTCCCCGAGGCGTCCGCGACGTCCGACGCCCCCGCCCCCGGCCGGGCCGCCCGCGCAGTCGCCAAGGTGCGCGCCGGACTGCCCCGCACCGGCCTGGCCGTCCTCGCCGGGCTGCTCCTCGCGCTGGCCTTCCCGCCGTTCGACCTCTGGCCGCTCTCGCTGGTGGGCGTCGCCGCGCTCTCGCTGCTCACCCTCGGCCGCACCGTCCGGCAGGCCGCCTGGACGGGCTTCGCCTTCGGGCTGCCGTTCTTCCTGCTGCTGCTCAGCTGGCTGCGGGTGGTCGGCTGGGACGCCACCGTCGGCCTCTCGGTGATCGAGGCGCTCTTCCTGGCGGCCCTCGGCTCCGGTCTGGCGCTCACCTCCCAGGTGCCCGGCTGGCCGCTCTGGGCGGCCTGCCTCTGGATCACCCAGGAGTGGGCCCGTGACCGGCTGCCGCTCGGCGGCTTCCCCTGGGGCCGCCTCGCGTTCGCCAACACCGCCACCCCGTTCACCCCGCTCGCCGCGATCGGCGGCGCCCCGCTGGTGACCTTCGCCGTCGCGCTGGCCGGTGCCCTGCTGGCCTGGGCGGCGCTGCGGCTGCGCGGGCCCCGCCAGGCGCCCCGGGCCGCCGCGCTGGCCGCGCTGGGCGCCGTCGCGGCCCTGCTGGCCGGTTATCTGGTCCCGGTGCCCACCGCGGCCGCCGACACCGTCAAGGTCGCCCTGATCCAGGGCAACGTGCCCAACCCGGGGATGGACTTCCTCGGCCGGCCGATGATGGTGCTGAACAACCACGCCGCCGCCACCGAGAAGCTCGCCGCCGACATCGAGGCCGGCCGGGTGGAGAAGCCGGACGTGGTGATCTGGCCGGAGAACTCCTCCGACCTCGACCCGTTCAGCGACCCGCTGGCCTACCGGCGCATCGACGACGCCGTGAAGGCGGTCGGCGTACCTACCCTGGTCGGCACCCTGGTGGACGGGCCGGACGAGCGGCACGTCCAGAACGAGGGCATCGTCTGGGACCCGAAGACCGGCCCGGGCGCCTCCTACACCAAGCAGCACCCCGTCCCGTTCGGCGAGTACGTGCCGTTCCGCGACCAGCTGATGAAGGTGGTCACCCGGCTGCAGCGGGTCGCCCGCGACTTCTACCCCGGCGACCACAACGGCGTCATGCAGCTGGGCCCGGCGAAGATCGGCGACGTCATCTGCTTCGAGGTGGCGTACGACGAGATCGTCCGCGACACCGTGGACAAGGGCGCCCGGGTGCTGGTCGTCCAGACCAACAACGCGACCTACGCGAAGACCGGCCAGCCCGAGCAGCAGCTCGCGATGTCCCGGCTGCGCGCCGTCGAGCACGGCCGGGCCGTGCTGATCGCCGCCACCAGCGGGATCAGCGCCGTGATCGCCCCCGACGGCTCGGTGCAGCAGCGCACCGAGGAGCTGACCGCCGCCGAGCTGTCCGCCGTCGTCCCGCTGCGCGACGGCACCACGGTGGCGGACCGGGTGGGCGTCGCGCCCGAGTGGACGCTGGCCGTCGCGGGCCTGCTGGCCTGCGGGGCGGCCCTGCTGATCGGCCGCCGCCGGGTGACCCGCCCGGCCGCCTCCGAGCCCTCCGGCCCGACGGCCTCCTGACCCCGGCGCGGCCGGTCGGCGGGCCCGGCGGCCCGGGCTGCGGTGGAACACCGGCCGGCGGCCGGTCGTTGGACCAGGTGGTGCCGTAGCCGGCCCGGATCTCCCGTGCGGCGCGCAGAGCACCGCTATGGAGTGGATTCGTACCGTGACCCAGCAAGCTACCCCTGCCCCTCAGGCCCGGCGCGGAAAGCTCCGCCGGGTGCTGCCGTTGGTGGTCACCGCCTGGCTGGTGCTGGAGATCTGGCTGCTGGTCCAGGTGGGCTCGTGGCTGGGCGGCGTCACCGTCGTGCTGCTGCTGATCGCCGGGGCCCTGATCGGCGGCTCGCTGATCAAGCGCGCGGGGCTGAAGGCGCTGTCCGCGGCGATCGACCAGAGCCGGGACCCGAAGTCGCAGCAGCCGCAGACCGGCACCAGCCTCACCGTGCTGGCCGGCCTGCTGCTGATGCTGCCGGGCTTCCTCTCCGACGCGCTGGCGCTGACCCTGCTCCTCCCGCCGACCCGGGCGCTCTGGCGGGCCGCCGGGCGCCGCTTCGCGGACAAGGCGCTGCGCAGCACCGCCGGCCTCGGGGCCGATCCGCTCGCGGACGCGGTGCGGCTGCAGGAGCAGCTGCGGATCCACCGCCCGGACGGCAAGGTGATTCAGGGCGAGGTGGTCGAGCCGGGCGCCGGCCCGCGGGGCCCGGACACCACCTACCGTCCGCCGCTGAAGGGCTGACCGGCGACGGCGGCCCGCCCCGGGGCATCAGCGCCCCGGGGCGGGCCGCCGTCGAAGGACCCGGACATGCGAAAGGGACCCTGGGGGCCAGGGTCCCTTTTCGCGTGCTCCCGCCGGGGCGGGAAACGGGTCAGGCGCTCTTGCGGGTGTCCCGCGGGTGTACCGCGAGGTTCATCCCTCCGGAGCGGAGTACGGCCAGCCGCTCGGCCAGCACCTCCTCCAGCTCCTCGCGCGTGCGGCGCTCCATCAGCATGTCCCAATGGGTACGCGTGGGCTTGGTCTTCTTCTCCTCAGGCTCGTCACCGTCGAGGAGTACTGCCTCCTGGCCGCAGAAGCGGCATTCCCAGGCCGAGGGGATCTCCGCCTCGACCGAGAAAGGAACCTCGAATCGGTGTCCGTTCTGACATGCGTACTCGACGGTCTGGCGGGGAGCCAGATCGATACCACGGTCGGTCTCGTAGCTAGTGGCCCCGAGTCGCGTGCCGCGGAGAGCTCGCTCGCTCATGAATCGTGCCTCCCGGGCTTATGGCCCACAGGACTAGTGGTCGCTGTTCTTCGTCGTTCGGTCAACGCTCGGCTTCCGACGAAGATTCCCGTCCCGGGACATGCGTCGTCTGTCGTGCCGCCCCTGTTTGTACCCACCGGCGCCCGATTTGTCACATCTGGCCGTGGATATCACCCCAGGTGTCACCTATTTCACATCTGGTGATCGGTCGGCCTTTCCACCACGAGCGTACCGGGACGGGATCCGCCGCCCTACGCCGCCCCGCCCCGGCGGGCCCCTTTCAGGCCAGTGGACGGAACCGCAGGGGCGCGTGCTCCTTGCCCAGGTCGACCGCCTGCGGCTGCTGGACCGGCTCGGCCACCGGTACCGGCGGCGGGCCGGCCGGGCGCGGCGGGACGTCGACCGGAGCGGCCGCCTCGGTCCGGGTGTCGCGGTGCGGGAGCAGGGCGATCACCGCCTCGCGCAGCTGGGCCGGGGCCTCCTCGTCCAGCGGGTCGACGGTGGCCGGCACCTGGAGGCGGACCGGTGTGCCGGTGCCGATCCGGGCGTAGCCGCGGCCGGCCGGGGCGTGCGCGGCGGGCACGATGTCCAGCGGCGCGCCGAGCGTGCCGTAGGACTCCTCGGGGCCGGTCGGGCCGAGCAGGACGCGGGCCCGGGTGGTGGCCCGCACGGTCGGGGTGATCCGGTCCCGGGCCTCGATGTCGTCGGCGAACACGACGGTGACCCGGGCGGCCCGGCCGTGCCGCAGCGGGAGCTCCAGCAGGTCCTGCGGGTCCGGCCGGCCCTCGGCGTGGGCCAGCTCGCTCAGCTCGGTCGGGTGGTCGAGCAGCAGCCAGAGCGGCCGGGTGACGTCCTCGGGCGCGGCCGCCCCCGCGTGCCGGGCGGCGTTCAGCGCGGTCAGCCGGCGCTCGGTCTCCTGGGCGACCCACTCCAGCGCGGCCAGCGCGCCGTGCAGGCTGGTCTCCACGGTGTGCACGCCGGGCCGGCTGACCAGGCAGGCGTGCTCGCCGGTGCCGGCGCCGTCGATCACCACCAGGTCTCCGTGGGGCAGCGCCTGGAGCGCGATCGACCGGATCAGGCTGGAGGTGCCGTAGCGGGTCACGCCGAGCGCCAGCAGGTGCGGCTCGCCCGAGCGGGGGCCGGTGCGCCAGACCACCGGCGGCTGCTGGGTGACGGCGCCGCCCTGGCCCACCGGGATGGTCCGGGCGCTGCCGGCCTCGTCGGTGAAGCCCAGCACGATCTCGCCGGGGGTGGTCACGAAGCGCTGGGCCGCGATGTCCGTGGGCAGCGGGGCCAGGGCGGCGATCCGCAGCCGGTTGGACTCCTCGTCCCAGTCGAAGCGGTACTCCCGGGCACGGCCGGCCTTGCCCTGCACGACCTGCTCGATCCGGGCCCGGGCGGCGGGCTCGGTGTCGGTGAAGTAGGCCGGGTAGACCAGCTCCAGCCGGGAGAGCCGCCCCTCGGCGTCGAACTCCCAGGAGCCGAAGACGTCCTTGTAGCCGCCCTCGTGGTGGTAGAGCGGGCTGAGGTCGTCCGGTGAGGCCAGGTACGGGGTCAGCGCGGCGTACAGGGCGGTGAGCTTGACGTCGACGACGTCCGGCTCGGGCGGGCCCGCCGGGGCCTTGGGGGAGCGGCCGTTCCAGGCGGCGCTGGCCATCAGGGCCACCAGGGCGAACAGCAGCCCGTGCGGCAGCAGGTAGATGCCGAGCAGCATGGCGGCGACCAGGAAGACCGTCGGTCCGCGCCGGTCCTTCGGGGTCGCCTGCCAGCGGCTCTTGGCCCAGGCGACGTGGTGGCGCATCCCGCGCCCGATGACGGTCAGCGGCGCGAACATGTCGGAGGCGTGGTCGCCGGCCGTGCGGGCGAGGTCGCGGCCCTTGCTGAAGTGGCGGTTGAGCGGCATTCCTTGGCTCCCCGGGCGAGTGGGACGGTCGGGTTCAGGGGGTCGGCGTCGGGTGTACGACGGGGCCCGGGGGCGGTGGGATCCGCGCCCGGGCCCGTACGGGGGAGTGGCCGCGCTAGAACTTGAGGCCGCCGAGCAGGCTGGCCAGGCTGGCGCCGCCCGCGGTGATGCTCGGAGCGATCGAGGAACCGGCGATGTAGAAGCCGAGCAGGGCGCAGACGATCGCGTGGGAGACCTTTAGTCCGTCCCTGCGGAAGAAGAGAAAGGCGATGGTGCCGAACAGGACGATGCCGGAAATCGAGAGGATCACGCTCTGCTCCTCGGGGAGGGGGACAGGGACAGTGTCACGGAATGTGCCTTAATCGTGACAAAAAGTAATAGATGATGGAACGGTGCAAATGGGTGGTCTTCTCGGCCAATACCCGGATGGGCGCCGGGGGGAGGTATGCGAACCGCCCGGAACGGGGCCCGGCGGCCCCGTGTACCGGCGCGGCGAGGCATTCCCGGCGGGTGGCCGGGAAGGCACCGGGGGGACCGGGAAGTTCGCTCGAACGGCGGCGAAACCTTCCCGCCCGTGTGTCGTGTGGGGGAATGCCGCGGTCCGGCCGGCGTCCGAAGTCCGGACGCGCGCTGGATCGTCCGCGCACCGGGCCGCTACGGTGCGGTACGCGCGACCGACAGACCGAGAAGCTCCCGGGCGAGGCCCGGGGTGCCCGAGAACGCCCAGGAGAGGCCCGCCATGACCGACGCCGCCAGCCAGCAGCCCGCCGACGCCCCGGACTCCGAGGTGATCGAGCTGGCCGGGAAGCTCTTCGACGCGGCCCGGGCCGGTGACACCGACACCCTCGCCGCCTACGTCGACGCCGGCGCGCCCGCCAACCTGACCAACGACCGCGGCGACACCCTGCTGATGCTCGCCGCGTACCACGGGCACGCCGCCACCGTCACCGCCCTGGTGGCGCGCGGCGCCGACCCGAACCGGGCCAACGACCGCGGCCAGACCCCGCTGGCCGGCGCCGTCTTCAAGGGCGCCGAGGACGTGCTGACCGCCCTGCTGGCGGGCGGCGCCGACCCGACGGCCGGTACGCCGTCCGCCGTCGACACCGCCCGGATGTTCGGCAAGGAGGAGCTGGTCGCCCGGTTCGAGGGCCGCTGACCCGAGGTCGTAGTCTTTTCAACCATGGAGAGCATCACGGGGACCGCCGAGCTGCGGGACGGCAAGGGCGACATCATCGAGATCCGCGTCACCGGCTACGGCCACCCGGACGCCCAGCGCCTCTCGGCGGAGGTGCAGGAGGAGTACGTCCGCCGCTACGGCGAGGGCGACCTCACCGAGCTGCACCCCGACGACTTCGAGGCGCCGGCCGGTCTGTTCCTGATCGCCTACCTCGACGGCCGGCCGGTGGCCTGCGGCGGCTGGCGCGCCAAGCAGGCCGGCCCGCACGGCCTGCGCGACGGCGACGCCGAGCTGAAGCGGATGTTCGTCGTCCCCCGGGCCCGCGGGCGGGGCCTCGCGCGGACGGTGCTGCGCCGCCTGGAGCAGACCGCCGCCGAGGCCGGCCGGACCAGGTTCGTGCTGGAGACCGGCACCGAGCAGCCCGAGGCGGTCGCGCTCTACGGATCCGAGGGCTACGACCCGATCCAGAAGTTCGGCATCTACCGCGACCACCCGCAGAGCATCTGCCTCGGCAAGGAGTTCGGCGGCGTGCCCGCCGTCTGACCGCCCGCCCGCTGGGTAGGCTCCGGGCGGACCGGTGGCCGAGCGGGCGGGGGCAGGCGTGGACGAGCAGCCGGTACGGGCCGCGGCCCCCGACCCGCCGGCCGTGCTCGGCGCCCCCGGTGGGGAGTTGGAGCGATTGGTGGAGGCGGGGCTACGCCGGGTCGGCACGGGCGGCGTCTGGGCCGTCGGCGACGCCGCCGGCGGGCGGGGCCGGGGCTCCGTCGGGGTGCTCGGCCAAGGCCCGTACGAGGGGCTGGAGATGGGGCCCGACACGCTCTTCGACCTCGCCAGCCTCACGAAGATCGTCGCCCTCTGGCCGTGCGCGGGCGCGCTCCGGCAGGCCGGCCGGCTCCCGCTCGACCGCCCGCTCGGCGACTACTGGCCGCCGGCCGCGGGGCAGCCGACGGGTCTGGTGACGGTCCGTCAACTCCTCGCCCACACGGCGGGACTGCCGCCGCGCACGGAGTTCGAGCAGCGCTACGGCCGGGACCGGGCGGCGATCCGGGCCGGCGTCGTCGCCGCCCCGCTGCACCGCCCGCCGGGGACCGCCGTCGAGTACACCGACCGTGCCGCCGTGCTGCTGGGCCACCTGGTCGAGGACCTGGCCGGCGCCCCGCTCGACGCGCTCGCCGAACGGCAGGTCTGGCGCCCGCTCGGCATGACCGACACCCGCTTCGGCCCGCTCGGCCCGGCGTCGGCCGCCCGCACCGCACCCACCGAGTACGACCGGGCCGTCGGCGCCCCGCTGCGCGGGGTGGTGCACGACCCGTCGGCTCGGCTGCTCGGCGGCGTCTGCGGCAACGCGGGCGCCTTCTCCACCGCCCGCGACCTCGAACGCTTCCTCACCGCCCTGCTCGACCCGCCGGCCGCGCTGCCCTGGGCCGGGCCCTGGACCGCCGAGTCGCTGCGCGAACAGACCGGCGGACTCGCCCCCGCGCGCGGCCTGTCCTGGCTCTGCGCCCCCGGCACCGACCCCGCCGACGGCACCTTCGTCCACTACGGCTTCACCGGCACCGGGATCTGGGTCTCCCGCCGGCTCGGCCGCTGGGCGCTGCTGCTCACCAACAAGGTGCACTACAGCCGCGAGACCCAGCCCCTCACCGACCTGCGCAACGCCTTCCGCCGGGCGGTCTTCGGCTAGCCGTCCGCAGGGCGCCACACAGCACGACGTCGGCCTCCGGGACCGTTGGCGGGTCCCGGAGGCCGACGTCATGGACCGGCCCGGCGGGTCGGACGAGCTGGGTCGGACGAGCCGGGTCAGACGAGCTGGGTCAGCACGGGCTGCTCCGAGTCGAGCGAGGCGACGGCGGCCGGGGAGAGCGCGCTGGTCCAGGTCTGGACGTCGCTGATCCGGCCGGGGAAGCTGTTCCCGTTCTTGGCCGAGCCGATGGTCAGAGGGCCGGTGGAGGCCCACGGAGTGGAGTTGACGGCGGTGGCCGCGAGCTTGCCGTTGACGTACAGGCTCATGGTCTGGCCGGGCGCGTCGTAGGTGGCGACCAGGTGGGTCCAGGTGTTGAGGGCCGGCGGCGTGCTCGCGAACGCGGCCGGGTAGGAGGCCGGTCCGGTCGAGTCGCCGGACGGCGAGACGAACGTCCAGGCGTTGAAGGCCTTCGAGTACTGCAGGTAGAAGGCGCTCACGCTGGTGCCCGACTGGGCCGCCACGGTCGCGTAGTCGTTCGTCCCGGTCAGGTAGGCCCAGGCCGAGACGGAGTAGCTCCTGGCGGTGTCGACGACCGGGCCGCCGGTGGTGGCCAGCGCGTCGGTGGCGCCGGACAGGCCGAGGACGGTGCCGCGGGTGGTGTCGTTGACGAACGAGGCCGAGCCCGAGACGGTGAGGCTGTTGGCCGGCCGGATCTCGTCGGCGGAGTTCGTGAGCCTCCACCGGTCGGTGGGCCGGTGGACGTCGCCGAGCAGCACCGGGGCGTCGAACTGGGCGGTGTCGGTGGCCAGCGCCGCGGCGGCGGTGGCAGGCAGCGCGGACGGGACGATCACGACGTCGCCGACCGCGCCGGTCGCGTACTGGGCGTACCCGCCGGCCAGGACCCGCCGGCCGATCTGGACCGGCCCGGTGGCGTTCCACTCGGTGCCGGCGTAGGCCGCGGCACCGGCCGCGGCGCCGTTGACGAAGAGCTGGAGCTGCTTGGCACCGGCGTCGTAGACCCCGGTCAGGTGGGTCCAGGTGTTGAGCCTGGGGCTGAGGCCGCCGGTGGTCGGGCCGTAGACGGCGTTGAAGGTGTCGACGGCCGAGTCGTCGACGTTGCGGCCGAACGCGAAGGCGTGCGCCCAGGCGGAGTAGTACAGCTGGAGGCCGACGTTGTTGGTGCCGCCCTGGCTGACGAACACGGAGGTGTTGGCCAGGTCGCCGGGCTTGACCCAGGCGGAGACGGTGTAGCTCTTGCGCGTGTCGACGGAGCCGGTGGCACTGACCGCGTAGCCGGTGCCGCCGGGCAGGTTCAGGACCGTGCCCCGGGTGGCGTCGGGGCCGATCGCCGCTCCGCCGGCCACGGTCAGGTCGTTGGCCCGCCGGCTGTCGCTGGTGTCGGCCAGCCTCCAGCGGTCGGCCGCCTGGGCGGCCGGCGTCCGGGCGCCCGGGAGCCGGGTGACGGTGCCGGTGGCGGACGTCCCGTACAGGTCGGGGTTGCCGTCGCCGTCGACGTCACCGGGGGAGGCCACGGTCGGGGCCAGCCGGTCGCCGAGGCCGGTCGGGAGGACCGGCTGGGCCGGCGGCAGGGCCTTGCCCGTGGTGGTCGCGGCCCAGACCTGCTCGGCGTGGTCGGTCAGGCAGTCCCAGAGGATCAGCTGGGTCTTGGGCGTGTTGGACGCCGCGGGGTCGGCCAGGCACCGGCCGGACTGCGGGTTGAGCAGCGAGCCGGCGAACGGACCGGGGACCCACTTCTGGGCGCCGGTGCCGTTGCAGTCCCAGAGCTGGACCGGGCTGCCGTTGTCGAGGCCGCCGCGGCTCACGTCGAGGCACTTGCCCAGCAGGTGGACGCTGCTGTCGGTGCCGAGGGCGGCGCTCTGCGCGTCGGTGGTGTTGCAGCTGTACATCTGCGCCGGTGTGCCGTTGGCGGTGTTCGAGCCGTTGATGTCCAGGCACATGTTCTTTCCGGCGGTGTCGAGCACGCCGGAGGTCAGCGGGGCCCTGGTCGGAGCGGTGATCCGGGTGGTCGGGACGCCGTTGCCGTCGAAGGTCAGCGGGAAGCTGCTGACGGCGCCGGTGGCGTTCTCGCGGGCCCACAGGGTGGGGACGCCGTTCACCGTGCCCGGTGCGAGCAGGGTGGTGCGGGACCAGTCACCGGTGCCGATCTTCACGCCCGCGGCGAGGTTGCAGCCCGCCTGGTAGGTGCCCGGGAAGTACCAGAGCTCCGCGTTGTCGACCGTCACCAGGTCCGGTACGTCGGCCATCTGGGCGAGCTTGCCGGGTGCCAGGATCTGGGTGACCTTGTTCCAGGTGCCGTCCGAGCCCTTGGCGGGGCAGCCCGCGGAGTTGTTGAGGGGGACGACGTTCTGGGTCAGCGTGAAGTGGCCCGTGGTGCCGCCCGCCGTGTTGGCGTCGTTCTGGTACAGGTACAGCTTGTGGGTCGTCTTCTGATAGGCGAACAGGTCGTCGGCCATGGCCGCGGTGAGGGTGCCGCGGTGGGTGACCAGGTAGTTGTTCCAGCCGGTGCCGTCCGGGCTGGTCGCCGGGGTGGAGATGGTTTCGAGGTCCTCGGTGGAGCCGCCGCCCGGGACGCGCACCAGGTCGCCGGCGGTCGTGGTGGCGGCGAGGTCCGGGACCCCGTCGCCGTTCAGGTCGCCCGGGGCCACCTTGGCGCTGGGGTCGAACGGGGCGAAGAAGCTGTACTGGGCGACGGTGCCCTGGGTGTTGCCGGCCTTGTCGACGGCCCGCACGAACAGCGTGTGGGTGCCCCACTGGGCGCTGCTCACACTGATCGGGACGTCCGCGGTCGCGGTGCCGCCGGCCGCCTGGACGGCGGGGACGGACGGGCCGCCGCCGGGGATGTTGGCGTCCAGTGAGTACTCGAACCGGTCGATCCCGCTGCTGACGCAGCTGCCGCGGGTGCAGCCGCCCGGCACCGGGTCGTTGGCGGTGACCCGCACCTTGGCCCCGGTGGCGCCGGCGTGGCCGGTGGGCGTCCTGTCGCTGCCGAGCGGCGGGAAGGCCGCGTTGTCGGCGACCGTCGGGATGCTCGGCGGGGTCAGGTCGACGTTGAAGTAGCAGTACGGGGAGCTGGGGCCGGTCAGGGTGCCGTCGCTGGCGATCATGTTCCAGCCGTACTGGTGGCCGTCCTCGACGGTGAAGCCGACGTTGTCGTAGACGGTGCCCCAGTTGCTCACCGACGCGCTCCACGGCCAGGACTTGCTGGCCGGGTTGCCACCGCCGTCGTTGGACATGTTGTCCCAGACGTGCGCCATGGCCTGGAGGTTGACACCGCTCATCTTGGTGGAGAGCCGGGCGTTCAGGGTGATGTTGGAGGCGCTGCCGGTGGTGCCGGAGTTGCCGATCCAGCCGATGTTCACGCCGTCGCAGCCGTTGCCGTCCGGGCTGTGCGGCTGCGGACTGACGCTGATCATGTCGGGGGCGTTGGGCGCGATGTCGAACACCGTGACCACGTACGGATTGGTGTTGAACCGCATGAAGTCGTTGTTGCCCGACGACTTGGTCTCGTTGCCGAAGATGCCGACGGTCCAGTTGGAGTTGTGGCCGACGAGCTTCTGCATCTGGCCGGTGACGTTGAACACGGCCTCGTGGTTGCCGCAGTGGTTCGAGATGTTGGAGCTCTTCGGGTACTGCGCGCCGCCGAGCCACCCGTCGCCGGTCACCCAGGGCTGCTTGGACCACTTGGTGTCGGTCGCGAGCTCGCTGACGGTGGCCAGGGACACCGGCGCGGTGTGGTTGCAGTCGAAGGACGCACCGTAGGTCTCGGTGATGTGGAACTCCGACCGGGAGACCACCATGTCACCGGTCAGGTTGCTGGTGTCGATCTGGTAGAAGGACCGGTACAGGCCCTGGCAGTCGTTCCAGTGCTGGTAGCCGGCTCCCTGGCCGTTGTCCTGCGGCTCGTCGTAGGCGACGATGCCGGGGCAGCCCTCCCGGACCGTGGCGTAGTGGCTGGTGCCGTTGGTCACCGGGCTGACCGAGGGGTCGATGTACAGCGGCCACACGGTGTCCGGGCCGGTCAGCAACCCGGCGTCGGGTACCAGGGTCAGTGCGCCGGGCTCGGCCGTCACGGCGATCCGCTTGAGCTGCGCGCCGGTGCCGGGCTCGCGTTCGGTGGAGCGGGTGGGGGCGGGCGCGGCGGGCGGCGCCTCGTCGACGCGGGCTGACCTGAGCTCGCCCTTGCGCGCCGCCGGCGCGGGTGCCTGGGCGGGCCGCGCCGCGACCGTACCGGCGGTGGTCGAGGAGTCCCACATGACCGGGGTCGGCGCGGTGAACGCCGTCGTCCCGTCGGTGGTCCGCGCGGTGACGGAGCCGTTCTCGTCGGCGGCCACGGTCAGCCCGTCGCTGGGGGCGACCGCGAGCTTCAGGGACTTCAGCGCCGGGTCGGCGGCGGCCGTGGCGTCGTGGACGACCAGGACCTCGCGCAGGCCGCCCTGGTCGTTGGCGATGACCCGCAGGTCGACGCCGGGCAGGACGTTGCCGTAGGTCGCGCTGTCCCCCGTGACGGCCGGAGCGGGCAGGGCGACCGGGAAGGTGACGGAGAGCCGGCGGCCCTTGGCGTCGGTGAGCGTGGCCAGCGGGCCGGAGCCGCCGCCGGAGAGGGCCAGCCCGGCCGGGGTGGCCTTCGGCGAGAAGGTGCCGTCGCCGTTCCTCCCCAGGGTCGCGTCCACGGCCGACCAGGAGCCGTCGCGCTTCACCCGGACCGGCTGGACGTGGTCGGTCAGCGTGAAGGTGCCGTCCGCGTTGGCCACCGTCTGGGTCGTCTCGGAGGTCAACTCCTCGACCGCGACCGGCTTCCGCTCCTTCTTCGCGCGTTCGGAGGCCGCCCTCATCGGTGAGTCGGAGACGGCGGGCCGGTCCGCGGGCCGGTCGTCGGCCAGGGCCGGGCCGGCGGTGCCGAGTATCAGGCCGGCGAGCGCCGCCGTCAGCGCGAGCCGACGTCCTGGCGATCGCGTCCCACCGCGTGGGACGCGGGTGTTTTCCCCCACGAAAGATCCTTCGAATGTGTCTGGTGCCCGCGACCGTTTCGCGGGGGGATTCACAACCCCCCTGGCGGGCAGTGGATTTGGCCACATCGCAGGCATCGGACACCTGACCCGTCGAAACCCCTGGGTCGGGTGTGATTGTTGTGAGCGATGTGACTGCCGGGGAAGGGTATTGCCGGTGATGCGTGTGTGGCAATACGGTTCGCCCTGGCCAGGGGCGGGATCGCGTGATGGTGCATCAGCCCCGGGGCCGTCCAAAACTGTTAATAGGGGGATGATTCACGATGCGCGCGAAAGTGCGATGGTCTCGTGCTGCCCGGGGGAGGGGATGGGCGAGGCGGGGGACGGTCGCGATGGCGACGGTTGCCGCGTTCTCGCTGGCGACGCCGCTGGCGGTGGCCACCGACGTCCTCGTAGGCCCCTACCGCTACACCGGCGAGATATGGTCGGCCGACCCGCTCCCCCAGCAACCGAAGGTGCCCGGGGGGCCGGTGGGCGCGGCGCGCCCCGCCCTGAAGCCGGCCGTTCCGAAGGGCGCCCGGGAGCTCCGGACGCACACCCCGGAGGCGGCCCGCTGGCCCGGCGGCTCCACCGCCACCGTCGACCTCGGCGGTTCGCCGGCCACCGGGCGCCTGAAGGCGGGCGGTACCCCGGTCTCGGTGTCCGCCGTCCCGACCTCGGCGCTCGGCCCGCGGTCCGGGCGCCTGATCGCCCCGGTCGCCCCGGTCGCGCCGCTCTCCTCGGTCGAGGTCCGGCTGGCCGACCGGAGCGGCGCCAAGGCCGCCGGCGTCGACGGGCTCCTGGTCGGACTGGCCCGCGGTGACGGCAGGCCGGGGGTGGGCGGCGTCTCGGTGTCGCTCGACTACAGCTCCATCGAGCAGGCGTACGGCGGCGGTTGGGCCTCCCGGCTGCGGCTGGTCGCGCTGCCGGGCTGTGCACTGACGACGCCGCAGCGCGCGGAGTGCCGCCGGCAGACGCCGATCGAGTTCACCAACGACCCGCGGGCCCGGACGCTGTCGGGTACGGTCGCGGTCGCCTCCGACGTGCGGACCGGTACGAGCGGCTTCGCCGCCGCGTCGTCGGCCGCGCGCTCGGCCGGCGCCACCATGGCGGTCGCGGCGGTCGCCGGCTCCGGCGGCTCGCAGGGCGACTACGGGGCGACCTCGCTGTCCGCCTCGGGTGCCTGGACGGCCTCCGCCTCCGGCGCGTTCACCTACGCCTACCCGATCACCGTGCCGCCGTCGCTCGGCGGCGCCGCGCCCGCGGTCACCCTCGCCTACGACTCGCAGTCGGTGGACGGCGAGACCTCGGCCCGCAACTCGCAGTCCTCGTGGATCGGTGACGGCTGGGGCTACAGCCCGGGCTTCATCGAGCGCTCCTACAAGGCGTGCAAGGACCAGGGCATCGAGGACTCCGGGGACGAGTGCTGGGGCGGCTGGAACGCCACGATCTCGCTCGGCTCGCACACCGGCGAGCTGCTCCGGGACCCCTCGGGCGGCTACCGGCTGCAGAACGACGACGGCACGAGGATCGAGCGGCTGACCGGGGCCACCAACGGCCTCTGGCAGGGTGAGTACTTCAAGGTCACCACCACCGACGGCACCGCGTACTACCTGGGCCTGAACCACGCGCCGGGCACCACGTCGGACACGGCGACCAACAGCGCCTGGGGCGTGCCGGTCTACCACCCGAAGGCGGAGGACCCGTGCCACGACTCCGCCGACGGCAATGACTCGCGGTGCGACCAGCCGGTCGGCTACCGGTTCAACCTCGACTTCGCCGTGGACCCGCACGGCAACGTCCAGCGCTACGACTGGTCGACCGAGTCCAACTACTACAACATGGGCTACGGCCAGGTCGCCAAGGACGACAAGGGCGGCACCCTCACCCAGTACACCCGGGGCGGCCGCCTCACCCAGATCTCCTACGGCTACCAGCTGACGGACGCGCAGGCCGGCCGCGAGCCCGCCGCCAAGGTCGTGTTCAACGCGGCGCAGCGCTGCACGACCTCCGACAGCGTCTGCACCCTCGACAACCTGTCGCGGGACACCGCGACCAACTGGCCGGACACACCGTACGACCTGACCTGCCTCGCCACCGACAAGAACAAGGTCGAGGACGACGACACCGACGGGGTCTGCCTCACCGGCGGACCGACCTTCTGGTCGACCTTCCGGCTGAAGTCGGTGGACACCAAGGTCCGTACCGGCTCCGGCTGGCAGGACGTCGACAGCTTCGAGCTGAAGCAGGTCTTCTCCGACGCCGGCGGCACCTACGACCCGGTCACCGGCAAGACCCAGGACCCGACGAACGCCGGCGCGCTGCAGTCCGTGATGTGGCTCTCCGAGATCGTCCACACCGGCCGGGACACCTCCGCCGGCGGCGGTGGCCCGCTCACCCTCGACCCGGTCACCTTCACCGGCATCGAGATGGACAACCGGGTCGACGGCCTCTCTCCGGCCGCCCCGCCGCTGTTCCACCCGCGCGTCTCCAGCATCCAGACCGAGACCGGCGAATCCGTCGCGGTCACCTACCGGGCGCCGGAGTGCTCGCGCGAGAAGAACACCATGCCGGCCTCGGCCGACGCCAACACCATGGCCTGCTACCCGGTCTGGTGGACGACGCCCGGCGGGAAGGACCCGATCGAGGACTGGTTCCACAAGACCCTGGTCGCCCAGGTCACCGACAGCGACCGGACCAAGGCCGGCTCGCCGGCCAAGGTGACCAACTACGCCTACAGCGACGGCGCCGCCTGGCACCGTGACGATTCCGACCTGACCGACGACCAGCACCGCACCTGGAACCAGTTCCGGGGCTACCGCACCGTCACCACCACCACCGGCGCCGCGCCGGACCCGATCACCCAGAGCGTCGTCTCCTACCTCCAGGGCATGGACGGCGACTACAAGGCGGACGGGACCAGGCGCACCGCCAAGGTGCGGAACTCGCTCAACGAGGAGATCACCGACAACCCCTGGTCGGCCGGTGCCCCCTACGAGACGCAGACCTTCACCAAGGCCGGCGGCAGCGTCGTCGCCAAGACGCTGGCCGACCCGCCGACGGTCGCCGAGACCGCCAGTGCCGCCCGGACGGCCTGGACCTCGGAGGACCCCGCACCCGCGAAGCTGTCCACGCTCCCCGACCTGAAGGCCCACCAGGTCCGTTCGACCTCGGCCCGTTCGCTGGGCCTGCTGTCCGACGGCTCGTGGCGGACCGTGCAGACCGTGACCACCATGGACGACCTCGGCCGGGTCCACCAGGTCGACGAGAAGGGCGACCTGGCGGCCTCGGGGCAGCAGACCTGCACCACCACCGGCTACGCCCCGGCGCCCGCCGCCAATCCGATGATGCTGATCTACCCGAGCGAGGTCCTCACCGTCGCCGGGCCGTGCGGCACCACACCCGGCGGGACCACCACGCTCTACGGCAAGCGCTTCTTCTACGACGGCGCCGCCGGAGTGCCGGACCCGGCCGCCTACGGCGTGCTCGGCCGCAACGGCAGCTCGCTCGGGCTGGTGACCGGCACCCAGTCCATCAAGTCGTACACCGCCCCCGGGCAGCCGTCCTACCAGTCGCTCGGCGGGCTGGAGTACGACAAGTACGGCCGCGTCACCAAGACGGTGGACGCGGTGGGTGCCGCGACCACGACCGCCTACCTCCCGGCCGACGGGGTCCTCCCGGACTCGCTGTCGACCAGGAACCCGTTGGGCTGGGTGGCCACCAGCACGATCTCGGTGGCGCGCGGCGCCGTCACGCACGCCGTCGACGTCAACGGCCGGATCACCGATGTCGAGTTCGACGCGCTCGGCCGCCGCACCAAGGTGTGGACGCCGGGCCGCAGCAAGGCGACCCAGAGCCCCGACCGCAAGTTCGGCTACGACGTGCACGGGGCCGGCGACAAGCCGGACCCCTCCGCCGTCACCACCGAGACCCTGCGCGAGAACGGCTCGTACAACAAGTCCGTCACCTACTACGACGGGCTGCTGAGGCCGCGGCAGAGCCAGACCACGACCGCGGACAACTCCGCCGGGCGCCTCGTGTCGTCGAGCTTCTACGACTCGCACGGCTGGGCCGTCTCCAACATCGCCCCCTACACCGACGCCGCGCACGAGGCGGGCACCGGCATGTGGGCGGAGACCAACAACACCGGCCCGTCGGTGACCAGGACCGCCTACGACGGACAGGGCAGGCCGGTCTCGGTCCAGCAGGTCTCGTTCGCCAGCACCCTGTGGCAGTCCGGCACGTCCTACCCGGGTGCCGACCGCGTCGACACCACGGTCGGTGCGGCGCGCACGACGACCTACACCGACGGCCTCGGCCGCACCACCTCGACCGTCGTGCACGACGACACTCCCGACCGGAAGCTGACCGCCGGCACGGTGATCGCCTCGGGCACGTCGGTGGTGTCCAAGAGCGTCCGGCTGGCGATGCGGGCGGACGGGAACCTGGTGCTGACCGGGCTCGCCGACGGCCGGACGCTCTGGTCCTCGGGCACGTCCGGCAACCCGGGCGCCGTGGCGGTCATGCAGGCCGACGGCGACTTCGTGGTCCAGAACGCGACCAGGACGGCGCGGCTCTGGAGGAGCGGCACGACCGGTGCCACCGGCGCCTACCTCATGGTCCGGGGCGACGGCGTGGTCGCGGTGTCCAACGCGTCCAACGCGGTCGTCTGGTCCACCGGGCCCGCCGGCGCCGTCGGCAGCGCCGACGTCACCACCAGCTACACCTTCGACGCCAGGGGCGACGTCGCGTCGGTCAAGGACACCGCCGGCAACGTCTGGAGCTACACCTACGACCTGCGCGGTCAGCTGGTGTCGCAGACCGACCCCGACAGCGGCACCTCGGTCAAGGAGTACGACGACCTCGGCCGGCTCGCCAGGGCGCGGGACGGCCGGGGCCAGTGGCTGTCGTACGTCTACGACGGCATGGGCCGCACCACCGCGAAGTACGCGGGGACCAGCACCACCGACCAGACGAAGCTGCTCGCCGAGTGGAGCTTCGACGCCAAGGCCAAGGGCTACCCCGACGCCACGACGCGGTACGTCAACGGCCGCGCCGGCGACGCCTACGTCACCCGGATCGACGGGTACACGACCGCGTACCAGCCGACCGGCAGCACGGTGACCGTCCCGGTGGGCGAGGGCAAGCTCGCCGGCACGTACACCACGGCCGCGAGCTACACCGACACCGTCGGCCTGCTCGGCTCGACGACCTTCGGGGCCGCCGGCGGTCTGGCCGAGGAGACCGTCGGCTTCGGCTACAACCTCCAGGGCGGCCTGGTCTCCATGGGCTCGCCGACCACCCCCTACGTCAACACCACCAGCTACAGCCCGCTCGGCCAGGTCCTGCAGACCACCATCGGCACCCCGACCAAGCAGCTGCGCACCGCGCAGACCTACGACCAGGTCACCGGCCGGCTGGCCACCAACCGGGTCACCCTGCAGAACAACACCGTCAACCCGATCTCCGACACCACCTACGGCTACGACCAGGTGGGCAACCTCACCACCGTCTCCGAGACCCAGTCCTCGGGCGGTGCCGACCGGGTCACCGACACCCAGTGCTTCAGCTACGACGCACTGCGCCGGCTGACCACCGCCTGGACCGACACGAAGGGGATCACCAGCCCGACGGCCGGGCAGCTCGCCGCCTGCAAGACCAGTACGCCCGGTCCCTCGACCATCGGCGGCCCGGCCCCGTACTGGACCGACTGGCAGTACGACCTGCTCGGTGACCGCACGCTCCAGGTCAAGCACGACGTGACCGGCAACGCGGCCAAGGACACCACGCAGTCCAGCAGCTACCCGGTGGCCGGCGCGACGCCGGCCACCCGGCCGAACGCGGCGACCGGGATCGTCACCTCGAACCCGACGACCGGCACCAGCACGCTCACCCCGACGTACGACAACGCGGGCAACACCACCAGGCGGGTCGGCACCGGAGCGGCGCCGCTCGACCAGGTCATCAGCTACGACGCCGAGGGCGCGACCTCCGGCATCACCACCGACGGGAAGGAGACCACCTACCTCTACGACGCCGACGGCGCGCTGCTCCTGCAGCGCGGGCCCACCAGCACCACGCTCTACCTGTTCGGCGGCACGGAGCAGCTCACCCTCGACAAGGCCACCAAGGCCGTCAGCGCCCTGCGGTACTACAGCTGCCCCGACGGCACGACCATCGTCCGGGCGAGCAACGGCACCATCAGCTACCAGCCGACCAATCCGCAGGGCACCGCCCAGCTCCAGGTCGACGCCAAGACGCTGGCGATCACCCGCCGGGCCTACGACCCGTACGGCAACCAGCGCGGTCCCGCCCCGGCCTCCTGGGCGGACAACCACGGCTTCCTGGGCAAGCCGGCCGATCCGACGACCGGCCTGGACCTCCTCGGCGCCCGCCAGTACGACCCGGTGCTCGGCCGCTTCCTGTCGGTGGACCCGGTCTTCGAGGCCGGCGATCCCAACCAGATGGGCGGCTACACCTACGCCGCGAACAACCCGGTCTCGGGCAGCGACCCGACCGGTCTGTGGTGGAGCCTCGACGACGTCGGGGGCTTCTTCACCGGCGTCGGCGACTCCGTCGTCGGCGACCCGTGGCAGTGGAGCGTCAACACCCTCTCGGACGGGTGGAACGCCGCCGCGGACTGCTACAACGGGGACAACGAGGTCTTCAACGAGATCTTCGACTACGAGAACGACACCCCGTACAAGCTGGGCCACACCGGTTACGTCGACGACGACCCGCTGGCCGAGCTGTTCGACACCGACTCCAGCTCCACCGCCTACGTCGCCGGTCAGTGGACCGGCACCATCGGCTCGCTGGCCATCGACGGCGTCGGCCTCGTCAAGGGCACCATCTGGGGCTTCAAGAGCGCCAAGGCCATCAAGCTCGCGATGTCGGAGGGCGACGGCTTCATCAGCGCGGTCCGGAAGTTCGTGGACGGCGACCTGCCGACCACGACCGCCCCGCAGGCGGAACCCGCGCCCACCACACCGAAGACGGAGGGCCCCAGCAACCCGAAGTCGGGCACCGGCAAGGAGCCCGGCGAACCCGGCGGCGGGGGCAAGGCCGACAAGGCGCCCGAGGGCGGGAAGGGCTCCGGCGACGGCGGCGGCGGGGAGCCCGCCGCGACCGGAGACACGCCCACCGGCACCGGCGGCACGCCGGGCGGAGGCGGCACCTCCGCCGCCGCGACCGGCGGGGGGTCCGAGGCGGCGGCCCGGACCGGCGTCAGCATCAAGTCGGTGCGCATCGCCCTCGGCCGGGCCGGGATGAGCGTCAAGGGGTACGACATCGTCCACGTCCCGAAGATCGAGCACCCCAACTCCGTCGCCCTCGGCAGCAGCCCCTTCACCGGGAAGGGCAACGGGAACGCGCTGCGGGTCGCCGTCGTCGGGCCGAACAAGCTCCCGCTGATCGAGATCAGTACGGAGGGGCTGCGGGACATGGAGACGGCCCTCAGGACGATCCTCCACGAGCTCTACCATCACAAGAACGGCCACCTGCCCGACATGGAGGCCCAGGCCGAGGCCTACGCGGACAAGCGCTACGCCGAGTACCTCCGCCGGACGAAGGGGAGGAAGTAGGAGAGCAGTGGGAGCACCGGAATGAAGTCCTACATCGACAGTGAGATCCGTCAGCTGGCGACCCAGCCGAACTTCGTCGACGACCAGTCGGAGAAGGAGTGCCCGGTCTGCCGGAAGGTCGCGGTGCGCAGCTACGTCTACGAGGGCAGCAGGGCGGGCCGCCCGGTGCTGTTCTGGCGGACGTGGTGCCACGCGTGCCGCCGGATGTGCAGCTCCGTCGGCGCCAAGCCGAAGAAGCTCGCGTTCGACGACCCGTTCGCCCGGATGACCGCGGACGAGCGGCGCGTGGTCTCCGCCGATTCCGACGGCTTCTTCGAGCGCCTCGACCAGCTGTGGCGCAAGGGGACGCTTCCCCAGCGGTTCCACCGCGCCTCCTGAGCGCGGGCCCCCGTCCGGGGGCCGGTACCCGACGTCGGCCTCCAGGACCCCCCACGGGTCCTGGAGGCCGACGTCGTTCTCGGGGCGGGGGCGTTCTCCGGGGGGCGTCAGAGCAGGGTGCTCCAGTAGGACCAGAACCGGTTGAGGACCAGCAGGGCGATCACCGCGGCCCACAGCGCCGGCAGGGCCCAGTGGTAGCGGGCGGCCTCGCGGACCACCGGTCGCAGCCGGGGGCCGACGGGTACCACCCCGGAGCGCAGGTTGTGCAGGGTGGTGTACCAGCAGAGCGGCACCACCGTGGCCCAGACCACCACGCAGTACGGGCAGAGCGCGCCGATGTCGTACAGCGCCTGGTCGATCAGCCAGTGCACGAAGACCACGCCGGCCAGGGTGCCGGCCTGCAGGGCCAGCCAGAACCAGCGCCGGTAGGCGGCGCCGGCCAGCAGCCCGGCGCCGACCGCGGCGACGGCACCGAAGGCGGCCAGGCCGAGCAGCGGGTTCGGGAAGCCGAAGACCTCCGCCTGCTCGGTGCGCATCACCGACCCGCAGCTGATCACCGGGTTGATGTTGCAACTGGGGACGTAGGACGGGTTCTCCAGGATGCGGAGCTTGTCGAAGGTCAGGACGGCCGAGGCGGCGAGGCCGAGGAGTCCGCCGAGGAACACGAACAGGGCGAACGCCCGGCCGGCGCCGATCGGCGTGCCGTGCGGCGGGGAGGAGGCGGCGGAGCGGGAGCGGGGCGGGTTCACGGCAGTCGGGGCGGTCATCGCGGAGCACTCCGGTGGGTGTGAAGGGCCGGCCCGGCCGGGTGGTCGGCCGGGCCGGTGGTGCTCACTGCAAGCCCGCGGCCTGCTTCACCTGGGCGGTGAACTGCTCCGGCGTGGTGGCGCGGTTCCCGCTGAACAGGGTGATCGGCTTGCCGTCCAGCTTGACCGTCGGCGTGCCCGTCACCCCGCTGTCGTTGAAGGCGTCCGCGACCTTCTTCGCCCACGGGGCGTAGGTGCGGTCGGTCACCGCCTTGACGAAGGCGTCCGTCTTCAGACCGGGCACCTGGCCGGCCAGGTCCAGCAGGTGGTTGACGTCGCCGAAGCCGTCCTCGCGCTCGTCGGGCTGGTTGGCGTACAGCACGTCGTGGAACTGCTTGAACTTGTCGACGCCCTCGTTGAGCGCCGCGCCGACGGCGGCGAGCGCGGTGCGCGAGCCCTTGCCGCCGAGGTTCTTGTCGAGGAACGCCGCCAGGTGGTACTCCACCCTGACGGTGCCGTCGTCCGCCAGCTTCCTGACGGTGTCGCCGTTGGTCGCCTCGAAGCTCTTGCAGACCGGGCAGCGGAAGTCCTCGAACACCTGGAGGGTGTGGGCGGCGTCCGGCTTGCCGTACACGATCACGGTGCCGTCGGGGCCGGTGGTGTTGGCCGGGACGACCAGCGCGGTCGGGTCGGCGGCGGCGGACGCGCTGGACGGGTCGTCGCCGCCGGCCGCGTTGATCGCCAGCGCGGTACCGCCGGCCAGGGCGAGGACGGCGACGATCGAGACGCCGACGACGATCCGCTGCCGGCGCTTGGCGGCGGCGCGCTCGCGCAGCTGCGCCTCCTGGATCCGCTCGCGGGCGCTGACGCGCTGGGACTGCTTACGGGCGGGCTGTTCGGTGGGCTGGGCCATGGTGGGTCAACTCCTGGACACGGCGCGCGACATGCGCTTCCTGGGTGGCCGCCTCGGCGCGGCACGGAAGGCCGCGGGCACGAGGGGGCCGGGTCGGTGGGCTCGGGAGTCGGCGCGCTGCCTGCGGGCGCCGGGCGGTGGCCCGGGGCCGGCCCGGCCGGCGGGGGCCGCGGGCCGGGAGCCCTACGGACCGGCGTGAAGCCGGACGGGGGTGTCAGCAGGCAGGCGCGAAGGCCGGCGGACCGCGTCGCGGCGCCGGGCTGAGCACCACGGCCTCGCGGAGCGGCCGGGGGCGGTCCGAGACCGGCAGCGGCACCCGCCGCACCGGCCGCAGCGGTACCGGCGCCAGCAGCAGGAGCAGCGCCCGCAGCGGGGCCGCGACCGCGTGGCGCAGGGCGCGCAGCGCACGGGCCAGACCGGACAGGGCGGCGTCGCCCAGCCGCAGCCAGACGGCGGCGGCCAGCGCGACCAGCAGATGGGCCAGCAGGACCAGTAGCTGGGTGGCGGCGGGCGCGACCGGCCCGGTGTGCCCCAGGGGCCCCGAGAACAGCGAGCCGTCCACCGAACCGCCGCCGCAGACCAGCAGGTTCATCCCGCGGGCGGGGGCGTGTCCGGCGCCCAGGACCGGGCCGCAGCCGGCCTGGCCCAGGTTGAAGGTGGTGTTGAGCAGCAGCTCGACCGGGACCAGCACAGCGGAGATGTGCAGCAGCCGCCGCTCCTGGCCGGCCAGCGCGGTCGCGACCAGGAAGACGACGACGGTCGCGGCGGCGACCAGGGCGAGCGGCAGCGGACGACCGGTGATGACGACCTGGCCCAGCGCGGACAGCGGCACGGCGAGCGCGGTGAACACCGCGGCCCGCAGGGCCCTGGTCGCAGGGGTGGAAGTCGTCATGCCCCGGAGTATGCCACGACGCTTACACGCCGCACGAGGGTGCGTCGGCGGGTGAGCGGTGACCGGCGAACAGATGGCCCGTCATCGGTCGTTCGTTTGCGGTACGGGGGTGGTGGGTTCACCGGTGGGATGGGTTTGGGCGCCGGAGCCGGGGTGAGCGGGCGTCAGGGGCTGCCGCCGGAGGGGGCGGCGCTCCGACAATCGGGCGATGGACCACGCCACCGGCGCGGCGCACCCGCGTCCGCCCGCCGCCGCGGAGGCGCACCCTCCGGTGCAGGGGCCGCCCCGGCCGTCGGCGCCGGCCCCTTCCGCCCTCGTGCCCGCTCCGCTGCCCTGGCCTCCTTCGCTCCCTTCGCCCCCTTCGCCGCCATCGTTCTGGCCTCCGGTGCTTCCCGTGCCGCCCGTGCCGCCGGTGCCGCCCGAGCCGCCGGTGCCGCCGTTCAGCCACCTGCCGCCGATCCACTGTCCGGGACCGGGGCACCCGCCTTCGCCCGCGCCGTCGGCTCCGGGATCCGCCCAGCCCGTGCCGCCGGTCCCGATGTCGGCCACCCCGGTGTCGGCCGCCCCGACGCCGCCCGCCCCGACCCGGTCCGCCGTGCCCGGACCGGCGGCCGCGGAGACCGCCGCCGCGCGGCACCCGGCGGTCGCCCCGGCGACCGTGGCCACCGTCACCCCGACCCCGCGGCCGGTTCCCGCCCCGGCTCCCGCCCCGCCTCCCGCTCCGGTCCTCGCCCCGCCCCCGAGCCCGTCCGCGACGGTCGCGGTCGTCGCCGCGCCCCCGCCCCCGGCCGGCGGGCTCGCGCCGCCCGCCCTCGAACCGACCGTCTGGGCCACCGTCATGATCCTCGCCGTGCTGGTCCCGGCCGCGCTGGCCGCGGTCCTCGGCCACCACCCCCCGACCTCCAGGAGCCGCAGGTGAACCCTGGCCCCCTGCTCAGCGCCGTCGCGGCCGTGACGGTCGCGATGACCGCACTCGCCGTCGCCCACCGGCTGCGCCCCGCCCTCCCCGAGGGCGAGGATCCGCCCGAGCCGCACCCCGCCCTGGCCAGCATCGGCTCCGGGCTGCTCTCGGGGTTCATCCTGCTCACCGGCTTCCTGGTGGCCACCGGCTGGGCCGCCCGCTCCACCGGGGTGGTCCCGCCCGGCGGCCTCTACATCGCCGACCTGGCCGCGGGCACCGCCGTCCTGCTCTTCCCCTCGCTGTCCGGGCTGCCCTTCACCGCGCGGCACGCCACCGCGGTCTGCTTCTTCGCCGCGCTCGTCGGCTACACGATGTCGCTGGCGGTCCAACTGAGGCCCTGAGTCCGGTTCGGCCGGTTCCCGCCCCCGGCGGGCCCGGGCCCCGTGCCCGTCCGGGGGCAGCGGGCCAGCCTAGAAGGCGTCCCGCCGCCCCGACGTGAGGGGGTGAACGCGCATGGCCGCACACGACACCACCGCGGGTGCGGTGGTGCTCCACCGGATCGGGGTGCAGGCCGCGGTGCTCGCCGGGCTGGACGGCGCCGTCCGGGCGGCCGGGCCGGACGCGGTGGTGGCCGCGGCGGCGCTCCGGGAGCGGGCGGCCGGGTCCGGCGACGTGTTCGGGTACGGCGTGCTGTACGGGCCGGAGTTGGCGGCCGCGGAGGCGGCGCGCGCGGCGCTCCGCCCAGCGGGTGGGCGGTGTGGGCGCGGGCGTCCGGCCGGGAGCCGGCGCGGTTCGGCTGACGGGCCGCTAGGTAGCGGGTGCTCGACCGGGTTCCCGCTCACCGACCGGGCAACCGCCCTTGACCGGGTTCCCGTCGCCGTCCGGGCAACCGCCCTTGACCGGGTCCCCCCACCGACCGGTCGACCGTCCGGTCGGGGCCGGAGCGTCCGGCGCGGCGGTCACCGGAGCTCCGGCCCGCCGCGCCGGTCGGTCACTTCTGACGGTTGGTCAACTGCGCCATCAGGGTGAGGACGGCGAAGCCGAGGATGACCGCGAGGCCGGGGTAGAACATCGACAGCTCGGTGCCGGGCATGATGACCGCGGTCACGACGGCGAGGCCGAAGGCGCCGCCGACCTGCAGCGAACTGTTGAGCAGCCCGGCGGCGAGCCCCTGCTCCTCGTCCGCGACGCCGTTGGTGCCCGCGACCATGAGCGTCGCGATGCTGAGCGCGAAGCCCACGCCCCACAGCACGGAGGCGGGCAACAGCACGCGCCAGAGGTCGGGTTCGGGGCCGATGAAGAGCATCAGCAGGTAGCAGGGGAGGAAGGCGACCAGCCCGACCATCAGGATCTTGGTCACGCCGAACCGCTCCATCAGCGCGCCGAGCTTGGGGCCGATGATGACCACCATGAGGCCGGCCGGCAGCAGGACCAGGGCCATCTGCCACGGCCGCCAGCCCTGGAGGTCCTGGAGGTAGAGGGCGAGCAGGAACTGGAAGCCCATCGCGCCGCCGTACAGCAGGGCGATGCTGACGTTGGCGCTCACCAGGCTGCGGTTGCGGAAGATGGCGAGCCGGATCAGCGGCTCCTTCACACTGCGCTCGATCACCAGGAAGGCGGCCAACAGGGCGGCGGACAGGGCGAATCCGCCGATCGTCCGCACCGAGCCCCAGCCGGCCTCGGCGGCGGAGACCACGGTGAAGACCAGCAGGAGGGTGCCGGCGAGCAGGGTCGCGGCGCCGCCGATGTCGAGTCGCGGCCGTTCGGTGCGCGGCGGGTCCGGCGGCAGGAAGCGCAGGGCGCCGATCAGCAGCAGCACGGAGAGCGGGATCGGCAGGATGAAGATGGACCGCCAGCTCAGGCCCGCGAGCAGGCCGCCGACCAGCAGGCCGGAGGAGTAGCCGGACGCCTCGAAGACGTTGAAGATGCCGAACGCCTTGTTGCGCTGGGGCCCTTCGGGGAACGTCGTGGTCAGCAGCGACATCGCGGCCGGGGCGGCGAAGCCCGCCGCCATGCCCTTGACGAAGCGCGAGACGATCAGCAGGACCGAGCTGTCGGCGAGCGCGCCGAACAGCGAGACGACCGCGAACGCGGCCATCGCGATCACCAGCACCCGGCGCCGGCCGAACAGGTCGGCGACCCGCCCGCCCAGCAGCAGGAAGCTGCCGAAGGCCAGGATGTAGGCGCCGACCAGCCACTGGGCGGTGGCCGCGGTCATCCCGAGTTCGTTCTGGATCTCGGGGATGGTCACCACGATCATCGAGATGTCGAGCCCGTCGAGCAGGATCACGCCGCTGAAGATCAGCAGCGACACCCATAACCGTGCCGACCAGCGCAGGGAGTCCTGCTGGACCTCCGGTGCTGCCGTCTCGGACGGCGCCTCGGGTGCTGCCAAGGCGTCGCCTCCCGTCCGGTGTTCACTCGGAGCCGAGCTGCCTGACATGGGCACATCCCTCCCACTAGAATGATCTTGAGCGCGCTCAACCCGCGTCCGCGATAATTGTCTACGCGCTATATTGCATAAGCTTGATGCTGCCCTAAGTAACCAGACCTGCGCAAGGCGAACACGGCAAGCGTGTCAACTACGGCTCTCCGGGCCCGGTCGGCGGCCATGGACGGCGGGTCATCGACGACGGCGCGCGGCCGGCTCGTTCGACCGCGTCGCATGCGCCCGCTCCGCGGTGCGGTGCGCCGGCAGTTCCCGCCGGCCGACCCGGTCCGACGGCAACAAGACCGCAGGCGAAGGACTTTGCGCGGGCCCGGGAGAACTCGGCGTACGGGGCCCGGCAAACGGCCGACCTGACAGATCGTCGTTCGTTTGTTCAGGAACCCGGTTCGGCTCTGGTTAGCATCGGGGCACGAACTCGGAGCAATGGACGGAGCGTCCGGGAGACGAGTGTGCCGTCGTCGGCGTGCAGGCCGACCAGCACCGGTCCTTCGAATAACAGCCACGGCAGTCTGCCGGCGATGCGATGCGGAGACCCAGAATGCGGCTTGCGCAAACGTTAGCAAAAGTCATGCAGCGCCACACGGACCGGCCCGCAATCGGTGAACGCGCGAAGGAGTTCGTGCGGGACGCCGACACCGGCCGCGTTTCGCTCCGCCTCCTGGCGCACTACGAAACGACCAGTTACAGCGAACTCTGGGGGCGGGTCCGCGCGGTGGCCGCGGAATGGCACCGGCACCCGGAGCATCCGCTGGAGCCGGGCGAGCGGATCGCCCTGCTCGGCTTCGCCAGCGGCGACTACGCGGTGGTCGACCTCGCCTGCAACTACCTCGGCGTGGTCAGCGTCCCGCTGCAGACCAGCGCCCCGCTGGCGCAACTCGCCTCGATCGTCGAGGAGACCGAGCCCTTCGTCGTCGCGGCGAGCATCGAGCGGCTGCACGTCGCGGTCGAACTCCTGCTGGCGAACCCGTCGGCCCGCCGGCTGGTGGTCTTCGACTACCACCCGGACGTCACCGACCAGTTCGAGAAGTTCACCGCCGCGCGCGAGCGCCTGGCAGAGGCCGGCCGCGAGGTGGCGATCGACACCCTGGCGGACGTCGTCGGCCGCGGATCCGCGCTGCCCGACGCGCCGTTGTTCGTCCCCGAGGACGGCGACGACCCGCTGGCCATGCTGATCTACACCTCGGGCAGCACCGGAACGCCCAAGGGCGCGATGTACACTGACACGCTGCTGAGCGCGATGTGGGGCGGGGCCTGGTCGAAGCTGTTCTCCGACCTCCTCGCGATCAACATCAACTACATGCCGATGAGCCATGTCGCCGGCCACTCGTCGCTGAAGAACACCCTCGCCCGCAGCGGGATCAGCTACTTCACGGCCAGCAGCGACATGTCGACCTTCTTCGAGGACATCGCACTGGTCCGGCCCACCGAACTGTCGCTGGTGCCACGGGTCTGCGAGATGCTCTACCAGAAGTACCAGAGCGAGCTGGACCGGCGGGAGCTCGCCGGCGCCGACCGGCGGGCGGTCGAGGCCGAGGTCCTGGCCGAGCTGCGGGAGAACCTCCTGGGCGGCCGGCTCGCCTGGGCCAGTTGTGGCTCCGCCCCGCTCTCGGCCGAACTACGGCTTTTCGTCGAGGCCTTGCTGGGCTTCGAGCTGACCATCATCTACGGCTCCACCGAGGCCGCCGCCGTCTCCGTCGACGACAAGCTGCTCCGCCCACCGGTGATCGACTACAAGCTGGCCGACGTGCCCGAACTTGGCTACTACCGGACCGACTCCCCCTACCCACGGGGGGAGTTGCTGCTGAAGTCCGAGGCCGTCGTGCCCGGCTACTACAAGCAGCCCGAGCTGTCGGCGGAGATCATCGACGAGGACGGCTACTACCGGACCGGCGACATCGTCGCGGAGCTCGGGCCGGACCGGTTCACCATCCTGGACCGCCGCAAGAGCGTGCTGAAGCTCTCCCAGGGCGAGTTCGTGGCGACCGCGCGACTGGAGTCCGAGTTCGCGGCGAGCCCGCTGGTCCGGCAGATCTTCGTGTACGGCAACAGCGAACGGTCCTATCTGCTGGCCGTGGTCGTGCCCACGCCGGCCGCCCTCGACCAGTTCGGCGACGACCGGGAACACCTCCGCCAGCTGCTGAGCGAATCGTTTCAGCAGATCGCCCGCGAGGCCGGCCTGAACTCCTACGAGATCCCGCGCGACGTCCTGATCGAGGCCGAGCCCTTCGACCAGGCGAACGGCCTGCTCTCGGACCACCGCAAGCTGCTGCGGCCCCGGCTCCAGGAGCGCTACGGCCGCGAACTGGAGGAGCTGTATGCCGACATAGCCGCCCGGGAGAGCCGGGAGCTGCTGGAGCTGCGCCGTACGGGCGCCGACCGGCCGGTGCTGGAGACGGTCCAGCGGGCCACCCGGGCGCTGCTCGCGGGCTCCACCGTCGAGGTCGGCCCCGCCGCGCGCTTCCGGGACGTCGGCGGGGACTCGCTGACCGCCGTCTCCTTCTCCAACCTGCTCCACGACATCTTCGGCGTACGGGTCCCCGTCGACACCGTCATCAGCCCCGCCTACGACCTGCGTCAACTGGCCGGCTACATCGAGGCCAAGCGCGCGACGGGCCTGCGGGGGGTCACCTTCGCCTCGGTTCACGGCGAGGACGGCACGCGGGTCCGCGCCGGGGACCTCACGCTGGACAAGTTCCTCGACGACCGGACCATCGCCGACGCCCGGACCCTGCCGCAGCCCTCGGGCGAGCCCCGGACGGTGCTGCTGACCGGCGCGAGCGGCTACCTCGGCCACTTCCTCTGCCTGGAGTGGCTGGAGCGGCTGGCCCCGGTCGGCGGGACGGTGATCTGCGTGGTGCGCGGACGGGACGCGGACGCGGCCCGCGGGCGCCTCGACGAGGCCTTCGTCAGCGGCGACGACGAACTGGTGCGCCGCTACCGGGAGCTGGCCGACGGGCACCTGGAAGTCCTGGCGGGCGACATCGCGGAGCCGCGGCTGGGCCTGGACGACACGACCTGGAAGCGGCTCTCCGAGGAGGTCGACGTGATCGTCCACGCCGGCGCCCTGGTGAACCACGTCCTCCCGTACCACCACCTGTTCGAGGCCAACGTCGTCGGCACGGCCGAGCTGATCCGGCTGGGGCTCACCGGCCGGATCAAGCCCTTCACCTACATCTCCAGCGTGGCCGTCGCCACCTCCCGGGCCGGCGGGGCGCTGGACGAGGACTCGGACGTCAGGACCGCCCTCCCGGTGCAGCAGACCGACGAGGGCTACGCGGGCGGTTACGCGACCAGCAAGTGGGCCGGCGAGGTCCTGCTGCGCGAGGCGCACGACCGGTGCGGACTCCCGGTCACCACGTTCCGGTCCAACATGATCCTCGCGCACAGCCGTTACGCCGGGCAGCTGAACGTCCCGGACCAGTTCACCCGGCTGCTGCTCAGCGTGATCGCCACCGGCATCGCGCCGCACTCCTTCTACCGCACCGACGACCGGGGGAACCGTCGGCGGGCGCACTACGACGGCCTGCCGGTGGACTTCACCGCCGCGGCCGTGGTGGCCCTGGGCGGCCAGGGCACCGAGGGCTACCGGACCTTCAGCCTGGTCAACCCGAACGACGACGGGGTGTCGCTCGACAGCTTCGTGGACTGGCTGGCCGAGGCCGGGCACCGGATCGAGCGGGTGGCCGACTACGACGACTGGTTCGTCCGGTTCGAGGCCGCGATGCGGGCCCTGCCCGAGGGGCAGCGACAGCACTCGGCGCTGCCGCTGGTCCACGCGTTCAAGCGGCCGGAGGAGGCGGTGCCCGGGTCGGTCATCCCCTCCGACCGGTTCCGGGCCGCCGTCCGGGCCGCCGGGATCGGACCGGCGCGGGACATCCCGCAGCTCTCGCCCGCCTTCATCGCCAAGTACGCCGCCGACCTGAAGCTGCTCGGCGAGCGCCTCGGCTGGTGAGACCCGCGGCCGTCGCCGCACCCCCCCCGGCGGTGCCGGACGGCCCGCCGCGCGAACGACCCACCGCCCATCGGACATCGACCCCTGGAGCAGAGAACCATGGAACAGACATCCGCGAAGTTCGAGGAGCGCTACGATCTCGGGCGCCGTCTCGTCGAGCAGCTGGGCCCGGTCGAGACCGAGCCGACCACCTTCGAACTCCTCGGCCTCGAATGGGACTTGATCCCCGGCACCTACGAGCCGCGGCCGGGCACCGGCACCGAGTGGTACACCGGCGCGATCCCCTACCCGACCGGTGGCAGCTTCCTGGAGATCGGCTGCGGGGCCGGCGTCACCGCGGTCTGGGCGGCCCTGCACGGCTGCGCGCGGGTGACCGCCACCGACATCACCGACACCGCCGTCGACAGCGCCGCCCGCAATGCCGCACGGCACGCCGTCGCCGACCGGGTCCGGGTGCTGCGCAGCGACGTGTTCGACGCGCTCGGCCCCGAGGAGCGCTTCGACACCGTCTTCTGGAACTGCAGCGTCTTCGAGGCGCCGAAGGACTTCGAGTTCAAGCAGGACGTCGAGTGGGCGATCTTCGACCGCGGCTACAGCGCCCTCGGCCGCTACCTCGCGCAGGTGCACGACCGGGTGCTGCCCGGCGGCCGGGCCCTGGTCACCTTCAACAGCTTCGGTGACGCCGCCCGGATCGCCCAGCTCGCCGCCGAGGCGGGGAGCTCGCTGACGATGCTGGGCAGCGCCGACCGGCAGCTGGCGGGCGTGGACGTCACCTACAAGCTCTTCGAGATCCGCCCGCTGGAGCGCTGACCGCAGGAGCGCGCACACCGCCCGCGGCGCAACCCGTACACCCGGTCGCCCGGAGGGCCGGCCCGCATTCGTCGGGCCGGCCCTCCGGGCGGTTTCGCATGCGGCCCGGGGCGGTCGGGGGTGGCCCAGGGGGCCGGAATATTCCAGCGGCATGCGAATGCCGGGTGGCCGCCGGAGCGGTCGAACGAAAGGGCGAGCAATTCGAGCCGCGATAGCGCTCCGGGCCATTACGTTCTGTACATGGAGGGTTGCCGGGGTGATAGAATCCGACCCGGTGCGTGTGAATGCGCGCATGCCGATCAGGCCGGGGGCGGCGGCCCCGGCGGTAATCTCCGGGTGCCGATCCAGGTCGATCCGGACCGGGCGCGATCCACCCCGGCGCGACTGCTGTCGGGCACGATCCGGCCGGGCCGCGTGACGGCTACCGGAATCGATGCCTCCCTTGTCGCCCCGCGGCATGCTTCCGCGCGTTTCACCCGTCGCTCACCCCATTTCCGGAGCGCTCCCATGGCCAAGCAGAATCGTGCCGTCCGCACCCGGCAGGAACTGATCCGTTCTGCCGCGGAGACCTTCGCCCGATCGGGATTCGCGGAATCCTCCATCACCCAGATCTGTGTCCGGGCCGGTCTCAGCCACGGTGCGCTGCATTTCCACTTCGGGAACAAGCGGGCGCTCGGCGAGGCGGTCGAATCGGCCGCCGCGGAAACCCTGCTGCACATCACCGGGAACGTTCCACTGCGGCACCCCGTACCGCTCCAGCTGCTCGTCGACACCTCGCACCTGCTGGCCCGGCGGCTCTCCACCGACGCGGTGCTGCGGGCCGGGTTCTGCCTCGGCAGCGACGCCACCTGGCCGGGCGGCGCCGACCTGTGGCAGCAGTGGCAGGACTGGGTCCAGCTGATGCTGACCGTCGCCAGGGCCCAGGGCAGCCTGGCCGCCGACATCGTGCTCGACGACGCCGTGGCCGCGATCACCGCCGTCGTCGCCGGGCTGGAGGTGCTCGGGCGGCGCGACCCCCAGTGGCACTCGCGTCAGGCGGTCACGCCGTTCTGGCGGTTGATGCTGCCGCAGCTCGCGACGGCGGAGGCGCGGGCCGGGATCGCCCCGGAGGGCAGCTGTGCGGAGCCGCCGGAGGGCGGCGAGCGGGCGGCCGGCGCGGAGTGGGGCGAGGCCGGCGGGCGGCGGGCGGCGCAGCCCTGCGACGCGCTGTCCTGCTGCTGACGGCCGGGGCCGGCGCCGCCCCCGCCGCTCGCCGGCCCGGCCGCCCCCGGCCGGTGGTGGCTCGCTCAGGCGGGCCGCTCGCGCCGGTCGGCGAGGGCGACGACCGCGTGGGCGGCCGAGGCCAGCGTGACGTGCCGGTGCCAGCCGCTGAAGGAGCGCCCGGTGAAGTCGCGGATGCCCACCCGGTCCGCGATCTCCGTGAAGTCCCGGTCGACCTTTCCGGTGAGCCGGCTGAGCCGGACCAGGGTGGCCGGTGGCACGGCGGTGAGATTGGTCAGCCAGAGCTCCGCGGGCCAGTGCCCGCCCTCCTCACCGATGCCCAGCAGCAGGAGTTCACCACTCGGAGCGCCCGGAGTGCCGGGAGCACCCGGTGCGGTGGGTGTGCCCGGTGCGGACGGCGCGGGCAGGCCGACCCGGACGGTGGCGGCCGGCACCGCCCGGGGAGCGGTCTGCGGACCGTGCTCCCGGCCGTGCTCCCGGCCGGGGACGAGCCGGCGCAGGTCCTTGGCCAGGCTCATGATGCGCAGGGCCGGCTGCGGCCTGCTCCCCGAGGCGGGCAGGGCCTGGTCCAGTACGGAGAGCCGGAGGTCGCCGCCGACCCGGGCGAGCAGCGGCACCCCGTGGGCGTGCAGCTTCCCGAAGATCGTCATGGCCTGTGACTCACCGATGTCGAGCACCACGGGCCGGACCGGCAGCCCCCAGCCCGTGCTGGTCTCCAGGCAGGCCTCGGTCACGCACTCGCCGAGGGTCTCCACCCCGGCCTCGTCCGGGATCGACACCTGACTGCGCCGCAGATCGTCCTTGAGCCAGGCCTCGGGCAGGTGCAGGCGCCAGTTGACCGGGGTGCTCAGCTCCTCCGAGGCCGCCCAGACGCCGATGGCGTGCTGGGCGTTCAGCACCTGCCCGAGGGTCGGGAAGAAGTGCCGTTCGACGCCGACCGAGTGCTGCCCCGTCTTGGGGATGATCATCGGCTGCACCACCCACGCCTGTGGGGCCGCCGCGCCGGCCAGGTAGTGGGCCAGCGCCCGGCGGATGGGGATCCAGTCCCAGGTCGAACTGCAGATGAAGTGGTGCAGGTTCTGCTCCGAGGCCGGCTTGCCGAGCAGCGCCGCGATGTTGCGGATCGACTTGCGCCCCTCGGTCTCCAGCAGTCCGCGCAGGTACTGCATGCCCTTGCGGCACTGGTCGCTGCGGGACAGCGAGGTGAACAGGATCGAGCAGAGCTCGGTGAGCAGGACGTCGTGGGCGCCGGGCGGGAACGGTGTGCGGGGGTGGCGGGCCGGGCCCGGTCCGGACGGCTCGGCCGCCGCGGACGGCCCTCCGGGCGCGAGCCGGGCCGGGGAGGCGGCCGCAGGCGGGATGGGGGCCGGGATGGGGGCCGGAACGGAAGAGGGGAATCCGGTGGGGCGCAGGGGGCGGGCGGAGGGCTTCGACCGGTCGTTGTCGCCGACCGGAGCCTGGGTGCGCCGTCGCTGTGCCAGCGTCTGAGAGGTCAAGTCGTCTCCGTGGTCGTGGTGTTCGGGGGGAGGCGCCGGACGGCGGCGGCGGGGCCGGCCTCGTGGTGGCCGGGTGGATCGGGAGCGTCGGTCGGGTCGGGTCGGGTCGGCGCGGGTCAGGGTGGGTCGGGTCGGGTCGGCGCGGGTCAGGGCGGAGCGGGTCGGGTCGGGGCGGGGGTCGGAAGCGGGACCGGCCGTAGCCGGGCCCTGCCGCGAGTGGGGGAGCGGCTTCGTGGCGGTGCGGCGCCCCTGTCCTCAGTGCGGGAGCCGACCGGTCCGCGCTCGATCAGGGGTGGGAGGCAAAACGGCTGAGCGGACGCCCATCCTGTCCTGCGGACACGGCCCGTGCCGGGCCCCTTCCGGAGCGCCGCCAGGGAAGTCCGGCAAAGGTGAACTCCACGTGCGCACACTCCTGTTCGGTCTCCCGTGGCGGTCATGAACGTGCTCGTGCGCTGCTCCAGACAGTAAGGAGCGATCGGCGGCGATGCCATGGTACGAGGAGTGAGAGTGTCACATTACCGGACAGTAGTCCTGTGAAGCCGAAGCCGGTGGGTCAGCGTCCGGCCCGGCCGCCGGGCAGCAGCGGCCGCCGGTTCTCCAGGGTGGCGATCAGGTGGGCGACCGACGCCAGCGTGATGTGCCGGTGCCAGCCCGGGAACGACCGCCCGCCGAAGTCCCGTACCCCCACCCGCTCGGAGATCGCGGTGAAGTCCCGCAGAACGACGCCCGGCAGCCGGGTGAGCCGCAGCGCGGTGAGGACGGAGGGCGCGTCGGCGTTGGTGAGCCAGAGCCGCCGGCGCGGGCGCCCGGCCGGCCGCCACTCGCCGAGCAGCAGCATCCGCTCCCCGCGGGCCGGCGAGGTCACCACCGGGATCGCCACCGCGGTCGTCGGGCCGTCGCCCGGATTCACCTGCCGGCGCAGCCGAGGGAGCGACTCGGCGAGCTCGCCCGCGGTGTGCTCCCGGCCGCTGTAGCTGGGCAGTTCGGTCCGGTCGAGCCAGAGCTGGGCCTGCGGGCCGACCCGCACCACGAACGCGACGCCCAGGGCCGCCAGGTGCCGGGCGACCGCCACGGCGTCCACCTCCCCGACGTCCACCACGACCGGCCCGCGCAGCACCCCGCCGATTTCCCGGATGTCGGCCACCGCGGCCCGGACGCAGTCCTCGATGGTGGCGACCGCGGCGTCGGCGGGGACGCTCGCCCGTTGCCGCAGCGGATCGGTCAGCCAGCGGTCGGAGAGCCGCAGCTGCCAGTCGACGGGGACGGCGCAGTGTCCGGAGGCCAGCCAGGCCCCCACCGCGTGCTGGCCGTTGACGATCCGTCCGAGCGGCAGCAGTTGCTGGTCGATGCCGACCGAATGGGAGCCGGCCTTGGGTATCAGGATCGGTCTGATCACCCAGGCCTGCGGTGCCAGGGCCCGCTGCACCTCGCGGGCCAGGGCGTGCCGCACCGGCATCCAGTCCCAGGGCGACGCGCTGATGAAGTGGTGGACGCTCTGCTGCGCCGCGGCGCCGTCGAACTGCGCCGCGATGCCGCGCAGGGTCTTGCGCCCCTCCAGCGCGAGCAGGCCGCGGACGTACTGCTCGGCCTTGAGTCGCTGGCCGCTGCGCCGCAGCGAGCCGAACAACTGGGCGCTGAGCTCGGGGTCGAGCGCCGTGTCGGCGGCCGGTTCGCCGTCCGTCGCGCCGACGGATCCGTGCAGGTGCCGCATGGTTGATCCCCCAGTGGTCCGCCACCCCAGCCGACCGGACGGACCGCCGCCCCGCATCGGCGTCGTCCGGGTCGGACTCCCAAAAGAGGACTGCTGTCCTGTTCTCATTTATACAGGCCGGCGCGGACGGTGGCTGCCCCGTCGTGCCGCGTGGACACGGGAATCGCAGGTGCGAATTCCGTGCCGGCCGGCCGGCACGGTCGCCGGGGCGAGGCTGGTCGGGCGGTGGTCCGGACGGTCGGTCAGTCGACGGGGGACGGCGCCCCGGCCCGGCCGGCCTCCTCCAGGAGGCGCTTCGCGCGGTAGGGGGAGGAGTCCAGCCTGGCCAGCACGCCGGCGCTGGCGACATTGGGGAGGACGAGTGCGAACAGGTTCGAGATCTCCTGGGAGAGGGTCCGCTCCGGCAGGGTCTCGGTGATCAGCTGGACCCCGGTCCACGCCCCCACGAACAGCCGGGCGGTCTCGGCCGGGTCGACGTGCGCGAGCAGTTCGCCGCGCTCCTTCGCCTCCGTCAGCAGTCCCTGCCCCACCTCGATCCAGTCGGGCCAGCGGGTGCCGAACAGGCCGCGGGACTTGACGTCCACGGACAGCCGGATCGCGGCGCTCAGCATCGGCTCCCGGGGCAGCCGGTGGGCGAGCAGCAGGGCGAGGTCCACCCACTCCTGCAGCTTGAAGGCCTGCGGGGCCAGCCCCTCCATGGTCACCGCCTCGGCCAGCACGCCGCGGGCGAGCTGCTCCTTGGTGGTGAAGTGGAAGTAGAGGCCACCGCGGGTGAGTTGGATGCGCTCGATGAGGCCGCCGATGGTGGTGGCGTCGTATCCGAGCTCGTTGAACATCTCGGCCGCGGCCTCCAGGATCAGCCGGCGGGTATGGATCGCGCGCTCCTGCCTTGACACTTTATGCCTCCACTGCATTCTCTTTACCATTGCTTGAACTAGACTTGCTCATGGTTCGAAACCGACCGGAGAGCCGGTACTTGAATAGCACAGTCCACTGAGCTGTGCCGACCCGTCAGACCAAGGGGGGGCCTTGCAAGACGTCACGCTCGCACCACGTTCATCCACTCCTTCGCCCGCTCTCGTAGGCGCCTACGCGCACCTGCGGCGGGGCACGTCCGTCCTGGTCACCGGCTGGGAGCGGCTGGGGGCCGACGAGTTCGGGGTCGGCGTCCGGTGGCCGGCCGTGCAGGTGGGCCTGCCGTACGACCCGCGGATACTCGCCCAGACCATCCGGCAGAGCGGCCTGGTCGTCGCGCACGCCGAGTACGGCGTCCCGCTGACCCATCAGACCGTGTTGAGCACCCTGGACTACACGATCGACCCGGACTTCCGCGTGCCACGCGGCCGGAGCGCGAGGCTGGACGTACGGGTCACCGTGGCGGGCGCCGTGCGGAACCGACGGTCCGTCAGCTCGCTGCGGATGGGCATTCTGATCCGCTGTGACGGCGTCGTGGCGGCCCGGGCGGACTCCGAGTTCGGCTGGATCTCCCCCGCCGCCTACCGGCGGGTGCGGGGAGACGGCCTCGGGGTCGGCTGGGGCGCCTGGCCGTTACCGGAGCCGATAGCCGCCGACCTCGTGGCCCGGCCGCGCGCCACCGACGTCGCCCTCGCGCCGGGCGACCGGCCGCACCGCTGGCTGCTGCGCAACGACATCGACAACCACCTGCTCTTCGACCACCCCGTGGACCACGTGCCGGGGCTGGCCCTGCTGGAGGCCGCGGCCCAGGCCGCGCAGGCCCTCCGGGGCCGGTCGTCCTTCCTGCCCCTGCGGGTCACCACCAGCTTCCGGCGGTACGTGGAGTTCGACCGGCCGTGCTGGATCGAGGCGGAGGAGACACCGGCCGGCCACCCCGCCCGGTGCGCCGTCCGGGTCACGGGCACGCAGGGCGGGGAGCCGGCCTTCCGGGTCGAGTTCAACGGTCTGCGGCGGTGACGGTGCCACCACCGGGCGGCCGGGGGCGGCTCACCGGTTGACGAAGCCGCCGTCCACCGGCAGGACGGTGCCGGTCAGGAACGGGCAGCGGTCGCTCAGCAGCCAGGCCGCCGCCTCCGCGATCTCCTCCGGAGCCGCCGTACGCCCCTGCGGCGTCAGCGAGTTGGCCAGATCCTCCAGGCCGGGATTGCGGCCGAACCAGTCGGCCGTGATCTCGCTGCGGGTGGTTCCGGGGGCGACCGCGTTCACCCGGATGCCCTGCTTGGCGTACTCGTCGGCGGCGGCCCTGGTGAAGCCGATGACCGCGTGCTTCGAGGCGATGTAGGGGGCGGCGGCGGGGATCGACACCAGGCCGCCCACACTGCTGTTGTTGACGATGGTGCCCCCGCCGGATTGTTCCAGCATCGCCGTTATCTCGTACCGCAGGCAGTTGAAGACGCCGCGCACATTGGTGTCCATGACGGTGTCGTAGACGTCGTCCGACATCAGGTGCAGCGGGGTGCGGTCGCCGCCGATCCCCGCATTGTTGAAGGCCGAGTCGAGCCGCCCGTATTCGGCCACGGCGAACTCGACCGCCCTCGCGGCATCTCGGGCGACGGATACGTCACCGACCACGTACGCGGCGCGGGCTCCCTTTTCGCGTAGTTCGGCGGTCAGTGCGGCCAGGCGTTCTTCCCGGCGGGCGGTGAGCACCACGGTGGCGCCCTCCCGGGCGAACACGTGGGCCGCCGCGGCGCCGATGCCGCTGCTCGCGCCGGTGATGAGGACGATTCTGCCGGAGAGGAGGTCGCTGTTCATGGCCCGAAGTCTCGCAGGCCCCCGTCCGGACGTCACCAGGTCGGCCTGCCCTCCTGCTGTCAGCATGATTTGACGGCGATTCAGTTCGTCGAGCCGGCATCGGAGCCCCGTCGAACCGGTGCGGCCGCCGGCGGTGCTACGTGCCCGTAGCGACCTGATGGACTATTCGGCACCTGACGGAGTAGCGGTCACCTGACGAAGTGCCGGTCACCTGACGAAGTGCGACGACGAACGTTGGCCGGCACTCCGTTCTGTTCCATGATTTGGGCGGTGGCGGAGGCCGCCGACGGTTCGGCGCCCACCGTCGCGGTGCGGCGGTCCGGCCCGACCTCCGCGCCCACAGCCCTCGTGTTCCATCGACGTTCACCCAGGACGAACGAGAAGTTCCCCGGTCCCGCCGACGGTGCGGCGACCGCGCCCCCGGGCCTGTGTGGATTCGAATTCCGGCTCCGTTGACAGCCGCGCACGACGCTCGCCTGCTCGGCCGTGGGGCGACCGCGCCCATCGCCCGTTCGCGATTTGGAGAAATCGGTGGAAAGTACTCTGCTCGATATCCGGCTGGAAAGCGCGTTGCAGCAACCACCGTGGGAGGACACCGCGCTGGTCCGCCAGGTGCGAAAGGAACTGGCGACCCGCCCCGCACTGGTCGAGGCGGAGGACGTCCGTACCCTGCGCGCGCTGCTGGCCCGGGTCGCCGCGGGCGAAGCCCACGTGGTGCAGGCGGGCGACTGCGCGGAGGACCCGGCCGAGTGCACCCCCGGCTACGTGGCCCGCAAGGTCGGCGTGCTCGACCTGCTCGCGGGCGCGCTCCAACTGGACACCTGCAAGCCGGTGATCCGCGCCGGCCGGATCGCCGGACAGTTCGCCAAGCCCCGCTCCCACCCCACCGAGCGGGTCGGGAACGTCGAACTGCCGGTCTACCGGGGGCACATGGTCAACAGTCCGGAGCCCGACCCGGAGCTGCGGCGCCCCGACCCCTTGAGACTGCTGACGGGCTACCAGACCGCCTACGACGTCATGGGACACCTGGGCTGGCGCAGCCGCGGCGGGCCCCTCTCCATCGGGACGCCCGTCTGGACGAGCCACGAGGCACTGCTGCTCGACTACGAAGTCCCCATGCTGCGCCGGGACGACGAGGGGCGGCTGCTGCTCGCCTCCACCCACTGGCCGTGGATCGGCGAGCGGACCAGGCAGGTCGACGGCGCCCACGTCACCCTGCTCGCCGAGGTGATGAACCCGGTGGCCTGCAAGGTCGGTCCCACCATGGCGGTCGACGACCTGCTGGCCCTGTGCGAGCGGCTCGACCCCCGGCGCGAGCCGGGCCGGCTCACCCTGATCGCCCGGATGGGGGCCGAGGCGGTGGCCGGGCGGCTGCCCGTCCTCGTCGAGGCGGTGAAGGCCGCGGGCCACCCGGTGATCTGGCTCACCGACCCGATGCACGGCAACACCGTCAGCACGCCGGACGGCCTCAAGACCCGGTTCGTGCGGGAGATCTCCCGCGAGGTGCGGGAGTTCCAGCACGCCGTCCGCAACGCCGGCGGCACGGCGGGCGGGCTCCACCTGGAGACCACTCCCGACGACGTGACCGAATGCGTCCAGAGCGAAGCCCGGATCGACGAGGTCGGGGCCAAGTACACGAGCTTCTGCGACCCCCGGCTCAACCCGGGCCAGGCCCTCTCCGTGGTCTCGGCCTGGTGGCTGACCGGCCGGTCGACCCCGGTGGGCGCCGCCGCGGCCCAGGGCTGAGCCCACCCGCCGCCCCGGCGCCGCGTACCCGCGGCGCCACCGTGCCCCGGTCCGGCACCGCGGACGCCACCGCCCCCGGCGGCCGCGGCGCGGACCGGCCCACCGGCGCGGCCGCCCGCACCACCCGCCCGGCGGCCCGTCCGGTCCCGCTCGACACCGCTCGGTCCCACCAGCCCCACCAGCGATTCGACCCAGGAACCCAGGAGAGGAAGGCCATGGCGGGCATACCCCCCATCGCGCCGTACCCGATGCCGACCGCGGCCGACCTGCCCGGCAACACCGCCCGGTGGACCGTGGATCCGGACCGGGCGGTGCTGCTCGTGCACGACATGCAGCGCTACTTCCTGCGGCCGTTCCCGGCGGCCGTCCGCGACCACCTGGTCGGCAACGCCGCCCGGTTGCGCGAGCGCAGCGCCGCCCTGGGGGTCCCGGTCGCCTACACCGCCCAGCCCGGCGGCATGACCGAGGAGGAGCGCGGCCTGCTGAAGGACTTCTGGGGGCCGGGCATGCGGGTCGACCCGGTCGACCGGCAGGTCGTCGAGCCGCTCGAACCGGCCCCGGCCGACTGGGTGTTCACCAAGTGGCGGTACAGCGCCTTCTTCCGCTCCGGCCTGCTGGACCGGATGCGCGAGCAGGGCCGCGACCAGCTCGTCCTCTGCGGCGTCTACGCGCACGTCGGGGTGCTGATGTCCGCGGTCGAGGCGTTCACCAACGACATCCAGCCGTTCCTGGTGGCGGACGCCGTCGCGGACTTCTCCGAGGAGTACCACCGGCTGGCCCTGGACTACGCGGCGCAGCGCTGCGCCGTGGTCGTCACCACCGACGACGTCCTCGCCGGGCTCCGGCCGGCCGCCGTCGCGGCCGGTGGCCCGGGGGAGGCCGGCGCATGACCGGGGCCGGGGCGGCGCCGTACCCCGTGGACCTGCTGGACCGCGTCCTGGGGCTGCGGCCGCCGCCCTTCGCCCTCATCCACCGCCCGGAGTCGACCGGGCCGGACGCGCTGGACGTGCTGGTCGGCACGGTGTCGACGCCGGGGACGCTCGCCGAGCTCCCCGTCCCTGCCGGGGCCGCCGCCGGGGACGCCCGTCACGAGGTGCTGGCGATCGTCCCCTACCGGCAGATCGCCGAGCGCGGCTACGCCTGCGCCGACGACGGCGAGCCGCTGATCGCGATGACCGTCACCGACCAGGGCGTGCTGCCGCTGGCCGAGGTGCTGCGACGGCTCCCGGACGTGCCGATCGAGCTGGCCGGCGGCCACTTCGACATGGACGACGAGACCTACGCCGGGACGGTGCGCAGGGTCGTCGCCGACGAGATCGGCCGGGGCGAGGGCGCGAACTTCGTCATCAAGCGCTCGTTCCTCGCCGACATCACCGGCTACACCACGCACAGCGCGCTGTCGTTCTTCCGGCGGCTGGTGCGGGGCGAGTCGGGCGCCTACTGGACCTTCATCGTGCACACCGGCGCCCGTACGTTCGTCGGCGCCACCCCGGAGCGGCACCTCAGCCTCGCCGGCGGCAAGGCCGTGATGAACCCGATCAGCGGCACCTACCGATACCCGCCGTCCGGCCCCACCCTGCCCGGGGTGATGGACTTCCTGGCCGACCGCAAGGAGGCCGACGAGCTGTACATGGTGGTGGACGAGGAACTCAAGATGATGGCCCGGATCTGCGCGGAGGGCGGCCAGGTGGTGGGCCCGTACCTCAAGGAGATGGCGCGGCTGGCGCACACCGAGTACTTCATCGAGGGGCGCACCGACCGCGATCCGCGGGAGATCCTGCGCGAGACGCTGTTCGCCCCGACCGTCACCGGCAGCCCGCTGGAGAGCGCCTGCCGGGTCATCCGCCGGTACGAGCCGCAGGGCCGCGGCTACTACAGCGGGGTGGTCGCGCTGATCGGGCGCGACGAGCACGGTGGATCCGCGCTGGACTCGTCGATCCTGATCCGCACGGCCGACATCGACGACGCGGGCCGGGTCCGGATCGGGGTGGGTGCCACCCTGGTGCGCCACTCCGACCCCGAGCAGGAGGTGGCCGAGACCCGGGCGAAGGCGGCGGGCCTGCTCGCGGCCCTTCAGGCGGACGGCCCGGCGGCGCCGGCCCCGACCCCGGCCCCGACCCCGACCCCGGCCCCGACCCCGGCCGTCTACGGCGCGCACCCGGACGTCCGGGCCGCGCTGGAGCGGCGCAACGCCGGCATCGCCGACTTCTGGCTGGCACCGGTGTCCGCGCGCTCCCGGCCGACGCCCGCCCTGACCGGTCGCCGGGTGCTCGTGGTGGACGCGGAGGACACCTTCACCGCGATGATCGACCACCAGCTCCGCTCGCTCGGCCTCGCGGTGACGGTCCGCCGGTTCGACGAGCCGTACGCGCCGGACGGGTACGACCTCGTCGTGATGGGCCCCGGCCCGGGAGATCCGCGCGGCGCGGGCCACCCCAAGATCGCGCGGCTGCGGTCGACGATCGACACGCTGCTCCGGGAGCGGCGGCCGTTCTTCGCGGTCTGCCTCAGCCACCAGGTGCTCGGCCTGCGGCTCGGCCTCCCGCTGGTCCGCCGGGAGGCGCCGAACCAGGGCGTGCAGCGGGAGATCGACCTCTTCGGCGTCCGGGAGCGGGTGGGCTTCTACAACACCTTCGCGGCCCGCAGCGTCGAGGCCAAGGTCGAGTGCGAGGGCGTCGGCCTGGTCGAGGTGAGCCGCGACGCGGACACCGGCGAGGTGCACGCGCTGCGCGGCCCGCACTTCGCCTCGCTGCAGTTCCACGCCGAGTCGATCCTCACCGAGGACGGCGTCCGGCTGGTCGGCGGGCTGCTGACCGAGGTACTGGCGGGCTGAGGGGCCGCCGGACGGCTACGGCTCCCCACCGGCGCCCGGGCGCTCCGGGAGGGGGTCCAGACCGGCCGAACGGGCGGCCTCGCGGAGCAGCTCGCGCAGCATGACGGTGCTCAGCCGGCCGGTGTTCGTGTTGCGCGGGCTGACGTGGTAGCACCCGTACAGCTCCAGTGGCGGTCCGCCGTCAGCGGCCGGCAGGGTGACCCGGGCGCCGTGGCCGAAGACCGGCCGGGGCCGGGGCACCTGCCAGCCGGCGGCGGCGACCGCCGGGAGCAGCGCCTGCCAGGCGAAGCCGCCGAGTGCCACGACGGTCCGCACGGTCGGCCGCAGCAGCTCCAGCTCGCGGGTGATCCACGGGCGGCAGGTGTCCCGTTCGGCGGTGGTCGGCTTGTTGTCGGGCGGCGCGCAGCGCACCGGGTCGGTGATCCGGACGCCGTGCAGGCGCAGGCCGTCCCCGTGCCGGACCGACTCGGCGCGGTTCGCCAGCCCGAGCGCGTGGAGCGTGGCGTAGAGCAGGTCGCCGGACGGGTCGCCGGTGAAGATCCGGCCGGTGCGGTTGCCGCCGTGCGCGGCGGGGGCGAGGCCGACCAGGACCAGCGGCGCGTCGGGCGGGCCGAAGCCGGGGATCGGGCGGCCCCAGTAGTCCCAGTCCAGGTAGGCGCGGCGCTTGGTGCGGGCCGTCGCCTCGCGCCACTCGACCAGGCGGGGACAGGCGCGGCAGCCGGTGACGACGGCGTCCAGCGCGGGGACCGTGGCCGTGCGGGCGGCGGCCGCGACGGGGTGGCCCGGGTCCTCGGGGTCGGTGGCCGGGCCGTCGGCTGCGGGCTGGGACATGGGGACGATCTTAGGCGCGGCGGCCGACGGTCGGCGGCCGACGGGCAGCGCGTTCCGGCGGCGCCTCCGCAGGCGTAGCGTGGAATCGGCTGCTCCGGCGGCCCCCGGCCGGGCCGGGGCGGCGACCGCCGGGGCGGTGGTGCGCGCGAGGAGACCGCGATGCTGATATTCGATGCGGTGCTGGCGGCCGTCGTACTGGTGGCCGTGTGGGCCGGGCTGAGCGTCCGGGTCGTGCAGCAGTTCCAGCGGGGCGTGGTGTTCCGCTTCGGCCGGGTGCGCGAGCAGGTGCAGGGCCCCGGGCTGGTGCGGCTGATGCCGGTGGCGGACCGGCTGCGCAAGGTGAACGTCCAGATCGTGACGATGCCGATCCCCGCCCAGGAGGGCATCACCCGCGACAACGTGACCGTCCGGGTGGACGCGGTCGTCTACTTCCGGGTGGAGGACCCGGTGAAGGCGACCGTCAACGTGCAGGACTACAACTTCGCCATCTCGCAGGTCGCCCAGACCTCGCTGCGCTCGATCATCGGCAAGAGCGAGCTGGACGACCTGCTGGCCAACCGGGAGCCGATCAACCAGGGACTGGAGCTGATGATCGACAGCCCGGCGCTGGGCTGGGGCATCGAGATCGACCGGGTCGAGATCAAGGACGTCGCCCTGCCGGAGTCGATGAAGCGCTCGATGTCCCGGCAGGCGGAGGCCGAGCGGGAGCGCCGGGCGAGGATCATCACGGCGGACGGCGAGTACCAGGCCTCGGCGCGGCTGTCGGAGGCCGCGGCGGTGATGAGCGCGACTCCGGCGGCGCTCCAACTGCGGCTGCTGCAGACCGTGGTGGAGGTGGCGGCGGAGAAGAACTCGACGCTGGTGCTGCCGTTCCCGGTCGAGCTGCTGCGGTTCCTGGACAGCGCGGCGGAGGTGAACCGCAGGACGGCGGGCGACGGCGGCGAGCAGGCGGGCGCGGAGCCGCCACCGGCCGAACCGCCGCGGCTGCCGGAGGTGGAGCAGCTTGAACTGCCGCCGCTGGAGGAGGTGCTGGAGCAGTCGCCGGTGGGCCGGCTGAACGGCCCCAACCACCCCGCGCCGGGCCCGGTGGCGGCGCCCCCGGGCCCGGACCACGATGGAGGGACGGGAGTGGCAGGCACGTCAGGAGGCCGATCATGACCAGAGCCAGCGACATCATGCACCCGGGCGCGGCGTGCGTGGGTGAGCACGAGACCCTCGCCTCCGCCGCCCGGATCATGCGGGAACGCGACGTCGGGGCGTTGCCCATCTGCGGTGAGCGGCAGAAGCTGCTCGGCATCGTGACCGACCGCGACATCGTGCTGAAGTGCGTCGCCGAGGGCCGCGACCCCGAACAGGTGACGGCGGGCGAGATCGCCCAGGGCCGGCCGATGACGGTGGAGGCGGACGAGGACGCCGAGCAGGTGCTGCGGATGATGGAGCAGTACCGGGTGCGCCGGCTCCCGGTGATCAACCACCCGGAGCACGAGGTGGTCGGGATGATCAGCGAGGCGGACATCGCGCGCGGCTTGCCGCAGGCCCGGCTGGCGGAGTTCGTCTCGGCGGTCTGCGCGGAGGAGCCGCCGCGGTCGACGGAGGTGCAGGAGCCGCAGGCGGTGTAGGGTCGCGCGCCGCTCCCACCGGGCGGTCAGCGCTGCTCCCGGAGGCCCCGTTGCAGCAGTTCGGCGAGGTGGAGGGCCTGGCGGCCCTCGGCCAGGTGGGCGATCTGGGTGCGGCAGCTGAAGCCGTCGGCCAGCACGACGGTGTCCGGGTCCGCCGCGCGCAGCTCGGGCAGCAGCACGCGTTCGGCGATCGTCACGGACACCTCGAAGTGGCCCCGCTCGAAGCCGAAGCTGCCGGCCAGCCCGCAGCAGCCGGAGTCGAGGACGCGGTTGCGCAGACCGGTGCGGGCCTCCACCCGGCGGTCGGCGGCGGTGCCGAGGACGGCGTGCTGGTGGCAGTGGGTCTGGGTGACGGCGTCCAGCGGGAGCCGGGGGAGCGGGGCGTCCGGCGCGTACTGGTCGATGAACTCGGCGAAGGTGCGCGTCCGTTCGGCGAGCGGGCGGCCGTCGGCGCCGAGCAGGCGGGGCAGGTCCTCGCGCAGGGTGGCGGTACAGCTCGGGTCCATGCCGACCACCGGGGTGTCGGCGGGCAGCCCGGTGGCGGCGAGCGCGCGCAGGCTGCGCCGCATCACCCGCCGGGCGGTGCCCAGCTGGCCGCTGGAGTACCAGGTGAGCCCGCAGCAGACGGGGCCGTCCGGCAGCCGGACGTCGAAGCCCAGGTGGGAGAGCACCTCGACGGCGGCGCGCAGCACGTTCGGCTGGAGGTGGTCGGAGAAGGTGTCCGGCCAGAGCAGGACGGGGCGGGCGCCGGCCGGGGCCGGGTGCGTGGCGCGGTGACGGCGGTACCAGCGGGTGAAGGTCTCGGGCGGGAACACCGGGACCGGTCGGCGCCGGTCCACCCCGCCGAGCCGCTTCAGCGGGCCGGCGGCGGCGGACCGGGCGATCAGGTTGGCCGCGCCGGGGGCGAGTGCGACGGCCCGAAGCCAGAGCGGCAGCCACCCCATCGAGTAGTGCGACAGGGGCCTGGGGCGGTGCCGGTAGTGCTGGTACAGGAACTCTGTCCGGTAGGTGGCCATGTCGACGTGGACCGGGCAGTCGCCGGCGCAGCCCTTGCAGCCGAGGCAGAGGTCCAGCGCCTCCCTGACCTCCGGTGAGCGCCAGCCGTCCGGGATCGCGCCCTCCGCGCCGCGCAGCATCTCGGCGAGCAGCCGGGCGCGGCCCCGGGTGGAGTGGCGCTCCTCGCCGGTGGCCATGTAGCTCGGGCACATCACCCCGGTCTCGGGGTCCACGCACTTGGCCACCCCGACGCAGCGGTGCACGGCCTTGGCGAGGCTGCCGTCGTCCTGCGCGTACGGGAGGGCGAGCGGGAGCGCGCGTACCGGCCCGGCCAGCCGCAGGTCGGCGTCGAGCGGGCGCGGGTCCACCAGGGCACCCGGGTTGAGCAGGTTGTCGGGGTCCCAGATCCGCTTGAACTCGCCGAAGAGCGCGATGATCCTGGGCGGGTACATCCGGGGCAGCAGCTCGGCGCGGGCCTGCCCGTCGCCGTGCTCACCGGAGAGCGAACCGCCGTACGAGACCGCGAGGTCGGCGGCCTGCTCCAGGAACTCCCGGAACACCGCCGGCCCGTGCGGCGCGGTGAGCGGGAAGTCGATCCGCAGGTGGACGCAGCCCTCGCCGAAGTGCCCGTACGGGACGCCGCGCAGGTGGTGGCGGCGCAGCAGCGCCCGCAGGTCGCGCAGGTAGTCGCCGAGCCGCTCCGGCGGGACGGCCGAGTCCTCCCAGCCGGGCCAGGCCTCGCCGCCGTCGGGCAGCCGGGTGACGATCCCCGCGCCGGCCTCGCGCACGCCCCAGAGCTGGCGCTGCTCGCCGGGGTCGGTGACGACGGAGGTGGTGGCGGAGCGCTCCTGGCGAACGGCGTCGGCGAGCCGCCGGGCCGCGTCGAGGGCCTCGGCGGGGGTCGCGCCGGCGGTCTCCAGGAAGAGCCAGCAGGCGCCCTCGGGCAGCCGGTGCAGTGCGGGCGGGCGCGGTCCGGCGGCGAGCAGCGCGGCGATCAGGTCGGCGGCCATGCCCTCGACGGTCAGCGGGCGCAGCGGCAGCAGGGCGGGGACGGCGTCGGCGGCGGCCGTCTCGTCCGGGTAGCCGGCCACCACCAGGGCACGGGCGGGCGGCTCCTCGACCAGCCGGACGGTGGCGCCGAGCAGCAGCGCGCAGGTGCCCTCGGTGCCGGTGAGGGCCCGGGCGAGGTGGTGGCCGCGTTCGGGGAGCAGGGCGTCCAGCGGGTAGCCGGAGGTGCGGCGCGGCAGGTCCGGCATGCCCTGGCGGATCACGGCGAGGTTGCGGTCGGTGAAGTCCTGGAGGTCGCGGTGGAGTCGGCCCGCGCGCCCGGGCAGGGCGCGCAGCGCCGTGCGTTCGGCGGGCCCGAGCGGGCCGCCGACGGTGAGTTCGGTGCCGTCGGCGAGCAGCAGGTCGAGGGACTCCACGTTGTCGGAGGTGCGCCCCCAGACGACGGAGTGGGCGCCGCACGAGTCGTTGCCGATCATGCCGCCGAGGGTGCACCGGCTGTGCGTGGACGGGTCCGGCCCGAAGCGCAGGCCGTGCGGGCGGGCGGCCCGCTGGAGGTGGTCCAGCACGGCGCCCGGCTCGACCCGGGCGGTGCGGCGTTCCGGGTCCACGCCGTGCACCGCGCCCAGGTGGCGCCGGAAGTCCAGGACGACCGCGCCCGGGCCGATCGCCTGCCCGCCGATGCTTGTGCCGGCCCCGCGCGGCACCACCGGTACGCCGTACTGCCGGCAGAGCGCGACGGCCGTCCGGACGTCGTCGAGGTCGGCCGGCTTGACCACGCCGAGCGGTAGGTGGCGGTAGTTGGACGCGTCGTGGCTGTAGACGGTGCGCTCGGCGGCGCCGAAGCGGACGTCGCCGCGCAGGGTCGCGGCGAGCTCCCGGGCGAGGTCGGCGCCGGGGGCGGCGGACGGTCGGCTCACGTGGGTCCTCCCGGGGGTGGGCTCGGCGTACCGCCGCCGATCATCCCAGCCGGACGGCGCGCCCGGTACGGGCCACCCCGGTGTGGGGGCGGCGGGGGGGGGGGCCCCCCCCCCCCCCGGGCGCGCGGGGGGGGGGGGCGGGGGGGGGGCCCCCCCGGGGCGGGGGGGGCGGGGCGGCGGCGTGCGGGGGCCCCCGGGGGGCCCCCGGGGGGGGGGCGCGGGCCCCCCCCCCCCCCCCCCCCCCCCGGGCGGGCGGGCGGGGGGGGCCCCCCGGGGGGGGGGGCCCGCGGGGGGGCCGCCCCCACACCGGCTCCGGCTCTGCCGGACGGACGTCCGGTCTCCTGCCGCCGGGATGCCGTCCCGGTCAGGCCGAGGCCCGGCGGCGGGCCGAGCCGGTGAGGGTGCCCTTGGCGATGTGCGAGAGCTTGGCCATCTCGAAGGCCGGGTAGGCGCCGCCGGCCAGCAGCGAGAACTTCACGCCCTCGCGCCCGCCGGGCCGCCGGTGCCCGGCCGGCTGGAAGCGGCGGTGGTGCTCGGCGGCGCGGTGGAAGAACTGGGGCCGCTCGGCCCGCGCCACGCACCCGGCCAGGTCGAACACGAACAGGTAGTGCCGGACCATCCGGGTGAACAGGGCGTCGCGGACGGCCTCCAGCTCCGGCTGCCGGGCCGCCACCTCGTCCAGCAGGGCGAAGCTGCGCTCGTACTGGTCGAAGATGTCGAACTGGCTGCTGCCGGGCGAGCCGGCCGGGTGGACGGTCTCCCGCCGCCGCAGCTGGACGCAGGCGCGCGGCAGCACGGCGATCCGCCCGGCGGTCAGCATGGCCCGGTGCACGGCCGGGATCTCCTCGTAGCGGCCGTCCGGGAAGGCGAGCGCGCGGCCCTGCCAGAAGTCGCGCCGCAGCAGCCGGTCCCAGATCAGCGCGGGCGCGCCGAGCAGCTCGGGACGGGCGGCCGGCCCGGTGACCTCGGGCCCGGCCTCGGCCAGCACCGCCTCCGCGCCGCCCGGCCAGTCGCGCCCGCCGTGCCGCCGGGTGTGCCCGAACAGCAGCACGTCCACCGGGCCGGTCTGCTCCAGCCGGTCGGCGAGCGAGCGCAGGCCGTCCCGGGGGAGCAGGTGGTCGGCGTCGAGGAAGAGCAGGTACTCGCCGGTCGCCCGGGCGGCGCCCGCGTCCCGGCTGACGCCCACGCCGACGGCGGCGTTGAGGTGCAGCGCCGAGACCTGCGGGTGCCGCGCCGCGTACGCGTCGGCGAGGTCGGCCGAGGTCTCGGGGGAACGGTCCGCGACCAGGATGACCTCGAAGTCGCGGAAGGACTGCGCGAGGAGCGAGTCGAGGCATTCCGCCAGCTGTTTCTGCTGGTCGTAGGCGGGGAGCACGACGCTGATCAGGGGAGAGGGCATGAGGCCGGAGCGTAGGAGCGCGGCCGGAAGGTGGCAAAGCCCTGACGGTCGGTAATTCTGATCAATCCGCGTCAAATCGTACGAGCGTGCGCCATATCTTCACCCGTCATGCCGGGCGTGTCCACGTCGAGCGGCGCCGCCGGCCCGATCCGACGACGGCGCCGGTGCCCGCGCGGACGGGCCGGTCGCGGCGCGGTCCCGGACCTCGCGGTGCGGAAAGGCCGAGGACCCCGCGCGGGTCTGCCGCGCGGGGTCCTTGGGGCTGCTACCGGCCGGGTCGGCTCAGTACCAGTGGTGGCTCTGCCAGAAGGACCAGGCGCCGCAGGGGCTGCCGTACCGGGAGTTCATGTAGTCCAGGCCCCACTTGATCTGGGTGGCGGGGTTGGTGCGCCAGTCGGCGCCGGCCGAGGCCATCTTGGAGCCGGGGAGCGCCTGGACCAGGCCGTAGGCGCCGGAGGAGGCGTTGACGGCGAGGTGGTTCCAGCTGCTCTCGTGGGACACGATGTTGCTGAAGCACTGCAGCTGGCCGGCCGGGACGATCTGGGCGGCGATCTCACGGGCGCTGCCGGAGTAGGTGGGCTTGGCGTTGAGCGCGGCGCGCTCCTGCGAGCGGGAGGCGGCGGCCTCCGCGTCGGCCTTGGCCTTGGCGTCCGCCTGCGCCTTCGCCTCGGCCTGGGCCTGCGCGGCGGCCTGCGCCTGCGCGGCGGCGTCCGCCTCGGCCTGTGCCTGTGCCTGGGCCTGGGCCTGCGCCTGGGCAGCGGCCGCAGCAGCGGCGTCGGCCGCGGCCGGGTCGGCCTGGGCGGCCACCGGCTGCCCGTCCACGGAGACACCGGCCACCGGGGCGGCCGCCTCGGCGACGCTGCCGCCGCTCTGCGGGACGGCGAGGGCGGCGGTGGCCGCACCCGCCACCACGAGGGTGGTGATACCGGTGATCAGCGAGTTGCGGCGGGCATGGCTGAGCTGCATGGAGCGGACGATCCTTTTCCGTCGGGGGCCGTACCGGGGAGCACGGGGGCTCCGGCACGAGGACACGGGCGGACAGGGCCCGCGATGCCGTCCGGGACGGCCATGGCACCCCGGCCGTGACGGCGGGGCGGGCGGGACGCGCGGCGGACGGACCGGTTCGCGCTGCCTGGCGACTGGCCATTCTTCGCAGAGCCCGGCGGGGGCGGCAAAGGCAGTGGCTACTACGGCGGGTAGTGGGTGGGGCGGCCCGAACGGCGAAGCGCCCGGCCGCGGCCGGGCGCTTCGAGGTGGGGGGTCCGATCCCGTCGACCGACGGCCGGTCGACCGCCGGTCCGACGGAGCAGGGGGTGAATCGGCGCGGTGGCCTGCGTTCTTCGCGGTCCGCTCCGGGGCCGGCCACTGGGCCGGCACGGCCGGGCGGCGCCGCTCCGCGGCTGCGTGGGCGGACCGCGGCCCGGCGACAACTATCGAGGGCAGTAGCAGCGCGGAGCCGTGTGGGCGGCTTCACAGCGCGGCGGCCCCGGTGCGACGTGCGGTGACCGGACGGTCACCGCTCCGCGCCCCCGGCCCTCAGCGGGAGGAGTACGGGTCCGGCCCCCCGTACGGCCGGACCGGCTCCGGGCCCGTCGCGTACGGGTTCCCCGGCACCGGCCGCTGCTCGCCGTACCCGGGCCCGTACCCGGGCACCCCGGGTGCCCCGCCCGCGTCGTCCGCCTGGTCCTGCCGGTCCTGCTCGTCCCGCTCGTCCTCGGCGTCCTCCACCGGCACCAGGTCGCGCGCCAGCAGGGTGGCACCGGCCACCGCGCCGGGCATCGCGAGGACGGTCACCAACGGGACGAGGAAGCCCAGGATCAGCGGCACGCCGAAGCCGAACGCCAGCCCGAGCCGGGAGCGCAGCAGCCGGATCCGCTCGCGCTGCGGCACGCCGCGCCGCTGCAGGGCCACCGCCGTCAGCTCGACGGTGAGGAAGAAGCCGGACACCAGGAACCCGGCCACCGGCACCAGCGTCTGCCCGACCACCGGGATGAACCCGCAGGCGAACAGCAGGACGCCGAACCCGGCCACCCGGACCAGCACGTAGAGGCTGTCCCGCGCCGAGACGGCCAGCTCGCGCCAGAGCGGCACGTCCGGCGGGGTGGGCGCGCCGCCCTCGGTCTCGTCGACCTTCTCGCAGAGCGACTCGTAGAACGGCTGGCCGACCAGCAGCGTCACGGCGGTGAAGGTGATGACGGAGATCAGCAGCCCGCCGCCGAAGACGATCGCGGCGAGGGCGGTGCGCAGCAGGCCCTGCCAGGGCGAGCCCCAGCCGTCGGCGAACGGGGTGGCCCACTCGGCGAGCTCCTCCGACCAGCCGCCGAGGAACACCAGCGCCACCACGTACCCGACCAGGGTGATCAGTGCGGGCAGCATCCCGAAGCCCCACCAGCGGCCGTGCCGGCCCACCCACTTCTGGCCCTTGGCCAGGTACCCCAACCCCGCTGCAAGATCTCGCATAGGGGGAAGGGTAGGGGCTGGGCGTCGGCGGGTCATCTCCGTCCCGTCCTGATCCGGTACCGGGGGCGGGCCCGCCGGGCACCGGGCCGGACATCGCACCGCGCGCCGGAGACGGGCCCGGCCCCCGGGCGCCGGGCCGGAAAACGCCACCGGGCCCGGGAGCCTCCGCAACGGCTCCCGGGCCCGGCGTGCGGGCGGCGCGACGGCTCAGGCAGCCGGCGTCACTGCCGCAGCCCGTCGCCTGCGGCCCACCACGGCCGATGCCGTCAGCACGATGGCTGCGGCGACCAGCGACAGGTACATCTGCTTCCGCCCGTCGGCGTCGGTGAACATGTACGCCATCACGAAGCCGATCATGCCGATCGCGGTCCAGGTGAGGTAGGGGTACAGCCACATCCGGACGGTCAGGCGCTCGGGCGTCTCGCGCTCGATGATCTTGCGCATCCTCAACTGGGAGAAGCAGATCACGAGCCAGACGAAGAGCGCCACCGCGCCGGAGGAGTTGAGCAGGAAGGAGAAGACGGTGTCGGGGGAGGTGTAGTTGAAGAACACCGCCACGAAGCCGAAGACCACCGAGACGAGGATCGCGATCCGCGGCACGCCGCGGCTGGTCACCGAGGCGAAGGCCTTGGGGGCGTCGCCGCGCTGGCCCAGCGAGAAGGCCATCCGGGAAGCGGTGTACATCCCCGAGTTGAGGCAGGAGAGCACGGCGGTCAGCACGATCACGTCCATCACCTGGCCGGCGCCCGGGATGCCGACGTGCTCCAGCACGGCGACGTAGGGGCTGCCCTTGACGGCCGCCGAGTCCCACGGGAGCAGGGTCACGACCAGCAGGATCGAACCCAGGTAGAAGATGCCGATGCGCCAGATCACACTGTTGGTGGCCTTGCTGACCGCCTTCTCCGGGTCCTCCGACTCGCCGGCGGCCAGGGTGACGATCTCGCTGCCCATGAAGGCGAAGACCACGGTGAGCATGCCGGTGAAGACCGCGCCCACACCGTGCGGGAGGAAGCCGCCGTGGCCGGTCAGGTTCTCCGTGCCGACCGGGTGGGTGCCGGGCAGCAGCCCGAACGCGGCGAGCGTGCCGATCACCAGGAAGGCGGCGATCGCCACCACCTTGATGCCTGCGAACCAGAACTCGAACTCGCCGTAGGAGGCCACCGAGAAGAGGTTGGTGGCGGTCAGCACCGCCATCACGATCAGTGCGAACGCCCACTGCGGCACGCCGGGCACCCAGTTGTTGAGGATCTTCGCCCCGGCGGTGGCCTCGACGGCCAGCACCACGACCCAGAAGAACCAGTACAGCCAGCCGATCGAGAAGCCGGCCCAGCGGCCGAGCGCCCGGTCGGCGTAGGCCGAGAACGATCCGCTCTGCGGATCGGCCGCCGCCATCTCACCGAGCATCCGCATGACCAGGACGACCAGCACGCCGGCGAGGGTGTAGGAGAGCAGGATGCCGGGGCCGGTGGCCGCGATGCCCGCGCCGGAGCCCACGAACAGGCCGGCGCCGATCACGCCGCCGATCGCGATCATCGACAGGTGGCGGTTCTTGAGCCCGGCCTTCAGGTGCCCGTCGGCGCCCTGACCGTGCTGGAGCTGCTTCTGCTGCTGCGGAGCGGCATCGGCCGGCGGCGAGCCGGCCGAGGTGGTGGTTTCCGCACTCATCGAGGGTGCCCTGTGCCTTTCCCGCGCGGCTGCCCCTCGGCTCGAACGCCGGAGGGTGGGGGACGGACCCGCGCATTGCGGTGCAACTTAACTTCTACCTACGAGTATCGGAACAAGGCCTTCGGAAATGTTCGCTCAGCGGACACAAAGCGCCAGGTCAGAGCGGGTGGACCGGGGTGGTGGAAAGCTCAAATCTGACACAGCGCCAGCCGGTCCGGCGGCCTCGGGGGCCGTCGTCGGCGCCGGCCGGGCGGGCGTTCATACTGGCGGCGTGATGATCGTCCTCGTGGTGATCGGCGTCCTCGCCGTCCTGGCCGTGCTGGCCCTCGCGCACTGGTACCTCTGGCGGCGCCTGGTGCGCGACGTCTCCGCTCCCGGCGGTCGGTGGCGCCGGGCGGGCACCGTGCTGGCCGTCGTGCTGCCGCTGCTCTCGCTGGGCGCGCTGGTCGGCGGGCGGGGGTTGCCGATGTCCGTCGAGCGCTGGCTGGCCTGGCCGGGCTACCTCTGGCTGGCGGTGCTGCTCTACCTGCTGATGGCGGTGGCGGTCGGCGAGGCCCTCCGCCCGCTGCTGCTCCGGCTGCCGCGGCCGCGAGCGGTGACCCCGCCGGAGCCCGTGGCCGCCCCCGCATCCGCGTCCGCCCCCGCATCCGCGTCCGCCCCCGCGGCGGCGGACGGCGACGGAGCCGAGCCGGCCGCCGCCGAGCCGGTGCCGACCACCGCGCCCTCGCCCGGGCGCCGGCTCTTCGTCGCCCGGACGCTCGCGATCGGCGCCTCCGGCGCGGCGGCCGCCGTGGTCGGCACCGGCACCTACGGGGTGCTGCGCGGGCCGCGTCTGAAGCAGGTCACCGTGCCGCTGGCGAAGCTGCCCGCGCGGGCGCACGGCTACCGGATCGCCGTGGTCAGCGACATCCACCTGGGCCCGATCCTCGGGCGCGAGCACACCCGGCGGATCGTCGACACGATCAACGGCGCGCAGCCCGACCTGATCGCGATCGTCGGTGACCTGGTGGACGGCTCGGTCGCCGAACTCGGGCGTGCGGCGGAGCCGCTGGCGCAGCTGCGGGCGCGGGACGGCGCGTACTTCGTCACCGGCAACCACGAGTACTTCTCCGGCGCGGCCCCGTGGGTGGACTTCGTCCGCGAGCTGGGCGTCCACCCGCTGCAGAACGCCCGGGTGGAGCTCGCCGGGTTCGACCTGGCCGGGGTCAACGACATCGCCGGGCGCACCGAGGGCGACGGCCCGGACTTCGACAAGGCGCTCGGCGACCGCGACCGGGCCCGCACCTCGGTGCTGCTCTCGCACCAGCCGGTCACCATCCACGACGCCGTCCGGCACGGCGTCGACCTCCAGCTCTCCGGCCACACCCACGGCGGCCAGCTCTGGCCGGGCAACTACCTGGCCGAACTGGCCAACCCCACCGTCGCCGGCCTGGAGCGGTACGGCGACACCCAGCTGTACGTGACCCGTGGGGCCGGGGCATGGGGCCCGCCGGTCCGGGTCGGCGCGCCGTCCGACATCACCATCGTCACGCTGGCCTCGCTCCAGGCCTGATCCGGGCGGCCCGGCCCGCCCGCCCCGCCACCCTCAGGCCCGCTCGCCCTCGCCCTCGGTGTCGAGGTGCGGGAGCACCCGGTCCAGGAAGCGGGGCGTCCACCAGGCGGCGGGGCCCAGCAGGGTCATCACGGCCGGGACCAGGAGCAGCCGGACCACGGTGGCGTCGATCAGCACGCTGACGGCCAGCCCGAGGCCCATCATCTTGATCACGATGTTGTCGCTCACGATGAAGGCGGCGAACACGCTGACCATGATCAGCGCCGCGCAGGTGATCACCCGGGCGGTGATCTCCAGGGCGTGGGCCACGCTGCCCCGGCTGTCCCCGGTGCTCAGCCAGGCCTCGTGCACCCGGGAGAGCAGGAAGATCTCGTAGTCCATGCTGAGGCCGAAGACGATGGCGAACATCATCATCGGGACGTAGCTCTCGATCGGGACCGTTCCGGCGACCCCCAGTGCGGGCCCGCCCCAGCCCCACTGGAAGACCGCCACCAGGACGCCGTAGGAGGCGGCGATGGAGATCAGGTTGAGCACGGCCGCCTTCACCGCGATCAGCAGGCCCCGGAAGACGGCCAGGATGATCAGGAAGGCCAGGCCGACCACCACCGCGATGATCGGCAGCAGCCGGGCGGCCACGATGTCGGCGAACTCCACCTGGGCGGCCGTCGTGCCGGTCACATAGGTCTTGGCGCCGCTCCCCGCCACGGCCTGCGGCAGGACGGTGCCGGAGAGGTGCCCGACCAGCTGGGTGGTCTGCTCGTCCTGCGGCCGCTGGGCGGGGGTGACGGTGTCGAACAGCACGTCACCGTCGGAGCTGGTCTGGAGCGGGGTGACGCCGGAGGCGTCGGGCGTGCCGGCCAGCGCCTGCTGCACGGAGCTCAGCAGCGCCGGCCGGGCGTCGGCCGCGACGGCGCTCTGGTCGACGACCACGGTGATCGGGCCGTTGGAGCCGGGGCCGAAGGCGTCGGACATCAGGTCGAAGGCGCGCCGGTCGGTGAAGGTGGTCGGGTCGGCCCCGTCGTCGATGTGGCCGAGCTGGATGGAGAAGAGCGGGATGGCGAGGACGCCGACGACGACCACCCCGGCGGCCAGGAACCACCACGGGCGGCGCTCCACCCGCTGGGCGTAGCGGTGCCACGTCCCGGTGATCTCCTCGCCGGGCGCGACCCCGGTCTCGGCGACCGGCGAATGCACCGTCCAGCGGTCCATCCGGCGGCCGATCAGGCCCATCAGGGCCGGGAGCAGGGTGAGTGCGGCGAGGACGGCGGAGATCACCGTCACCCCCGCGGCGGCGCCGAGCTTGGCGATGAAGTTGACCCGGGAGACGACCAGACCGGCCAGCGCGATCACCACGGTGCAGCCGGAGACCAGCACCGCCCGGCCGCTGGTCGCCACGGCGTGCCCGGCGGAGGCCACCGGGTCCTTGCCGTCCATCAGGCCCTGTCGGTGCCGGGTGAGCAGGAAGAGCGCGTAGTCGATGCCGACGCCGATGCCGATCATGGTCGCCAGGGTGGGGGCGACCGTGGCGAAGGTGGTGGCGGCGGCCAGCAGGCCGAGCACCCCGAGGCCGACGACGGCCCCGATCAGGGCGGTGACCAGCGGCAGGCCGGCCGCGATCACGCTGCCGAAGCCGATCAGCAGAACGACGATCGCGACCCCGAAGCCGATCAGCTCGCTGACCCGGTCGTCGGCCACCGGGCGCGCCAGTTCGCCCAGCGGCCCGCCGTACTCGACCTCCACCCCGGCCGCCCGCAACGGGGCGACGGCGGTGTCGACGCCGTCGAGGTAGTCGTCGCCGAGGGTCGTGGGGTTCACGTCGAAGCGGACGGTGAGGTAGCCGGTGAGGCCGTCCGCGGCGAGCGGTCCGCCGGGCGGGGAGGGCTGGCCGGCGGGCGGCAGCGGACTCTGCGCGGACTGCACGTGCGGCAGCGCGCTCAGCGAGCCGACCACCTGGTCGATCTGGCTCTGGAACCCGGTCAGTGACTGGCTGTCGTGGAGCACCACCTGGGAGCTGGTGCCGCCGGCCGCCGGTTCGTGCGCCTGGAGGACGTTGCGGCCCTCCTGCGCCTGGGTGTCCGAGAGCGAGAAGTCGTCCGAGAACGTCCCGCCGACCGCCCGGTCGATCACCTGGACACCGGCCAGGGCGACCAGCCAGAGCACGATCACCAGGACCGAGTGGCGCGCGCACCACTCGCCCAGTCGCCGCAGGGCGCCGCGCCGGGGCGGTTGCGGGGGGCGGGCCGGGCCGGGGATGCGGGCGGGGCCGCCCGAGGACGAGGGCATGAACGCTCCTGGGGCCGGGGGTGACGTTCCGTCACGCCTGGTCGGGCGGGACCACGGAGTCCCGATGCTAGGGAGCGGTGCCGGGCGATCCGGGGCGATCACCCGCTGACACGCCCCGGTGCCTCCGTTCGGCGGGTCCAGCCCGGGCCCGTCGGCCCGCCCCCGCGCCCGGCCGGAGCCTCAGGCCGGGCGCAGCTCCAGCAGGACGATCCGCGCGCCCTCCGGCCGCCCGGTGAGGCGGGCGGCGAGGATCCGCGGGATGTCGCTCTCCTGCGAGTACCCGGGCACCACCGTGACCTCCGCCCGCCGGACCCCGGGCTCCCCGGCCACGGCGTACGACACGACGTACGTGGTCCGCTCGGACGGCGGGGGCGGGCGCGTCCCCGGCATGGCGCCACCTCCTCGGCTCCCGCCCATTGTCCGCCGGTCCGGCCCGGTCCGGCCCGCCGCGTCGGCCCGGACCGGGACCGTGTGGCCGATCGGGGTGAATCCGGGCACAGTGGAAATCTCCGGGAGGGGGACCGTCCGGGAAGGGGCGACACCCCATGCAGACCACCTGGAAGGGGACGATCAGCTTCGGGCTGGTCAGCATCCCCGTCCACCTGTACTCCGCGACCCAGGAGCACGACGTCCCGCTGCACCAGGTGCACGCGAAGGACGGCGGCCGGGTGCGGATGAAGCGGTACTGCGAGCAGGAGGGGAAGGAAGTCCCCTACGCGGAGATCGCCAAGGGCTACGAGTCACCCGACGGGCGGACCGTCACCCTCACCGACGAGGACCTCGCCGAGCTGCCGCTGCCCAGCAAGAAGGTCATCGACGTGCTGGCGTTCGTGGACGCGGCCGAGATCGACCCGCTGATGTTCTCCAAGGCCTACTACGTCGGTGTCGCCGACAAGGCCGCCGCCAAGCCGTACGCGCTGCTGCGCGACGCGCTCACCGAGTCCGGCCGGATCGCGGTCACCAAGATCGCGCTGCGGACCAGGGAGTCGCCGGCCGTGCTGCGGGTGCACGACGGGACGCTGGTGCTGCAGACCTGCATCTGGCCCGACGAGGTCCGCCCGGCGGCCGGGATCGCGCCCGACGAGCAGGTGACCGTGCGGCCGCAGGAGCTGAAGATGGCCCGCTCGCTGATGGACACGCTCTCCGAGGACTTCGACCTCTCCCAGCTCCACGACGACTACCAGCAGGCGCTGCAGCAGGTCATCGAGGCCCGGATCCAGGGCGTCGAGGTGCCGCACGAGGAGGAGTCCGGCGAGGCTCCGGACAACGTCATCGATCTGATGGCGGCGCTGCGCAGCAGTCTCAAGGAGGCCAAGGGCGCCCACCGCGGCCGCCGGGCCGGGCCGGGCGCCGAACCGGAGGCCGGCCCGGCGGTGGAGGAGCCGCCCCCGGTGGTGGCCCCGGCACCCCGCAAGCGCGCGCCCGCCGGGAAGGCGCCGGCCGAAAAGGCGGCGGCCAAGAAGGCGGCGGCTCCCAGGACGGCCACCGGCCGGGCCACCGCGGACCGGGCCGCCACCAGGGCCGCCACCAGGGCCGCGGCCGGCACCGCGAAGCCGGCCGCGGCCGCGAAGAAGACCACCAGCAGGAAGTCCGCAGCTCCCCGCAAGGTCTCGTGAGGCCTTGGTGAGCTGATCACCGGCAGTCCCCGACGTCCGGAGGCGATCCCAGATGGACCTACTGACCTACAAGGCGCTCGACACCGGCCCCGACGCGCCGCGGCACCCGAGCCTGGCGCACCGGGCCTGGCACGGCCTGCTCAGCCTCGGTCCGACGGCCGTGGTGCTGATGCTCGCGCTCTCGCTCGGCCTCGGCGCCGTCGGGTCCCAGGTGACCTCGCTGCCCTGGCTGATCGTCTTCAGCATCGTGTGGGGCGTCACGCTGATCGCGCTGTGCGGCATGGTCGCCCGGTGGATGACGCCCGGCCAGGGCAGGCACCGGATGGCCGCCTGACCCGGGCCGGGGCGGGGCCCGGACGGCCCCGCCCCGGCCGCCGTCAGGCCACCCAGACGGTGGTGATGTTGCAGAACTCCCGGATCCCGTGGCCGCTCAGCTCGCGCCCGAAGCCCGAGCGCTTGACGCCGCCGAACGGCAGGGCCGGGTGCGAGGCGGTCATGCCGTTGAAGAACACCCCGCCGGCCTGGATGTCCCGGACGAAGCGCTCCTGCTCGGCCGGGTCGGTGGTCCAGACGTTGGAGCTGAGCCCGAAGGGCGTGTCGTTGGCCAGCGCCACCGCCTCGTCCAGGTCGGCGGCCTCGTAGACGGTGGCGACCGGGCCGAAGGTCTCCTCCAGATGGATCCGCATCGCCGGGGTGATGCCGGTCAGCACCGTCGGCTCGTAGAACCAGCCGGCCTCCCGGCCCGCGGGGCGGCGGCCGCCGCACTCCACGCCGGCCCCGTGCGCCCGGGCGTCCTCGACCAGCTCCTCCAGGTCGTCCCGCCCCTGGCTGCTGGCCATCGGGCCGACCTCGGTCGCCTCCTCCATCGGATCGCCGACGGTCAGCGCCCGCATGGCCGCGGTGAACGCCTCGGTGAACGGCCGGTACACGGCGGTGTGCACGATGAAGCGCTTGGCGGCGATGCAGGACTGCCCGTTGTTCTGCACCCGGGCCCGGACGGCGGTGGCCACGGCGGCGTCCAGGTCGGCGCTCGGCAGGACCACGAACGGGTCGCTGCCGCCCAGCTCCAGCACGGCCTTCTTCACCTCGTCCGCGGCCGTCGCCGCCACCGCCCGCCCGGCGGGCTCGCTGCCGGTCAGTGTCACCGCCGCCACCCGGCGGTCGCGGATCACGCCCTCCACCGCGCCCGAGCCGATCAGCAGGGTCTGGAAGCAGCCCTCCGGGAACCCGGCCCGGCGGAACAGCTCCTCCAGGGCCACCGCCGTCCGGGGGACGTTGGACGCGTGCTTCAGCAGGCCGACGTTGCCCGCCATCAGGGCCGGCGCGGCGAACCGGATCACCTGCCAGAACGGGAAGTTCCACGGCATCACGGCCAGCACCGCCCCGATCGGGCGGTAGCGGACGTAGGCCCGGGCGGCGCCGGAGTCGGCGACGTCGGCCGGGGCGGGGTGCTCGTCGGCGAGCAGCCCCTCGGCGTTCTCGGCGTACCAGCGCATCGCCTTCGCGCACTTGGCGGCCTCGGCGCGGGCGGCCGCCAGCGGCTTGCCCATCTCCTCGGTCATCGTGCGGGCGACGGACTCCAGGTCCGCGTCCAGCAGGTCGGCGGCGCGGCGCAGCAGCTCGGCGCGGTACGCGAAGGAGGTGGTGCGGTAGGACTGGAACGCCGCCTCGGCGCGGGCCAGCCGCTGCTCGATGCCGGCGGCGTCCAGCGCTTCGAAGGTCTCCAGGGTCTCGCCGGTCGCGGGGTTGACGCTTGCGATGGCCATGCGGTGGGCTCCCAGGTGTCCGTGGGGGATTGCTCCGGAGTCGTTGCTCCACCCTGGCCGACACCCCGCCCCGAGCGCACCACCGCCGCCCGGCGTGTCCCGCCGGACGCCGGCCGCCGCGGCCTCACTCCGGCAGCGACTCCACCCGCGCCGCGGCCTCCCGGGCGCGGGCGCCCGCCCTGGTCCGGCCGGCCGTGACCAGCCGGTTCGGGAACCGGTGCAGGTACTCCGCCTCCAGCTGCCCGGTCCGCAGGGTGTGCCGCTTCAGGGCCTCCTCCGACCCGTACAGGAAGGTCTCGTGCCTGGTCCGGTGCAGCTGCTCCAGCTCGCGCAGCAGGGTGTCGTTGCCCAGGGCGTGCGGGGAGATCCCCGCGGGCCTGGTGTGCGGAGCGTCGTCCGGGTGCCGCATGGTCCACTACCTCCTCGGCGCGAATCCCCCCGTACCCGGGTGCCCCCGACCGCGGCCGGTACACCGGCGTGCCGAGGGGACTCCCGTACCGGCAGTGTCGTCGCCCCCGGGGGCTTTCGCGAGGCGTGCGGCCCGGCCGCCGCCCCACGGGGGCCCGGCGAGGTGGTGATCGGGTGACCGGATCGTACGATGACTATCCCGACGTCCCTTTCTTTCCCTCCCAGAACTCGGAACGATCACCCATGCCGCTGCCCAAGGCCGAACTCCACCTGCACATCGAAGGCACCCTGGAGCCGGAACTCGCCTTCGCGCTCGCCGCGCGCAACGGCGTCACGCTCCCGTACGCCGACACCGAGGAGCTCCGCCGGGCCTACTCCTTCAGCGACCTGCAGTCCTTCCTGGACCTCTACTACGCGCTGATGACGGTGCTGCGCACCGAGGCGGACTTCGCCGACCTCGCCGACGCGTACCTGGCCCGGGCCGCCGGGCAGGGGGTGCGGCACGCCGAGATCTTCTTCGACCCGCAGGCGCACACCGCCCGCGGGGTGCCGCTGGACGTGGTGGTGGAGGGCCTCGGGCGGGCCCTGGACCGCGGCGAGGAGCGGTACGGCGTCAGCACCCGGCTGATCATGTGCTTCCTGCGGGACGAGTCCGCCGAGTCCGCGCTGGAGACCTTCGAGGCCGCCCGGCCGCACTTCGGCCGGATCACCGGGATCGGACTCGACTCGGCGGAGGTCGGGAACCCGCCGGCCAAGTTCCGCGAGGTCTACCGGCGCGCCGCCGAGGCCGGGCTGCACCGGGTCGCCCACGCGGGGGAGGAGGGCCCGGCCTCGTACGTCACCGAGGCCCTGGACGTCCTCGGGGTCGAGCGGATCGACCACGGTCTGCGCTGCCTGGAGGACCCGGCGCTGGTCGACCGCCTGGTCCGCGAGCAGATCCCGCTCACCCTCTGCCCGCTCTCCAACGTGCGCCTGCGCTGCGTCGACACGCTGGCCGACCACCCGCTGCCGGCCATGCTCGCGGCCGGCCTGCTGGTGACCGTCAACTCCGACGACCCGGCGTACTTCGGCGGCTACGTCGACGACAACTTCCGTGCGGTGGCCGGGGCCCTCGCGCTCGCGCCCGAGACGCTGCGCCTGCTCGCCGCCAACTCCTTCCGCGCCTCGTTCCTGGACGAGGACCGCCGGGCGGCGCTGCTGGCCGAGGTGGCGGCCTACGCGTTCGAGCCGGCCGGCGTCTGAGCCCCGACTCCGGGGGCATCGAATCCGGAGGCACCGGCTCCGGGCCGCGACGGGCCCGGAGCCGGTGGGAGGCTCAGACCAGCGTGCGCCAGTAGTACCAGGAGTGACGTGCCGCTGGCGTGACCAGCGGCTAGGTAACGGCGCGTGGCGATGACCTGTGATGACGCGACCGTTGACTGTCAGCGTCGCGCAGTGCTGGGCACCCTCGTACGGCCCACAGACGGCCCAGAATGGGGACACCTCGTTGGGGCCGGTCGTATCCGCCTGCGCGTACGAGTGATCGTCCGCGAGGAGGACACCCGTAGCACTCATGCCCGCAGATCTCACCGGAGAGACCAGGAAACTGGTTCACCACGGAGGGGTTGCCTCACGGCTGTCACTGCGTTGTCACAGCCAAACTCACTGCTCAGGACCTGTGCAGTGACAGAGTGACAGCTGTGACAGTGAGGGTATATAGGGCTGTCACACGGCACCTGCAATCGGCACGGTGTGGCGCTACCGCCATGAGTCGGCTGGCGCTGCGGCCTCCCACCCCGGCCCGGTGTGGAGGGGCCAGCCGGGCTCGAGCCGGGCCGGGGTGGGACGTCATCGGAGTCGGACTCGTCTCTCTATCGCGAACCAAGTTGGGCATTCGGTCGCTCTGGCGAGTAGCACCGCCAATCTGAGTGAACAGTCCCCGAAGGTCCGTGGTTGTCCGCCAGCGGGCGGGGCCGTTGTAGCGCAGTCAGACACTCAGTCCTGTGCCGGGTCTGCTGGAGCTGTCTCCTCGACCTTCGGCGATGTGCCGGGCCAGGTCGTCCATTACGCCCGAGATGACCGGTTCGACGTGCTGGTCTGCCAACGCCTGTACGAGTTGCCTTCGCGCACCGTTAACGGAGCGCGGTAGCAACATCAACCCCTGCTCTACAAGGCTTGGCGTGGGGTACCGGCTCTGACCTGCATAGTGCCTGGCATGCCCGTTCCCCGGCCACCGCACCGCCGACGCCCGAACTGACCGCCGCGTACCGTCCGATCTGGCACGCCTGTGGCACGCCCAGCTAGGAAGGCGAGCAGGGCACAGCAGGGCTCACAACCCTGGTACCACACACCTCTAGCTATGACGCGTACGGCCCTGAGAAGGCCGACTGACCCCGCACAGAGGTGCGACCGCGAGGGCTGCCACCGCCGAGATAGCGGTCGGCAGGAGGTCCGCAGGCACTCGCAGGACGACCAGAACCACGACCACCATCACAACCGCCGGCCAAGCACGAGCAAGTTCGGTTGACAGCGAACGCGAGACAGATGCCAAACTCATGGGGTGCTCCTCTTGGGCATGCGTCGCCCCCATCGGTTACCAGCCACGGGGCGACGCTCTCTTTGTTGAAGACTTGCGGCCTGTTAGCGGCGCGATCTGAACGTTAACGGACCCCAACCCGCTGGCCGCACCCATGCGGTCGTTACAGGCCGCCGCGCGGATTCTCTATTGCGCGCGCAATAGAGAATGCCCAGCTCAGGGGCCCCAGAGGGGCGTTTAAGCTGGTAGCCGCAGCGAAACTGTAACGCCCGAGCACCGCCGTACCAGTACGACGCATTGCGACGCTTCTAGCTATTGCGAGATCCTGCGAGGTGAGACTGGATCGGAATTGGCCTGATCTCGCTGGTTCATCAGAGATGAGAGACGAGCCGCCGCTCAGCGCGCGGGTGGTGGAGTCTCAATGGCTGACGTCAAGCCACGCCGAGCACGCCCTGAGCTTGGGAATCTCATCCACTGCGGCAGCCGACAGCGCCTCCCACGTGCAGTTATGGGCTCGGCGACCCCTCGTAACCAGCATCCGACCGGGCTCACTGTTGACCGCCATCTACCGCCTGCCTCCGCCCCTTAAGACATGGCTGGGGCACGGCAACAGGGTGGCGAGGCGTCGTCAGATCGCGGTCAGGCCGGGAGGGGTAGTCGTCGGGTCGCGGGTCACAAACGGACTCAACGAATCGCTCTTCGCAGGCGCCCGCACAGGGTCACCATGGCTACATATTGCCCGATCGGGGGTGCGGTCGCCGACTTATCCTCGCGGGCAGTTCAGCAGTAAGGCAACAGCTAACATGAGACGGTTTCTATCACGGAGCGCATATAGGCAGCTGCGACAACTGATGCATAGATCTGCCAATCGTCATTCTTAAATGAGTCACAATAGTCGACCACCCCGCGCACCACTAGATATCCAGTGCCGGCCGCCCCGTCGGAAATCCCAGAGGATTCCATTTCTACTGCGCGAATGTCGAGCTCGTCTCGCAATAGATCGCGGACTAGCGGGTCCTTCAACAGGATATTCGACGACGCTATCCGCCCATAATACAGCTTGGGGAATCCAGGTTTCCGAGCCACATCCGTGGGGTGCTGCTGCTTTCGGTAAGGGGATCTGGATCTATGAAGCACATCTTTGAAGATTTCCGGGCGGTCCACCCCAGGAATGTCAGCTGCCCGCTTCATGTGAGCTTCCCAGGGATAGCTGCCAGCCAACCTTCCGGCCTCCAGATAGCTCACAACGGCTAGCAAGGCCTGCGACGGAGGCTGCGACACTCCCCTGAGCTGGACCCCCTTGGAGGTAAGGCTAATATTGTCGTACTGAACTATGCCATAATGACTCGATACGACAATGTCGCCGAGGCGAACATGCTTCCCAGGATCGCGATGATTGGGAACTCCCCCAGCGATCCCCACCATTAGAACGTGCTCCACCGATGGAAAGCTTCTGCGGAGATTTGTTATGGTTGCAGCCGCTATGTTATTGCCAGGCTGCGTCTGAAGCGTCACTGCCGCCAGATGCGTACAGTTCCCAGACAGCGAGGGAATAGCCCCTATCTCATATATATTATGATCCCCAGAGGGTGGGTCTACCCTTCTCGGGCCGTCGAGCATAGATTTTACAGCGGCAAACTCCCTTGGCAGTGCGGTGATGATTCCGAACTTAGGATTATTGGTCACAATGCCCGCATCTATATCCATGGTCGACATCCCGGACTGTCATACGGATAGATACTTCAAAATGAATTGTCCCATGGCGTGATGTGCTATGCGACTCGAAAGCTCGTCGCGACACAATACGCTCGAAGCGCTAGAATTCGCTGATCGGTGTAGCGCGTCACTTCAGGACGGTGAGCGGGCCATGCGGGTGGTGGAGCGGTTTTGGCCGGTGTCCTGTCTGGTCTGGGTCCGAGCATGATCGGGGGGCCGTAAGCTGCTGCGACTCGGTCAGGGCTCTTCGGGCCTGACCGCAATTTGGCCGAGTGGCCCCCCGGTCTTGCTCGGTGCGGGTCCCAGTCCTGGCAGGTGGGTAAAACCGTGGAGCCTCCCGCCCCCAGCCCCGGCCGGGTTCTGGGGTCAGCCCATCTCTGCCGTCCGTCCGCCGGCGCGCCGTGCGCGCCTTGAACGCGTAGAGAAGGTCTATGCGCGTACTGCAGGGTTTAGTCCGCCCTCAGGGTTCGTGGCTGGCCGGCAGTCGGCCCGCAGGCTGGCAGCGACCCCCAGCGATCGTTCATCCTGGCTACGTATCTGCCTAAAGAACGGAGTGGCTAGTGGCTGAGCGGAGCCCGCGTGGTACCTACCTGCGGATCGCCGAGGCGATCGAGAAGGAGATCAACGGCGGCCCAACGGCGATGTTGCTCCCGTCAGAAGCTGAGCTGATGGAAACCCATGGCGTGGCGCGTACCACGGTCCGTCGCGCCTTGGACTCCCTCGCGGCCAAGGGACTCATCAGGTCACGCCCCGGAGCCGGATGGGTCGTTGTGGAGGCCGAGCACAGGCCTTCGGTGCTCGACCAGCTCACCGCCCTGGCGCGAGCACTCGCCGTCGGTGCGGACTTCCCCTCGGAGAAGGAACTCACAGCGAAGACCGGCGCGGCACGGGGCACGGTTCGACGGGCCCTTGCCCAACTGGAGGGCGCCGGCGTTCTCGAAGTGCGCCATGGAAAGGGCCGACGCGTCCGTGCCCTTCCCGCCGATCATGCCTGATCACAACCACCAAGGAGCAGCTGCAACTGTGTGGGCCTACGACCTTGCCGAGTCTCTTCTGTCCGCCGACCTTCCCCGTCGCTGGTCCCACTCGAAGGGGGTGGCGAGCAAGGCGCGCGCTCTCGCTGGCGTTCTCGGCCCGGACGCGGAGCTACTGGAGTCTGCCGCTGTCCTGCACGACGTGGGCTACTCGCCGCGGATCGTCGACACCGGCTTCCACCCGCTCGACGGCGCGCGGTTCCTGCGCGCGGAGAACGTGGACGAGCGTGTCGTGCGACTGGTCGCCCACCACTCGTGCGCGCTGCTTGAAGCAGAGGAGCGAGGTCTGAGGCGCGAGCTGGAGGAGGAGTTCCCGCTTGAGGAGCCGCATCTGGTGGACGCGCTGATCTACTGTGACATGACCACGACGCCGGACGGGATGCCGACGACGACTCCCGCCCGGATCGCTGAGATCGTGGGCCGGTACGGAACTGACAGCGTGGTCGGCCGGTTCATCCGCCGCGCCGAGCCGGAGATCGGGGCGGCCGCGCGACGGGTCGAAGGTCGGTTGCTCCAGGCTCGCATGACGGCCTAACCGATGTAGGGCTGCCCCCGGCCGGGCTCCAAGCCGTGTGTGATCCGCAGCCGCATCGAAGGGTGAATGTCCAGCTCGTTGAGGTCCGCTGGGTCTACCCAGCGGACCTCTTTCGACTCCGAACTCGTCCGCAGCTCACCGCTGACTGGTCGGGCCTTGAAGCAGATGGAGAACTGCTGCCGAACCTCTCCGTCGTCGTACGCCATGACGTGACCCGGGTCCGTGTACAGCCCCACGACGGATTCGACCTCGACCTCGATCCCCGTCTCCTCGCGCACCTCGCGGACTACCGTGTCCGCGACGGATTCCCCGATGTCGTGTCCGCCGCCGGGAAGTGCCCAGAGGTCGTTGTCGGTCTTGTGGATCAGCAACAATCGTCCCCTCTCGTCGGTCACTACTGCGGTGACCGACGGAACGACGGAGTTCGCCGGCGGGGCGGCCGGGTCGTGGAAGTAGTCGGTCCGGCTCATGCGGCGGCGTCACTTTCGAGTTGGGGCGAGGTGATGGTCCGGGATTCCTCCCAGATGCGTTCGATACTCGCCGCGTACGTGCTGAAGAGTTCCCCGCCGGGCACCTGCGAGAGGTGCAGGACCGGGGCCAGGTAGGCGCCCACACCGTAGACGTGTCCATTGACGAGCAGGTCGTCGTCGGCGCGGTAGAGCGAGTTGTAGAGCGTCGTCGAGTGGAGTCGAAACTCGACTCCGGAAATCCCGAACAGTGGCGCGTAGTTGGCCAGCGCGTTCCGGATTTTGCCTGCCATGGCAGGTCCGATTCCCTCCTCCTCGCCGCGCTGGGCAACGCCGGAACTGCTGGGATCGCCAAGCATGAGGCGGACGGGCACTCCGGCCTGGGCCTTCTCGCGGATGAGCCGAAAGAACAGTGGATCCTCGGAAAGCCAGAAGCCGGCATAGACCACCAGGTCGAAGTGCTGCGTGGCCCTCGCATAGAGCGAGGTCCACAGCTCCTTCGGTACAACGGCCCGGTGCGGGTAGAGCGTCACCAACTCGGCCCGACCAGCCTCGGCTGTGGCGCTGCTGGTCTGTTCGTCCGACCACAGATCTGACAGATCCCGCTGCAACAGATTGGCGAGCGCGTACTGGAAGCGCCGGTAGGGCCGGCGCCCGTCCTTGGCCTCCACCCAGCGCTCGACGGTCCGGGGGCTCGTTCCGAGTCGCTCGGCAATCTGCTCCATCGTCAACTTGCTCGCGAGGATCGCCCCTCGCAGCCTTTCGTTCGCCATCGCGTCCTCCCTGGACGACGTTGTGGCACTTGGACGATCTGGGACGACTCGACCGTAGCGAAGTCGGAGCGTAGTCGTCCAGGTGCGCCGTGTTCCGCCAGGCCCGGAGGGCCGAATCTAGTGATGCGCGGTCGGGGGTCTTCGGCCGAATCTCACGGAGGACTTGACGAAGCGTCGGCTTGTCGGCATCGTAAGAGACATGTTCAACATGTCTCGCATGCCGAGGCGAACGAACTGACGACCCTTCTTTGGGTTGCCTGATCTGCGCGAATGCGCCCGGAGGGGTGGCGTGACAGCCCCCTGAAGGCAGCGCCTGTCTGTTGAGAACTGAAGAGTGATCGTGCGGGACCGACGCGAGGGCGGCGGTTTGCGGTAGGCACCTAGGTTGCGTAGGTAGGCCGGGGAGTTGAACCACCGCGACACGTGCTCTCCCCCTACGCAGTGGCGTGCCACCCCTTCAGGGGTGTGGGGAAGTGCAGCGGAGTCCCAACGCACGTGGCGGATATGAGAAGACCGCCCCCGTGGTGACCGGGTGATGTCGCCGGCGGCTGCGAGCCACGCGCCACGCCCCTTGCTGGGGCGTGTGCCGCCCTGCTGGTGCTGAGCAGAGAGAGGCACCGGACCAGGCCCGAGAGACCTGACGCCCGTAGGACGGGCAATCCCCAACCGCTCGCCCCGTCAGGGGCTTTGACGCGAGGAGCCTGCCATGTGCAAGGCCCGAACCCATACCCGGCCCCGCCGCTGAACAGCGCGGTGGGGCTTGCCGAACCTTCGGTCGCATTACCAGCGATCACGGCTCCCGGCGCGCGCCACCCGCCCCGACGGGCGGCGGGTGCGCGTCGGGTTCCGCGGCTGCTCGTCGAGCGCCGATTCCCCATGCGGCTGCGGCCCCGGTGCTGTAACACCGGGGCCGCTCAGGGCCGCCCAGTCCCGTTTCGTCGAAGGGAACCACGACCCATGCGCACTATCGTCGCAGGCCAGCACGCGGCCTCCAAGGAGGAGTTCGCGGAACTGGCGCTCGGTGTCGACACCGAGCTGTTCACCGGTCCCGCCGGCCCCGAGTCCCTGACCGAGCGCGCCGCGCGGCTGGCCGCCGCCGAGGACATCCTCGATGTCCTGCGCCGGGAGGACCCGGAGCTGGCCGCCCACGCCGAGAACCTGATGCTCCACGCCGCCCAGGCGGCCGCCCCGACCGTCGAGCTGGGCCGCCTGCGTCTGGTCGTGGACGGGAACACTCGTTCGGGCAAGTACCTGCCGGCGTCGGTGTTCGGACAGGTGGCGGCATGAGCCTCACCACCGAGCGCGAGCGCGAGATCCGCGCCCTCGCGGACGACGAGTCCCGCACCACCTTCACCCTGGACGACGCCGTCGAGGACCTCCTCGCCGCGCTGGACGCGGTGCGCGACCGAATGCGGTCCATGGCCGCCAAGGTCCGCGCCGTCGCCGACGACATCGAGGCCGGCCGCACCCCCGAGGTCGCCGGCCTGCGCCGCGCCGCCCAGCTGGCCGCGATGGACGGGGTGGAGCGGTGAGCGCCCACATCGTGCGCCGCGGCGTTCGCGGCACCGTCCGTCCCACGCTGACCGGCCGCCCCGCCGAACTGGTCGCCAAGGTCGTGCTCTCGCAGGAGGGCGCTCTGCCGGGCGCCGCTTGCACCGACGTGGACCCGGACCTGTTCTTCCCGGCCGACGACGACGAGTTCTCCGAGCGCCGGGCCCGGCAGATCTGCGCCGGGTGCCCGGTGCGGGAGATGTGCCTGGCGCTGGCGATGAAGCGCCGCGAGCCCCACGGCATCTTCGGCGGCCTCGACGAGACCGAGCGCCAGGCGCTGGCCCGCAGGCAGCGCCGCGCGAGGAGGGCCGCGTGATGGCCCACACCAAGCGCCTCGGCTTCGCGGCGGTGCTGCTCGCCGTGGCCTTCCCGACCGCCGCCAGGTCCGTCCTCGTCTTCGTCTCCTCGCTCGTCGCGCTGCTGCTGGCCCACCCCTCGGCCGTCTGCGCGCTGGGAGCCGGGTTGCTGCTGGCCAGCCTGCTGCCCGCCCTGCGCCGGCGCGTCTCCCGTGCCCGCCGCCGCCGGGCGCTGCGTGGCGTGATGTCCACGATCCGTTTCGACCTCGCCGGAGGTACCCGATGAGCGTCACCGAGTTGCGGCCCAACGGCCGCTCGCGTCCGCCGGCGAAGTCGGCGTCGAAGGAGGCGGCCGAGGCCGAGGCCCTGCGGGCCAAGACCGAGGCCGCCAGGGCCGCCGCCGAGATCGGCAACCAGCTGAAGGCCGCGAAGGCGGCCGCCGAGATCGCCAGGGGCGAGGCCGAGGCCGAGGAGATCCGGCGCCAAAGCGCCGAGCGCGCCGCCGAGACCGCTCGCCGACAGGCCGAGGCCGAGGCCGCCCGCGAGAAGGCCCGCCACTCCGCCGAGCAGTGGAGGAAGTACGCGAGGGCCATCGCGATCACCTGCGTGATCGTGTCGCTGCCGCTCCAGCTGATGGCGTTCTGGTCGCCGGACGCCCCGTTCCTGCTGGCCGCGCCGCTGGTCCTGGAGGGTCTCGCGTGGGCGCTCCTCAAGGGCGCCGAGGCCGCCATCGACGAGGCCCGCCCGTCCTGGCACTACCGGGCGCTGGCGGGTGCGGTCGCGCTGTTCGCCGCCGCCGTCAACTACATGCACGGATCCGCCGAGTTCGGCCTCGGTACCGGGCTGGGCGGGGCGTTCTGCTCGCTGGCCGGCCCGATGGTGTGGGACCTGCACGAGCACGGCCGCATCCTCAAGCGCGACGGCCGCAAGTCCCGCCGCGAACGCCGAGAGGAGGCCCGCCGCCTCGCGGCCGAGGCCATCGAGAGGAAGGCCGCCGAGCAGCGCGAGGCCGACGACCGCGAGGCCCGCGAGGTGAACCGCTCCGTGCAGTGGCCGCAGGTGTGGGAGCGCGCGGTCGCCCTCGCCGCCGCGCTCGGCGAACTCCACCCCAGCGACGCCACCTGGAAGCGCGCGTGGGACGACGTCGAGGGCGCCACCCTCGGCGACACCGCCGCTTCCATCGCCACCCGCGTGGCCGCCAAGGCCGCCGTGAAGGACGCCGCTAACGACCCGGCAAAGCAGACCGAAAGGGTCGAAAAGCCGCAGGTCGAATCCCAGGTGGTCACCCCCGCGAAGAGCACGCGCGTGCGGACGCCGGACGGGCGCCGCAACAACGGCGGGACCCCGCCGGTGCGCCGCGCCGGCGACACCCTCGGCTACTCGCCCGTCGCCCGCCGCGCCATGTCCCTGGCCGCCCGCAACCAGCGGCAGACCCGCGCCGCCGGCTGACCTCCGCCACCACCCGAACGCGACCGACCAGGAGACCACCCGTGTCCGACCGCGCCGCCCGCTTCGCCGCCTCCTACGCCCTGATCCGCGCCGCCGCCGACGTCGCGGACCACTGGATCCAGACCGACCACCAGGCCACCACCAAGGGCCAGCACGACCACAACGACGGGCAGTCCAGCGCGGTCGGACGCCGCGCCTGCGCCGCCCACGTCGCCGCCTACACCGCCGCCCAGGGCGCCGTCTTGCTCGCCGGGACCCGCCTGCTCGGCATCCGGCTCCGCCCGATCCCGGTCGCCGCCGCCCTCGCCCTGTCCGCCGTGACGCACTACGTCGCCGACCGGCGCGAGCCCCTGCGGACGCTGGCCGACGCCACCGGCAAGAGCCGGTTCGTGCGCCTCGCCGACCACGGTATGAACGGCGCCTACGCCCTCGACCAGGCCTGGCACCACGCCTTCGAGACGTGCGCCGCCCTCATCGCCACCGCCTGACCAGCCATCGAAGGAGTCACACCATGACGTTCGCCGCCGGCGACGAGGTCTTGATCGTGTCCTGTGAGGACGACCCCCGGGCGGTCGGGCGGACCGGCCGGATCGTGGACGAGGTGCCCCCGGGCCCGCTCACCAACGGCCGGTGGACCGTCAACCGGATTAGTTGGCTGATCGCCCCGGTGCTCTGCCACGCCCACGAGCTGCGGCCCACCGGCAACTAGCAGCCTGCTCCGCCCGGGACGGCCGTCCAGCCGCCAAGCATCGGCGGCCGTCCCGGGCCCCTTCACCCGCGCAACTACCGCTGTGAGGAAGGACCGCCAGTGAACCACGAGGAGCACACCCCCGACCTGCCCGAACCCGAGACGGCCCCGGTCGTCGAGGGCGGCGAAGCGAAGATCCTCCCCTTCGACCGCCTCACCAAGACCGCCCCGCCTGCCACCCCCGCCCTGCCGCCCCAGACCGTCCCGGTGGCGCCGGACGAGTCGGTCTACCTGACCGATGACAGCCCGGCCGAGACCGTGGCGGACGTCCCCGCGGTGGTCTCGGCGGCCGCGCGGGAGGATCTGGCCGGGGACCGGCCGCTGATCCCGGGATGGATCCGCACCAGCGAGGGCCGGCGCACCCTGGCCCGTGCACGCGCCAAGCAGACGCGCCGCGCCGCCCGCCGCTGGGCCTCCCGGCAGGCCACCCCCCGCGGGCACGCCGCCCAGGCCTGGCGCGGGATACGGCGTTCGGCCCAGTGGACGGCCGGGTTCGAGGGCGCCCACGTGCAGGCCGCCGCCCACCAGGCCCACATCGCCACCCGCGAGGCCCGCGACCTGGCCCGCCGCGCCCGCTTCACCCTGCTGCCCGGCGAGCGGGCCCTCGCCCAGAAGAACAGCGCCGCCGCCGTCGCCGTCGCGGTGGCGGCGGTCGCCGCGCACAAGAAGGCCAAGTCCAACCGGCGCCGCGTGCGCTTCCTGCGCGCCTTGGTCGCCTACGGGATCCCGATCGCCGCCGTCCTGACCGCCTACATCGCCCTCGGCGCCACCGGCCTGGCCCTCGGCGCGCTGACGGTGTTCTCCGTCGAGGCGTTCCTCGGCCGTCACCCGGACCGCGAGACCGAGTGGGACGCCGACGTGCGCTCGCTGTCGGACGGCGACCCGATGACCGAGACCATGCTCGACCGGGCGTTCAAGGCCGCCAAGGTCATCGGCGAGTCCCAGCGCCTCACGATGGTCACTCCGTGCGCCGTCGACCCGGCCGTGCCCGACGCCTGGCACGCCGTCATCGACCTGCCCGACGTCACCGTCAAGAAGGCCCGGGACAAGGTCGACGAGATCGCCGCCGCGATGGGCATCGACCGCACCAACCTCGACATCCGCCAGGTCGGCTCCAACGGACGGCGCATGGCCGTCTGGGCCTGCGGCCAGGACCCGTTCCTGGCCACCCGCCGCAACCCGCTCGTCGCCACCGGCGCGAAGTCCGTGAACACCTGGCGCGACGGCTTCCCGCTCTCCTTCGACAAGCGCGGCACGATCCTGCGCCCGACCCTGTCGGACTACTCGTTCCTGTTCGCCGGCGCCACCCGCTCCGGCAAGGGCATGGGACTGGCGAACCTGCTCGCCGCCGCGATGCTCGACCCGCGCGTGCGGATCCGGCTGTTCGACGGCAAGGGCGCCGGCGAGTACGTCCCCCACGCCCGGGTGCTGGCCACCTTCGTGCGGCGCAACCCCAAGCGCCTGGTGAAGTTCCTTCGCCTCATGGCCGAGGAGATGAACCGCCGCACCGAGATCCTCGTCGAGGCGGCCCTGTCCAAGGCCAGCGAGTCCCTGATCGACAAGCTCGGCGGCATCGAGCTGGTCATCATCGACGAACTCGCCACCTACACCGCGAAGAACGGCCCCAGCGGCAAGTACGCGGAGGAGATCACCGAACTCCTCGCCCAGATCGCCGCCGTCGGCGCCTCCGTCGGCATCGTCCTCGCGCTCGCCACCCAGTACCCCGAGGCCGAGATCGTCACCCCGCGCCTGCGGGGCAACCTGGCCGCCCGCATGGCCATGCGCGTGGAGTCCCCCGGCGCCTCCAACGTCATCCTGGGCGACGGCATGGTCGGCCAGGGCTACGACGCCTCGAAGATCCCGATCGAGAAGACCAGCCGCGGTCGCGGCTGGCTGACCACCCCGGACACCGGCGTCATCGAGGTCCGCTCCCTGTTCATCGACGAAGCAGCCGGGGAGATCCTGCCGCTCATCGAGCAGGGCGTGAAGCTCCGCGCGGCGGCCGGATGCCTGCCCGGCCACTACGACGACCCGGTCGAGGCCGCCATGACCGTCCTCACCGGCGTGAGCGCCGCCGCCGGCGGCGAGGACGGCCTCGGCACCGTCATCCGCCGCACCGTCCTCGACCACATGCTCACCGCAGCCGAGGCCACCGGCCACGGCTGCGTCTCCAGCTCCGACCTCCTCGCCCACCTCGCCACCGTCGACCCCACCCGCTACGGACGCGGCCCCACCGAGACCGACGCCGCCTGGCTCTCCCGCACCGGCAAGACCCTCAAGGCCGACCTCGCCGACCTCGGCACCCCCGTCGAGGCCACCCGGATCACCCTGCCGGACGGCTCCCGCCCCAGCGGCTTCGACCTCGCCACCCTGCGCACGGCCGCCGCCACCCTCGACGACGACTAGCCGAAACGCCCGATTCGCCCCGCATCACACCCCCGACAGACCCCTGCCGCCGCCGGGAAACCCGCAGGTCACAGCCCTGCGACCCCGGGCGTGACCCCTGCCCGCCCCTGCCACCCGGAGCACGATCCGGGCAGGGGTCGGCAGGGGTCCGCCACCAACCGGCACCCCTGTGACCTGCGGTTTTCCAAGCCCGGCAAGGGTCCGTCAAGGCGCCCCACGCCCCCCGAACCACCCCAAACCACCCACTCCGCAAGGGAGTCGCCCCGTGCTGCTCACCGTCTCCGCCGCCGCGTTCTTCGGCGCCGTCCTCGTCGTGATGCTGCGCCAGAAGGCCGTCGGTGTCGGCGGCGCGCTCGTCGCCGCGCTGTTCGGCTTCTACCTCGCCTCCACCGGCGTCGCGCCCGCCGTCAACGACGCCATCGCCAACCTCTTCCACGCGCTTCCCGGCGCTCACTGACCCGGACGGAGAATCCGCGATGACCACCACTCTCGCCGGACTGCTCGCGATGCCGGACCTGGCGTTCGTGGCCGACGGCGGCGTCCTCGTCCGCGAGGTCGAGCACTACCTCGCCACCCTCCCCGGACCCGCCCGCCCGATCGCCGTCCCGCCGATCTGCGCGCTCGGCCAGGCGCCCATCACCTGGGACCTCGGCATGCCCCGCCCCCACGCCACCCTGCTGGACCGCGCCAGGCGTCGCCCGCCGGCACCGGTGGCCATCGACACCGCCACCCACCTGCGCCTGCTCTCCCGCTACCTCACCGTCCACGGCTGGTGCCAGGGCGCACTGTGGGACGAACGCGGCCGCCGCTGCCTCCTCGGCGCCCAATTCGCCGTCCTGACAGCCGGATACGGCACCCAGGCCACCGTCATGGACGCCCGCCGCCACCTCATGGAGCAGTTCACCGCCCTCGACCGGTCGGTGCGCTCCGTCGACCAGTGGAACGACACCCCCGGCCGCACCCCGGCCCAGGTCCACCGCCAACTCGACATCGCCGCCGCCCGCGCAACCCACCGCTGACTCAAACCCGAAAGGCCGCCCATGGACGACGACTTCGTCGCACTCGACTACGCCGACCAGCCGTCCCGCGAGGAAGAGAAGGGCGCCGAGATCGCCCTCGACCTCGCCGAGGAACAGCGCCACCTTGAGGAGGAGCAAGCCAACCCTCGGCCCGGCCACACCGAGTTGTGCGAGGGCTGCCACGGCACCGGCGGTGGCTACGAGGACGAAGCCTGGGACGACGAGGCCCAGGACTACGTCCCCATCGACTACGACAACTGCCCCGAGTGCGGCGGCTGCGGCTACTACGACTGCGACGGCACCTGCGACTTCGCCCAGAACCCCAACGAGATCTGATCCGGCCTGTGCCGACCGCCGTGCCCCCCGGGCCGCCGCCGCTGACGGTGGCAGCGGCCCGGGTGGTGCGGGGGACGGGCAGACCCCGCTCCCGACACCCCACCGCCTTGGAGGCACCGTGTCCGTGGGAGAGACCCCGATCACCGTCGTCGGCAACCTCACCGACGACCCCGAACTGCGCTTCACCAACACCGGCGTGGCGATGGCCCGCTTCACCATCGCCTCCACCCCCCGCAGCTACGACAAGACCAGCGGGCAGTGGAAGGACGGCACCGCGCTGTTCCTGCGCGCCACCGCCTGGCGCGAGGTCGCCGAGCACGCCACCGAGACCCTGACCAAGGGCATGCGCGTGGTCGTCACCGGCCGTCTCGTCCAGCACAACTGGCAGACCCCGGAGGGCGAGAACCGCTCCATGCTCGGCCTCGACGTCGACGACATCGGACCCAGCCTCAAGTTCGCCACCGCCAAGGTCACCAAGACCCAGCGCACCGGCACCGCCCCCGGCGCCCAGACCGACCCGTGGTCCACCGCCACCCCCGGCGGCGCTCCCGCCGCTCCCGCCTCGACCGGCGCGGGCACCTGGAGCGGTGCCCCGGTGGGCGCCTCGCCCGAGCCCCCGTTCTAGCCACGCGCCACGCGCAGCACGAAGCCCCGCAGCAGACGGCCATCCCGGCAAGGTCGTCCGGCTGCTGCGGGGCCTCTTCGATCCCATCTCAGAGATCAGGACTTCAGCATGCCCGAGTTCGACCACAACACGCTCGCCGTCATCGACGAAATCCGCGACCGGGAGCAGGCCTCCGACGGCCACTCCCGGTACGGCGCCTACCTCGCCAAGAGCGCCGACTGCTTCCACTACGACGGCGAGCCGCTGCCCGCCGCCCAGTTCGCCGTCATCGCGTGGCGCACCGCGGCCGCCCCGGTCATGGCCCCCGGCTACGTGAGCGTGCGCCCCGACCTCCTCGACCTCGGCCCCGTCACCGGCCCGGACGGCGGCCTGAGCCTGCGCGCGCGTGTCGCCCTGCACCACCGCCACCTCGCCCAGCGCCCCGCGGGGCTCGCAGGCCGGCAGCTCAACCCCTGGCACGACCACGAGCACCGGCCGGTCCTTGGCGCCCCGGACGCCACCGAGAAGCCCGTCCTGCTGGTCACCGCCGAGGTCTTCGTCCCGGTGCCCTCGCACCTCCTCGCCCGGCCGAGCACGGCGCGGCCGGGCCGCACCCTCACCTACGAGGCCAAGGCGGCCGTCGCCACCCTGACCTGGCAGGCCAACCGGCACCTCGCCCCGCTCCTCGACGAGCTGCTCGGCGGTGCCCGGTGACCGCGCTGCCGCGTGTGGTCGGCCCCGAACGCGCCGCCGCCCACACCCTGGGCCTCGCCCGCCACATCGCCGCCCTCGACCACCTGGCCCCGGCCGCCGCCCTTCGGCTGGCCCGCGACCGGGTCGAGGCCGGCGACCCGCTCGCCCTCGCCGCTCCCGGCCAGATCTGGGCCCTGCGCCCCGACGTCGAGGAGGACGACGCCCCGGCGTGCGCGCTCGGCATCCTCGCCCGCCACGCCGAGCCGCCCGCCCTCCTCGCGCAGGACGAGCACGGCACCGTCGAGACCCTACCCCTGGACGTCCTCGACCTGTTCCACCTCACCACCTGGACGGAGGAACCGTGGGCCTGACCTACATCGACTTCTTCTGCGGCGCCGGCGGCAGCAGCACCGGCGCCGCCGCCGTCCCCGGCGTGACCCCCGTCCTCGCGGCGAACCACTGGGACAAGGCCATCGCCTCCCACTCCGCGAACTTCCCCCAGGCCGACCACTTCCTCGGCGACCTCCACGACGCCGACGTCGCCAGCTTCCCCGCCGCCGACCTGTTCTGGGCCTCCCCGGAATGCCCGAAGTGGTCCAACGCCCGCGGCAAGAAGCGCGACTTCGACAAGCAGCCCGACCTGTTCGGCGAGACCCTCCCCGACGCCGCGACCGACCGCTCCCGCGCCCTCATGTGGGACGTGCCGCGCTACCTGGAGGCCATGGCCGCGCGCGGCAGGCCGGTGCTCGCCGGTGTCGTCGAGAACGTCATCGACGTCCGCGCCTGGGACCTCTGGTCGGCCTGGGTCGGCGACATCCGGGCCCTCGGCTACCGCACCCGCCTCATCGCCCTGAACTCCATGCACGCCCGCCCCGCCACCACCCCCGTCGCCCCCCAGTCCCGCGACCGCCTCTACCTCGCCTACTGGCGCGCCGACCTCGGCCGGGGCCCGGACTGGGACAAGTGGCTGCGGCCCATGGCCTGGTGCGAGGGCTGCGACCGGGCGGTGCGGGCCGTGCAGGTGTTCAAGAAGCGCGGCGCCGACATGGGCCGCTACCGCCAGCAGTACGTCTACCGCTGCCCCAACGTCACCTGCCGCAACGCCGTCGTCGAACCGCCCGTCCTCCCGGCCGCCGCCGTCATCGACTGGTCGCTGCCCGGCCGCCGCATCGGCGACGGCAAGCCCACCAGGAAGTTCACCCCCTACGCGCCGGCGACCCGCGAGCGGATCCGCGCCGGAATCCTCAAGTACGGCGTCCCGCTGCTCGCCCCGGCCGGCGGCACCTGGCGCGAGAACGCGACACCGCTCACCCACCCGGCACCCACCCGCACCACCCGCGAGAACGACGGACTCGCGGTACCGCCCCTGCTCGTCCCCACCGAGGGCCGCGACGGCAAGAGCGCCGGACCCGCGACGGACCCGCTGCGCACCCAGACCGCCCGCAACGAGACCGGCCTCGCCTGGGCCCCGTTCATCACCGAACTGCGCGGCGGCTCCTCCGACGCCCGGCCCGTCCTCGACACGCTCGCCACCGTCACCGCCTCCGGCAACCACCACGGCCTCACCCTGCCGCCCGCCTCCGGCACGGCCGACTGGCCGGCGCTGCTGACGCCGTACTACGGCACCGGCACCGCCCGGCCCGTCGGCGAGCCGGTCGCCGCCCTCACCACCCGCGACCGCTACGGCCTCGCCGCAGGAGGCCGGCGGGCCGGTACGGACGTGGACGAGGTGCTGTTCCGGATGCTGGAGCCGCACGAGATCGGCGCCGCGATGACCTTCGCCCGCGACTACGTGGTGGTCGGCAACAAGCGCGAGAAGGTCCGCCAGTACGGCAACGCCGTCACCTCCAACGTCGCCGAACTCCTGCTCGGCGCCCTGGTCGAGGCCGTCACCGGCCAGGACCTGCCCACCGGATGGACGTCGTGACCCGCCGGGCCGCGCCGCTCGCCGACAGCGGCCTGTGGCAGGCCGTCACCGCGGCCGCCGCCGGCCGCTGCCAGTGCCGGGGCACCTGCGGCAGGTCCCACGACAAGGACGGCGGCCGCTGCAAGACCGCCCACGGCGACCACCCGCGCCACGGCCACGGCCCCGTGCGCCTGGTCGCCGCCCCCGCCGCCCCCGCCGACCTGCTCCTGCCCCCGCACCGCACGGCCGCCCTGCCCAAGGCCGCGCTGGCCGCCTGGTGCCCGGCCTGCCTCGACGCCACCACCCGCGCCACCCGCAAGACCCACCAGGCGGCCAACCCGCCCGCCGAACCCGACGCCCTGTTCTGAGCCCACCCGAGGGGAGCCTCACCGTGTCCGTGACCATCACCGACCTGCCGCACCTGGTGCGCCAGCTCACCCCGCACATCGCCACCGACGACACCCTGCCGTCCATCCACGGCATCTACCTGGAGGCCACCGGCACCCACCTGTTCGCCGCCGCCACCGACCGCTACACGTTCGCCCTCACCCGCCGCGAAGCCACCGAGGCCGCCGCCCCGTGGAAGGCGTTCATCGCCCGCACGGACCTCACCGCCCTGCGCGCCCTCTTCCCCACCCGCAACCGACCCGCCGCCCTCTTCCTGACCTACACCGCGCCCAAGGCCGTCGACCGTTCGGACGCCCGACTGGCGGTCGGCGACGGCACCCGCTCGCTGAGCCTGTCCGCCCACACGCCGCTCGCCGCGAAGTTCCCGGCCTGGCGGCCGCTGTTCGCGGACGCCCTCGCCGCCGAACCCCGCCAGGACACCGAAGCCTGCTACAACGCCGACTTCCTCGCGCGCTGGGCCAAGGCCGCCCACCGGTACCAGCCGCTGACCACCTGGTCCGCCGGACCGGGCAAGCCGCTGCTGATCGCCGCCGGGCCCGACTTCCTCGGCCTCCAGATGCCCGTCCGCGCCGCCGAGCACAAGTCCGGCACCCCGGCCCGCGAGCGCCACGACCGCGCCGCCCTGCGCTCCACCTGGACCGACACCCTGACGGCCGCCCCCGGCCGCCGTCTCAAGGCCGCCTAGGAGATCCCGTGATCCGCGCCATCACCTTCCACATCGTCACCTGCGACGTGTGCGGCGACGAGGACACCGACGACTGCGTGCTGCCGCTCTTCGACACCCCGCGGATCGCCGCCGACAACGCCCGCCGCTGCGGCTGGCTCGTCACCGCCGACCAGCGCACCATCTGCCCCGACACCGACCGCCGCCACCGCGCCGCCCTCGACGCCCTCATGCCCCCCGAGCCCGGCACCGCGACCGACGGCCAGCTGCCCCTCCATCCCGACCCGGCCAACTAGCCGACCACCCGTGCCCGGGGCGAGCCGCCACCCGCCCGCCCCGGGCACCCTCCCGGAAGGAGAAAGACCGGTGAACCCGAACCCCCTGCTGGCCGCCGCCCTCGCCGCCGCCGACCGCGGCCGCCACGTCCTTCCCGTCACGCCCGGAAGCAAGAAGCCCCCGGCCGTCAAGGACTGGGAGAAGCGCGCCACCCTCGACCCCGAACGCATCCGGCGCTGCTGGAGCGCCGGGCCCTACAACATCGGCATCGCCTGCGGCCCCTCCGCCCTGCTCGTCATCGACCTCGACATGCCCAAGAACCCCGACGACCGGCCGCCCGAGACCTGGGCACTGCCCGGTGTCGTCAGCGGCCACGACGTCTTCGCCCTCATCTGCGAGCAGCACGGCCAGCCCTACCCCGACGACACGTTCACCGTCACCACCCCGAGCGGCAGCACCCACCTGTACTTCGCCGTCCCACCCGGCACGGGCCTGCGCAACACCAGCGGGGACTGCGGGCGCGGCCTCGGCTGGAAGGTCGACACGCGCGCCGGCGGCGGCTACGTCGTCGCGCCCGGAAGCCTCATCGCCGGCCGCCCCTACACGGTCGTCCGCGACACCGACCCGGCCCCGCTACCGCCCTGGCTCCTGACCCTTCTCACCCCCGCCCCCTCCCACCCCGCCCCCCTGGCGTCCGGGCTGGCCGAACGGGGCAGGCGCAACCGCCCTGCCTACGCGGACGCCGCCCTGCGCAGCGAGGCTTCCAACGTCGCGAACGCCCCCGAGGGCACCCGCAACTGGACCCTGACCCGGGCCGCCCGCGCGCTGGGCCGGTTCGTCGCCAGCGGCCAGCTCCACCGTGGCGACGTCGAACAGGCTCTTAAGGCGGGGGCAGAACGGGCCGGACTGCCCCCGCGCGACGCCGCCGCGACCATCACCAGCGCCCTCAACTGGTCCATCGCCCACAACCCCGCCCACCCCTCTTAAGAGCACCAAGACCCCGCCGCTCGGCACCTGCCGCCGATCCCGCCCCGACCCGAAAGGCCCCACCATGACCGTTCCCCCGCCGCCGGCCGCCACCTGCCCCCGCCCGGGCGTCGCGTGACCCGCCCGGCCGGGCCGGGGGACGCACCGCCCGGCCCGCGGCTGCGAATCGTCGGCGACGACGAGCCGGACATCCCCTGGCCGGACGAAGCGGCCCCTCACGCGGACCCCTGGCCGACTCCCGACCCCGGGCCCCCGACCGCCCCCGTCGAGGCCGTCATGGCCCCTTCCCGGCCCCGCACGGTGTGGTCGGCGGCCGACCTCATGGCCACCGACTTCCCCGAACCCCGCTGGGCCGTACCCGGGTTCTTCGCCGAGGGCGTCAGCCTTCTCGCCGGACCGCCCAAGGTCGGCAAGTCCTGGCTCTCCCTCGGCCTCGGCCTCGACGTCGCCGCCGGCCGCCCCGCCTTCGGCAGCATCGACGTCGAGCCCGGCCCCGTCCTCTACCTCGCCCTTGAGGACACCCCACGCCGCCTCAAGACCCGCATGGGCAAACTCCTCGCCGGACGCGACGCCCCTAAGGCCCTCACCCTCGTCACCGAGTTCCCGCCCCTGCCCCAGGGCGGCGCCGACGCCCTCGACGGATGGCTCACCCGCAACCCCGGCGCCCGCCTGGTCGTCATCGACGTCTTCGCCAAAGTCCGTGGCAACTCCGCGCCCGGCACCGCCGCCTACGACGCCGACTACGCCGCCATCGGCCACATCAAGCAGGTCGCCGACCGCCACTCCGTCGCCACGATCCTCGTCCACCACGTCCGCAAAATGGCCTCCGACGACTTCCTCGCCGAGGTCTCCGGCACCAACGGCCTCGCCGGCGCCGCCGATGCCACCCTCGTCCTCAAGCGCTCACGCGGCAAAGCCGACGGCGTCCTCCACATCACCGGCCGCGACGTCGACGAGAACGAACACGCCCTCGAATTCCAACCCAACACCGGCAGCTGGCTCCTCCTCGACGGACCCGCCAGCGACCACACCGTCGGCGACACCCGCGCCCAGATCCTCGCCCACGTCCGGGCTTACCCCGGCAGCAAGCCCAAGGACATCGCCACAGCCACGGGCCTCGATTACGCGAACACTCGTCAGACCTGCACTCGCATGGTCAAAGACGGCCAGCTTCGTACTGACGCCAGCGGCGCGTACGTCGCGCCACAGACCGTGTGACAGTCACGGTCATGCTCGAACTGTCACAGCTGTCACAGCTGTCACTGCAAGCCGTTGACCAGGTCCGATGTCGGTGACATCGCTGTGACAGCGGCCTGCGGTCCGCCATCGCTTCCTCACGACTGCCACGGGCGCCGAAACCGTCGAAACCGTCTCCTCGACTCTGGAGCAGACATGCCCAAGAACTCAGCGTTGCCCAGCGGCGGGCAGACCGACCCCCGCTTCGTCGTCCTCACCTGTGAGGAACTGGCGGAGTTTCTCAAACTCCCCTCGGTCGAAACCGTCTACCAGTGGCGCCGGAAGCGCACCGGACCGCAGGGATTCCGCGCTGGGCGCCATGTTCGTTTCACCCTGGCTTCCGTCCTCGCGTGGATGGACAGCCAGGCCCGCCAGGACGCCGTCTGAAGCTCACTGATCGCTCGGCAGAAGGCCCGTGACGCCCAACGTCACGGGCCTTCGCCGTGCCCTACCGAAAGGAGGCCAGCTAAGTGGCTGGTCACGTTCAGGACCGCTGGTACAAGACCGAGACCGGCTCCGACGGTAAGGACCGTCGGGTGAAGTCCGAGCGCTACGGCACGGGGATGCGCTACCGCGCCCGGTACATCGGGCCCGACGGGAACGAGAGGAGCAAGAGCTTCCCTGACCGCAAGAAGCGGGAGGCGGACCTCTGGCTGGCGCAGACGCGAGCCGACATGGAGCGCGGGCAGTACTTGGACCCCAAGGCCGCACGGACGACCTTCCAGGAGTACGCGATTCGCTGGCTGGCTTCCCAGACGACGGACGCCGTCACACAAGAGGGCACCGAGAGGCGGCTCCGTCTGCACGTGCTCCCGTACATCGGCTCCCGTCCCATGGGGACATTCCAGCCCATCCACATCCGTGAATGGCTCAAGCGGTTGGAAGGCACCGGCCTGGCGGCGTCGTACATCGGGATCATCTACACCGACGCCCGCGCGGTGCTCTCCGCCGGCGTGGACGACGGCTTCCTCGTGCGGAATCCCTGTGCTTCCCGGTCAGTCCGTCAGCCGACGTCACAACGGGAGCGCGTCGTCCCATGGACGGCCGACCGGCTGTTCGCGGTGCGGGCAGGGCTCCCGGAGTCTCTTCGGCCGGTGGTGGATCTCGGGGGAGGGTGCGGCCTCCGACAAGGGGAGATTCTGGGTCTGGCTGTCGACGCGATCGACTTCGAGGCGGAAACTCTTCGCGTTGTCTCGCAGGTCAAGGGTCTCCGGCAGGGGCTGGTCTTTGCGCCGCCGAAGGGGAACAAGACGCGTGACGTACCACTGCCGGCGGCCGTCGCGGCGATTCTCAAGGAACACATCGCGGCCTTTCCTCCGACTGCGGTGACGCTCCCATGGCGAACGTGGGACGGCCCCAAGGTCACCAAAGTGCTGCTCTTCACCGATGGGGCTGGGCGGACCTTTCGCCGGTCGACGTTCAACCAGTCAGTGTGGAAGCCCGCGCTGGTGACCGGGGGAGTGATTCCAGCCCCACGGCCGGGGGAGCGGCCCGCGAGCGCGCCCCGGGACGGGATGCATGCCCTCCGCCACTTCTACGCCTCGGTGCTGCTCGACGTCGGCGAGAACATCAAGGCCCTGAGTGAGTACCTGGGGCACGCGGACGCGGCCATCACTCTGCGGACCTACACGCACCTCATGCCGAGCAGTCCGGAGCGGACCCGCCGGGCCGTGGACGCCCTCTACCAGGACCCCGCCCAGCGGTACGACGGCCCATAGACGGCCCGGAGAGGACATGCCGATGGCTCCCACCCGGGAAACCGCAGGTGGGAGCCATCATGGGGGCTCGATTAGACCAGCGTGCGCCAGTAGTACCAGAACCGGTCGAGGATCAGCAGCACGATCACCGCGTACCAGAGCGCCGGCGCCGCCCAGTGGTAGCGGGCGGCCTCCCGCACCACCGGGCGCAGGGCGCGCGGGGTCGGGATCACGCCGGTGCGCAGATTGTGCAGGGTGGTGTACCAGAACAGCGGGATCATCGTGGCCCAGACCACCATGCAGTACGGGCAGAGCGCGCCGATCCGGTACAGCGCCTGGTACATCAGCCAGGTCACGAAACCGATCCCGAACACCGTCCCGGCCTGGAGGCCGAGCCAGAACCAGCGCCGGTACGTCGCCCCGGCCAGCAGGCCGGCGCCGATCGCGATCACCATGGCGAAGCCGACCAGGCCCAGCAGCGAGTTGGGGAAGCCGAAGGCCTCGGCCTGGTCGCTGCGCATGATCGAGCCGCAGCTGATGATCGGGTTGATGTTGCAGTTGGGGACGTACGACGGGTCCTCCAGCAGCCGGATCTTGTCCAGTGTGAGGACGGCCGAGGCGAAGATCCCGATCGTGCCGCCGATCAGCAGCAGGAGCGCGAACGGCCGGCTCGCGCCGTGGCCGCGCGCGGGTGCGGCGACCGTACCGGCGGGCGTCACCCGGTCACCTGCTTGACCATCGCGGTGAAGCGCTCGGGAGTGACGGGCGCGCCGTTCGTGAAGACGTCGAGCTTGGTACCGTCCAGCTTCACCGTGGGGGTGCCGGTGACCCCGCTCTTGTCGAAGGCCTTGTTCACCTGGTTGGCCCACGGGGCGTAGGTGCCGTCCTGGACGGCCTTCACGAAGGCGTCCGTCTTCAGCCCCGGGACCTGTTCGGCGAGGTCCAGCAGCCGGTTCGCGTCGGCGAAGCCGTCGTTGCGCTCGTCGGGCTGGTTGGCGTACAGCACGTCGTGGAACTGCTTGAACTTGTCGACGCCCTCGTTGAGCGCCGCCCCGGCGGCGGCCAGCGCGGTGCGCGAGCCCTTGCCGCCCAGGCCCTGGTCCAGGAACGTCGCCAGGTGGTACTCGATCTTGTAGGTGCCGTCGTCGGCGAGCTGCTGGACGGTCTTGCCGTTGGTGGTCTCCAGCTGCTCGCAGTACGGGCAGCGGAAGTCCTCGTAGATCTCCAGGGTGTGCGGGGCGTCGGCCCTGCCGTAGGTGATCACGGTGCCGTCGGCGCCGCCCGCGTTGGCGGGGACGACCAGCGGCCCGGCCGCGGCGGTGTCGGCCGGGCCGGAGGAGCCGCCGACGGCGAAGGCCACACCGGCGGCCAGCGCCAGCACGGCGGCGGAGGCGGCGCCGACGATCGTCCGGCGGCGGATCCTCGCCGACCGCTCGGTGCGCTCGCGCTCCTCGCGCATCCGCTCGGTGGCGGCGCGCCGGGCCTCGCTCCTGGCGGCCCGGGTGTTCGTCGTCCTGGCGTTGATCGGCTGGGGCTTCTTGCTCATGGCGGGTGTCGTCCTGTGCTCTCGGTCGGTGACGGGCGGGCGCGCACGGGCGCGCGGCGAGAACGACCGGCCGGGAAACGCTCGGGAGAGTGCTCTCAGCAGGCCGGGACGGGCACCGGAGGCCCACGCCGGACGGCGGGGCTGAGCAGGACGTCCTCGACGGGGACGCGCACGCGGCTGGCGCGCGGGAACGGCATCCGCACCAGCGGCCGGGCCGGGACGGGCGCCGCGAGCAGCAGCAGCCAGTGGCCGGCGGCGGCCGGGAAGCGCCGGGCGAAGTCGCCCAGCACCCGGGCGGAGGCGGCGAACGCGCTCAGCGCGGCGTCCGCGCGGCGCAGCCAGAAGGCGGCGGCCAGGGCGATCGCGCCGTGCAGTGCCAGCAGCACCAGCAGGCCGGCGGACCGGGAGGCACCGTGGCCCAGCAGGACCCCGCCGAGCGAGCCGCCGCCGCACAGCAGCGGCTCGAAGCCGCGCGCGGAGCCGGGCGGGAGCGAGGGGCAGGTGCTCTGGGCGAAGTCGAACAGCGCGCTCAGACCCAGCTCCAGCGGCAGGAAGACCGCCGCGATCGCCGGGAAGCCGCGCTCGGATCCGGCCAGGGAGAACGCCACCGCGAAGACGGCGCCGCCGGCCACGGCCAGCGTGCCGAGCGGCAGCGGGCGTCCCGTGACCAGCACCTGGCCGAGCCCGGCGAGCAGCACGACCAGCGCGGCGAAGATCGCCGCGCGAAGCGTCCTGGTGGCCGGGCCGGTACTCATGGCATCCGAGTCTGCCACAGGTTGAACGGTGGACGACCTGGCCGACGGACTCCTGTGAAGATCCTCACCACCGGCTCTGAGCTGGGCTTATTCGATCCTTATCGAGGGCTCTCGGCAGCCGGCCCGGGGCGGGCGGCGGCCGTCCGGGCCTCGACGATCTCCCGAAACAGCTCCAGGTCGGCACGGACCACCCGCTCGATCGCACCGGCCTGGGCGAAGCCGCGCGGCCCGCCGAACACCTGCTGCACCGTCTCCGGGTCGTACTCGACGCGGATCTGCAGCCGGGTGTGGCTCCGGTCGAGCGGGAGCAGCGCGAACGCGCCGTGCAGCCGCGGGCCGTTCAGCGTCCGCCAGGCCATCACCCGGCCCCGGCCCCGGTCGGTGATCTCGGTCTCGACGTCGCGCTCGGTCCCGCCGATCTCCACCCCGAGGTGCGCGAGGCTGGTGCCGTGCGGGTAGGCGCTGCGCACCCCGCCCACGAACCGCGGGTAGTCGTGGACCCGGTGCAGCTGCTCCCAGGCCGCCAGCACCGGGGCATCGATGTCGATCTGCTCTTCGAGCGTGCTCATGAGGGGGCCGGACCTTTCCCGGGCTCGGGCGCTGCGGTGGTGCGGGGCACCTCCAGCCTGCGCCCACCGGCCGCCGCGGGGCAACGAGAGCGGCGGTAACCGGACAACCGGACGACCGGGACGACCGGGAGGACCGGACGACCGGGAGGCGACCGGCGGGCGGGGGCCGGAGGTCTGCGCGAGACTGGGCGCATGCCGGAGCTGCCCGAGGTCGAGGCCCTCAGCGCCTTCCTGTCCGAGCGGTTGACCGGGCGGGTGATCGCCCGGGTGCAGCCGGTGGCCATCAGCGCCCTGAAGACCTACGACCCGCCGGTGACGGCGCTGGAGGGGCGGACGGTCGGCCCCGTCACCCGGCACGGGAAGTTCCTCGACATCGAGGCCGGCGGCCTGCACCTGGTCGTCCACCTGGCCCGGGCCGGCTGGCTCCGGTGGAAGGACAGCCTGCCGGCCGAGCCCCCGCGCCCGGGCGGGAAGAACCCGCTGGCCCTGCGGGTGCGGCTGGAGGGGCTCGACGGGGACGGCTTCGACCTCACCGAGGCGGGCACCAAGAAGGGGCTCGCGGTGTACGTGGTGACGGACCCGGCGGCCGTCCCCGGTGTCGCCCGGCTCGGCCCGGACCCGCTGGACCCGGGCTTCACCCTGGCGGACTTCACCGCCCTGCTGAGCGGCGAGCGCCGCCGGCTGAAGGGCGTGCTGCGGGACCAGGGCGTGCTGGCCGGGGTCGGCAACGCCTACTCGGACGAGGTGCTGCACGCGGCCCGGATGTCGCCGTACAAGCTGGCGTCGAGCCTGACGGAGGACGAGAGGGCCCGGCTGTTCGAGGCGCTCGGCGCCACCCTGCGCGACGCGGTGGAGCGCTCCCGCGGGCTGGCGGCGGGGGACCTCAAGGCGGAGAAGAAGCTCGGCCTGCGGGTGCACGGCCGGACCGGGCAGCCGTGCCCGGTCTGCGGGGACACCGTGCGCGAGGTGTCGTTCGCCGATTCCTCGCTGCAGTACTGCCCCACCTGCCAGACCGGCGGCAAACCGCTCGCGGACCGGCGGCTGTCGAGGCTGCTGAAATAGCGGGGCCCCCGGGGCCGGTCCGCCCCGGGGGGTGCCGACGGGCGCGCCTACGGCTTCCGGGCGACGCCGCCCCAGTAGTAGGCGGCGGTCGGGTCGGCCGGCGGCTCGCCGTCCGGGCGCCAGCCCATCACCGGGGCGACCCCGGGCTCGATCAGCTCCCAGCCGTCGAAGAAGGCGGCGACCTCGTCACGGGTGCGCGGGACGAGGGTCATCCCGCCGGCCCGGGCCGCCTCCGCGACCTTGGCGACGCTCGCCGGGTCGAAGTCCTGGGTGGGGTGGGTGAGCGCCAGACAGCTCCCGCTGGGCAGCGCGTCGCGCAGCGCGGCGACCTTGGCCCACGGGTCGTCCTCGTCGGCGACCAGCATCAGGACGGCGATCATCAGCAGGCCGACCGGCCGGTCGAGGTCCAGCGTGGAGGTGAGCGCCGGGTCGCCGAGCAGTTCGGCGGGCTTGCCCAGGTCGGCGTGGATGTAGGTGGTGCGGCTGGCGGGCGTGGAGACCATCAGTGCCCGGGCGTGGGCGAGCACGATCGGGTCGTTGTCGACGTAGACCACCCGGGTGCCGGGGCTGACCGCCTCGGCGATCTCGTGGGTGTTGGGCGAGGTGGGGATGCCGGTGCCGAGGTCGAGGAACTGCCGGATGCCCTGCTCCCGGGCCAGGTAGCGGACGGCGCGGCCCTGGAACGCCCGGTTCTCCTTGGCCATCGCCTTCACGCTGGGGACGGCCTGCTCGATGGCCTGTCCCATGGCGCGGTCCGGCGGAAAGTTGGTCTTCCCGCCCAGCCAGTAGTCGTACACGCGTGCGGAGTGCGGAGCGCTGGTGTCGACGCCGAAGCGCTGCCACTCGCTCAGCTCGACGGCGTCGTCCTGGGCCTGGTCGGAGAAGTCCTGACTTGTCGTCATGGCCACGTCCTCTGAAGACAGATCATCACACTGGGGAGGTCAGCGTAGCGGTCCGGTCGGGGCGGTGGTCACCCGGTCCGCCGGGGCGCGGTGGGGCTGGGCCGTCGGAGTGATGCTGGGGGCCGTCGGAGTTGCCGGTGGGAGGCGTGACGGTTCGCGGGGGAAGCATCGATCATGCTGTCTGATCGTCAGATTACTTCGCGTAGATTGCTACTGGTCGCGGCCGGGATGTCGCTGCTCGGGGTCGCCGGTTGCCGGGGGTCGGAGGGGGTGGACGGCGCGGCCGCCGCCGCGCCGGGTGCCGAGGCCGCCGGTGCGGCCCCGGACGGGCCCGCCGCCGTGCCCGCCGCCGCCGCGACGGCTTCGGCCGCCTCGGCCCCGCCCTCCGCCGCTCCCTCGCCCGCCCCCTCCGCCTCTGCCTCCGCGGCCGGCCCCGCCTCGGCGCCCGCCGCCCCCGCCTCCTCCGCACCCGCCGCCTCGGTCGCGCCGGTCGCCGCGCCCCGGGTGCTGACGGCCGCCGAGAGCAAGCCGGTGTACGAACTCGACGCCGAACGCCGGGTGGTGGCCCTCACCATCGACGACGGCCCGGACCCGCGCCACACCCCGACCGTGCTGGCCCTGCTGGAGCAGTACCGGATCAGGGCCACCTTCTTCCTGATCGGCGAGAACGCCGTCGAGCACCCCGGGCTGGTCCGGGAGATCGCGGCGCGCGGCCACCACATCGCCAACCACACCTGGACCCACCCGGATCTGCGGAGCCTCTCGGAGGGCAAGGTGCGCGACGAACTGGAGCGCACCTCCGACCTGCTGAACCGGACCACCGGCAAGCCGCCGACCTGGTTCCGCGCGCCCGGCGGGGACTGGTCCACGGCCGCGCTCAAGGTCAGCGCCTCGCTCGGGATGCGGTCGATGGGGTGGTCGGTGGATCCGCGCGACTGGGCCAGGCCGGGCACCTCGGTGATCACCGAGCGGATCCTGAAGGACGTCCGGCCGGGCGCGATCGTGCTCAACCACGACGGCGGCGGCGACCGTTCGCAGACGGTGGCCGCGCTGAAGGCGTACCTGCCGGTGCTGATCGACTCCGGGTACTACTTCACCGCACCGCCGGGGTGAGGACGCATGTGCGGGGGAGTGGTGCCAGGTAGCGGCATTTCCGTCTAAACCACTCGAAAGAGTGGATTGGAAGAACCGTTTCTGCGCTTTTTGGGCTTCTAGGGTGTTCTCGCATCAGTTTCCCCGGTACCCGTGGGTACCGCCCTGAAAGGCCCCTCCCCCATGCGTCTCCGCAACGCCACGCTCGCCGCCGCCAGCGCCATCGCCCTCGTCCTCGCGGTACCCGCCTCCGCCGGTGCGGCCACCGGTGACTTCCTCTACAAGGTCGGCCGCGGGGCGGAGACCGGTCTGGCCGACCCGGTGAGCGGCGAGTGCGTCGACCTCCCGGGTGCCACCACCGGCGTTCCGGCCTTCGCGCCCGAGAACCACACCCGCTCGACGGCCACGGGCTACCTCGACTTCGACTGCGCGGGCGAGGTCTTCTTCGTGATGCTCCCGGGCAAGAAGTACAGCAACCGGCTCCACCTGCGGTCCGTCGTCTTCTCCTGAGCCGGCCGACCCCGGTGGGCGCGGGGCGGCCCGGTCGTCATCGCCGGGCCGCCCCGCGCCGATCCGTGCGGCCGCCGCCGACCGGCCCCGGCCGGGCGGGCGGCGTAGCGTGGCTGGGGGAGGGGTTCGCGTCGGCTCCGACGGCGGAGGAGGAATGATGTCCGCTTCGGCACTCGATCCGGTCCGGCAAGAGGAGTTCGCGGGGCGCACCCTGCACCTGCTGAACGACGCCTGCCTGGGATTCATGGCCAGCATCGGCCATCAGACCGGGCTCTTCGACACCATGGCCGGGCTCGCCCCCTCGACCAGTGAGGAGATCGCCCGCGCCGGCGGGCTGAACGAGCGCTACGTCCGGGAGTGGCTGGGCGCCATGGTGGTCGGCGGGATCGTCGACTACGACCCGCAGCGGTCCACCTACGCGCTGCCGCCCGAGCACGCGGCCTCCCTGACCAGGGCGGCCGGCCCGGACAACATGGCCGGGCTGATGCAGTACCTGGCGCTGATGGGCGAGGTCGAGCAGCAGGTGGTGGAGGCCTTCCGGAAGGGCGGCGGGGTGCCCTACTCGGCGTACCCGCGGTTCCAGGCCCTGCAGGGCGAGGAGTCGCGGCGGGTGTACGACGTGGCCCTGGTGGAGGCCATCCTCCCGCTCGTGCCCGGGCTGACCGAGCGGCTGCGGGCCGGGGTCGACACCCTCGACATCGGCACCGGGCAGGGGCACGCCGTCAACCTGATCGCCCGGGCCTTCCCCGAGAGCCGCTGCACCGGGGTCGACATCTCGGAGGCCGGCATCGAAGCGGCGCGGGCCGAGGCCGCCGAGCTGGGCCTGGCCAACGCCCGCTTCGAGGTCGCCGACTCCGCCGCGCTCTCCGGCTCCTACGACCTGGTCACCGCTTTCGACGTGATCCACGACCTGGCCCGCCCGGCCCGGACGCTGGCCGCCGTCGCCGGTGCGCTCCGGCCGGACGGCGTCTTCCTGATGGGCGACATCGCCGCCAGCAGCCGGCTGGAGGAGAACATCGACCACCCGCTCGCCCCGGCGCTGTACGCGCTGTCGACCTTCTACTGCATGACGGTCTCGCTCGGTGAGGGCGGTGCGGGGCTGGGCACGGTCTGGGGCGAGCAGACGGCCCGCCGGATGCTCGCCGAGGCCGGGTTCGGCGCGGTGGAGACGAAGCGGGTCGAGGGCGACGTGCTCAACCTGTACTACGTGGTGCGGCCGGCCGGGGTCGAGGGGTAGCGGGCGGGGGTGGCCGGGCTCTGCGGTCGGACGTAGGTTCGAAGAGTCCGAGTGAAGGAGGGCAGCGATGACCGGCAACGGCTACGCACACCCCGAGGCGCTGGTCCCCACCGAGTGGCTCGCCCGGCACCTCGACGACGGCACCGTCCGCATCGTCGAGGTGGACGAGGACACCACGGCGTACGGGCAGGGGCACATCCCCGGAGCGGTGGGCTGGAACTGGACCACCGACCTGCACAGCCGGGTGGGCCGCGACTACGCCGACCGCGAGGGCGTGCAGCAGCTGCTGCGCGCGGCCGACGTGGAGGACGACACCACCGTGGTGCTGTACGGCGGCAACGACAACTGGTTCGCCGCCTACGCCTACTGGCTGCTGCGGCTGCGCGGCTTCGGACCGGTGCGGCTGCTCGACGGCGGACGCAAGAAGTGGGAGCTGGAGGAGCGGGAGCTCAGCCAGGAGGTAATGGACTACCAGCACAGCGCCCTCCGGCTGAGCGGGCCCGAACACCCCGAGGTGCGCGCGCTGCGCGACGAGGTGCTGGCCACGGCCGAGGTGTTCGCCAAGCCCGGCACCGACGCCGTCCTGGTCGACGTCCGCTCGCCGGCCGAGTACCGGGGCGAGGCACTGGCCCCGCCGCACCTGCCGCGGGAGCAGGCTCAGGTGCCCGGACACATCCCCGGCGCGGTGAACATCCCCTGGTCGCAGGCGGCCAACGACGACGGCACCTTCCGGTCCGCCGAGGAGCTGCGCGCGCTGTACGGCGGGCAGGGGGTCTCCCGGGACCGCGAGGTGATCGCGTACTGCCGGATCGGGGAGCGCTCGGCGCACACCTGGTTCGCGCTCACCGAGCTGCTCGGGTACCCGGACGTCAAGAACTACGACGGCTCGTGGACGGAGTACGGCTCGCTGGTGCGGGCGCCGGTGGCGCTGGGGGCGTGAGGCCGGGTCGGTCCGGGTCGCGAGCGGTCGGGGGTGACGGGCGCGCGGCGGCGCCATGTCGGCTCATTTCTTCTCATGAACATTTCATCCCGGAGGAGTGGGCCGGGGCCCGCCGGGACAGGGATCGATCCGACCCACTGTCCCAGTGACCCCGGAGACCGCCTTGCGCAAGAGAATGCTCGTCCCCGCCGCCGCCGGCGCGCTCGCCCTGCTGCTGACCGTCCCCGCCTCCGCCGCCCAGGGCGGCCCGGGTGCCGCGGGCATCGGCGACACCTACTACCCCACCGCCGGCAACGGCGGGTACAACGTCTCGCACTACGACATCCGACTCAAATACCAGCCCGTGACCGACGAACTGGAAGGCACCACCACCATCCTCGCCACCACGACCCAGGACCTCACCCGGTTCAACCTGGACTTCGTGCTCGGCGTCAAGGAGATCCTGGTCAACGGCCGCCCGGCCGCGTTCGCCGCCACCGGCGAGTCGGAGCTGGAGATCACCCCGGCCCGGCCGCTCGCCAAGGGCAGCCCGGTGACCGTGGTGGTCCGCTACGCGGACAAGCCCGGCGAGGTGAAGCGCGACGGCTTCTCCGCCTGGCTGCGCACCCCCGACGGCGGCGTCGCGGCCAACGAGCCGGAGAGCGCGCCCTGGTGGTTCCCGAGCAACGACCACCCGACCGACAAGGCCACCTTCGACGTCTCCGTCCTGGTGCCCGACGGCACCCAGGCGATCAGCAACGGCCTGCTGACCGGCCAGAGCTCCAAGGCCGGCTGGACGCGCTACAACTGGCGCGAGGCCAAGCCGCAGGCGACCTATCTGGCCACCCTGGCGATCGGCAAGTTCGACATCAGGACCGACACCACGCCCGGTGGGCTGCCGGTCACCACCGCCTACAGCAAGGACCTCGGCGACAACGACGGCGCGGCGCGGGCCAGCGTCGAGCGGACCGGCGAGGTGGTGGACTGGCTGAGCGGCTACTTCGGCGCGTACCCGTTCGACTCGGTCGGCGGCTACGTCCCCAACGTGAGGACCGGCTACGCCCTGGAGACCCAGACCCAGGTGTTCTACAGCCCCGCCCAGTTCTCGCGCGGCGCCAACACCGCCGTCGTCGTGCACGAGCTGGCCCACCAGTGGTACGGCGACAGCGTCTCCGTCCAGCGCTGGAGCGACATCTGGCTCAACGAGGGCTTCGCCCGCTACGCGCAGTGGCTCTGGTCCGAGCACGAGAACGAGGGCACCGCACAGGAGCTCGCCGACTACGTCTACTCCTTCTACCCGGCCGGCGACGCCTTCTGGACGGTCAGGCCGGGCGACCCGGGGCCGGACCACCAGTTCGCCGGAGCCGTCTACGACCGGGGCGCGGTGGCCATCCAGGCGCTGCGCAATGCCGTCGGTGACGAGAAGTTCTTCAAGATCCTGAAGGGGTGGCCGACCGAGCGCCGCTACGGCAACGCCACCATCCCGCAGTTCCAGGCCTTCGCCGAGCGGATCTCCGGCAAGCCGCTCGGGGAGCTCTTCAACACCTGGCTGTTCACCGACTCGAAGCCGGCCCTGTCCTCGGCGGGCGTCCCGGCGGCGTCGGCGCCCGGCGCGGCCGGCGCGCCGGCCCTGGTGCCGACGGCCAAGGCGCAGCTGCCGGAGCCGAAGTCGTGGAAGAAGATCCAGGAGACCAACTCGGTCCACGAGCAGCGGCACTGACGCACCGGCCCGGCCGACCGGTGGAGCGGTCGGCCGGGCCCCCGTGCGAGGCGGCGGCGCGGGTGGTCAGGAGGCGGGCACGGCCAGGGCCGGGGCCAGCGCCCGGGCCTCGCTGAGGATCAGGGCTTCGACGCCGTAGAGGAACCGCTCCATCGCGGGGCGGGGGAGCACCGAGCTGTCCGCCGTCATCGCGAGCTGGAGCGCGTCCGGGGTCTGGAGCGCGTCCAGGGCGTAGGAGAGGCCGGGGCGCGGCGGGAACTCGACCGGCCAGGTGAGGGTGGTGCCGGCGTCGGCCGCCCCTGCTCCGGCTCCTGCTCCGGCTCCGGGGTCGTGGTCGAACCCGGGTTCGGAGTCGGGCCCGGGGTCGGGATCGGACTCGGTGTCGGGCGCGGCGAGCATCGACGGGAGCAGGTCGCGGGTGTCGTTGAAGACGCAGGAGCGGTCGGCGAGCGGGCCGTGCTCGGCGGTCAGCCGGGCGGTCTCCTCGTCCAGCAGGCGCTTGTTGTAGTAGGCGTGCCGGTAGGTGGCGATCGAGGCGGCATGGGTGCGGCGGACGGCGTCGCCGAACTCGCCGTCCGCGTCCGGCAGATGGAACAGGCCATCGCCGGCCACCGGGCTCACCGCGGAGGCCAGCCCGGGCAGGAACCGGTTGTTGACGATCACCTGGAGCACCGCGTCCGGAGAGCCGGAGAGCCGCGCGGTCATCACCGCCACCGCGGCGAGCAGCACCGAGGAAGTGCTCGCCCGGTGGCCGGCCGCGACCGTGTCGACCGCCCGGAGCAGCGCCGGGGAGCTGAGCACGGCGTTCGGGAAGGGCTCCGGCGCGTGGGTCGCGGCGGGCGGGAAGAGCCGCGGCGGCCCCAGCCGTAGCTTGCGCACCACATGGGCGCGGGCGTTCACATCGCGCCGCAGACCGCGCGCGGAGGTCTGGAACTCCGCCTCTTCGAGCGGCTGCTGGGCGCCGCGGAGGGTGCTGATGGCTTCCACCGAGGCGCCCTGCGCCAGCTCGCTGAGGTCCAGCACCAGCAGGCCCATGCCCGCGCCGTCCAGGGCCGTGTGGGAGAGGACGAGCGCCATGTGCCGGACCAGCCCGGCCGTCTCGACCAGGCCGACGCGTATCGGCCACTGCGCGGTGCAGTCGAAGGGCAGCGCCGCCAACTCCTCGTGCAGGGCGGCGCCGACCGCGGCGAGGTCGGCCGCGTCGCCGTCGCACCGGTGGGTGTGCACGGTCAGCCGGCCGGCCGGGTCGACGATCTGCCGCAGTCTCCCCCGGTCGTCCTCGACGAGCCGGGTGCGCAGCGAGTCGTGCAGCTGGAGCAGGCCCTCCAGGGCGCCAAGCACGACCGCCACCGGCAGGCCCGGGTCCAGCGGGGCGGAGGCCGTGATGTTGTAGCGCGGCGCGTCGGCCGGAGCCAGCCGGCCCACGGCGTCCCAGATGGCCTGCTGGCCCCAGGTGGCCGGTCCCGTGCCGGATCTGCCGGACGAGAAGTCGATCTCCAGTTGCTGACTCGTGGTCACCGTGTGCTCTCCGATGTGCGGTGGTGGAAGCGGCGCGGTGCGGCTGCGTCGCCTCCTCGGCATGGGGCGGTCGGTGCGGTGGGAGCGCGTGTGTTGCCAAGGGAAGAGTGTGGCGCACCGCCATGGTCACGTCGAGCCTCGGATTTCGGCCGGGGCGCCGCCCGGTGCGGTGCGGTCAGACGCGGGTGGCGGTGACGAGGTGGTAGTCGAGCAGGCCGCTCTGCCAGGCGGCGAGGAAGTTGCGGGCCCAGTGGCCGGGCGGCACGGTGTCCTTCAGGTAGCGGTCCAGACCGGGCCAGACGGCGGTGCCGATCGACTCGGTGGTGACCTCGCTGAAGCCGGCGGCGGTGAGGTCGTCGGTGAAGGCGGCGAGCGGGTGGGCGACGTCCAGGCCCTCGGCGAAGCTGCCGAGCAGGATGCTGAGCCGCTCGGCGACCTCCGGGCCGGAGCTGAAGAAGGTCGTCACGGCCAGCCGGCCGCCGGGGCGCAGCACCCGGGCCGACTCGCGGGCGAAGCCGGTCAGTTCACGGAAGTGCTGGGCCGCCTCCACGGAGTAGAGGCCGTCCAGGGCGGCGTCCGGGAAGGGCAGGTCGTCCGCCGCGCCCAGGCTGTAGGCGAGGCGGTCCGGGAACGTCGCCAGCGCGCGGGCGTTGACCGCGCGGGCGCGCTCGACCTGGTCCGGGTGGATGTCGACGCCCGTCACCGCGGCGAAGCGGAACTCGCAGAGCGCGAGGGCCGCGCCGAGGCCCCGGCCGCAGCCCACCTCGGCCAGCCGCAGCCGCTCGGTGGGGGCCGGGAACGTGCGCAGCACCCGGCGGTACAGCTCCTCCTGGCTGCGGATGCGGTCCTCCGGGGTGGGCGCGTCGGTGTCGATGCCGCTCCAGTCGCCGAAGTTGATGAATCCGCCCGCGAAGCTGGGGGCCTGACTCAGGTCGTCGACGCCGTACGTCCGTCGGACGGTCGCGGGAATGCGGTTCTGGTCCATCGCTGCTCGGCTTCCTCGTGAGGCGGACGCCCGGACCTCGGGCGCGCCGAGGTACGTACCCAAACCGGTCGGCGTCCGAACGCGGACCGTGACGAATGAGGCCTGGGAGGTACGGCGAGTGACGGCGTGTTGACGGGGCCGGGCCCGCGGTGCGGGGCGGACGGGAATATCGGGTGGACAGCCGGGCCGGGATGGGTCTGGGATGGGAGCGGTGCCCGGCCGGGGTGCCCGCACCCACCCGACCGGGAGACCGAGATGACCGAGACGACCACGACGACCGAGACGACCACGACGACCACGACCACGACCACCGGGACGACCGACGCACGGGTCGCTCCGCCGCTGACCGGGGGCGAGCGCGAGATGCTGCGCGCGTTCCTGGACTACCACCGGGCGACCCTGGCGATGAAGTGCGAGGGGCTGACCGAGGAGCAGTTGAAGCAGCTGTCGAGCCCGCCGTCCACGCTGAGCCTGCTCGGGCTGGTGCGGCACATGGCCGAGGTGGAGCGGACGTGGTTCCGCCGGGTGATCGGCCGGGAGGACGTCCCGCTCGTCTGGTCCCCGGAGGGCGACTTCCAGGTGGCGTACGACGCGGCCGCCGCCGACCGCGGCGAGGCGTTCGCGGCCTGGACGGCGGAGGTCGAGCACGCCCGGCGGATCGAGCGGGAGGCGGAGTCGCTGGACGTCACGGGCTACATGCCGAAGTGGGGCGCGGACGTGTCGCTGCGGCTGGTGATGCTGCACCTGATCCACGAGTACGCCCGGCACAACGGGCACGCCGACTTCCTGCGCGAGGCGATCGACGGAACGGTCGGCGCGTAGCGGCGCTCCCGCCGGGGCGCGCGGAACGGCCCGGGCGGGTGACGGGGTGTGTACGGACCGCTGCCGCCCGGGCCGGGTGGCCGACGGTCGGTCCGCCACGGCGCCGGGGGCGGGCGAGGTGGTCCCGGCGCAGGTCGCGGACGTAGTTGAACGCTGCACGGGGTGGCAGCCGTTCTCGTTCACATGACGGTGATGATGACCGAGCGAGGCGCTGGCATGCTTGCTGGCATGGTGGAGATGGCGGACGAGCCGGAGATCCGGGAGCTGATCGCCTCCTGGTTGGCCGCGGAGCCCCGGGAGGAGGCGCCGACGGGCGAAGTGGGGTGCGGCCACGGACTACCGGCGCCGCCGGCCGGCGGCGCGGAGGTCGCGGCGGCGGCCCGGCGGCTCGCCCTGCGCGGACTGGACGGCTCACGGCTGCTGCCGGTGCCGGACGGGCTGCGCCTGGTCGCCGAGGCGCTGGTGGTCGACGAGCACCCGTCCGCGCCCGGGTGGGCGCCGCTGGAGCGGGCCGAGGTGGTGGAGTGGGTGGCGATGCTGCTGCACCGGTTCGGCGAGGACGGCGTGCAGGAGCTGATCGCCGAGCTGGCCGGGGACGCCGGGCCGTCCTAGACCCGGCCCGGCCGGGCGGCGGCCCGGTGGTGGTCGCCGGACCGGCAGGCCCGCCGGACCGTCACGGTGCTCCGGCGCACCCCGGCCTCCGGGTGGCGCGGGACCTCCCCGCACGGGCTGCCGCGGTCGGGCGGCCGGCTCCGGCAGGCGCCGGACGCGGCCGGTAACGCCCGCCGGGCGGACGGCGCCACGGTGACCGCGCCGGCCAGCGTGGCCAGCCGGCGCTCCAGCTGCCGGGCGACGCCGGCGTCCCCGAGCCGCTCGTACAGGCAGTGCGCGGACCGCAGGTGCGAGGCGGCCTCCACCGGACGGTCGGCGTCCAGCAGGAAGTCGGCGTAGTGGCGCTCCGCCACCGCCTCCAGATGGACGGCGCCGGCGGCGCGACAGCGTTCCATGGTCTCGCGCCAGGCCCGTCCGGCCTCGGCCGGGCGGCGGAGCTGCTGGAGCGCGTGCGCCTCGTTGACCATGGCGGACAGGTGGTACGTCGCCTGCGGGTGCTCCGCGAGCAGCGCCCGGGCCTCCCGGGCCCGGCGCAGGGCCTGCCCGGCGTCCCCGGCGAAGCCGTGCAGGGCGGCGGTGTTGCTGAACGCGAAGGGCGCGTGCTCCGCGAGGCCGTGCGCGCCGGCCAGGGCGATCGCCCGCTCGCCCAGCCGGACGGCCTCGGCGTGCTCGCCGCGGGCCGCGCTGGCCACCGCCAGCACGGTGAGGGCGTGCACATGGACGTCGCCACCGGCGTCCGCGGTGCGGGTGACCGCTCGCAGGGCCAGCCGGTGGGCCTCCTCGGCCCGCCCGAGGCCGCTCAGCGCGCGGGCCGTCGAGGCCTCCATCGAGGCGACGGCGGCCGGATCGCCGGTCAGCACGGCCGACTCCAGCCCCGCGCGCAGGCAGGCCAGCCGGTCCGTCCGGCGGCCGGCGCCGTAGTAGAGGCAGTTGGCCAGGTAGGCCAGCCGCCAGGCGCGCCGGTGGTCGCCGAGGTCGGCCGCCGAGGTGACCAGGCCGCGGATGGTGGGTTCCTCGGCGCGGAACCAGTCCAGCGCGGCGCGCACGTCGGGCAGCCGCGGCCGGGCCGGACCGGGCAGCGGCGGCGGACCGAACGGGTCGAGGCCGGGCTGGAGCAGCCCCGCGCCGTGCGCGGCGGCCGCCAGGAAGTGGTCCACCAGTGCCAGGGTGGCGCCGGCGCGCTCCGACGCCGGCCGCTCGTCGAGGAGTTCGGCGCCGTAGAGGCGGATCAGGTCGTGCCGGCGGTAGCGGCCCGGGGTGTCCTCGGTGAGCAGGTGGTGGGCGGCCAGCGAGCCGAGTGCCCGCCGGGCCTCGGCGGTGTCGGTGGCCAGCAGGGCGGCGGCCGCGTGGGCGTCGGTCTCCGGGCCCGGGTGCGCGGCGAGCAGGGCGAGCAGGTGGACGGCGGTGGCCGAGAGCCGGCGGACCGTCAGGCCCAGCGCGCTGCGCACGCTGATCGCGCCCTGGGTGTCCAGGGTCTGCAGGCGGGTGCGCTCGTCGGCGAGTTCGGGCACGAGGTCGGCGATCGCCCAGCCCGGCTGGGCGGCCAGCCGGGCCGCGGCGATCCGCAGCGCGAGCGGCAGGCGGTCGCAGAGCTCGGCGACCTTGGCCGAGGCCTCCGGCTCGGCCCGGACCCGGGCCGGGGTCAGCAGGTGCTCCAGCAGGCCCAGCGCGTCCTCGGCCGGCAGCGCGCCGAGCCGCAGCAGGGCGGCCCCCTCGGTGACCACCACGTCCTCCAGGGAGCTGCGGCTGGTGATCACGGTGGCGCAGTCGGGCCCGGCCGGCAGCAGGTCCGCGAGGTCCTCGGCGTCACCGGCGTTGTCCAGGACGACCAGCAGCCGGCGCCGGCCGGTCAGCGCCCGATAGAGCGCGGCCCGGGCGTAGCGGTCCTCCGGCAGCTCGCGCTCCTCGACGCCGAGAGCGCGGAGGAACCTGCCCAGCACCTCGACCGGGCCGGTGCGGTGGCCCGGGCCGAAGCCGTTCAGGTCGGCGAAGAGCAGGCCGTCGGGGAAGGCGCCGGCCGCGGCGTGCGCCCACTGGACCACGGTCGCGGTCTTGCCCGCGCCGGCCGGGCCGGTCACGACGGCGAGGCTGCCGCCGCCGTGCGGTCCGGCGCACTCGGCGTCCAGCCAGCGCTGTTCGGCCGCGCGACCGACGAACCGTGCTGCCGCGCGGGGGAGCTGGTTCACGGTCGGACGGGGGGCCGGCGGGTCGACCGGGTCGACCGGTACGGGCGGCGAGGTGGGGGCAGCGGGTGCGGCAGGGGTCGGCTCCGGGTCGGCGGTGAGCATGTCGTCCACGGCCGACTGCAGGGCGCGGCCCGGCGCGAGGCCCAGCTCCTCGGCGAGCCGGCGCCGGGTGCGGTGGTAGGCGGTGAGCGCGTCGGCGAAGCGGCCCGCCTGGTGGAGGCAGCGGACCAGCAGGGCGGCCAGCGGCTCGTGGAGGCCATCGGCCTCGGCGGCGCGGTCGAGGTCGGTGACGGCGTCGGCACCCCGGCCGAGCCGCAGCAGGCGCTCGGCCCAGCACTCCAGCGCACGGGTGCGGCGCCGGTCGAGCCGGTCGGCGACGGCGTGCCGCAGACCGGTCTCGGGCAGGTTGGCCAGGGCCGTGCCGCCGTGCCAGAGGTCCAGGGCCTCGCGCAGCAGCTTGACGGCGGCCTCGTCGCCCCCGGGGGCGCACTCCCCGGCGGCCAGCGCGGTGAGCCGCTCGAAGAGCAGCGCGTCCACCAGCTCGGCCGGGCCGTCGAGGCGGTAGCCGGGTGCGCGGGTCAGCAGGGTGAAGGGGGAGTCGGCGATCTGCTTGCGCAGCGCGGCGATGTGCCCCTGTACGGCGGCCCGGGCCCGGGCGGGCGGGGCCTCGCCCCAGAGCAGCTCGAAGAGCCGCTCGACCGGGACGGTGCGGCCGAGTTCGAGCGCCAGCAGGGCCAGGACGGCGCACCGCTTGGGGCCGGCCGGTTCGACGGCGCGACCGTCGGCGGCCCGCAGTTCCACCGGCCCCAGCAGTCGAATGAACACGGATCCCCCCAGGTAGAAGCGGATCGTCTCAGCTTTCCGTCCACATCTCGGCCGCAGTCTAGCCACGCCCGACGAGCGGTCCGGGCCGTCCGGCGGACGGCGGTACGTCGGCGAAGCATCCCGGCTCCGGCCGCCACCGGCCGTCACCGGCGGCTCGAACGGCGCTCCGGCGCCCGGCGTACGACCGCCGTTCGTGAGGAGTTCACCGACGGGCGATCGGGTGGTTGCGGGCGCCGGCGGCCTCCGGGGAGGCCGGGTGGACAGGTTTACCTGACGCGCTCGTGCCATGTCCACGGCCGGTGGGGCGGGCCGTCGGGCGTCGGCGGGGTCCGCAGGCTCCGGGCGTCGCGGCTGGTCGGGGCCGGGTACGGCGGCCCGAGCGGGCGGTCAGGCCGCTGGTGGCGGGGTGCCGCCCGGTCCGGCCGCCGGTCGGCAGGCGTCCGGCAGGGGAGTGGCCGGGCATACCAGGTATGCACGTCGGGGCACGGTCTTCTGCCCGAACGGGCGGGTCTTTCGGGCAGCTTCGGCGGGGAGCGGGCGTTCTGGGGCAGGTGGGAGGGGCAGCCGGGGGCGGCGGCCGCTGTCGGGTCGGCCGGTGAGCGGCCGGTGAGCGGCCGGTGAGCGGCCGGTGAGCGGCCGGAGGCGGCGTGGTGTGCCGGTCGGCGGGTCGGGGCGGCGAGGTGTGGATCGGCCGCCGGTGGGCTCACCAGCCGGTGGGTCGGCCCGCCCGCCACAGCTCGTCGCCGATCAGCGCGGCCAGCTCGCGGACCGCCCGGCGGGTACGGTGGCCGAGCCGACCCGGCTCGGACTCCGCGGCAGCGGCGAGGTGCTCGTCGAACGGCACCTCCACCACGCCCCGGCAACGGGTGCCGAAGTACGCCCGCAGATCCGCCGGGTGGACCGGGCGCCCGGCGCCGGGGACCGCCGAGATCGCGGTGACGGAGCGTTCGGCCAGCTCCCCGTACCCGTGGGCGTGCAGCAGGTCGAGGGTCGCGGTGGCACGGCCCGCGCCGTCCACGCTCGGCGTGGTGACGAGGACCAGCTGGTCGGCCAGGTCGAGCACGCCGCGCATCGGGCCGTCGAGCAGCCCCGCGCCCGCGTCGGTCAGCGTGAGCGGGTACCGCTCGGCGAGCGCCGCCAGGACGGCGCGGTAGTCGCCCTCGTCGAGCGGCCGGCCCACCGCGGGGTACGCCGGGCCGGCCAGGACGGCCAGCCCGCTCGGGGTCGGGGAGAGGTACGGCCGGGGGTCGACGGCCGCCGGGCCGCCGCCGCGCAGCGCCGCCGCGAGCTCGGTGATGCCCGCCCGGGCCGGCGGACCGGCCGGCCGGACCGGCGAGTTCGGGTACGGCGCCCCCGCGTCCACCGCGGCCACCGGCTCGCCGCGTTCGGTGGCGAGCATCGCTCCCAGGGCACGCACCAGCGAGGTCTTGCCGACGTTGCCGGTGGCGCTGATCACGGCGATCCGGCAACTGCCGTGCAGCGGCGAGCGGATGAGCCGCAGCTGCTCGCGGCCACGGCGCTCGCCGGTGCGCAGCACGGCCAGCACGCTGCGGCGCTGCTCCGGAAGGGGGCGCGGGGCGGGCGGGGGCAGGCTGGGCTGCGGGGGAGCGAACCGCGGCACGGGCGGGGGCACCGTGGGTCGCGGGGGAGCGAACCGCGCTGCGGGCGGCGGGAGCGTGGGCCGCGGCGCGGGGTGTGCGACGGGCAGCGGGGCCGGCGACGCGGTGGCGGGGCAGGGGGCGGGGGCGAGCCGCGGCAGCAGGACGGTGCCGAAGGCGTCGAGCGCCGCCGCCGGTGCGGGGCGGTACGCGGTGTCGGGGCCGGCGGTCATTGTTCTCCTCCTGGCGCGGGCTGCGGTCACACGGTCCACTCCGCTCTACGGATCGCCGACGCGCCGCAGTTCAGCGGCCTGTCCGGGCTTCCCGGCGGCTCCCGGATCCACCTCAGGGCGGTGAACCGGAGCCCGCCGTGCCGCCGTAGACGACAGGGGGCCGTGCGGCCGCCGGCCCAGGGCGACACGTCCTGCGGGACCCGAAGGAGAGCAGTGATGAAGCACGTTCGAGCGGCCCTGGTGACCGGAAGCGCCGTCGCGGCCCTCGCCGCCGCGGGTTCGGGGACGGCGATGGCCTGGCAGCCGGCCGACGCCTCGCTGAGCGTCGGTTGCCGCACCGACGCGGCCCACGTCGAGCTGGTCCTGGGCAACAACTACCGCGCCGCCGGCGAGTACACGCTGACCCGGGTCGGCAGCGACGAGAAGTACCACGGCACGGTGGCCGCCCACGGGTCGGTGAAGGTCACCGTCGGCTACACCGGTCAGGGGGACACCTGGCGCTACCGCCTGGCCGACACCCAGGTGGAGAAGCGGATCGCGGACGTGCCGCTCTGCGTCACGCCGACGCCGACCACCACGCCCACGCCCACGCCGACGGCCACGCCCACCACCCCCGCGCCGACCACCCCGGCTCCCAGCACGACCCCGAGCCGCACAGCCACGCCCACGCCGACGGGCTCGGTGACGCCGACCCCGAGCCGGACGCCCAGCGGGTCGGCGAGCCCGACGCCCAGCGGGACGCCGAGCCGGCCGGTCACGCCGCCGCCCAGCACCAAGCCGTCCGACCGTCCGACGCCCACGGCGTCCCAGTCGTCCTCGCCCGCCGCCTCCCCGAGCCCCTCGGCCTCGCCGTCCGTCACGGCGGTGCCCGTCGGTACGGACCTCGCGCACACCGGTGGCGGCGGCGGTTCGGCGCTGATCGCGGGCGTCGGCGGCGGCGCCCTGCTGCTCGGCGGCGGCGTCCTGGTCGCGGCCCGGCTCCAGCACCGCCGACGCACCGCCTGAGGGCCGGTCGGCCGCGGCGGCCCTGAACCCCCGGGCGTCGCGGTCGCGCCCCGGTGAAGCCGCGGACGCCCGGCGCTGTCCGGTGGGCCCCGGCCTCGTCCGGTGGGCGTGCGGGGGCCCGGCCTCGTGCGGTGAACCACCGGCGTCCGGCGAGCCGTCGAGCGAGGTGCGGGGTCGGCCGGTCCCGCACCCACCGACCTGGGGAGGACACCCGTGCTGCGGATGGACGGAGCATGGCGGATCACGGTGATCGGCAAGGACGCCGCCTTCGACCAGCGGGCGGTGGTGCGCACCCCGTACGGCGCGGTGGTGCTGCCGGGCCGGGTGGGGGCGTCGCTGGAGGTCCCGGCGCAGGAGTGGGAGCTGCACCTGGAGCACTACGCCCCCGGCCTCGGGTGGCGGCCCAACGTCCGGGTGCTGCCCGGGCCGTTGCAGGCGTCGGACGGCGGCCGGCGGTCCCGGGTGGTGCGGAGCAAGGACGTGGACTGGGTCGACGGCGACCCGACCGAGCGCAACTTCACGCTGCGGCTGGTCTGCCTGGACGCGGCGGCGCCGCAGAAGGAGCCGGCTTCGGCGCCGATCCCGGCGGCGACCCCGGTGGTCCGCACCTCCGCGGACCCCTATCCGGGCACGCCCACGCTCGCGGGGACCGACCGGGCGGGGTACCGGACCGCGAGTGAGGACGGGCGCGGCAGCGGGCAGGGCAGCGAGCGGGGTGGCGGGCACGGGGTCGAGCAGGGCCGTGGGCACGGCGCCGGGCACGGCGCCGGGCAGGAGGGCGTCGGCACGGCGTCGGCCGGGTGGGGGCGCGGTCCGGCGGCTCCTTCCGGGCGGGGTGCGGCTCAGGCGGCCGCCGGCGGGGAGCCCGCCGTGGCGTACGACCCGTGGCAGTCGCTCCCGCCCGTGCCGGAAGGCTGGGAGCGCGTCCCGGTCCCGCTGTCCGAGCTCGGTCCCGGGGAGGTCCCCGCGATCCGCCGGAAGAGCGGTCAGGGGCAGGTGCTGGGGCAGGTGCTGGGACAGGCGGCGACCCGGGCCGTGCCGGCCCGTTGGCGGGCGGACGAGAAGGCGTCGGTCGAACCGGTTGCCCTCCAGGAGGTGTTGGCGGGGCGCGAGCCCGTCAGCGGGGCGACCGGTCCGCAGAAGGCGATGCGCAACCTGAGGCCGGGGCAGCCCGCCGAGCGGGCGGTTCCGGTGGAGCGGGCGGTGCCTGCTGAGCGCGCGGTGCCCGCCGAGCGGGCGGTTCCGGTGGAGCGGGCGGTGCCTGCTGAGCGCGCGGTGCCTGCCGAGCGGGCGGTTCCGGTGGAGCGGGCGGTGCCGGCGGTGTGGGAGTCGTCGGCGGAGTGGGAGGCGCCTGCGGCGTGGGACGCCGAGGTGGCGGAACCGGTTCGGCCGGGGATGCCCGCCGGGTACGAGGCCGCCCGGGGAGCGGTGTGGCGCGGTGAGACGGGCCCGCCGGCGGCCCAGCAGGCCTCCCCGGCGGTGCCGCTCGGGCACGAGGCGGTGCGGGGCGTACCGACCGGGAGCCGGGGCGGGGCGGCCACCACCCCCCGGTGGACGACGCAGGCCGGCCCGGCCGACCACGGCGTGCACGCCGAGCGGGCTGCCGAGGTCTCCGGGCAGGAGGCGGTCGCCGGTGAGGCCGGCACCGGGCGGCCGCGGCCGCCCCGGCCGTGGTGAACTCCGCACGCGGCTGAGCACGACCCGGAGTGACCGTGGACGGTCCCGCCGGTCCGCCGTGGGGGCGGACCGGCGGGACTCCGGTGCGGGGGAACCCCGGAGGCCCGTCGGCCGGTCAGATCGGTCGAACAGCAGGCTCGGTGGCGTTCCAATGTGCCTCAGGGTGGTCGAAGGCGCGCTGGTAGTCGGGGCCGGCGATCGGGAGGCCGGCGAGGAACTCCTCCGGCAAGTCGAAGGCGTCCACCAACTGTCGGCCCCGGTCCGCCAGTCGGCCGATGACCTGTTCGATCAGGTCGGGGAGCAGCCTCACGTGATGATCCGTCAGAAACCCCTCGCTCAGCAGAGGTCCGCTCTCCGTGCTGACCCGGCGCAGCGCGAAGAGCCGGTACAGGTCGAGCAGCAGGCTGCGGGCCCGCGGCTCGGCGGCCTGCTCGGCGAGGGCCAGCAGGGCGGCGCCGGCGGAGCGTTCGGCGTGGGCGGTGACGGCGGCCAGCGCGGCGGGTGAGGCGGTGTTCCAGCGGCGCAGGCCGTCCCCGGACGGCGCCTGCCGCAGCAGGACGCGGGCCCGGCTCAGGTGCAGGTGCTCCGCCGCGTGCAGCAGGGACTGGAGCACGGCCGGGTCGTCGGGGCCGCCTTCGGGGACGGCCGCGGGCGGCGCGGACTCGGCCAGCAGGAGCTCGGCGCCGGCCTTGGCCCAGAGCGCGAGATTGTCGCCCTCGGCGGTGATGGTGCCCTCGATGTCCATGGCGAGCGGGGAGATCCCGTTGACCGGGAGCAGTCCCTGGGCGCCACAGCGTTCGCGGCACTCGATGATCAGGTTGCGGGCCTGCCAGGTGGTCCAGCCCTTGGTGACGGCGGCCAGCCGCTCGGCAGCGGCGACCTCGCCCGGGTCGGTGTCGTCCCGGCCGGTCCAGCGCTCGACCGCGGCCCGGTGCAGGGCGGTCATCGCGTAGGTGGTGGCGGCCGCCTCCAGCAGCGGGCCGTGGTGGCTGCGGTGGGCCCAGACCGGGATGCGGCGGTCCGCGCGGGCCCCGGTCACCTCGCGGTGGTGGGCGTAGCGGACGGCCACGGTCAGCACCGCGCGGGCGCAGCCGACCGCCGCCGCGCTCATGCAGAGCTTGCCGGCGGTGACCCGGCCGATGCTGGTGAGGAACCGTTTCCGCCTGCTGCCGAGGGAGCTGGTGAACCCGGCGTCGGGCCCGAGTCGGCCGTGTTCGCCGGTCAGCAGCGCCTCGTGGGGCAGGACGACCTCGTCGAAGGAGGTCAGGCAGTGGTCGACCGGGTTGCCGGGGCGCTGGGGCAGCGGGCGGACGGTGACGCCGGGCAGCGGGCCGACCTCGTCGGTGAGCGGGGTGAGGAAGAGGAAGATCCCGTGGTCCCGGCCGTCGACCAGGAGTCGGGCGGCGACCACGGCGGACTTCGGCCCGCCGGCCGGGCCGGTGTTCGGCATGAACTTCTGCGCACCCGCGTCGGGCGTGTGCAGGGTGAAGGTGCGGTCGGTGCGGTCGTAGGCGGCGGTGGTCCGCAGCGCCGTGGCGTCGTTGCCGTGGCCGAGCTCGGTGCAGAGGAAGGTGCCGATCCGTTCCATCGCGAGGTACGGGTCCAACGGCCGCTTCTCGTGCGGGTCGTGGTCGAGCAGGCTGCCGAGGAAGAGGTTGTAGTGGATGCCGGCGACGACGACCAGCGCGCCGTCCAGCGGGCCCAGCCATTCGTGCAGGGCGGCCAGCGCGCGCGGGTCGGTGGCCAATGCGGTGGCGTCGGTCATCCGGTTGACCTGCCGTAACCGCCGGTAGCTGGCGGCGATCCGGTCCCCGGTGGCGGCGCCGGGGTCGGTCCGCATCCGGGGGTCGGCGAGCAACCGCCGCCACGGGCCGTGGACCCGCTCGTGGTCGGGGCCGTAGAGCAGCCGGCTGAGCTCGGCGGTGGTGGCAGTGGCAGCGGCAGTGGTGGTGGCGGCGGTGGCGGTGGTAACGGTGACGCTGGTGGTAACGGCGACGGCGGTGGAAGCGGCGACGGCGGCCGGTGCAGGGGAGTCCGGTGCCCGGGTGGCGCTTCGGTCGTCCGTGGTGACGGTGCGACTGCCGGGAATGGTTGTCATGCGATGATGAATGGGCGAACAGGGTCCGGGGAAACGGCTTTGTGATCAAGATCACCGAAAGCGGCGGGCCGCCTCCGCGGGCGGCCCGCCGCTCTTCCGTCGCCCGGTGGGCTACTTGTCGATGTGGAAGGACTCGCCGTAGACCTTCCAGCTCAGCGGGGTGTGCAGGTCGAGGTTCCCGGCCTGGAGGAAGAGGCGCTGGGCGGTGTCGACGCGGGAGGTGTCGGAGTGGGCCGCCTCGGTGCGCATGGCGGCGGCGCGGGCGTCCAGGAACGCGGCGAGGTAGGCCTTCTCGTCGCCGCCCTGCGCCGGGGGCTTGGCCTTCTTGAGAGCCGCTGCGCGGATCCCGCCGAAGCTGTCCGCGCTGTTGCCCGGGCCGTGCATCACGATGGCGTCGTAGTAGGCGAGTTGGCCGAGCGCGTGCAGTCCGTCGGACTTGGCCTGGGTGACGGCCGGGGTGAAGTAGACGCGGTCGCGTTCGTCCTCCTGGGCCTTGCGGAAGACCGGGTCCTGGGCCGCCTTCTTCCAGTCCGAGGCGAAGTCGGGGTCGAGACCGCTGTGCGAGGCGGAGCCGTCCAGCTTCTCCAACGCGGTGAGGTATTTGGCGAGGACGTTGTCGGCCTTCAAGTCGCGGTAGTGGCGCACCAGTTCGACCATGTCGCCGGTGCCGGAGCAGAAGCCGACGATGCCCGCGGTGTAGCCGCGGCCGTCCTTGATGTCCTCGATGTAGGCGAACTGCGCCTTCCAGTCGAGGGAGGAGTTCTCGGCGCTGGAGACGAACTGCTGGGCGATGTCCTTGAGATGCGGGTCGGTGAGGTCGCCGGCCCCGGTCGTGGTGGGCTTGCCGGACGGCGAGCCGGAGGCGGAGCCGGATGGCGAACCACTCGGCGTGGTCGGTGACTTGGCTGTGGGCAGGGTGGTGCGGTGGGGGCGGCCGTGGTTCGCCGGGGCGGGGTCGGCGACCGTCGTGGTGGGCGAGCCGCTCGGGGTGGGGCTCGGGGACGCCGCGGCGGCCGGGAGCACGGGGAGGGCGCCGGCCAACAGGAGGGCGGTCAGGGCGAGGGGCAGCGGGGTGGGCCGGATCGGCATGGAGGCTCCGGGGTCGGGCGGCCGGATCGGCCGCGGGAACGGCGGGCGAGCGGGTTCGCTTGGTGAACGGCCGCCGTCCGACGGCGGGTTCACGCACCTTCGGGACCAGGCAGAAGCTCGACCCCCGGGGTGAGGTGGAAGCGCTCGGGGTCCTCGATCCGCCGGCGCTCGGCCGGGCCCAGCCGGTCCCTGCGGTCCAGCCACGACTGGAGGCGGGTCAGGGCGCTGCGGTCCCGTTCGTCCGGGTCGGCGCCGGCGGCTCCGGTGTACTCGCGCAGCAGGACGCGGGCGGGGCGGCGGCCGGACGGTCCGGCGGCGTACCCGGGGTCCTCGGCGTGCTCGTTGTCCTCCGCGTTCTCGGTGTCATCGGAGGGCAGGACGGCCACCACGGTGAAGGACGTGCCCGGGGCGAAGGTCACCCGCAGCTCCTCGGTGCCCGAGCCGAAGGCCGAGGTGCGCCGCCCGGTGGCCGACCAGATGACGAACTCGACCGTCGCGCCGGGGATTTCGACGGCGCTGGCGGTCAGGCCGGTGACCGGGGCGGGCTCCGTCACCACCTGCCCGACCGCGTAGTGGGCGAGCAGGGCCGCCGGATCCGGGCCGGGCGGGGCACAGAGCAGCACGGCGCCGTGGTGGCTCGGGAAGCGGCGCAGCCCGGAGCCGAGGCAGCGGAGGAAGGGCGCGAGGATCGGGTCGCGGGAGCGGGCGGCCGTGATCAACTCCGCCCGTTCCGCGGGGATTCCGGTGTCGCCGTGGTGCAGCAGGACGGCGGCGAGATCGGGCTTGATGTCGTCCTTGGAGGTCGACCGCAGCCTCGGCAACCGGGTGGTGACCTGGTCGATCCGGCCGGAGCAGCGGTGGTAGTGCTCGCCGAGCAGCGTCCGGACGGCGTCCCGGTCGTCGGTGCCGCTGACCGCAACGGGGACGGGGAAGTCCTCCGGGCGGAGGTGACGGGCGCGCGGCGGGGCCGATGCCCGTGCCGGGCCGCCGTCCGGTTCCAGTCCGGTGAGCTCGTCGGTGAGCTCTCGGGGGTCTTCGACCGGCTCCGGGTCGAGTGACTCCGGACCGACCGGCGCCAAAGGGCGCCTGTCCGGTGGTTCGTCCGGCTCGCCCTGCGGGTCCGCGATGGTGGGATCGCCGTGCGGGTCCGCGATGGTGGGGTCGCCGTGCGGTTCGACGTCGGCCGCGTTCAGCCGGGCGAAGTCCGGTCGCTCGTACGGGGGTTCGGAGACGGTGTCCACCCGGTGGGCGTACGAGGCGGTGACCGGGGCGGTGACGGGGTCGGTGGCCGGGTCGGTCAGGGGAGCGCTCTCCGCAGGGTTCCGCTCCTCGGTCGGCGCCGCCGCCGAAGGCCCGCCGGCGGTGGCCCGGGCGGTGCCGAGGGGGTCGGTCCCGCGCGGCGCCGCGCCCACCGGCGGGGGGAGGCCGGGGCCACCACTGGTGGTGGTCGGTACGGCGAACGCCGAGGGCCCGGCCGGCGGACCGGACAGCGCCGCGGCCCGGGGCGGCGCCACGGCGGCCGGGACGGGCTGTGGCGCGGCCTCCGCGGCGGCAGGTACGGGGCGTGGTGAGGCCGCCACGGCGGCCGGCGCGGGCTGTGGCGCGGCCTCCACGGCCGTCGGGCGGGCCGCGGGGAGGCCGCCGATCCCGTACGACACCGCCGCCACGCCCGGCACGGAACCGGCGGGCTGCTCCGGTCCGAGCCAGTCCAGGTCGTGCATCCGGGCGATGAACCGGGCGATCCGTTCGGTGGACGGCTCCAGCAGCCCGTGCACCAGCAGCCCGAACCCGTCCGAGCCGGAGGACGGCAGGCGGTCGAGCAGGCTGCCCAGCTCCTCGAAGACGTCGGCCTCGACGGGCCGGTCCCGCTCGCCGACGATCAGCAGCGGGCGGGCCGCCTCGGGCCGGCGGAAGCGCGGGGTGAGGACGTGCGGAGGCTCCGGCCGCAGCCAGAGGCCGGCCGGGACGGCCTCCAACGCCCAGTAGGGGAACGCCTCGAAGACACCAGGCCCGTCGGTCCGCCAGGAGGCGCCCCCGTTGCGCCAGGCGGCGGGGGCGGTGCCCTGGCCGGGCGCGGCGGCGAGCCGCAGCAGGTACGGCTCCCAGCGGGCCCGGCCGTGGGCGTCGAGGATGCGCGAGGTGGGGCCGCCCGGGCCGAGCACCGGGAGGCCGATCGCGGCGCTGACCGGGCGGGCCAGCCGGGCCGACAGCGCCCCGGTCAGGGCGGCGAGTTCGTCCGGGGCCGCCCAGGGCGCGCTGACCAGCAGCCGCGAGGTGTCCACCGGCAGGCCGACCACGGCCTCCGCGAAGTCCTCGGGCAGCAGGACGGGCCGTGCCGGGGTGCCGACGACCAGCACCACGGTGCCGGGCGGCGCGGCGGCCAGCCCGAGGCCGGGCATCGGGCCGGGGGGCGGGGCGGACGGGTGGGTGAGCCAGAAACCGGCGGGCAGCCGCAGCACGTGCACGGCCGGGGGGCGGCGGGCGGCGGTGGCGCTCTCGACCGGCAGGTGCCCGGCCGGGCCGGCGGGTACGACCGCGACGGCGGTGGAGGGCGGCTCGACCGGCGCGGTGGCGCCGATCGTCTCCCGGACCCGGCGCGGTGCGCTGCCGGGGGCGCAGTGCCACCAGGAGGCGGCCTCGCCGGCGCCGTCGGGCGCGGTGACCTTGAGGTTGCCGTCCGGGGTGATTTCCACCAGGCCGTCCGGCGCGATCACCGGCAGGCCGGCCCGGTCGGCGACCACCTCGGCCGGGCGGCGGCCGTTGGGGGCGAGCGCGGCGAGGCCGGAGGCGGCCAGTACCAGCGTGGCGGCGCCGCGCGAGCGGGCGATCACGCCGAGGTCGGCCATCCGGTCCCGCAGGACGGCGGCCGAGTCGGGTGCGGCGGCGACCACGACGATGCTGTCGGGCACCGGGCGCAGGGTGGCGACCGCCGCCGACAGTTCGTCGTCCCCGGCGGTGGAGGGGGCGATGACGAAGTGTGGGCCGACGGGGCGCAGCTCGGACCGGAGGGCGAGCGTGGCCCCGGCCGGAGCGGCGGCCGCCGCCGGCACCGGGGGGGCGGTTACCGGGCCGCCCGGCCCGGCGGGCAGCGCGGCGGCCCCGCCACGCCGGCGGCCGAACCGGCGGCGGGGCGCGGCCGGGTCACCGGAGGGCAGGCCGAGGCGGGAGAGACTCATCGTCGGGGAGTACGGGCGCCGCCCGGCCACCGGTTCAGTGACCGGCCCGGACCGGGCGAGACCGTCGGCCCGTGGGACCTCGTGGGCACTGCCCGGGCGCGACAGGCCGTGGAGGGGGCGCAGCGAAAAGTCCCCGGGCGGCTGGAACGCGGCTGTGTACGCGCCCGGACGGCCGAACCCGCCATCCGGGCGCACCGCGCGATGCCCCGGGGGGCGAGCCGCTGGAACCGAAGCCGCACGGCGTGGACGGCAGCGTGGTCACGGCCTTGGCGAAGGTCGGGAAGACGACCCTGGTACGGCAGGACGGCACGACCGAGCCCGACCCGGTCGACGGGACGAGCCGGTTCGCCGCCGAGCTCCGACTGCGTGCGCGTACCTACGCCGCCCACAGGCGGGTAGGTGCCAACGGCGAAGGAGTCGCCGGGAGGCGAGGACGTCGTCACCGGCAGCACCCGGCAGTGGGACCGCCTTCGCCTGGCGGTGCCGCGCGGGAGTACGCCCACCGCACCACCGAGGGGGGCAACCGGGGCCTGGTCCGGTCAGGCCCGGACGCGGTGGCGGACCTGTCGGACACCATCGCTGACGACAGCCGCACGGCGCTCAACGGCCCGGCCGGGCCGTAGGTACCGAGTGGAAGCGTCGGTGGCCCTGTCGGCCGGGCGGTTCCGCCGACAGGGACGGCATGCGGAGCCGAGGAGCTGTGGTGGGCACGAGCACGAGTGGAAACGGGGCTCAGAGCGGGGTGGCGAGCATTCAGCTGCCCTCGGTGGCATGGGAGATGGACGAGGAGGCCGGTGGAGCGGGGGCACCCGACCCGGCAGCCGCGGCCGTACCGCCGGCCGCCGTGCTGCCCGTGGCTCCGCCGCCGGTCGTGCCGGAGTACGGGCAGGTCGCCGCCGTGTCGACCGGCCCGGTCGCGGCCGCGGAGCCCCCGCTGCCGCCGACCCCCGTCGTGCCCGGACCGGTGCTCGCGCCGGTGCCCGACCCTGAGCCGGGGCCGACCGCCCTCGCGCCGGTCGCGCGCCCGGACCGCTTCGGCCGGGCCCGGCTGAAGCGGCCGGTGATGGTCGCCGCCGCCACCGCCGGTGTGGTGCTGATGGGCCTGCCGTTCCTGATCACCGACGGGAGTCGGACCGGGAGGGACGGGACGGCCGACAACGTCGGCCTGAGCCAGGCGGACCTGCCCCTTCCCGAGGGGCCGGAGTTCGGCGATCCCGCACCGATCGACGCACCCACCGATCCGAACGCCTCCGGCGCCCCGGCCGCGCCCACCGATCCGACCCTCCCCCCGGACCCGGCCGCGGGCGCCCCGACCACGCCCGGGGCGGACGGCGCCCCCGGGGGCGTGCCCGGCACCACTCCGGGCAACGGGGCCGCGCCGAACACCGCGCCGCCCCCCGGCACCAACCTGCTCTCCCGGCCCGCCACCGGGCCCGCCCCCGGTGCCAAGCCGCCGACGACGGGCGGCAGCGGCGGTACCGGTGGCAGCGGCGCCACCGGCAGCACGGGCAGCGGCGGTACCGGTGGTACGGGCGGCAGCACCGGTGGCAGCGGGGGCACCGGCGGGAGCACCGGCGGCACCGGGGGTACCGGTGGGAGCGGCGGTACCGCACCGCAGCCGCCGGTCCCCCAGCCGCCCAAGCCGCAGCCGCCGGTGCCCCAGCCGCCCGTCCCGCCGAAGCCCGCCGCGCCCACCTTCACCGCCGTCGCCGGCACCGGCTGCGGCAACTCCGGCACCGGTTACGCCCAGTACGGCCAGTGGACGAACGGCAGCACCGGCTGGACGGTCAACTCGGCCGGGGGGTACTCCGGGTCGGGTTGCAACGGCAAGTACGACTCGGTGCCGATGAGCGGCGACGGCAAGGACAAGGGCAACTCGGTGGTGTGGACCTTCACCACCGCCCCGGTCACCACCGGCAGCTGCAAGATCTCCGTCTACGTCCCGAACAGCAGCGACCGCAAGATGGTGGGTGGCAAGCCCACCGTCTACACCGTGCAGAACAGCTCGACGCCCGGCAGCGGCACCGTCGGCGAGTTCAAGGTCGACCAGACCGCGGCCCGGGGCACTTGGGCCAGCGCCGGTACCTTCCCGCTGACCGGCGGCCGGATCGCGGTGATGCTCCACGACCGGGGCATCGACTGGGGCGGCGATGCCGACAAGGCCCACCACGCGGCCGGCGCCGTCCGTGCCGACTGCACCGGCTGACGGGCGTTCGGATCATCACCGCACCCGCCCGTCCCGGTACCGGACCGGCCGGCCTCGGCGCCGGCGCCGTCCGGGGCGGCCCGAGGGAGCCTCAGAGCCGGCCGGCAGGCGCCGCCCCGGCCGGCGGGGGCCGCAGTGAGCGTTCGATCGCGGCGGGCACGCCGCTCGGGGAGCCGGCCTGATGTCGGTGCAGCCGGTACAGTCCGACGGCCGCCTTCAGGTGCTCGGTCGCCTCCTCCTCGCGGCCCTGGGTCCGCAGGAAGGCGGCGTAGCACTCCTCCGAGACGGCCTGCAGGTGCAGGAAACCGGCCTGCTCGCAGGTGACCAGGAGCCGGGCCCAGGCCAGTTCGGAGGCCTCGGCGAGGCCGAGGGCCTGCAGGGCGTGCGCCTCGGTCAGCATCGACCAGGCGTGGATCGTCGCGGCCGGGTGGTCGGGCAGCAGGGCCCTGGTCTCGCGGGCCCGGCGCAGCGCGCCGTCGTGGTCGCCCGCCATCAGGGCGGCCGACGCGGCGTAGCCGAGGGCGTAGGAGGTCCGGTGCGCGGAGCCGGACTCCTCGGCGAGGGCCACCGCGGCCGCCGCCAGTGCGGTGGCCCGGACCGGGTCCCCGAGCAGGGCGGTGCCGAGCGACGCGGTGGCCAGGGCGCGGATGTGCGCGAAGCCGTCCGCGGGCGTGGTGTCGGCGACGGCCCGCCGGGCCGCCTCGGCCCCCTCCTCACGGCGTTCCAGCCCCAGCAGCGCGTTCGCCGAGGCGCCCCGCAGCAGGGCGGTGGCGACCCGGTCGCCGCACTGTTCGGCGGCGCGCTCGCCCGCCCGCAGGCAGCTCAGCCAGTCGGCCAGCCGGCTGGAGCCGTAGTACAGCGCGCTCGACGACATGGCCAGGCGCCAGGCCCGTTCGGGGTCGACCGCGCCGGCGGTGTCGACCAGCGCGCGGATCGTCGACTGCTCCGCGCGGAACCAGTCGAGCGCGGCGCGGGTGTCGCTCGCGGCGGGCAGCGCGGCGGGCGGGTGGGCGCGTTCGCCGTAGCCGTCCTGCCCGGGTTCGAGGTGTTCGCCGCAGTGCTGGACGGCCGTGACGTAGTAGTCCAGCAGCCGTTCGACGGCGAGCCGGCGGAGCTCGGGGGGCTGTTCGGCGAGGAGTTCGACGCTGAACAGCCGGATCAGGTCGTGGCGGCTGTACCGGCCCGGCGCGCTCTCGCCGAGCAGGTGGTGGGCGGCCAGTTCGCCCAGCGCGTCGCGGGCGGTGGCCGGGTCGGTACCCAGCAGCGCGGCGGTGGCGGCGGTGTCCACCTCCCGGCCGGGGTGCGCGGCCAGCAGGGTGAGCAGGGTGGCGGCCCGGTCGGAGAGGTGGCGGTGGGTGAGCATCAGGGTGGTGCGGATGCTGACCGCGCCGTCGGTCTCCAGGGCGAGCAGCCGGGTGCGCTCGTCGGAGAGCTCGGCGACCAGGTCGGTGATCGTCCAGTCCGGTCGGGCGGCCAGCCGGGAGCTCGCGATCCGCAGGGCGAGCGGCAGGTGGTCGCAGAGTTCGATCAGTCGCTCGGCGGCGGCGGCCTCGGCGAGGACCCGCTCGGGGGCCAGGCTCCGTTCGAGCAGCCGCAGCGCGTCGCCCTCGGGCAGCGCCTCCAGCCGCAGGATGGCGGCGCCCTCGGTGACCACCAGGTCCTCCAGGGAGGTGCGGCTGGTGACCACGGCGGCGCAGTCGGGCCCGGCCGGCAGCAGGTCTGCGACGTGGGCGGCGCTGTGCGCGTTGTCCAGCAGGACGAGCAGGCGGAGGTCGCCGGTCCGGGCGCGGTAGAGGCCGGCGCGGCTCGCCCGGTCCTCGGGGATGGCCGCCTCCGGGACGCCCAGGGCCAGCAGGAACTGGCCGAGCACCTCGGCCGGGTCGGCCGGTCCGGCCGGATCGAAGCCGCGCAGGTCGACGAAGAGCTGGCCGTCCGGGAAGCCGGCGGCCGTCCGGTGCGCCCAGCGGATGACGGTGGCGCTCTTCCCGACTCCGGCCGGGCCGACCAACACGGCCAGTCCGTCACCGGTGCGGTCCGGACCGCACTCGCGGTCGAGCCAGTGCGACTCCGGGCCGCGCCCGACGAAGCCGATGGGCCGGCGGGGGAGCTGACGGGGCTTCGAGGGCTCGACCGGGGAAGGTGCGGCCGCGGGGGCCGGACCGGCCACGGGTGGGGCGGGGACCACCGGCGGGTCGGCGGCCACGGGCGGCTCAGGGGCCACCGGCGGTCGCGTGCTCGCAGGGGCGCGCGGCGCCGCCGGCCCGGGGCCGGGCACCGTCCCGGCGGCCGGCTCCTCGGCCAGCACCCGGGCCAGTGCGGCCTGCAGCTCCGCGCCGGGCACCATGCCCAGCTCGCGGGAGAGCAGCTCCCGGGCCTGGTGGTACACCGCCAGCGCGTCGGCGGGCCGCCCGGCCTGGTGGAGGCAGCGGACCAGCAGGGCCACCACCTCCTCGCGCAGCCCGTCGGCCCGCACCCGCTGTTCCAGGGCCTCCACGGCGGCGGCGCCGGAGCCCTGGCGCAGCCGCAGCCGGGCCCAGCCGATCAGCGCCCTCGTCCCGGCCTCCTCCAGCCGACCGGCCAGGGCCTGTCGCAGTTCGGTGTCGGGCAGGTCGGCCAGGGCGGCGCCGGTCCACAGGCCCATGGCCCGTTCCAGCAGCCCGATCGCCTCGGCGTCCGCGCCGCGGTCGGCCCGGTCGGCGTGCTCCCCGGCGCGGGCGGACAGCGCTTCGAAGCGCAGCGCGTCGACCTGCTCGGCCGGGCCGGTGAGCAGATAGCCGGGCGCCCGGGTGGACAGCTCGAAGGGGGTGGCGGCGAGGACCTTGCGCAGCGCGGCGACGTGCCCCTGCAGGGCCGCCCTGGCCCGGGCCGGTGGTTCCTCGCCCCAGAGCAGCTCGAAGAAGCGCTCCACCGCGACGACCCGACCGAGCCGCAGGGCCAGTAGGGCCAGGACGGCGCGCCGTTGCGGTCCGGGTAGCGCGACGTACCCGTCGGACCCGGTTCGCAGCTCCACGGGGCCGAGCAGTCGGATGCCCACGCGGTCGCCCACAGTCGCCCCCCACGGCGGTCCAGCCTGATATCGGGCTGCAGTGTATCCGTGCCGTTTGTCCGGGTTGGCATTTCGTCCGCGCCGTGGACGCCGGAGCGGGGTGCCGGCTCCTGCCCTTTCGGGCACACCGTGGTCCGTGATTGGGCATTTCCCGGTCGGATCCGTCAATATGCCGATCACTGACATATGACGAGGAGGCCGTATGCGGATCGACCTGCTCGGTGCCGTGACCGTCCGCTACGACTGCAGCACGGCGGCCACGCCCTCGGCGCCGAAGCGCCGTGCGCTGCTCGCCGCGCTGGCCGTGGAACTCGACCGGGTGGTGCCCACCGACCGGCTGATCGAGCTGGTCTGGGACGGGAACCCGCCCGCGACCGCGCGTGCCGCGCTGCAGGGGCACGTCGCCGGACTGCGCCGGCTGCTGGACGGTGGACTGGAGCTGGCCACCCGGGGCGCCGGCTACGTCCTGAGCGGGGATCCCGAGCAGGTGGACGCCCTGCGCTTCGAACGCCTCTGCGACCGGGCCGGGGTGCTGCTCCCCGGCCGGCCGGACCCCGCCGCCGCCCCGGCGGACCGCGCCACCGGGGCGGACGACCCGGTGCTGCCACTGCTGCGAGCGGCGCTGGACCTCTGGCGCGGTCCGGCCCTGACCGACTGCGGCTCCGCCCTGCTGCGCGAGCAGGCCGCCCCCCGGCTGACCGACCTGCGGCTGCGCGCCCTGGACCGGCTGGCCGAGGGGCTCTGCCGGCTGGACCGCGGCGCCGAACTGGTCGCCGAGCTGGTCGAGACCGCCGCGGCCCACCCCACCCACCAGCGGCTGGCCGTCCGGCTGATCGACTGCCTGGACCAGGCCGGGCGCCGGGCCGAGGCGCGGGCCTGGTACGAGCGGGTCACGGCGCAGCTGCCGACGGCGCCGGGGCCCGAACTGCGGCTGGCCGGCGAGCGCGTCGCGGGCCGGCCGGCCGTCCTCGCCACGCCCCGCGCCGAGCCCCGGCCGCCCGTCGCCACAGCCCGCCCGCCGCACCTCGTCCCCTCACAACTGCCCCGCGCCAACCGGCGGTTCGTCGGCCGGGCGGCCGAGCTCGACCGCCTGGACGCGGCCGTCGCCGCCGGCCGGGAGGCCGGCCCCGTCCTGGTCACCGGACCGGCCGGGGTCGGGAAGAGCAGCCTGGTCCAGAGCTGGGCCCACCGGGCCGCCGACCGCTTTCCCGACGGCCGGCTCCACGCCGATCTGCGCGGCTTCGACGAGAGCGGCCCCCGCGACCCGGCCGAGGTGCTGGCCGGTTTCCTGACCGCCCTGGGCGTCACCGGGAGCGCGCTGCCCGCCTCGCTCGACGGCCGCGCCCGCCGCTTCCGCGAGCTGGTGACGGGCCGCCGGCTGCTGATCGTGCTGGACAACGCGCGCTCCTACGAGCAACTCGCCCCGCTGCTGCCCGATCCGCCGCCCGAGGCCGGACCCGAGACCGGCCGGGCCTGGGTCGGACCCGTCACCGTCATCACCAGCCGCAGCCGGCTGCGGGACCTGCTGGTGCACGAGGGCGCCACCCCGTTCCCGCTCGACGCCCTGACCCCGGCCGAGTCCCAGGAGCTGCTGGCCCGGGCGCTGGACCCGGCCCGGGTGACCGCCGAGCCGCTCGCCGCCGCCGAACTCGCCGAACGGTGCGACCACCTGCCGCTCGCCCTGCGCCTCGCCGCGGCCCGGCTGGGCGCCCGCCCGGACTGGGCCCTGGAGGACCTGGTGGCGGAGTTCGCCGAGGAGCCGTCGGGGCTCGCCGACCCGGCCCGCGCCGACCTCGGTCCGCCCGGCTTCGGCGCGGCCCTCGACCTGACCTGCCGCACCCTGGCGCCGGCCGCGGCGCGCCTGTTCGCCCTGCTCGGCCTGCACCCCGGCGCGGTCATCGAGCCGCTCGCCGCCGCCGCCCTCGCCGAGGTGCCGCCGGCCGCGGCCCGCGGCCTGCTGGTCCAGCTCGACGCCGTCCACCTGGTGGAGGAGGGCGCGCCCGGCCTGTTCGCCCGGCGGGAGCTGGTCCGCCGGCACAGCGCCCGGCTGGCCGCCGAACTCCCGGCCGACCAGCGCGCGGCGGCCCTGGACCGGCTGATCGAGCACTACCTGAACGCCACCGCCGCCTGGGTCGGCCGGCCGGGCGACGGTCCGCCGTCCGCCGTCGGCCCGTCCGCTGTCGCTCCGTCGGTCGTGGGCCCGTCCGCCGGGGACCGCCCCCTGCCGCCGAGCGCCCGCCGGGCCGCCGACTGGTTCGACCGTGAGGAGCCCGCCGTCCGCGGCCTGGTGCTGCGCGCCGAACGGCACGGCCGGTTCGCCGAGGCCTGGCGGCTCGCCCACCGGGCCGGCGCCCTCTACGCCGGGTCCGGGCACCGCCGCGCCGGGTGGTGGACCACCGTCGAGTCCGGTCTGCGGGCCGCCCGCGCCTGCGCCGATCCGGCCGCCGTGGCCCGGCTGACCACCGACCTCGCCGCGGTCCTGGTCGACCGGCGGGACGTCAGGGCCGCCCTCGACCACCTGGACCGGGCGCTCACCTCCGCCGACCAGGTCGGCGACCCGGTCGAACGCCACCACTGCCGGGTCCGGATCGCGGCCGGCCTGGCCGGCGCCGGGAGGCCGGACCGCGCTGTGCCGCTGATGGCGGACATCGTGGCCCGCGCCCGCTCGCTGGCCGACGACCGGCTGCTCGCCCGGGCGCTCGACGACCTGGCCGGAGCCCAGGTGGCCGGCGGCGCCCTCGAAGCGGCTCTCGCCCACGCGGACGAGGCTGTGCGCATCCTCGCCGCCCACCCGGACGCGGCCGAGACCGTCCGGGCCACTCACACCCGGGCCGAGGCCCTCCACGCGCTCGGCCGCCACGGCGACGCCCTGACCACGGCCCGGCTGGCCCTGGTGCTCGGCCGCACCCAGGCGGATCCGGGTGTCGAGGCCCGCTCGCACACGCTGATGGCCACGGTCCTGCGGGCGCTCGGCCGTACGGCCGAGGCCGCGGCGGAGGAGCGCCGGGCCGCCGCCACCGCTGCCCGCTGACGGCGGGTCCGTCTCGGGCGGATTCAGGTGGTCTCGGTCGCATGAGGCCTGCCGGCCCGCGTCGGCGGCCGTGGTCCCGGGTGGGCCGGGCCGTGCGGTCGGGGAGGCGCCGCCGCCGAGGGCGGTGTCGGGGGGGCCTCGTGTGCGGGCGGACCCGTCTCGGTCGCATGAGGACCGTTCGCCTGCGCCGGTGGTCACGCTCCTGGGCGCGTCGGGCCGTGCGGTCGGGAGCCGCCACCGCTGACCGCCGCGTGCCCGCCCGTGCGGACGGCGGGCGGTTCTGGGCACCTTCGTGTGCGGGGATGGGCAGAACCACAGGCGGAAGTAGCGGTGGAGCCAACGCCCCGCAGGTGACGGCGCATCGTGTTCCGCCCATCCCGTTCCCGAGCGGGCGGACCGGCGGCCCGGCTCCGGCCGGGGCGCCACCGAGCGGCCGGGCGCGGGCCGATCCGGTGCAAGATCACGACTTTGACCAGTGCATACTGTCTGACCTGACGTGTTCGGTGAAGAGGCCGACACCGTGAGTGACAGGGGTGGCGATGGGTGCGACAGGCAACCCCGCAGGCAGCCCGCAGGGCATAGCGACAGGCAGTTCCGCCGCGGCGGAGGAGTTCTGCCTGTTGCTGGCACGCTTCCGGGTACTGGCCGGTCTGACGCAGGCCGAGCTGGCCCGGGCGGCCGGGATCAGCCTGCGCGCGCTCGGCGACATGGAGCGCGGCCGCACCCGGGGACCGCAGCAGCGCACCGTGCAGGCCCTGGCCGTCGCGCTGCGCCTCGACCCGGACCGGACCGCCGCGCTCGACCGGGCCGCCCGCGACGGGCGTCCCCGGCGCACCCCCACCCGCGCGAGGGCCCCGCGCCCGGCCCCCGGGACCGCCGCGCCCGCCGCCCCCGAGACGCCCGCCGCCGTGGACGCCCCCGCGACTGCGCCCGAGACCGTGCCCGTGCCCGCGACCGCGACCGATGCCGGGAGCGACAGCCCGGCCGAGGCGGTGTTCTCCGCACTCGCGCTGCCCCGGGACATCGCCGACTTCACCGCCCGGGAGGACGCCCTGGCCCGGCTGCACCGGCTGGTCCGGGACGCCGATCCGGCACACCCCCGGATCGTGCTCGCCTACGGTCAGCCCGGCCTGGGCAAGACCGCCTTCGCCCTGCACGCCGCCCACACCCTGGCCCCGCAGTTCCCCGACGGCCAGCTCTCCCTCGACCTGCGCGGGATGGCTCCGACGCCGCTCGCACCGCGCGACGCCCTCGGCCAGATCCTCCGCGCCCTCGGCGTCGCCGACCGCTCGGTGCCCGCCGACACCGAGGAGCGCGCCAGCCTGTTCCGCACCCTGGTCCGGGAGCGGCGCCTCGTCCTGATCCTGGACAACGCCGCCGACGAGGCACAGGTCCGCCTGCTCCTACCGGGCTCCGGCCCGGCCCTGACGATCATCACCAGCCGGCACGTGCTGCCCGGCCTGGAATCGGTGCACCGCCTGCCGCTGGACGTCCTCGCCCCCGGCGAGTCGGCCGCCCTGCTGGCCCGGATCGCCGGCCCCGAGCGGCTCGCGGCCGAACCCGACGCCGCCGCCGAACTCGCCCGGCTCTGCGGCCACCTGCCGCTCGCCCTGCGGATCGCCGGACAGCGGCTGGTGGCCCGCCCGCAGCAGCCCGTCAGTCACCTGGTCCGCCAACTCGCCGCCGAGGAGTACCGGTTGGACGTGCTGGAGGCCGGTGACCTGCGGGTGCGCGCGGCCTTCGCGCTCTCCTACCGCAAGCTCCCCGCCGCCACCGCGCTGGTCCTGCGCCGCTGCTCGCTGTCGGCGGGAAAGGACTTCACCGCCGCCACCGTCGCCGCCTACGCGGGCCTTCCCGTCCAGCAGACCGACCGCCGGCTGGAGGAACTCGCCGACGCCGGACTGCTGCAGCCCGCCGCGACCCCCGAGCGCTACCGCCTGCACGACCTGGTCCGCCTCTACGCGGGCGAGCGGCTCGCCGCCGACGACGGCCCGCAGGCCCTGGAGGCCGCCCGCGAGCAGGCCGGCGACCGGTTGCTGCGCCGGGCCGCCGCCGCCGGTCTGCGGTTCGACGTGGAGGGCGCCGAGCACGCCGGCGCCGAATCGGCCGACCCGGATCCGGCCACCGCCCCGGTCACCCTCGCCGACGCCCGGCGCTGGCTGGAGGAGGAGCACCCCGAGTGGCTGGCCGCCCTGCAGCACGCGAACGCCACCGGCCGGCACCGGCAGGTGGTGGACACCGCCGAGGCCATGCACTGGTTCTCCGACAGCCTGCTGCACTGGGACGTCTGGGCCGAGGTCTTCCGGCTCTCGGCGGACTCCGCCCGCGCCGTCGGCGACCGGCTCGCCGAGGCCGTCCACCTGAACTACCTGGCCTGGTCCCACATCACCTGCCTGCACCGCTACCGGTCGGGGCTCGCGGTCGCCTCGGAGGCCCTGGACCTGGCCCGCCGGATCGGCGACGCCCAGCAGGAGGCCTGGGCCCTCGCCTACTGCGCCACCGCCCTGCGCCGGCTGCACCGGCCGGAGGAGGCGATGGACTCCTACCGCCAGGCCGCCGAGGTGTTCACCTCGCTCGAGGGCCGGTCCGCCGAGGTGGGGCGGATCGTGGCGCTGCGCTGCGTCGGCTCCTGCCTGCGGGAGTCCGGCCGGCCCCGGGAGGCGCTGGAGAGCCACCGGCTGCTCGTCGCCGAGATCCTCGGGTGGCTGGACGGCTCCTCCCCGCACATCGTCCACCTGTTGGCCGGGTTCGCCGCCCACGAGGTCGGCCTCGACCACTCCGCACTGCTGGAGTGGTCCGAGGCGGAGACCGCCTACCGCCAGGCCCTCGGCCACTTCGAGGGGGCCGGGCAGCCCGACAGCATGACCCAGACCCTCACCGAGCTGGGCACCGCCCTGATCGAGCTGGACCGTGCGGACGAGGCCCGCGAGCTGCTGACCACGGCACTGACCGACCTCACCGCCGAGGGCGCCCGCGGGAACCACCGGCGCACCGGCTGACGCTCCGCCGCTCCGCCCCGGCCGTGCCGGTCGGCCCGGGGCGGCGGCCCGGTCGGCCCGGGGTGCCCACCGCCCGCCGGTGATCGGCCACCGGTGAACCGCGCGGCCGGTGATCGGCCACCGGTGAACCGCGCGGCCGGTGAACCGCGCGGCCGGGTCCGGCCGTGGGTAGGGAGTGGAAGCGGCCGCGGGCCCCGGCCGACCGGGTGCTTCCGCCGCCGGGGCGTGACATCGGCCGCCCTGCGGTCGCGGTACGGGGAGCGGCGCACGCCCCTCCCGCCGCCAACGCCCTGGCGTGAGGTTCGTTGGCGCAGCGTTGGTCCGGTCTTGGCCGTGGCTGGAAATGTGTCCCAGCAAGGGGGGAGGGACAGCCGCACCGGCTCGTCCCGACATATCGACCAACCGTTGCGAGGGACTCAACCGCCGTGGCCATCGACGCTACCGTTCACGCCGAGGACACCCATCGGGCAGCCGGGGAGGCCGGGGAGGCCGGGGGTGCCCCGGGCGCTCCCGTCAGCCGTGCGGACCGGCCCACCCTCGACCAGCAGACCCTGGCCGAGCTGTACCGCCTGCACGGCGGCTACCTGCTGCGCGCGATGCTGCGCGTCACCAGCGGCGACCGGGGCAAGGCCGAGGACATCGTGCAGGAAACCCTGCTGCGCGCCTGGCAGAACCCGGCCGCCATCCGCCGGGGCCCCGAGTACAGCCGTCCGTGGCTGTTCACGGTGGCCCGCCGGATCGCCATCGACCACTTCCGGATGCAGGCCGCCCGCGCCCAGGAGGTCGCCGACGACGCTCCCGAGGAGCACGCCGGCACCCACGACCCCTACGACGAGGTGCTCGCCGCCCAGGACATGGCGATCGCGCTCGCCGAGCTGCAGCCGCACCACCGCGACGTCCTGGTCGAGCTGCACATGCACGGCCGCTCGATGGCCGAGGCCGCCGCCGTCCTCGGCGTCCCGGTCGGCACCGTCAAGTCCCGCAGCTTCTACGCGGTCCGCGCGCTGCGCCCGATCCTCGAAGCCCGCGGCATGGTCGCCGCGGGGTAGCCGCCCCGGTCCGCACTCAGGTGCGGACCACGCGGTCGCAGTACGGGCACACCTGGCCGCTCCACTTCGGCGGGTACCACGGCGCGTCGGGGTCGGGCGCCCGGTACGGGTCGCGGCGCATCCGGTCCGTTCCCATGCCGCAGAGGGTCAGTTCCTCGGGCCGACCGGCCGGCGCCGGGGCGGCCCGGGCCGCGTGGACGGCGCGCACGACCTCGACGTAGTCGGTGCCGCCGCTCGCTGTCGAGGTGCGGACGAGTTCGGGTTCGAGGAGTACCAGGATGCTCACCACCTCACTCTGGTCGTCGGGGCCGGTGGGCGCACCTCGGCGGTGGGGGTGAGGGTGCGGAACCGGCCGTCGGGCGGTGAGGGCGGTGGCCCGGGCGCCGTCCAGTACGTGGACGTGCTCACGGGGCGGGCCCCCACGCCCAGGCCCGAGCCCAAGGCTCAGGGCTCAGGGCTCAGGGCTCAGGAAGTTCTCCGCGGCGGTGAACCACTCCGGGGGTCCGGGCCGTTCTCCAGGGTGGCGGTATCGCCACCGGCGCTCGTCCCCCCGTGCGGGCGCCGGTTCACCCGCCCTCCGGCGGGTGCCAACTCCGGCCTGGTGCGGCGTCTCTGACGGTCAATCCGGTGTGGAGAGCGTGAACCGGGAGGCGTGGCCCGTCCGTAGCTACTGCTGAGAGCCGCGCCCCGTGTACGGCGCGCGGCGTGTCCCGGGCCCACCGGCCCAGGTTCAGCGTCCGGCTCCGGCCATGGAACTCCCGGCTCCCGCGCCCCGGCGGGATCCGGGTCCCTGGCGCCCCGGCGGTGCCCTTGTGGGAGGGCTACCGCCGGGGCGCGCCGCGTGGCGGACGCCGGGCCGGCCCGCCCGTCCGCTCCCAGCCCAGGAGAGTCCCGATGCCCAAACACCGGCTCACCCGACGACGACGGATGGCGGCGGCCTCCACCGCCCTCGTCGCCGGCGCCGCGCTCATCCTCATGCAGCACCAGGCTCCCGCCGCCGAGGCCCCGGACCCGGTCGGCCTCAACGCCGTCTCCGAGTACCTCGGTTGGGGCGAAGCCCCCGACCCGGTCGCCGTCATGAAGGCCACCGGGTTGCGGCAGTTCGCCCTCTCCTTCGTCCTCTCCGGCGGCGGCTGCGACCCGAAGTGGGACGGCAGCCGCGCCCTCACGGGCGGCGCCGACGAGAAGGTGATCAAGCGGATCCGGGCCGCCGGCGGCGAGATCCTCGCCTCCTTCGGCGGCTGGGACGGTGCCAAGCTCGGCGAACGCTGCGCCACCGCCGCCGAACTGGCCGCCGCCTACCAGAAGGTGGTCGACGCGTACGGCCTCCAGGCCGTGGACATCGACCTGGAGTCGACCGAGCTGAGCACCCCCGCGGTGCGGCAGCGGGTCGTCGACGCGCTGAAGACGCTGAAGGCCAAGAACCCCGGACTGCTCGTCTACGTCAGCTTCCCGGTCGACCCGGCCGGCCCGGACGCCGACGGCGCCGACCTGATCAGGACCGCCGCCAAGGCCGCTCTGGTGGTGGACGGTTGGACGGCCATGCCGTTCGACTTCGCGAGCCATGACGGCACCATGGCCGCCGCGACCGTCACCGCCGTCAGCGGCCTCCAGCGGGCCGTCGCCGCCGCCTACGGCTGGGACGACGACAAGGCCTGGCGCCACTCCGGCCTCTCCTCCATGAACGGCCGCACCGACCAGCAGGGCGAGCAGCTCACCCCGGCCGACTTCCGCTCCGTCCGCGACTTCGCCGCCACCCACCACCTGGCCCGGTTCGGCTTCTGGGCGGTCAACCGCGACCGCCCGTGCGCGAGCGGCACCTTCACCACCGCGACGTGCAGCGGCGTCCAGCAGACCGCGTACGACTTCACCCGGATCGTGGCCGGCTACCACGTGGACTCGGTGCCCGGTGGGGACGGCCCCTGCCCGAGCCCGTCGGTCGTCACCACGCTGCCCCCGGGCCCCGGCCGGACCACCTGGCCGCTGCCGACCCCGACCGTCGCCCGCCCGGCCGACGCGGTCCCGCCGGCCGACGGCCCGTCGGCCTCGCCGTCCGCCCGCCCGTCCGACGGCACCCCGACGCCCGCCCGTACGGCCTGCGTCCCGCCGAGTCCGGCCCCGGTCACACCGGCGCCGACGGGCGTACCCACGACGCCGGCCTCGACCGCCCCCACCACCCCGGGTGCGACCACCACCACCTCGAAGCCGCCCGTGACCCCGACGGGTACGGCCACCACTGCGTCCGGCCCGGCCACCGCGGCCACCGAGGGGTCGCCCCCGCCGACCCAGGCCGCCGGCGGTGCTCCCGCGCCCGCGCCCGCCGCGCCGGGCGGCGGCTCGCTCGCCTCCACCGGTGCGGACGGCACCGACATCCTGCTCACCACCACCGGGGCCCTGCTCTTCCTCGGCGGTGCGCTCGGGCTGGTCTCCACCCGCCGCCGCGACCCGGAGCCGGCCGCCGGCTGATCGTGCGGGCCTGCTCCCACCGACGGCAGGTGACGACGCGCGGCCCCCGGCATCCCGGTGGATCGGGGTGCCGAGGGCCGCGTGTCGTCAGGTTCGGCCGGGGGTCGCGTCCACCGGGGTGCCGGGGGCGGCCCCCGTCGGATTCACCAGCCGAGCAGGAAGGCCCCCCGGCCCAGGCCGGCGAGCACCGTCCCGGCCGTCGCCTTGGGCTCCGCCGCGACGTCGACGTCGTGCCGGTCCGGCGGGTCCGACTCCCCGGGGCCGCCGGACGGCCGCAGGACCACGTAGTGCAGGGGCGCCCCGGTCGTCCGGCTCTCCCGGCGCAGCACGTCCAGCGCCGGCGGCGCGACCGTGGCCTCCAGCACCACCTGGTAGCCGCCGGTGGCGAAGGCGAAGGCGGCCTGGATCGCGGCCGCCAGGGCCGTCTCGTTCTGCCGGTGCGCCTGCGGCAGGTGCGACGGGACGAACCCCTGCCGGATCGCCCGCCGGAAGTCGTCCGCCCGCAGGAGCACGCTCGGGTGCAGGGAGTTGGCCAGCAGGGGTGCGACCGCGCCGCTCCCGGCCCCGGCCGGGTCGGCGAGGACGACGACGCCGCCGGCGCCCCGACCGCCCCCGAGCTTCGGCCCACCTACGGTCGTACGGTTCACAGCTGCTGATCCCTTCGCGGGCCGGGGGGACGGGGTAACCGGGGGAGGGGTGGCGGCCGGCGCACCGGGCCGACCGGAGACGAACCGGCGGCCGGGCCCTGGCACGGCGGCCGGACCCGGCTACGGACAGCCGGCCGCCTCGTCCCCACGACCGACTGCTGTCGGAGATCAACCTAGTCCACGCCGGTGCTCCGAGTCCTCCCCCCGTCGGTCCTCGGACCGCCGCCCCCACCGCACCTCCACGACTCCTCCCACCGATCGTCCCGGGAATCGCCGGACCGACGCTAACGGTCCCCGGACCGCTTCGGCGTCCGCAGCACGATCGGGTTGGTCAGCGCCGCCATCGGCCCCCACGGGAGGTCCGGCCCCATCGCGTTGCCCCGGCCGGGCGTCCCGTCCGCCCTCGGCCGGCGCACCTCCGCCCGGACGTACGCGGCGAGCGAGGCGGTGGTGCGCCAGACCACCGTGCCGACGCCGTCGGCGGGCAGCGACTCCTGGTGCAACTGGCCCTCGTCGGTCAGGAGGCGGACGGTGCCGCCCGGCACTCCGGAGACCGCGAGCCGGACGTCCACCGGCGCGTCCGCCGGAACGGTCAGCTGTTCGCCGATGCCCGCCTGGCGGCCCTGCCCGGTGGCGGTGAGGTCGAGCCCGACGGCAGCCGATTCGGCCAGCCAGCTGCGGCCGGCCCGGAGCCCGTCGAGGATCGCCGCCCGGGTGAGGTCCTCGGCCCGGACGACGGTGTGCGGGGAGCCGATGACCTGCGGGGCGCTGTGCGCGTCGCTGTTGCCGACGGCCGGCAGCCAGGGCCGCCCCTCGCGCAGCGCGACCGCGAGCTGTGCGTCCCAGGTGTCCACCGCCGACTCGTCGTCGTACGTCCACGGTCCGTTCCAGACCTCGACCGCGTCCGCGTCCTGGTAGCCGAACTTCCACTGGCAGGCGACGTACGGGCAGTACGGGTGCGCGGGCACCACCAGGCCGCCCTGGCGGCGGACCTGCCGGGCGAAGCGCGGGAACTCCCCGTCGCGCGCCCGGTAGCGCCAGTCGACGAACCGGCCCGGCTCCAGGCCCAGCGCCAGCCAGTGGCCGTTGCGGGTGGTGACCTCCTCGCCGAGCACGATCAACAGGTCCGGCCCGGCCAGCGGCCCCCAGGCGCCGTGCGCGGAGGTGGTGTTGTGGTCGGTGGAGACGATGAAGTCCAGCCCGGCCTCCCGGGCACCCGCCGCCACCTCCGCCGGGAGCCGGCGCCCGTCGGAGTGCACGGTGTGCAGGTGGGAGTCGCCCCGGTACCAGGCGCGGCCCCGGCCACGGGCCCGCTCCGGCGGGTAGGACGGGGTGAACTCCGGCCCGGGCGGGCCGAACCGCAGCGTCACCTGGACGCGGTAGTCGAGCCCCTGGGGTGCCACCTGGTAGGGGCCGAGCACGATGTTCCAGCGGCCGGGGCGGATCGGACCGGGCAGGTAGCCGGGCGTCGCCCGGTCGCGGGCGACGGTGAACTCGGTGCGGAACCCGCCCGACCAGCCGCGGAAGCCGCGCCCGCCGAGTTCGGTGCCGCCCTCGTCGAAGAGGCCGATGTCGCAGGAGTTGCCGGGGGTCCCGGCGGGGACGGTCGGCCGGTCGTAGCTGTAGGAGACGGCGATCTCCCGGACGCCGTCCGGGACGTCGAACGGCAGGAGGACGAAGTCGGGGGCGCCGGTGGGGAGATGGCCGGCCAGGGTGATCGTCCGGTCGGGCAGCGCGGGGGCTGCCCCGGCGGGTGCGGCGGCGGCCAGGCCGAGGGCGGTGACGGCGCCGGTGGCCAGCCCGGTGCGGAGCAGGCCGCGCCGGTCGGGCCCGGGGCGCTCGGTCCGTGCCCCGGCCGGGACCGGGTCGGTCTGCGGTAAGCCGGCCCGGGGCGAGCCGGATCGGGCGGGCTCGGTGGGGGTGTCGGCGTCGCGGTCGGTCATCGGAGCCTCCGGTCTGGGGCGGACACCGGCGGCGGGCGGACACCCGGCCGGCACGCCCGGCCCCCTACCCCGGCCGGTGAACCGCCGGTGAGCCGGGCCGGGCCGCAGCGGGTCGGCTCGGTGAAGGTGCCCGGGAGGCCGGCCGGCGGGCACGCCGGTATGCCGGGGCGAACGGCCCGCCGGGTACGGCCCCTTTCCGACGCGCTGTCTGTAAAGGCAGCGGGCCGCCCCGCCTACGATGGAACTGACAGGCAGTCAACCGTAGGAGTTGGTTCCCGTGCCCACGTACCTGGTCGGCTCCCGTGCAAGCGCCCTGGCCCGGACGCAGGTGCGCGACTTCCTGGCCCCGCTGCGCGGCCGGTTCCCGGAGATCGCCTTCACCCAGCGGGTGATCCTCGAAGGCGGCGACCGGGACCGGACGTCGCTGCTGGCGAACGTCTCGGCCGTCAGCGGCGGGTCGGCGTTCAGCACCGAGCAGGAGGCCGCCCTCCTGCGCGGGGACGTGGACGTGGTGGTCCACTCGCTGAAGGACCTGCCGACCGCGAATCCCGAGGGCCTGATGCTGCTGCCCCCGCCGGGCCGGGAGGACGTCCGCGACGCGCTGTGCGGATCGACGCTGGCCGGGCTCCCGCACGGGGCCCGGGTGGGCACGGGCGCGGCCCGTCGCATCGCCCAGCTCCTCGCCGTGCGCCCCGACATCGTCCCGGTGCCGATCCGGGGCAACGTGCCGACCCGGCTGGAGAAGCTGCGGTCCATGAGGCTGGATGCCGTGGTCCTCGCCGTCGCCGGTCTGAACCGGCTCGGCCGGCAGGACGCGATCGGCGAACCGCTGCCCCTCGACCTCTTCCCCCCGAGCCCGGGCCAGGGCGCGCTGGGCATCCAGGTCCGGGTGGACGACCGGGCGGTGCGGGACGTGCTGTCGACCGTCGGGGACCGCGCCGTCGACCGTGAGGTCCGCGCGGAGCGGTCCCTGCTGGCGCAGCTGCACGGCGGGTGCAGCGTGCCGGTGGGCGCCTGCGCCACGACCCGGCCCGACGGGACGCTGCACCTGTTCGCCCAGGTCACCTCGCTCGACGGGCGGCGCCAGGTCACCGGATCGGTCACCGGGCCCGCGAGCGAGCCCGAGCGGCTGGGCGCGGACCTGGCCGGAGACCTGGTGGACCGGGGCGCGCGGACCATCCTCGACGGAATCCGGCCCGCCGTCCCGGCCTGACCGGCGAGCCGTCGGACGCGCGCACGTCGGACGCGCGCCCGGTGGACCGGGCACCGCCGTCGGGGCCGCGGCACGGCGGCCCGGGCCGGGACGGCTCACCGACGGTGGGCCGGGACGTCCACGTCGACGGCCAGGAGCCGGCCCGTGCGGGCGCCCGGCGGGGGCGGCCACTCGGCGGCGGTCAGGAAGAGGGTCCGGCCGTCCGGGCCGCCGAGGGCGCAGGAGAAGCAGCCGCGGTCGAGCTCGATCCGCCGGAGCACCTCGCCGCCCTCGCGGACCCGGACGCAGCAGCGGCCGGGGACGTCGGCGAACCAGACCGCGCCCTCGGCGTCCAGGCAGATCCCGTCCGGTGCCGAGGTCGGCACCTCGGCCCAGACCCGGCGGTCGGTCAGGTCGCCGCCGGGCCCGATGGTGAAGGCGGTCAGCCGGGCGGCGTAGGACTCGGCGACGAGGAGCGTCGAGCCGTCGGGGGTGACGGCCATGCCGTTGGGGAACGCCAGGCCGTCGGCCACCCGGCGGACCTCGCCGTCCGGGGCCACCAGGGCGATCAGGCCCGGCGCGGGCGCCTCGCCGCCCATCAGGTCGAACCCGATGCCGTTGACGTAGGCGTTGCCGCGCCCGTCCACGGCCACCTCGTTCCACGGCCGGTCGGAGAGCGGGCGCAGGTCCGCGCAGGGGGCCAGGGCGCCGTCCGCCTCCTGGCGCAGCAGGCGCCCGTCACCGCCGGCGACGACCAGCAGGCGGCCGTCCGGCCCGGGCAGCCAGTCGATGCAGAACGGGAACGAGGGCACGGTGGCGGCGACGGCGGCCCGGCCGTCGGGCCCGACCGTGATCAGCTCCTGGGCGCCCCAGTCGCAGAGCCAGAGCCGGCCGTCGTGCCAGCGGGGCGACTCCCCGAGGGCGAGCCCGGACAGGACGGTCCGGACGGCCTCGGCGGGGTGTGGATCTGCGGGGTGCGGGCCGGTGGGGTGTGGCCCGGTGGGGTGCGGGCCGGTGGGGCGTGGATCACCGGGCCGGGGGTCGGTGGGGTGGGGTTCGGGCACGGGGGCTCCTCGGTCGGCGGGCCCGGCCGGACCGTCGGCCGGGCGCTGCTGGGCTGTCCGGAGTAGGACGTCGGACCGGCCGACTTCCTGCTCCTGAGCCGCGTCCGCCCCCGCGTCCGCACCCGTGCCCGGGCCCGCCGCCGGGGGTTCGCGCGCGGCCGGGGGAGCGGCGGGCCGACCTGGGCCTGGAGTTGCGGGTGTCAGCCGATCGGTATTCATAGAAACAGACAGGCGGTTCATCTGACTTTATGACGGAGTGTGGAGGAATGGGCGCATGGGGCTGAGTCGTCGGACGGTCCTGGTGCTGGCGGCGGGCGGCGCGCTGGCGGGTTGCCGGCCCCTCGCCGGGGCGGTGGGCGGACCGGCGGCGCAGCCCACGGCGCAGCCCGTGGCGGCGGCCACCGCCTCCGCCGCGCCGGCCGCACCGGCCATCACCTCGCCCACTGTCTCGCCCAGTGCCTCGGCCACCGCCTCGTCCCCCGCCGAAGCCCCGGCCCCCGCCGCCGGGCCGCCCGCCGCCGGGCCGCCCGCCGTCGGGCGCGCCGAGGTGGTGGCCCGCTACGGGGACGCCGTGCCCGAGGAGTGGGGCCTGGAGGTGTCCGGGGTGATCACCGGGCTGCCGGACGGGGCACGGACCACCGCGCTCACCTTCGACGCCTGCGGAGGCCCCGGCGGCTCCGGCTACGACGCGGACCTGATCGACCTCCTCCGGGCCAACGGTGTCCCCGCGACGCTCTTCCTCAACGCCCGCTGGATCGACGCCAACCCCGCCGAGTTCGAGGCCCTGGCCGGTGACCCGCTGTTCGAGATCGCCAACCACGGGACGGCGCACCGGCCGCTCTCGGTCGCGGGCCGCTCCGCGTACGGGATCGCGGGCACCCGGGACGTGGGCGAGGCGTACGACGAGATCGCGGGCAACGCGGCGAAGCTGACCTCCCTGCTCGGCCGGCCGCCGCGGTTCTTCCGCTCCGGCACCGCCCACTACGACGACGTCGCCACCCGGATCGTCACCGGGCTGGGCGAACGCGTGGCCGGCTTCACCGTCAACGGCGACGGCGGCGCCACCTTCAGCGCCGCCCAGGTCCGCAGCGAGGTGGCGGCCGCGCCGCCCGGGGCGATCGTGATCGCCCATATGAACCACCCGGGAGGCGGGACGGCGCCGGGCTTCGCGGCGGCCCTGCCGGCGCTGCTGGCGCAGGGGCGCACCTTCGTCCGCCTCTGCGACGCCCTGGCCTGAGCCGCGCCCCGGTCCGGGGCGCGCCCGCGTTCCCAGCCACCGGGGGCGACTCGCCCGGGCGCCCAGTCCCGTGCTGCCGCGGCTGGATCCGGCTTTGTCAAGCGACCGTCCGAACTCTCCCACCCCGTACGGGAAGCCTCACGGGGCGTGGCGGCCACCGCCGGCGGTGCCCGGCGCGGAGCCGCCCAGCGGCCGGGGGCAACCGGGAACAGGGCAGGAACGAGGCCGGAACGCGGGGGAACGGCACCGGAACGGGGTGCCCCGGCGGGCCGCCGCGCTCGCTCGGCCACCCTCGCGGCGGGCCGGTGCCGGACGGTCGGCGGCCCGGGCGGATCCCGGAATTCGGCGCCCCGATGCGGCCGGGGACGGCGAACTGGGCGCATACTTCCAGGGATGACGAAATCACCTGCGCCGAGACGCCACCTGCCCACCAGCCCCTTCCGAAGCGAGGTCCCACCGCCCCTCAAGCAGTTCGAGGCCGGTGACCGCGTGACCCACGACCAGTACGGTCTGGGCCGCATCATCAGCACCGAGACCGCCGGCCAGGGCGCGGTCCTGGTCGACTTCGGCTCGCACCAGGTGCGAGTCGTGCAGCCCTACGACAAGCTGTTCAAACTCTGAGCCGGGCCGGCCGCCGGCAGGTCAGGCGGCCGATCCGGCCCCACCCGTCCGAGTAGTCCCGGAACCGGCCCAGGCCCCGACGGCCCGGGCCGCCACGCAAGACCCGCGTGCCCCGGTCAGCCGCGTGCCCCCGGCAGGACGGTGATCGCGGTGGCGAGCAGCCCGTCCCGGACGACCCACCGCCCGTCGAAGCCCCCGAGGCGGTGTCCGTCCACCACCGGGCCCGGAACCAGCAGGACGGCGTGGAAGGTGCCGTCCGGACGCAGCGTGATGTCGGCCTCCGAGAACTCCAGGAAGACGCCGGTCAGCGGGAACCACGCCTTGTAGACGGCCTCCTTGGCGCTGAACAGCAGCCGGTCCCAGGGCAGCCCCGGGTGGTCCGCGAGCAGCTTGCCGTTCCGCTCCTGCTCGCCGGGCAGCGCGATGGCGTCCAGCACCCCCTCCGGCAGGGCCTCGGCCGGCTCGGCGTCGATACCGATCGAGACGACCTCGCCCGCCCGGGCGACGGCCGCGCCCCGGAAACCGGCGCAGTGCGTGAGGCTCCCGACCACCCCGTCGGGCCAGCTCGGCGCGCCACGCAGGCCGGGTACCAGCGGCCGGTACGGGACGCCGAGCCGCCCGAGCGCGAGGCGGGCGCAGTACCGGACGGTGGTGAACTCCCGCCGCCGGGTCTCGACGGCCCGGGCGACGACCGCCTCCTCCGCCGGCTCCAGCCGTGCCTGCGGCGGGTCGTCGTAGGCCGTCTCCACCACGACCGCCGCGGGAAGCAGTTCGCCGATCACAGGTCCCCCCTGAATGTGTGGCATGCGTACGACGGTGAGCTTAACCCGGCCGACCCGCCCGGGAGGAGGGTCGCCCGACCACGGTCGAACACCGCCTCCGGGCCCTGGGGGCCGTCTGGTCCCGGGAGCGTCGCCGACGCCGGGCGGTGTCTCCCAGTAACGTCACTGAGTGCCTCGGCTCCTCCTGTGTCTCTGCGGGCCGGGGGTCGCTCAGTGCTTCGGCCGCGTCGGCCTCGCCATCGAAGAAGCGACTAACTGTCACTGTTCCGTAGGGGATTGAGAGCCGAACAGGAGAGCAGCAGGTGAGCAGCGCGCATGCCGGTCCGGGTGACTACAGCCAGGTGCCGAATCCGGAGCAGGCCCTGAAGTACGCGATCCAGCACATCGCGGGTGAGCGTGTCGAGATCGTCGAGGGAGTCATCACCCCTGCGTCACCGTCCTGGGCCCACGAGACCGCCGTCGACCTGATCCGCGAGCAGATCGGGCCCCGGATGCGCGAACTCGGCCTCCGCGCCGGTTCCGGGAACCTCGACCTGCCCGGGACGCAGAACTTCTACGTACCGGACCTCGCGGTCGTACCCGCCGAACTGGCGAAGACGGAGGGCGCGCTCCTGCCGGATCAGACCGTGCTGGTCGTCGAAGTGACGTCGCCGTCGAACGGTGAGACCGACCGGACCGCCGAGCGGCGTCGTTACTCGCAGTTCGGGGCCCCGGTCTACCTCCTGGTCGACCGTCAGGAAAGCACCTGCGCACTGTTCTCGCAGCCGGGCCGGCTCGGCTACATCCGCGTGGAAGGGCCCCATCCGTTCGGTACCTCGCTGCACCTGCCCGCCCCGTTGGGCTGGTACTGGACACGACCGGCTTCTGAGCCCGGCGGGCCCCGTGAAGGCGGGCCGGGGCCGTTCGTCGGACGATCCGTTGGGAAGCGGGTGAACCGGTGGGGCTGCCGGGGCGTCCTGAGTTCCGAAGGATCGTTGCCGAACAAGAGGAGAATGCGATCGTGGAGACCTTCGCAGGGCGCCCCGGGCGTCGCGCGGTGCTGGCCTTCGGTGCCGGGGCGGTACTCGCCGCCGGTGTGTCGGCGGGCGGGTCGGCCCATGCGGCGGGCCTCGCTCCGGCGGGTGGGGACGCGGTGGGCCGGGCCCTGGCCGACCTGGAACGGGAGCACGGCGCCCGGCTCGGGGTGTTCGGGCGCAACACCGTCACGGGCCGGGCCGTGACGTACCGCGCCGACGAGCGCTTCCCCATCTGTTCCGCACACAAGACGATCACCGCCGCGGCCGTCCTGCGGGACCTCGACCGGGGCGGCGAGTACCTCGCCAAGCGGATCCGGTACACCGAGCAGGACGTCAAGAACTCGGGCTACGCCCCGATCACGGGCACGCCCGAGCACCTCGCCAACGGCATGACCGTGGCCGAGCTGTGCGCCGCGGCCATCGACTACAGCGACAACGCCGCCGACAACCTGCTGCTCCGTGAGCTCGGCGGTCCGACGGCGATCACCCGCTTCTGCCGGTCCATCGGCGACCGGGTGACGCGGCTCGACCGGTGGGAGCCCGCGCTGAACTCCGCCGAACCGGAGCGCACGACGGACACCACCACCCCGGCCGCCATCGGCCGGACCAACCAGAAGCTGGTCCTCGGGGACGCGCTGGCGCCGCGGGACCGGCGGCAGTTGACCGACTGGCTGCTCGCCAACACCACCAGCACCGCCCGCTTCCGCGCCGGACTCCCCAAGGACTGGACCCTCGCGGACAAGACCGGCACCGGCGAGTACGGCACCACCAACGACGTCGGCATCGCCTGGACACCGGACCGCACCCCCGTCGTCCTGGCCGTCCTGTCCACCCAGCGCGACGCCGACGCGGCGGCGGACGAGCCGCTCGTCGCCAAGGCGGCCGCTCTCCTGGCGGCAGCCCTGGGCTGACACCCCGTGGGTCCGGGCCCGGGCCCGGACCCACGCCGGGGTGCGGCGCTTGGGGAGCCGTTCACGCGGTGTACACACCGTCTCCGCCGGTCCGTTCAGCGTGATCACTTAGAGATAACGGGTCTGATCCCCACAGGCGGCGCCGCGCCGGTCCGTCCGGCACGGCGCCGCCCTCCCCCCGGAAGGACGTACCCGTGGACCGCAGGACCCTGCTCAGCACCGCCGCCGCCGGAGCCGTGACCGCCGTGACCGCCACCGCGGTCACCGCGACCCCGGCCGCCGCGCGGCCCTCCGCCGGTGGCCCCGTCACCACCTTCAACGTCATCAGCGACATCCAGGGCGACCTCGGCGACCTCGGTGTGGCGCTGCGCGACATGAGGTCCACCAACCCCGCCTCCTCCGGCCTCGCCGTCGCCGGTGACATCACCCCGCGCGGCTACGACGCCGAATACGCCGCCGTCCGGGCCGAGTTCGCCAGGACGAGCCACCCGGCGACGGTCGCCTGGGCGATCGGCAACCACGAGTTCTACGTGCCGAAGTGGCGCGACCCGGCCACCCTGGACCAGGCCGCCTGGCCCAACGGCACCACCGAGGACTCGCTGTTCCGCAGCTTCTACACCTTCGCCGGCCGCAGCACCGTCTTCTCCGAGCACGTCTTCGGCGGCATCCCGGTGCTGACCCTGGGCACCGAGCGCTACATGCACTTCCACGACCCGAAGCTCTGGGACGAGGTGTGGCTGAGCGACACCCAGTTCACCTGGCTCGAACAGCGGCTCACCCACTGGGCGCAGCGCCGCCGGCCGGTCATGGTGATCACCCATCACCCGCTGCCGAACACCGTCTCCGGCAGCCGGAACAGCCTCTACCTGCACGACTACCTCCAGGCGGACCGCCTGCTCGGCCTGCTCGGCCGCCACCGCGACGTCTTCGTCTTCTGCGGCCACACCCACTGGGACCTCGGCCTCTCCGACTGGTACGTCCGCCGCGTGGTTCCGGGCACCGCCAACCTCGACGGCTTCTCGGTGGTCAACACCGGCGCCGTGCAGACCGGTTACACCGACAACGGCCAGGGCGGCGAGTCGGCCGTGCCCGGCACCTTCAACCAGGGCCTCCAGGTGGAGGTCCACAACGACCGCGTCGTCCTCAAGGCCCGCGACTTCGCCACCCACACCTGGCTGAAGCAGATCACCGTCCCCCTCGCCACCCCGATGTAGCCCCCGACACGGACCACCGGAGGAGTGGGAAGCCGGCCGGTCCGACGTCCCACTCCGGCGCCGGAATCCAGCGGACCGGCCGAACGAGGCGTGACGAGCGTGTCGAATGAGCATTCTTATCGACACGTAGCGCACGCGTGGCTCGCCCACCAATCGGCGGCCCACATTCATCTGACGTTGACTCCGGGGGGAGAGCTGACGGTCTCCGGCTATCGCGAGACGTCGACCGCGCCGCCGAACTCCACCGTTACGGCCCGCCACCCCGGGAGCCGGTACGTCGCCGCGGTGTTCAGCACCGGGGACGCCCGACTGGCGCTCAGTGTCACCACGCCGTGCCTGGTGCCGCCGTCCGGTGGGGGCGGGGTCAGGCGGGGGTCTTCGCGGTGAGGTCGTCCAGGACGATGCGGGGGCGGGTGGACTCGTGTTCGTCGCGGGCGGGGCGGGTGGAGTTGACGACTTCGGCGATGCGCTCGTAGCAGGTGACGGCGAGGGCCCAGGTCTCGACGTCCTGGCCGGTGCCCGCGTAGACGGTGGTGCGCAGGGCGTTGAGGAGGGCGATGACGCTGCGCCCGGAGAGGACGGTGTCGGCCTCGTCCTCCTGGAAGCCGGCGCGGGGGCGCTGGGCGGCCTCCTGCTGGTCGAAGTGTTCGGCGCCCTCCACCCGCGTGCCGAGGAACTCCCAGGTGTGCGGGTTGCAGGCGATCGCCACGGTGTTGACGGCGGCGGCCTTCAGCAGGGTGGCCACGTGGGCGGGCCAGGCGAGGGTGGCGGGGATGAGGTCGGCGACGCCGCCCGACTCGACGGGCGGCGCGTCGGCGGCGGGCCGGTCCGGCGCAGGCGCGGCCGCCTCGGCGGGGGTGAGCCGGGCGAGCAGGTCGATGAGCTGCTGCGCCTGTTCGGCGGTGATGCCGGGGGACGGGCTGCTGCTCTCCTCGGCGTGGGCGGTCTCGGGCACGGGCGTCTCCTTCACGGGGAGGTAGGTGGGATCCGGCGGGTCGACGGGTTCGGGTCGGGGCTGGGCGGCCTCGGCGGCCCGGAGCTGGAGGCGGTGCAGTTCCTCGCGCGCCTCGGTGAGCCGGCGCTGCAACCGCCGGGTGTCGCGGTCGGCCTGTTCGGCGGAATGCCGCTCCCTGGTGAGCGCGGTGACGATCTCGTCGCGGTGGTCGCGCAGGCCGTCGACGATGGCGTTGAGCAGTTCGGTGCGCAGGGCGTCACCGGTGTCGCGCAGTTCGGTGAAGCCGTTCTCGACCTCGGTGCGGAGTAGGTCCACTCGGTTGGCGGTGCCCCTCAACTGCCCTCCCCTGTAGGTGCGGCACGCGAGAGTGCCGGGACCAGGGTGGCGGTGCGCGGCGGCGCCGGGGAGGTGATCGCCGGGGGCTGACCCAAACCCGATCGTCACTGTCCGGAATCGGATCGTCACACTGTTCGACCGCGGTGTGTGGCTCGTCCGGTGAATCCGCCGCACCCCGGCACCCGCCGATCCGGTCGGCGGGTGCGATGCTTCCGGAAGCCCGTCGCGTCGAGCCCGCCGTCCAGTCCGAGGAGATGCCCATGCGTGCCGAACCCGTCGCCGACACCCCCTGCCTCACCCTGGGTGAAGGCCCGGTCTGGGATGCGGCCGCCCAGTCGATCCACTGGATCGGCATCCCGGACCGCGAGGTCCTCACCCTCCACCGTCCGAGCGGCCGGCTCACGGTGCTCGAACTGGACGTCACCCCGGGCACGTTGATGCCGGCCGCGGAGGGCAGCCCGGTCCTCGCGACCGAGCGCGGGTTCGAGTCGCTGGACACCGCGACCGGCCGGACGGAGCTGCTCGCCGCCGTCGAGGCCGACCGGCCGGACCGCCGGATGAACGACGGGAAGCGGGACCCGTACGGCCGGCCGGTCGCGGGCACCATGCAGCGCACCGGGCCCCAGCAGCCGGGGCCGCTGTACCGGCTGGAGTCCGACGGCTCGGTGCGGCCGATCCTGGACGGCCTGGCCATCCCCAACGGCCTGGCCTGGCCCGAGCCGGACCGGCTCTGGCACATCGACACCCCGACCCGGCGGATCGGGTTCTACGAGTACCCCGAGCACGGCCCGGTCGGCCGCCGGATCCGTTCGCTGGACGTCTCCCACCTGCCGGGGATGCCCGACGGCATGACCCTGGACGAGGCCGGGAACCTCTGGGTGGCGTTCTGGGACGGCGGGGCGGTGCACTGCCTCTCGCCGGAGGGCCGGCTGCTCGACACCGTGGAGGTCCCGGCGCCGCGGACGACCAGCTGTGCCTTCGGTGGGCCGGGGCTGGACACGCTGTTCGTCACCACCGCCCGGAGCGGGGAACACCCGCTCTCCGGGCGGCTGTTCGAGCTGGCCGTCCCAGGGGTGCGCGGCCGGGCCTGAGGGCGCGGGGGCGGGAGCGCGGGAGTGTCGGGCGGCCGGTGCCGGGGCCGGCCGCCCGGTGCTGAAGGGGGTGGCTCAGGACTGCCCGAGCAGGCGGGCGAAGTCCATCCCGAGGCTGCCGAGGACGGGCAGCGCGCCGAGGTCGGTGATGCCGCCGACCGGGATGACGTAGCCCTGGTTGACCTCCCGGGGCACGGCCGCCGCCGGGGTCGAGGTGGCGCCGGTCAGGACGGCCGCGCCCAGCAGGGCGGCGCCGAGGGCGGCGCTGCGGAGCGGAACGCGGAACGCGGGGTGGAGCGGGGTGCGGGACGGCGTGCGGGACGGGATGCGCAAGGGGGCCTCCGGAGAGTGGGACGCGTGAACTGACAACGCGTCGTCCGCTCTGCGGTCACGTATCGTCCCGCCTTCGGCCGCTTTCGTAAAGCTTCCTGCTTTGTGTTCATGACAACACATCAAAGGTATGGACCTCCCTTCGGCGTCCGGCATACGGTCCTTCCCTGGGTAGGTCGGACGTGCCCGAACTCCACCGCACCGCAAGCCGATTCGGCCTGCTCGGGAGCTTCCGCAGGTCCGCCGGCCCGCCCGTACTCGGTCATGCCGTCCGCACCGACAATCGGAGGGAACCATGCGAGTCGTCAAGAACCTCAGGATCCTGGCCGGCGCTCCGCTCGCCGCCGCCGCACTGATCGCCCTGACCGCGGGTTCGGCCAGTGCCGCGATCCCGATCAACAAGCCGATGACCGGCAAGGCGACCTACTACAACGACGCCGGCTACGGCGCCTGCGGCACCCAGATCAACGCGTCCAACCAGATGCTGGTGGCGGTCTCGCACACCTGGTGGACTTCGGCGAATCCGAACAACGACCCGCTGTGCAAGGGCATCTCGGTCAAGGTGACCTATCAGGGCAAGACGGTCACCGTTCCGGTCCGGGACAAGTGTCCGTCCTGCGACTCCACGCACCTCGACCTGAGCCAGCCGGCCTTCGCCAGGTTCGCGCCACTGGGCCAGGGCGTGATCAACGGGCTCACCTGGCAGTTCGTCAAGGCCGGTTTCGCCGGGGAGACGATCCCGCTGTCGGCGCCCATCGAGGGCTCGACGATCGGCGCGGGAGTGGGCGCTTCGCGCTGACCCGCCGAGGGCCGGACCGGTCGGCGCCCTGCCGGCCGGTCCGGGTGCGGGCGGCCGTCACTTCGCGGCGACGCTCCGCTGCGGCTGTCGAGGACGGCCAGGGCCACCTCGACGGCGTCCACTGCGCAACGGTGGCGCCCGGCGTGCGCGGCCGGGGCGGGCGGGCCGAGGGCGCCCTGGAGGATCCGTGTGAGTGCCGCCCGCTCCGGGGCGGTGATCTCGGGTGTCGACATGGTGGTAACTATAGTTACCGAAATCCCGCGAGGTAACCAGAGTTGTCGACCGGGCCGGCGTCGGAGGCTCTGACAGGTCGGAGGCTCTGACAGTGTGCAGGGCGGGGTGCGCGGGTCCTGCCACCGTGTCGGTGGTCGCGGCGCACCGCCGCGGCATAGCGTCCGGGGAGACCACCGAGCGAAGGCAGGTTCTTGTGGACCGCACCGGCGACGAATCCCCGGCCGTCAACGGCCGCGTCTCCTTCTGGTACGCGCAGACCGGACTGCCCGAGCCCCGGCCCGCGCTGCCGGGCGACGCCGACGCGGACGTGTGCATCGTCGGTGGCGGGTACACCGGGCTCTGGACCGCCTACTACCTCAAGAAGGCCGACCCCGGGCTGCGGATCACCGTGCTGGAGCGCCGGTTCTGCGGTTACGGCGCCTCGGGGCGCAACGGCGGGTGGCTCTACAACGGGTTCGCCGGCCGGTCGGCCTTCGCCCGCCGGTACGGGGCCGGGCCGGCCGCCGCCATGCAGCGGGTGATGGACGAGGCGGTCGGCGAGGTGGCCGACACCGTCGCCGCCGAGCGCATCGAGGCGGACCTCGTCCGGGGCGGCGTCCTGGAGGTCGCCCGGACCCCGGCCCAGCTGGCCCGGTTGCAGGCCTTCGCGACGGCCGAGCGCTCCTTCGGCGCGGACCGCGTCCGGCTGCTGACCGCGGCCGAGACCGGTGAGCGCATCCGGATCGCCGGCACCCTCGGCGGCACCTGGACGCCCTACGGCGCGCGAGTCCAGCCCGCCAAGCTGGCCCGCGGGCTCGCCGAGGCGGTGGCGGGTCTGGGCGTCCGCGTCCACGAGCGGACGCCGGTCACCGCCGTCGAGCCGGGCGGCGCCGGCCGCCGGGCCCGCGCCGTCACCCCGTACGGCACCGTCACCGCCGACCACGTGCTGCGCGCCACCGAGGGGTTCACCGCCGGGCTCCGGGGCGAGCGGCGGACCTGGCTGCCGATGAACTCCGCGATGATCGCCACCGAACCGCTGCCGGAGTCCTTCTGGGCGCGGACCGGCTGGACCGGCCGCGAAGTCCTCGGCGACTTCGCCCATGCCTACATGTACGCGCAGCGCACCGCGGACGACCGGATCGCGCTCGGCGGGCGCGGCGTCCCCTACCGGTACGGCTCGCGCACCGACGCGGACGGGACCACCCAGCCGGCCACCGTCCGGCAGCTGCGCGAGATCCTCGACAGCTTCTTCCCGGCCGCCGCCGGTGCCCGGATCGACCACGCCTGGGCCGGGGTGCTCGGCGTCCCCCGCGACTGGTGCGCCACCGTGGACCTCGACCGCGCCTCCGGGCTCGGCTGGGCCGGCGGGTACGTGGGCAGCGGGGTCACCACCGCCAACCTGGCCGGCCGCACCCTGCGCGACCTCGTCCTCGGCCGTGACACCGAGCTCACCCGGCTGCCCTGGGTCGGCCACCGGGTGCGCCGCTGGGAGCCGGAGCCGCTGCGCTGGCTCGGTGTGCACGCCCTCTACGCCGCGTACCACGCCGCCGACCGCCAGGAGTCCACCGGCCGGGCCACCGGCTCACCGCTCGCCCGGCTGGCGGACGCCATCTCCGGACGGCACTGACCGAGGGGCGACCGAGCGGCCGTGCTCCCGGCGGCCGTTCGGGCGTGCCGCGGTGGCAGCGGCGGTCGCCACGACGCACGGTGGTCCCGGGGTCGAGGCGGCGGAGGGACGGTGCGGGTGCGCAGGTGGCGAGTGGGACTGGTAGGGCTGGCCGTGTCACTGGGGCTCGGTGCGCCGACGGCCTCGGCCCTGCCGGTGCGGCCGGGCTGGGCGGTCGTGGTGGTGGATCAGGGATCACGCAGCGTGCTCCTGCTGCAGAGCGCCGAGGAGCTGATGGCCTATCGGGGACCTGGCCGGCTGCCGGTGGTGTGGTCCTGGAGCGCGGACCGCGCGGCGGACCTCGCCGATCTCACCCCGGCGCACAGCTGGTCGATGCCGGACGAGGCGAAGAGCCGGGTGCGCGGCGGCCGCCGCTACCTGCTGACCACCGCCAGCGGCGGGCTGGTGGCGGTGGTCGACACCGCGACCGGCGGCACCTACTGGGCCGCCGACACCGGCGGCGCCAACCCGCATAGCGTGGAGCTGCTGCCGGACGGCAACGTCGCCGTCGCGGCCAGCACGGGCGGGTGGGTCCGGCTCTACGCCGCCTCGCGGGGGCCGCGCAGCACCGTCCACGCGGTGTACCCGCTCAAGGGCGCGCACGGCGTCCAGTGGGACGGGCGCACCCGGCTGCTCTGGGCAGTGGGGGACGACGAACTCACCGCGCTCCGGGTGGGCGGCACACCGGCCGCGCCGGTGCTCACGGCCGCCCGGAGCATCCCGCTGCCGGAGCCGGGCGGGCACGACCTCGCGCCGGTGCTCGCCGCGCCGGGCCGGTTCTGGGTGAGCACCGCCGAGCACCTCTGGCAGTTCGACCCGGCCGGCGGGCGCTTCACCCGGGTGCGGTTCGCCGACGAGGCCGCGGAGCGTGACATCAAGAGCGTCGGCGACGAACCCGGCACCGGGCGGCTGCTCACCGCTGCCCCCGACCAGGCGGGGGCCTGCTCCTGGTGCACCTCCGTCCTGGCACTCCACGGTCCGGACGGTGCCCGGACCCTGCGCGGTACGCAGGTGTACAAGGCGCGCTGGTGGGCCAGTTGGAGCGGGTGACGGTCGCTCAGGGTGACGGCCCGGGGTGGCATTCGGCTGATGCGGCAGATTTTATGCCCCGGCAAACTACTCCAATGGTGGGCAGTTTCCCCTGCGGCCGCCCAAACCTCGTATGCGGTGCCCAGCCTGGGATAGCGTCCAGTGCACCGGGGGGTACCTCGCTTGCGTGTGTGCCGTACCGGTCCGTTCGAACGCATCCGACGAATGCCTCAGCTAATTCGGGAGAAACTCATGGGTAATAGCATTTCGGAAATCCGGCCGGTCGCCGTGGACGAGCTGCGGCTCGCCGTGGACTCCCTCGCGGCCTTCCCGGCCCGGGGCGGGGCCGGCGGCTCCGACGTCCCCGAGCGCCTGGCGGCGGTCGCCGACCTCTGCCGGGCCGTCGACGGGGTGCTGGACAGCCTGGTCGTCCAGGCTGCCGCCGAGGCCGCCGAGGAGGGGTGGACGGCGGCCCGGATGGCATCCGAACACGCCGTTTACTACGCCCGGTTGCGGCGGGCGCTGCTGCCCGCCGGAGCGGGCGGCCAGGGCGATGCCGGGCTGAAGAAGCCGTGAGCGCGCCGCACTCCAACGCGCACGTCCTGACCTGCCCCACTCGGTGGAGCGACGTGGACGAGAACGGGCACATCAACAACGCCCGGCTGGTCTCCTACGTCCAGGAGGGGATTTACGACCTCTTCTGCCACCACAAGGTCGCCGTCCGGGAATCCCTCTTTCCGTCCGGATTCCTGATCGCACGGCACGAGATCGATTACCTGGAACAGTTGCACCACCAGCCGGAGCCATTGCTGGTACGGCTGACCGTGGAGCGGCTGGGCCGGAGTTCCGCGCATGTGGTGGTGAATGTCTGCCGCGATCCGCTCACCTATATGCGGGCGCGCACCGTGGTGGTCGCCCGGGACCGCGAATCGGGCCGTTCCCGTAAACTCAGCCAGTCCGAGCGCCGATTTCTCTCGGCGTTCGTCCCGGGCGAGGCGGTCGAGGCGACGGCCTCGGCGCCGTCACAGCGGGTGCCGGTGTCGGCATCGCGCAGCCCGCTGCCCGGCTCGGCGCTCCGCGCCCGCCGACGCTGTCGCGCCTCGGCGCGCTGACGGCGGCGATGCCGGCACCGATGACGCTGCCGGCATCCAGCACATCCAGCACATCCAGCACATCCGGGGCGTCCGGGACCACGGACGCGTCCGGGACAGGGCCCACTGGGCCGTAGGACGAGCATGACCCGCAGCGCGGGCAGGACCGGTGGGCGAGGCCGCGGCGGCCGAGCCCGCGGACACCGCCGGGCGCCCGGCCGGGCCGCGATCGTCGTGGCCGACGCGAGGGCGGCGGGTACGGGGGCGGCCGCGGCGAGGACGGCGGCGGTGGGGTGGGCAGCGGCGGCAATGGCGCCGCCGACTGCGGAGCACCCGACCGGGACGCCGACCGGCTGCCGCGCTCCCGACAACCCGACGAGGCGGCGGCCGGAAGCGGCCGTGGGAGCCGCCCGGTGCTCACCCGGTGGGTCGTCCGGTGCTCACCCGGTGGGTCTCCCGTGGACCGTCCGGTGGGTCGCCCGCGCCGCTCAGCCGGTCGTGGCGCGAAACAGCTCCGCGCCGGCGCCCGTCAGGAGGACCGGGTCGCCGGTCGGCCGCAGGTAGGCCGATCCGCCCGGCCGCAGGTCGAGGGTGTGGCCCGCGGCGCTCCGCAGCCGGGCCCGCCCGGCCGTACAGAGCAGGATCTGCGGCGCGGTCAGGTCGATCCCGGTGGGGGTGGCGGTGGGGCGCAGCCGGGAGAGCCGGAACTCCTCGGCCGGGGACGGGAAGACCTCCTCGATCCCCCGGCCGGCCCCCGAGCCGTCCGTGGGGGGCCCGGCGGCAGGGGAGGCGGTGAGCACGGGCGGCTCACCGGTCCGGAACGAGGTCACCGCCAGCAGCCCGTCCACGTCGATGTGCTTGGCGGTGAGGCCGCAGCGCAGCACATTGTCCGAGTTGGCCATCAACTCGACGCCCAGACCGTGCAGATAGGCATGCGGCACCCCGGCGTCCAGCGCCAGGGCCTGGCCCGCCCCGAGCCGGACGTGGTTCAGCAGCAGCGCGGCGACCAGGCCCGGGTCACCGGGGTAGTCCCGGGCCGCCCGCGCGTAGGCGGCGCAGGCGGCGGCGTACGGTCCGCCACCGGCGGCGACTCGCCGCAGTGCCGCGCCCACGGCGGCGAGCTCGGCCGGCCCGGGGCGGACGTCCTCCAGGACGTGCCGCAGCATCGCGGGCAGCACCTCCTCGGCCGGCCGGTGGCGCAGCGCGGTGACCCAGGGGGTGAGCAGCGGGACGGCCAGCGCGTCCAGCAGCCCGGCCGTGGCGGGCGCCGGTCGGAACCCGCAGAGTGCCTCGAAGTCGCCGAGGGCGCAGATCAGTTCGGGCTTGTGACCGCGGTCCCGGAAGATCCGCCGCGGGGCGTCCCGGGGGATGCCGCGGGCCTCCTCGGCGGCGAAGCCGGCCTCGGCCTGCGCCCGGGTCGGGTGCACCTGGAGCGAGAGCGCCCGGTCGGCGGCCAGCACCTTGAACAGGAAGGGGAGTCGCGGCCCGAACCGCTTCACGGTGTCCGGCCCGAGCTCGCCGTCCGGGTCCTCGGCGATCAGCCGGTCCAGCGGGCGGGGGCCCGCGTCCGCGCCGTCGTCCCGCAGCGAGGGCGCGGACGGGTGGGCACCCATCCAGAGCTCGGCCTGCGGTTCGCCGGTGGGCGGGGCGCCGGTGAGCGCGGGGATGGCGGTGACGGACCCCCACGCGTAGCCGCGGACGGGGTTGAGGAGCGGGGCGAACGGGGGACGGGTGGGTGTGGGCATGCGGGGCCTCTCCTGAGGGGGCCGACGGGGCGGCTACAGCGGGCCCGGGAGTGCCTGACACCCCGCCGGCGCCGGTCGGCAGAGCGCCGCCGCGCCGATCAGGCCCGCGTCGGTGCCGAGTTCGGCGCGGCGGACGTCGAGGCCCCGGACGTAGGGCAGCGCGGCGTACCGGTCGAGGTGGCGGGCGAGCGGGTCGAACAGCGGGGCGCCGGCGGCGGCGACCCCGCCGCCGATCACCACCCGGTCGAGGTCGACCAGGGCGGCGGTGGCGGCGATCCCGGCGGCCAGCGCCTGGGCGGCCCGGTCGAAGGAGGCGAGCGCGACCGGATCGCCGGCCAGCGCGTCGGCGGCGACGGCGCGTGCCGAGCGGTCCTCGCCCCCGTCCGACGGGCGCCAGCCCCGGGCCACGGCCCGCCGGGCGATCGCCGGACCGGAGGCGATCCCCTCCAGGCAGCCGCGCGAGCCGCAGGGGCACGGGTCGCCGTCCAGGTCGACGCTGATGTGACCGAGGTGGCCCGCGTTGCCGCTGGGGCCGGGCCGCACCGCGCCGTCCAGGACCAGCCCGGCGCCGACCCCGGTGGAGACCACCAGGCAGAGCGCGTTGGCGGCGTCGCGCGCGGCGCCGCGCCACTGCTCGGCGGCCGCCATCGCGACGCCGTCCCCGGCCAGCGCCACCGGGACGGCGGCCCCGGCCACGGCGGGGTGCGCGGCGACTTCGGCGACCAGCGGGAACGCCCGCCAACCGGGGATGTTGACCGGGCTGACGGTGCCGTGCCGGAGGTCCACCGGCCCGGCGCTGCCGATGCCGACGGCGGTCACCGCGGCCCAGCCGGGCGCGGTGGCGAGCCGGTCGAGCACCTGGTGCACCACGGCCAGCACGGCCGCGCCGGACTGCGCGGCGGGAGTGGGCAGTTGGAGTCGGTGGGAGAGCTCCCCGCGTTCGTCGACGAGCGCCCCGGCGATCTTCGTCCCGCCGATGTCGAGGGCGGCGAACAGCGGGTGGGCGGGCGGGGCGGCGGTCATCGCAGGGGCTCCAGAACCGGGGACGGGGCCCCCGCCCGGGCGGGCGGGGGCACAGGGGCAGGGTAGGTCCGGCCCGGGCGGCCCGCGGGACGCCCGGACGGACGGCGTCGGGCGGGCACCCGCCGGGCCGGACCGGGGCGTCAGCCCGCGGCGGCCGTCAGGCGCAGCGTGACCAGCTCGAACGGCCGCAGGGCCAGCTCGACGCCGTCGCCGCTCACCGTCACCGAGCCGCGGGTGCCGTCCCACGGCCGCTCCAGCAGGTCGCAGGGCACCGCCCCGGCCAGCGGGAACGAGGTCGTGAGCCGGCCCCGGGCGCGTCCGCCGTTGGCCTCGTAGACGCGGACGACCACGTCCCCGCTGCCGTCGTCGGCCAGCTTGACGGCGCTGACCACCAGGGCGTCCTCGTCCAGCTCCACCAGCGGCCGGACGGCGTCGGCGGTGCCGGTCACCCGCCGCTCGGGCAGGCTGATCAGGTAGCCCTCGCGGACGGCGTCGGCGATCCCGGCGCCCGGCACCAGGGCGTGCCGGAACCGGTGCAGGCCCTGGTCGGTCTGCGGGTCGGGGAAGCGCGGGGCGCGCAGCAGCGAGAACCGCACCGTGGTCGTGGTGCCGCCGTCCGCAGCGCGGACCGTGCGGGTGACGTCGTGGCCGTAGGTGGAGGCGGTGACCAGCGCGACGCCCCAGCCCGGCTCGTCCAGGTGGACGAAGCGGTGGTTGCAGGCCTCGAACTTGGCCGCCTCCCAGCTGGTGTTGGTGTGGGTGGGCCGGTAGAGGTGGCCGAACTGGGTCTCGGCGGCGTACCGCTCGGTGTGCACGTCCAGCGGGAAGGCCGCCTTGAGGAACTTCTCCGTCTCGTGCCAGTCCACCTCGGTGTCGATGTCCAGCCGCCGGGCGCCCGCGCGCAGGGTCAGCGTCTGGACCACCGTGGAGGAGCCGAAGGAGCGGGCCACCCGGACGGCGACCGCGTCCGGTGCGGCGAGCGACACGGTGAGCGCGTCCACCCCGGTCAGGTCGGTGACGGAGTTGCGGTAGAACTGGTCCACGTCCCAGGCGTCCCACATGTTCGGGAAGTCCGGGTGCAGCTGGAGCAGGTTGGCGCGTTCGCCGGGGGCCACCGTCTCGCGCCCGGTGGCGAGGTCCACCGCCGAGACGACCAGGCCCTCGGCGTCCACCGTGACGGACAGCAGGCCGTTCTCCAGCACGAACCCGCCGCCCGCCCGCGCGGTGACCGCGCAGCCGTCCGCGGGTGCCGCCGAGGCCGGCGCCGCGCCGCCGGCGGGCGCCGCCGAGCGGGTGTGCGGCGCGCCGTTGAACACCAGCTCGCGCCCGCCCGCCCGGTCCCCGGCCAGGGCCTGCTGGGCCCGCTCGATCAGCGCCTCCAGCTCCTCGCCGAGCGCCGCGTACGTCGCCTCGGCCTCCCGGTGGACCCAGGCGATCGACGAGCCGGGCAGGATGTCGTGGAACTGGTGCAGCAGCACCGTCTTCCAGATCCGGTCCAGCTCCTCGTACGGGTACGCCAGCCCGGTGCGCAGCGCGGCGGTGGCGCACCACAGCTCGGCCTCGCGCAGCAGGTTCTCGCTGCGGCGGTTGCCCTGCTTGGTCTTGGCCTGGCTGGTCAGGGTGGCCCGGTGCAGCTCCAGGTACAGCTCGCCGACCCAGACCGGCGGGTTCGGGTACTCGGCCTCGGCCTTCTCGAAGAACTCGGCCGGCCGCTCCCAGCGGACCGTGGCCGAACCCTCCAGGTCCCGCAGCCGGGCCGCCTTGGCGATCATCTCGCGGGTGGTGCCGCCGCCGCCGTCGCCCCAGCCGGTCGGGGCGATCGAGTGCCGGGCCACGCCCTTGTCCTTGAAGTTCCGTGCGGCGTGCGCGATCTCCTTGCCCTTCATGGAGCAGTTGTAGGTGTCCACGGGTGGGAAGTGGGTGAAGATCCGCGTCCCGTCGATGCCCTCCCAGAGGAAGGTGTGGTGCGGGAACTTGTTGACCTGGCTCCACGAGATCTTCTGGGTCAGCAGCCACTTGGAGCCCGCGTTGCGGATGATCTGCGGCAGCCCGCCGGTGAAGCCGAAGGTGTCCGGCAGCCACGCCTCCTGGTTCTCGACCCCGAACTCCTCCAGGAAGAACCGCTTGCCGTGGACGAACTGCCGCGCCATCGCCTCCGAACCGGGCATGTTGGTGTCGGACTCCACCCACATGCCGCCGGCCGGCACGAACCGGCCCTCGGCGACGGCCTTCTTGACCCGCGCGTAGACCTCGGGCCGGTGCTCCTTGATCCAGGCGTACTGCTGCGCCTGCGACATGGTGTAGACGAAGTCCGGCTCGTCCTCCAGCAGCGCCGTCATGTTGGCGGTGGTGCGGGCGACCTTGCGGACGGTCTCGCGCAGCGGCCAGAGCCAGGCCGAGTCGATGTGCGCGTGGCCGACCGCGCTGATCCGGTGCGCGGAGGGCACGGCCGGCGAGGCCAGCACGCCGGCCAGCTGCTCCCGGGCGGCGGCCGCGGTGCCGTTGACGTCCTGGAGGTCGATCGCGTCCAGGGACCGCTCGACGGCGCGCAGCACGTCCCAGCGGCGGGCGCCGTCGACCGGCAGCTCCTCCATCAGCTCGCCCAGCACCTCCAGGTCCATGACGAGCTGCCAGACCGTCTCGTCGAAGACCGCGAGGTCCATCCGGGCCAGCTTGTACTGCGGCCGGTCGCCGGCGGTGTCCTTGTCGCCGAGCTCGGTCGGCAGGAAGGGGTGGTAGTCGAGGATCACCGGGTTGGCGGCGGCCTCGACGTGCAGCAGCACCTGCTCGCCGCCGGCCGCGGGGGCGGCGATCCGCACCCACTGGTTCTGCGGGTTGAGGCCCTTCACCGGGCTGCCGTCCGGGCGGTAGACCAGGCCCTCGCACTGGAAGCCGGGCATGTTGGCGTCGAAGCCGAGGTCGATCAGCGCCTCGACGGTCCGCCCGGCCCACGCCTCGGGCACGGTACCCGCGACAGTGATCCAGCTGGTGCTCCACGGGGCGCCCCAGGCGTCGCCGACGGCGATCGGGGTGCGCGGCGCGGCGAGGCCCTCGGCGACCGGGACGGGCTCGCCGGGCGCGGTCCAGACCGTGACCTCCAGCGGGACGGACTCCGGGTAGAGCGCCGGTCGGATGCGCTCCTCCAGGACGCGCTTGAGGCGGGACTCGACCAGGCTGCGGTCATCGTGCATGTCAGCAGGCTCCGTTGCGTGACTGAGGGGTGGTGACGGGGAGTCGGGGTGCGGCTTTCGCGAGGTCCGGGCGGTGGTTCGTCAGCGTACGTCGTCCGGGTGGACGACCTCGGTGATGCCCCGGGCGGCCAGGTGGGCGCGGTCCTCGGCGCGCTCGGCGAGCACCGCGGTCGGCCGGGCGCCGGCCTCGGCGAGGCGCATGAACGCCTCGAAGACGGTGCCGCCCGGGCCGCAGACCGAGCGCTTGGGCGAGGTGACGTCGTCGCCGGTGGCGACCACCACGGCGGTGGTGCGCGGCCGGGGCGGCCGCCGGTCGGTGCGCAGGTCCGCGACGGCGGCGGCGAGCCGGGCGCCGGCCGGTTTGACCCGGCGGTCGGTGGTGAGCAGGCCGAGGCTGTACTCCAGCTCGGGGAAGTCGGCCAGCGAGCGGTCGACGTCGTGCGAGCACCACCAGGTGACGCCCCAGAGGTCCGGGCAGTCCAGCACGGCCGCCACCGTGTCGCCGGTGAACCGGGCGGCGTCCTCGGCGGTGATGTGCGGGGCCGGCGCGCCGACCTCCTGCAGCCAGACCGGGCGGTGCGGGTCGTCCGCCCAGGCCTTGGAGAGCTCGACCAGGTAGGCGGCGTGCTGGGCGGTGGCGGTGGAGTGCGCCCCGTAGCGCTGGGCGGTGCCGTTGAACACCCAGGAGTGCACGGCGGTGGCGGCGCCGAGCCGGGCCGAGTGCCAGGGGGTGAACGGGTGCTCGTCCAGGTACCAGGCGGCGTCGTAGGAGGCGTGCAGGTGGAGCCGGCCGGGCGCGCCCTGCTCGCAGGCGGCGAGCATCCGGCGCAGCCAGGCGTCGACCTGCCCGGGGGTGGCCCGGTCCGGGTCGGGGTGCGGGTCGCCGGAGAACTGGTTGACCTCGTTGCCGACCGTCATGCCGAGGAAGTTGGGCCGCTCGTGCAGGGCCGCGGCCAGGGTGCGCAGGTAGGCGGCCTGGCCGTCGATCACGTCCGGGTCGGTGAAGAGGTTGCGGCGGTGCCAGGTCTGCGTCCACGAGGGCTGGAAGTCGAAGCTCGACAGGTGGCCCTGGAGGCCGTCCACCGCGACGTCCAGGCCGCGCTCGCCGGCCGCGTCCACCAGCTCGGTCAGCTGCTCGACGGCGCGCGGGCGGATCAGCGTCCGGTTCGGCTGGAAGACGGGCCAGAGCGGGAAGACCCGGACGTGGTCCAGGCCGAGCGCGGCGATCGAGTCGAGGTCGGCGCGGACGGCGTCGAGGTCGAAGTCGAGCCAGTGGTGGAACCAGCCGGCGCTGGGCGTGTAGTTGACGCCGAAGCGCGGGGCGGCGGGGGCCTGGGTGCGGTCCCCGGCCCGGTCCTGGGCGCGGTCCTGCGGGCGGTCCTGAGCGGCGGTCATGCGCGGTGGGCTTCCTCGGTGGGTGCGGCCGTCGCGGGTACGGCGACGGGTCGGGCGGTTGGCGCGGCTACCCCTTGACGGCCCCCTCCTCGACGCCCTTGAAGAAGAAGCGCTGGCAGACGCCGAACACCACGACGATCGGCAGGAAGGCGATCATGGTGCCGGCCGCGATCAGCCGGGGGTTGGCGCTGAACGTGCCGTTGAGGTACTGGAGTCCGACGGTGAGCGTGTACTTCTGCGGGTCGTTGAGCACGATCAGCGGCCAGAGGAAGTCGTCCCAGGCGCCGATGAAGGTGAAGATGACGATCACGCTGAGCATGCCGCGCACGTTCGGCAGGCCGATGTGCCACAGGCGCTGCCAGACGGAGGCGCCGTCCACCAGGGCAGCCTGGTCGAGTTCGGGCGGGACGGCCGCGAAGGCCGTCCGCATCAGCAGCACGTTGAGCATGGCGATCGCGCCGGGCAGGGCGACGCCGGTCAGCGAGTCGGCCAGGCCGAGGCTGCGGACCGTCACGTACTGGGAGACGATGGTGACCTCGCCGGGCAGGACCAGCGTGGCGAGGAAGAGGCCGAAGACCAGGCGGGCGCCGCGGAAGCGCAGTTTGGCCAGGGCGTAGCCGGCCAGGGTGGTGCCGACCACGTTGCCGAAGATCGCGATCGCGGCCACGACCAGCGAGTTGGCCGCGTACGTCCAGACCGGGATGGTGTCGGCGACCTTGCCGTAGTTGGCGAAGGTGAGGTCCTGCGGGAAGAAGCTCGGGTGCTTGGTGTAGACGTCCTCGCCCGGCCCCTTGAGCGAGGTGGAGAGCTGCCAGAGGAACGGGCCGATCACCAGCAGCAGGACGACCAGCAGGAGCAGGTAGCGCAGCGCGGTCTGGGCGGGGGAGGGGGAGTTGAAGCTCCGGGCGCGCCGGGCGGCGGCGGGGCGGTCCGCGGGCTCGCGGGGAGCGGGGACCGGGGCCGTGGCGGGTGCCTGGGCGGGCCCGGTGGGGGTGGCGGGTCGGGTCACGGGGTCAGTCCGCCTTCCGGTTCAGGCGCGTCAGGAGCAGCATCGGGCCGAGGGTGATGACGAACAGCAGCAGGCTGAGCGCCGAGGCGTAGCCCAGGTGGCCGGTGAAGCCGCGGCTGTACATCTGGATCAGCATCACCACCGACATGTCCCGGCCGCCGGGGCCGCCGGTGCCGTTGGACAGCACGTACAGCTCGGAGAAGACGCGCAGTGAGGAGACCGAGATCAGGACCGAGATCAGCATCATGGTGGGGCGCACCCCGGGCAGGGTGACGTGCCAGAACCGGCGGAAGGCGCTCGCGCCGTCGACCGCGGCGGCCTCGTGCAGTTCGCGGCCGACGTTGGCCAGCGCCGACAGGTAGATCACCATGTAGTAGCCGAGGCCCTTCCAGGTGGTCAGGGCGATCGAGCTGAGCAGCAGCAGCCAGCGGTCGGTCAGGAACGCGACCGGGGAGTCGGCCAGCCCGGTCTGCTGGAGCAGGCCGTTGACCAGCCCGCGGTCGTCGAGCACCCAGCCCCAGATCAGCGCCACCACGACGGCGGAGGCGATCACCGGGGTGTAGAAGGCGGTGCGGAAGAAGGTGATGCCGGGCAGCTTGCGCTGCACCAGCAGGGCGAGCAGCAGCGGCAGGACGGTCAGCAGCGGGAGGCAGATCAGCAGGTAGACGATGCTGTTGAGCAGGGCGTCGGCCAACTGCTCGTCGCTGAAGATGCGTTCGTAGTTGGCGAGGCCGGTGAACCGGCCGCCGCCCAGGGGCTTGGCGTTGGTGAACGAGAGGATCACCGTGTTGATCGTCGGCCAGAGGTTGAAGACGACCAGCCAGATGATCGCGGGCCCGGCGAGCAGCCAGGGGGTGAACCAACGCCGGTGGGTCATACCGATGCCTTCCTGGGGCGGGGAGGGTGGGTCCCCGGGGGTGGTGCGGTGCGGGCCGGGGCCGTCGGGCCGGGGAGCCGCGGCGGGGGCTGCGGCCGGGGTGTCGCGGCCGGGTCCCGGCGGGCCGGGGGCGGTGCCGGCGGCCGGTGCGGGCGGTGCGGGCGGCCCCGGCGGGCGGCGGCTCCTGGGGGAGGACGCCGCCGCGCCACCGGTACGGGGTACTGCCGGGGGCTCGTCCGGGGGCCGGATCAGCCCTTGAGCAGCTGGTTGCAGCGCTCGACGGCGGTGTCCAGGGCCTGCTTCGAGGTCGCGTCGCCGCTGATCGCCAGGGCGATCTGCTGCTTGATGACGGTGCCCATCGCGTCGTCGACCTCGACCGGCTGGAGGATCTTCGCCTTGGCCAGCGAGGTGAACGCGACGACCTTGGCGTCACCGGCGTTGGTGCCGTCGCTCTTGCTGAAGAAGGGGTCGCCGGCGGATGCCTTGGTGGACGGGAAGATGCTGGTCAGGTGGGCGAACTTGGCCTGGTTCTCGGCGCTGGTGACCCAGCGGGCGAGGGCCACCGCGGCGGCCGGGTTCTTGCTGTTCCTCGGGACGGACAGGCCCTGGACGTAGAGCGGCGGCGTGCCCGTCGCGGGGGAGGAGACGATCTTCGGGGCGAGGGTCGGGTTGTCGGTCGCGACGCTGGTGATGAAGTTGGCGCCACCGGTGGTCCAGCCCGCGGTGCCGGCGTTGAAGAGCTTGGAGTTGCCGGCGTAGGTGTCGGTCAGGACGTCCTTGGGCAGCAGGCCCTCCTTGAACGCCGCGCGGTACTTGTCGAGCAGCGCGGCGGCCTCGGGGGTGTTGAAGGTGAAGGACTTGCCGTCGTCCGACATCACCTTGACACCGGCGTTGACCAGGTCGCCGAGTCCGGGCTTGCGGCTCATCAGATAGGTCGAGCCGTCCGACTTCTCCTTGAACACCCGGGCCTGGGCGATCAGTTCGTCCAGGGTGCCGGGAAGGGCCTTGGGATCCAGGCCGTTCTTCGTCAGCAGCTCGGAATTCCAGTAGTTCACATCGGTGTTGAGGTACCAGGGGTAGCCGTAGGTGCCGTCCATGCCACGGAAGCGGTAGGCGTCGACGCCGCCCGCGACGTACTCGTCGGCGAGCTTCGGGTCGGCCTTGGCGATGTCCAGCAGCTGGTTCTGCCTGGCCAGCGGGAGGGCGAAGTCCGGCGGGAGGTTGACCACGTCGGGGAGGCCGCCGGCCGCGGCCTGGCTGAGCACCTTGTCCGAGTAGCCGTCGCCGGGCTGGTCGAGCCAGTCGACCTCGACGCCCGGGTACTTCTGCTTGAAGCCGTCGATCACGCTCTGCATGTAATCGGTGAACTTCGGCTTGAGTGCCCAGGTCTGGAGCGAGACCTTGCCCTTGACGTCACCGGTGGCGGCCGCACTCGCCGCGGTGTCGTCGCTCTTGGTGTCGGAGCCGAGTCCGCAGCCGGTGAGCGTGGCGGTGGTGACCGCCGCCATCGTCAGTGCCGCCCAGATTCTTCGCATGAGGGTCTCCCGGTCCAGGGGGTGGGTGGGGGATTGTGCTGACGTACAGAACCTGACTTACTAAACCGGTCTAGCTGTTGCAGGGACTATGCTCCCGCCTAAACTTGGATGTCAAGAGAGGAGTCGGATTCTGTGGGCAGACCGACCATCGCCGACATCGCGCGCCAGGCCGGGGTCTCGAAGGGCGCGGTGTCCTTCGCGCTCAACGGGCGCCCCGGGGTGAGCGAGGCGACCAGGGCCCGGATCCTCCGGGTCGCCGAGGAGATGAACTGGCGGCCGCACAGCGCCGCCCGCGCCCTGGGCGGCGCCCGGGCCGACGCGGTCGGGCTGGTGATCGCCCGCCCCGCCCGCACCATCGGGGTCGAGCCGTTCTTCAGCCAACTGCTCTCCGGCCTCCAGGCGGTGCTCTCCGCCCACGCGGTCGCGCTGCACCTGATGGTGGTCGAGGACACCGCCGCCGAGATCGGCGTCTACCGGCGCTGGGCCTCCGAGCACCGGGTCGACGGCTTCATCGTGGTCGACCTCCAGGTGCGCGACCCGCGGCTGGAGGCGCTGGAGGAACTCGCCCTGCCCGCCGTGGTGCTGGGCGGCCCCGGCAAGGGCGGCGGGCCGCTGCGGATCTGGGCCGACGACCGGGAGGCGATGCTCTCGATCGTCGACTACCTGGCCGCGATCGGGCACCGCCGGATCGCCCACCTGGCCGGCCTGCCGCACTTCCAGCACACCCAGCGCCGGATCCGCGCCCTGCGCGACGCCTCCCGGCGGCTGGACCTGGAGGAGGCGGTCTCGGTGCCGACCGACTTCAGCGACGCCGAGGGCGCGGCCGCCACCCGGGCCCTGCTCTCCCGGCCCCGGCGGCCCACCGCGATCGTCTACGACAGCGACGTCATGGCGGTGGCCGGCCTGGGGGTGGCCGGCGAGATGGGCGTGGCGGTGCCCGGGGAGCTGTCGATCGTCTCCTTCGACGACTCGGTGCTCGCCCGGATCGTCCACCCGCCGCTGACCGCGCTCAGCCGGGACACCTTCGCGCTCGGCGAGCAGGTCGCGAGCAGCCTGCTCGCGGTGATCGACGGGACCGGCCCCGGCCGGGACCTGCAGATGCCCACGCCGCGCCTCACGGTCCGCGAGTCCACCTCACCGCCGGCCCCCGAATCACCCTCAGGGGTGGCTGTTGCCGCGGCCGTTGACAGTCGGTCTGAACCGGTTTAGCCTCGCAGCGCCGAGCCGGTCCGCTCGGCGCGCCACGGTGGGCGGGGAGTCGGGCGGCTCCCGGCCCCGGGCCGGGGCGGCGGGGGCGTCGTGCCCGTGCTGCCCCGTGTGCCCCCTGGGCGGGAGCCGGTGCGCGGCCGTTTCTGCCTTCCTCGTACCGCTGTTCCCCGTTCCGCTGTGCCTCGCACCGTCGGCCCCTCGGCCGTCCGGCACCGAGTGGGCCGGGGCCGGCCGGGCGGGGATTCCCCGCGATCGGCGCCACCGCACCCGCACCACCACGCCCACCCGGCACCACCGCACGTTCCTCGCACATGCACCCGGACCGCCCCTCGCGGGCGGCTCCGCCCCCACCCTCCTCCGCTCGATCGGAGCCACCGCATGTCACGACGTCTCCCCCTCCTGCTGAGCGCCGCCCTCGGGGCCGCCGTCCTCGGCGCCGCGCCCACCGCCCACGCGGATCCCGCTCCGGCACCGGCCACCCCGGCCGCCGCCGCGGCCGCCGGCACCCAGCCCTACGCCTCCTACTGGTACCCGAACACCATCCTGAACTGGGACCCGGCCACCGACCCGGACGCCCGCTTCAACCGGTCCCGCGTCCCGCTCCGGCCGCGCACCAGCGACCCGGTGCTCAAGGCCAACCCCAACGCCCGGGCCGGCGAGGGCAAGGTGGCCTCGCTGGTCTCCTTCGGCCCGACCTCCAACAACCCCTCCCAGGGCTCGGCCGACCCGAACTACTACGCCTTCGGCTACTGGCAGTACGTCGACAAGCTGGTGTTCTGGGGCGGCTCGGCCGGAGAGGGTCTGATCCTCGCCCCCAACCCGACCGTCATCGACGCCGCGCACCGCAACGGCGTCAAGGTCTACGGCACCGTCTTCTTCCCGCCCGCCGCCTACGGCGGCCAGCTCCAGTGGGTCCGCGACTTCGTCCAGAAGTCCGGCTCCCGCTACCCGGTCGCGGACAAGCTCACCCAGGCCGCCCAGTACTACGGCTTCGACGGCTGGTTCATCAACCAGGAGACCGGCGGCGGGGATTCGGCGTTGGCCGGCGAGGTGCGCAACCTCATGCAGTACACCAAGGCGCAGACCGGCACCGAGTACATGTGGTACGACGCGATGACCGAGTCCGGCTCGGTGTCCTGGCAGAACGCGCTGACCTCCGCCAACGACTCCTTCCTCCAGGACGGCGCCAAGCGGACCTCCGACTCGATGTTCCTGAACTTCAACTGGAGCTCCGGCGGGCTGGATTCGTCCCGCTCGCTGGCCCGGGGCCTCGGCCGCGACGAGTACGACCTCTACTCCGGGATCGACACCGAGTCCAACGGTTACAACACCGGCGTCGACTGGAACGCGCTCTTCCCGGCCGGCAAGGCGCACACCACCTCGCTCGGGCTCTACCGGCCCGAGTGGACGTGGAAGTCCGCCACCGACCGCGCCGACTTCTACGCCAAGGACTCCCGCTACTGGGTCGGCGCCAACAACGACCCGTCGAACACCGCCACTTCGTCGAGCTGGAAGGGCCTGTCGACCTACATAGCCGAGTCCTCGCCGATCACCGCGAAGCCCTTCGTCACCAACTTCTCCACCGGTCAGGGCGACTTCTACAACGCCGGTGGCGGCCGGGTCGCCACCGGCGGCTGGAACAACCTCTCGCTCCAGGACGTCCCGCCGACCTACCGCTGGCTGGTCGGTTCCAGCGGCACCAAGCTGACCCCGTCCGTCGACTTCACGGACGCCTACGAGGGCGGCTCCTCGCTGCGGCTCAGCGGCAAGCTGGACGCCACCAACACCGTGCGCCTCTACCAGAGCAGACTGCCGGTCGCGGCGGACAGCAAGCTCTCGCTGGTGCTCAAGACCCCGGCCGCCGGGGCGACCGGGCTGAAGGCCGCGATCTCCTTCACCGACGCACCGGGCACCTTCACCACCGTCGACGTCGGCGCGAACTCCGGTACCGGGTGGGAGCGGCACACCCTCGACCTCTCCGCCTACGCCGGCCGCACCATCGCCCAGATCGGCCTCCAGGTCGAAGGCTCGAACCCGGCCTATGACCTGAGGGTCGGTCAGCTCGCTGTCTACGACGGCGTGGTCGACGCGCCCACCGCGCCGAGCGGCCTCACCGTGCTCGGCGCCAGTGACGTGGTGGCCGGCTCCAGCCAGTCGCTGCGGCTCTCCTGGACGGCCTCGGCGAGCGGTTCGGTGCACCACTACGAGCTGTACCGGCGCAACGCCGACGGCAGCCGCAGCTACCTCGGCGCGACGCCGTCCGACGCCTACTTCGTCAACAAGCTGGAGCGGGCCGGGACGGAGAGCGCCACCACCGTCGAGGTGGAGGCGGTCTCCACCGAGTACGGCCGCTCCGCCGCCGCCACCACCACGGTCTCCTGGACGGGCACCCCGCCGGTCGGCGGCAACCTGGCACTGAACCGCCCGGCCACCGCCTCCGGCCAGTGCAACGGCAACGAGACCCCGGCCAAGGCCGTCAACGGCACCGTGAACGGTGGCAACGGCGACAAGTGGTGCACCACCACGTCGGCCAAGTGGCTGGAGGTGGACCTAGGTTCGGCCAAGCCGCTGAGCAGGTTCGTGGTGAAGCACGCCTCGGCCGGGGGTGAGAGCCCGGCGTACAACACCCGGGACTTCACCATCCAGGTGCGTGACTCCACGGCCGACGCGTGGAGCACCGTCGCCACCGTCACCGGCAACACCGCCGGGACCACCACCCACCCGGTGAGCACCACGGCCCGCTACGTCCGGCTCTCGGTGACCAAGCCCACCCAGGGCACCGACCCCGCCGCCCGGATCTACGAGTTCGAGGCCTGGGGCGCGTAGGGCTCCTCCGGTGATTCCCGCCGCGCGCTGATGCGACGGGAATCACCGGACAAGTCCCGGCCCCGGTTCCCGACCCGCTCCGTCTTCCGAAAGGACCCACCCCGTGCCGGTCACCATCACCGCCGTCGAGAGCACGGACCTCTTCACCGGCCCCGAGGACGCGCCGCGCCAGCTGCTGCGCGTGACCCTCGACGGCCCGCCCGCCCGGATCACCGTCACCGGCCCGGGCGTACGCGGCGAGGAGGCCGGCACGGGGCTGGTCGAAGTCCCCCTGGAGATCACCGGCGCCGAGCCCGGGGCCCGGATCCCGGTCCTGGTGACCGCGGCGACGGACGGCGTCACCGCGACCGCCGAGGCCGTCGTCGAGGCGGCCGAACCCGGCTGGACGATGTACCTGGTCTCGCACTTCCACTACGACCCGGTCTGGTGGAACACCCAGGCCGCCTACACCTCGCCCTGGGAGCTGCTCTCCGCCGACGCGACCACCCGGCCGCTCTGGGAGCGCAACGGCTTCGCGCTCGTCGACGCGCACCTGGACCTCGCGCTGCGTGACCCGGTCTACAGGTTCGTACTCGCCGAAGTCGACTACCTGAAGCCCTACTTCGACCAGCACCCGGAGCGCCGCGCGGCGCTGCGGCTGCTGCTGGAGCGCGGTCAGGTGGAACTGGTCGGCGGCACCTACAACGAGCCCAACACCAACCTCACCGGTGCCGAGACCACCATCCGCAACATCGTCTACGGCATCGGCTACCAGCGCGACATCCTCGGCGGCGACCCGCGGACCGCCTGGCAGCTGGACGTGTTCGGCCACGACCCGCAGTTCCCCGGTCACCTCGCGGCGGCCGGGCTCACCGGCAGCGCCTGGGCCCGCGGCCCGTTCCACCAGTGGGGCCCGATCCAGAAGAACTTCCGCGAGGCCAAGGACGACGCCCGGGTGATGCAGTTCCCGAGCGAGTTCGAGTGGATCGCGCCCTCCGGCGACGGCGTGCTCACCCACTACATGCCGCACCACTACTCGGCCGGCTGGTGGATGGACTCCTCCGCCGACCTCGCCACCGCCGAGCAGGCCGTCTACGAGCTGTACCGCAAGCTCAAGCCGGTCGGCGCGACGAAGAACCTGCTGCTGCCCGTCGGCACCGACTACACCCCGCCGAACAAGTGGGTCACCGAGATCCACCGCTCCTGGGCGCGCAAGTACCTCTGGCCGCGGTTCGTCTGCGCCACCCCGCGCGACTTCCTGGACGCCGTCCGCGCCGAGCTGGCCGCCACCGGCCGCCGGCCCAGCCCGCAGACCCGGGACATGAACCCGGTCTACACCGGCAAGGACGTCTCCTACATCGACACCAAGCAGGCCCAGCGGGCCGCCGAGGTCGCCGCCGTCGACGCCGAGAAGCTCGCCACCCTGGCCACCGTGCAGGGGCTGGGCCGCTACCCGGGGGCCGCGCTGGACAAGGTCTGGCGCCACCTCGCCTACGGCGCCCACCACGACGCGATCACCGGCTCGGAGTCCGACCAGGTCTACCTCGACCTGCTCGGCGGCTGGCGCGAGGCGTACGACCTTGCCGCCGACGTCCGGGACCGGTCGCTGGACGCGCTCACCGGCCGGATCGACACCGCCGGCATCGGTTTGGCCGTCGTCGTCACCAACACCCTCTCCTTCGACCGCACCGACCTGGTCGCCGTCCGGCTGCCGCGGGGGCGCTCCCGGGCCGTCCTCGTCCTGGACGACACCGGCGCCGTGGTACCCAGCGCCGTGGACCGGGGCACCCTGCGCTTCCTGGCCGCCGGGGTGCCCGCCCTGGGCTGGCGCACCTGGCGGCTGGTCCCCTCCGCCGACGGGGTCGAGGACACCGCCTGGTCGCGCGCCGAGGGCCACACCGTCGCCAACGCCCGCTACCGGGTGACCGCCGACCCGGCCCGGGGCGGTGGACTGACGTCTATTCAGGATCTCTTGCACGAGAGGGAGTTGATCCAGAACGGTCGGATCGGCAACGAGCTGCGGGTGTACGAGGAGTACCCGCAGCACCCCGACTTCGGCGAGGGCCCGTGGCACCTCGTCCCCAAGGGGCCCGTCCTCGGCTCCGGCGGGCAGCCGGCGAGCGTGCGCCGCGAGACCGGCCCGCTCGGTGAGCGGCTGGTGATCGCCGGCACCGTGGACGGCGTCCGGTACGAGCAGACCGTCACGCTCTGGCGGGGCGTCGACCGGGTCGACTGCCGGACCAGGGTGGTCGACTTCTCCGGCGCCGACCGCCTGCTGCGGCTGCGCTTCCCGGTCGACCTGCCCGGCGCGCTGCCGGTCAGCGAGGTCGCCGACGCGGTGGTCGGGCGCGGTTTCGCGCTGCCCGACGTGGACTCCGCCGAGGCGCCCTGGACCCTGGACAACCCGGCCAACACCTGGTTCGGCCTGGGCTCCACCGCCCGGGTCGCCCTCACCGACCCGGCCGGCGCGCCGCGCGGCGAACGCGCCCTCGGCGTCGCCGAGGTGATCACTCCCGGCCTCGACTCCGCCGCCGACGCCCGCGACCTGGTGGTCGCGCTCGCCCGGATCGGCGTCACCGCCACCACCTCCGGCGCCGACTGGGCCCGCTACGGCTGGCTGGACGTCGACTCCAACCTGCCGGACTTCCGGATCGTCCTCGGAGGTCCGGAGGTCAATGCCGCCGCCCGGGAGCTGATCGAGCGGGCGGGCGAGGAGTACGCCACCGTGCTCAAGACGCACGGCGCCGTCTGGGTGCCCGCGCTGACTCCGCTGGCCGAGGTCTGGCAGCCCGGCGCCGACCTGCGCGACCTGCGGGCGCTGCCCGCCCTGGTGGTGACCGACCCGGCCGCGCTGGTCCACGACCTCGCCGACGCCCGGATCACCGCCGTCTGCCCCGGAACGCTCCACCCGGCGGAGCGGCTCACCGACCACAGCGTCGGACTGCTGAGCTTCGGCCTGCCCGGTTTCGCGGTCGACGCCACCGGCGCGCTGCACCTCTCGCTGATGCGCTCCTGCACCGGCTGGCCCTCCGGCGTCTGGATCGACCCGCCCCGGCGCACCCTGCCCGACGGCGCGTCCTTCCAACTCCAGCACTGGACGCATGAGTTCAGCTACGCGCTGGTCGGCGGCGCGGGGGACTGGCGGGCCCAGGCGCTGCCCGCCCAGGGGCAGGAGTTCAACCACCCGCTGTACGCCCGGATCGCCCCCGCGCGGAAGGGGCCGCTGCCCGCCACCCTCTCCTGGCTGCGGGTCGAACCCGCCCGGGAGGTGCTGCTGGGCACCCTCAAGCCGACCGGCAACCCGATCGCGCACGGCTCGGCCGCCGCCCCGGGCGACGGCCGCCTCACCGTCCGGCTGGTCGAGTCCACCGGCCTGGGCCGCACCGCCACCCTCGGCGGCGCCCTCGGGCTGACCGACCCGCACCGCGCCGACCTGCTGGAACGGCCGCTGGACTCCGTCGACGGGGCCCTGGACCTCGCCGGTTCGCAGATCGCCACCGTGCTGGCCCGGCCGAGCGTGGCCGCCGACCCGGCCGGCCCGGTGCTCGGCGCGGTCGCCGAGGTCGCCCAGCCGGTCCACGCCCGCTACTGGCTGCACAACCGGGGCCCGGCGCCGCTCGGTTACCTCCCGGTGTCGGTCGGCGTCTCGCCCGGCCTGCTGCGGACGGCCGGGCCGGGTGAGCCGGTCGAGCTCTCCGTCGCCCTCTCCTCCCAGCTGCGGGACGCCGCGGTGGAGGGCGCCGCGCTGATCCTGCCCCCCGAGGGCTGGACGGCGAGCCTCGGCGCCCGCCCCTACCGCCTGGAGCCGGGTGGACACCTGCGCTTCCCGGTCACGATCACCCCGCCGGCGGCGGCCGAACCCGGGTTGTACTTCGCCGCCGTCCGGATCACGCACGAGGACCAGCGGATCGAGGACGTCGTCACCCTCGCCGTCGGGGAGCTCCCCGGCCTGCTGCCCGCCCCCGGGGAGACGCCCGAGGACTGGACCGCCGCCCAGGGCACCGAGTCCATGGACGGCCGCGACACCGGTCTCACCGTGACGGTGGCCGAGGAGCGGCTGCGGCTGACCCCCGGCGGCCGGGCCACCCTCGCCGTCCGGCTCGCCAACCGGACCCGCGGCGAGATCCGGGGCGAACTCCAGCTGGTCTCACCCTGGGGGACGTGGGAGGCGGTCGGCGCCCCCGTCCGCGGCTTCACCCTCGCCGCCGGCGCCACCGAGACCACCGCCTTCGAGCTCGCGGCTCCCGAGGACGCCGAGCCGGGTGCCTCCTGGGCGCTGGCCAAGGTGATGTGGTTCGGCCGCTGCCAGTACTCCCCGGCCGTCGCCCTGGTGGTGGAGCCGTGACCGCCGGGGCCCCGGTGGCCGGCGCCCTCGGTCTGCTCGACGGCCGCCCGCTGCCGCGCACCGAACTCGACCGCCGCCTCGCCGCCCTGCGGTCCGGCCCGCGCTCCGCCGCCCTGCCGCGGCCCGGCAGCTCCGAGGACCGCCAACTCGCCCGCTGGGTCGCCCAGGTGGTGCTGACGGAGGAGCTGTGCTCCACCGTGTGCACCGAGCGCGGGCTGCCGCTCGGCACCGGCACCCCCGCCCGGCTCGACCAGGAGGCCGCCGTCGAACTCGGCTCGATCACGGCCGCCGCGTACGAGGGCAGCGCGGCCGTCCGGGCGGTCTTCGAGGCCGTCACGGCGGACGTCCGGCCCCGGGCGGACGAGGTGGCCCACTACCGGGCGATGACCGCCGACCGCCCCGCTCCCGCCCTCTGGCGGCTCGGCTTCCCCGACGGCGGCGGCTGCGAGGCCGACCCGGCGACCCTCCCGCTCGCCCTCGCCGACGCCCTCCGCGCCGCCGGGCCGGGCGCCTGGGTCACGGCGGGCGGGTGGACGGCGGCCCTGCTCGCCGTCCACCCGCCGGGGGAGGCGGGCGGCGACCCGGCCCCCGCCGTCCGGGCCGCCGCCCGCCGCGCCGCCTTCGTCCGCTGGCTCGACCGCACCCGCGCCGCCCGGCTCACCCTGCTGCCCGGCCTCGAACACCCCGGCGATCCGGCCCAGCCCGACAACCACCACCGGCACTGACGCGGGACCGCGCCGTCAGGGCAGCAGCGAGACCTGGTAGTGGGCGATGGACCAGCTGTCGCCCGCCCTGCTCAGCAGGACCCCGAGGTTCACGGTCAGCGTCGGCCGGTCGACGAAGGCGAAGTCGACGGCGAGGTAGCCGAGCAGGAGGCCGTCGGTGAGCCGCCTGGTCTCCAGGACGCGGTAGTCGGCCGTCATCCCGGGCGGCTGGGCGGCGTAGTAGGCGGCGACGCCCGGCCGCCCGACGCTGTACGGGTGCAGGCCCTGGAAGACCGCGTCCTCGGTGAAGCAGGCCGCGACCGCCTCGGGCCGATGGGCGTCGACGGCCGCCTTCCAGCGGTCCAGCACGCCCCGCAGCACGGCGGTGTCGCTCATCGGACGCCCTCCGCCCCGGGGTCGCTCGGGTGCGGCGACAGCGGCGTGACGCGGTCGCGCCGCCAGACCCGCAGCGGCATCGAGGCCAGGAGCCGCTCCAGCCGCTCCGCGTCGGGCGCGCTGAACAGCCCCCAGGTGCGCCACTCGCCGGCCGAGAGCGGCGGCCGCCAGAGCCGCAGCAGGCTCCCCTGCGCGGCCAGCTCCCCGGCCCGGACGGCCTCCCGGGCCCGCATCCGCGCCACCTCCTCCTCGCTCGTCCCGTCGGGGACGGTGGTCACCATGTCGACCAGGAACTCCATCGGGAATCGGGATCCTCTCGCTCACCCCTCCGCCGTCGCTCGGCTGCTCGGAGTATCGGCGACCACCCCGACCGCACCCGGCACCGCCACGCGGGTCGGCGGCCGGGCCGCCCGCGCGGTGGGCGAGTGCCGGTCGGTGAGGGGTGACGCGGCGCCCCGGAGCGGGCCGGGGCGCCCCAGCTGGGCCGCAGGCGCGCAGCGAGCCGGGGACGGGTGGCGGCAGTATGGTCGGTTCAGGGTGATTTGTCTGACCCCGTGACCGGGCCCGAGGCACTCGGGTGGGTCAGGGGGAGGAGGTGGGACCCATGCCGCACTCCTCCGACGGCCCGGCCCCGGGCGTGGCGCCAGTGGCGACCGGCTCGGGTGCGGGCGAGAAGGGGCTGAAGACCGGTGCGCTCGGTCTGGTCTCCTCGGTCGCCATCGGGCTGGCCTCCACCGCGCCCGCGTACAGCCTCGCCGCGACGCTCGGCATCATCGTGGTGGGGGTGGGGTTCCAGGCGCCGATCGTCACCATCCTGGCGTTCATCCCGATGCTGATGATCGCGTACGCGTACAAGGAGCTGAACGCCTCCGATCCGGACTGCGGCACCACCTTCACCTGGGCCGCCCGGGCGTTCGGGCCGCGCACCGGCTGGATGGGCGGCTGGGGGATCATCGTCGCCGACATCATCGTGATGGCGAACCTGGCGCAGATCGCGGGCGTGTACGGGTTCCGGCTGGTGGGGCTGGACTCGCTCGCCGACAGCACGGTCTGGACGTCGATCGCCGGCGTGGTCTGGATCGTCGTGATGACGGCGATCTGCTACGTCGGGATCGAGATCTCCGCCGCCCTGCAGCGCTGGCTGCTGTCGATCGAGGTGGTGATGCTGGTCGTGCTGTCGGTCACCGCCCTGGTCAAGGCCTACGGCAGCGGTGCGCCCGCCACGGCGGCCCACGTCAGCGCCTCCTGGTTCAACCCCTTGGACATCCCCTCGGCCGGTGCCTTCACGGCCGGGATGCTCGCCGCGGTGTTCATCTACTGGGGCTGGGACACCGCCGTCTCGGTCAACGAGGAGACCGCCGACGCGAAGCGCACCCCGGGGCGGGCGGCCGTCATCTCCACCGTGCTGCTGCTGGTGATCTACACCCTGGTGTCCACCTCGGCGCTGTCGTTCGCGGGGATCGGCACCGAGGGCATCGGACTGGGCAACGAGGAGAACTCCGGGGACGTGCTGTCCGGCCTCGGTGACGCGGTGTTCGGTACGGCGGGCTTCGGCGGGTTCCTCAGCAAGCTGCTGATCTTCATGGTGCTGACCTCGGCGGCGGCCTCCACCCAGACCACCATCCTGCCCACCGCCCGGACCGCCTTCTCGATGGCCGCGCACAGGGCCGTGCCCGCCGCGTTCGGCCGGGTGCACCCCCGCCACCGCACCCCGACCTGGTCGACCGTCGGCATGGGCCTGGCGTCGATCGCCTTCTACGTCCTGCTGACCGCGATCAGCGGCAACGTCCTGGCCGACTCGATCGCCTCGGTGGGGCTCGGCATCGCCTTCTACTACGGCCTGACCGGCTTCGCCTGCGTCTGGTACTACCGGCGGGTGCTGACCAGGAGCGTCAAGGACTTCGTCTTCAAGGGGCTCGTCCCGCTGCTGGGCGGCGTGGTGCTGCTGTACTTCTTCTGCTACGCCGCGTTCGACGTCTACGCGGCCGCCGACTACGGGGCGACCTCGATCGATCTGCCGCTGATCGGCGAGACCGGCGGGGTGACCGTGATCGGCATCGGCGCCCTGCTGCTGGGCGGTGTGCTGATGCTGGTCCAGTGGGCCGTGCAGGGCTCCTGGTTCCGCCATCCGGACGTGCCGGTGAGCGCCGCCGACCCGGTCGACGCGCCGTAGCCTCCCCGGGGCGCGGCCGGCTCGCGGGCGACCCAGGAATGAAGCGGGGCCGGCGGGGCAGGCGGAGGGCGCCCCGGTCGACCGGCCGGGAGCCCGGCCCACAGGGAGGTTGTTCCCCATGACGCTGATCTGGGCGCTCGTCGTCGGACTCGTCGTCGGTCTGCTCGCCAAGCTGGTACTGCCGGGCCGTCAGCCCGTTCCGCTCTGGCTGACGGTACTGCTGGGGCTGGTGGGCGCACTGCTCGGCAATCTGCTCGCCTCGGCGGTCGGCGTGCGGCACACGGACGGGGTCGACTGGATACGCCACCTGCTCCAGGTGGCCGCGGCCGCCGTGCTGATCTCCGCCGTCACCCCGGCCTACCTGGGACGGCGCCACTGACGCGGCCGACGGGGCGGTGCGGGGGCAGGGGCGCACCCGAGGGGCGCGGACCGATTCGGCCCGCGCTCCTCGGGTGTCGGCGTCAGCGCCCCCGGTGGGCGGTGATCAGGTCGGCGTAGCGCCGGCCGCTGGTCTTGACCGTCCGCCGCTGGGTCGCGTAGTCGACGTGGACGAGGCCGAAGCGCTTGTCGTAGCCGTACGCCCACTCGAAGTTGTCCAGCAGCGACCAGGCGAAGTACCCGGCCAGCGGGGCACCCTGGGCGGTGGCCCGGGCGCAGGCGGCCAGGTGCTGCTCCAGGTAGGCGGTGCGCTCCGGGTCGTGGACGCTGCCGTCGGGGCCGACGGTGTCGCGGTAGGCGGAACCGTTCTCGGTGACGTAGATCCGCCGCGCGCCGTACTCGCGGGTGAGGCGCAGCAGCAGCTCCTCCAGCCCGGGGGCGTGCACCTCCCACGGCATCGCGGTCCGCTCGGGGCCGGGGCCGGGCAGCTGGCGGAAGTGCGGGGCGGGGCCGCTCGGGTCGTCGGCGACGATCTGGCGGAAGTAGTAGTTCAGGCCGATCCACTCCAGCGGGGCCCCGATGAGGTCGAGGTCGCCGTCGCGCACCGGCAGGTCGACGCCGTAGGCCCGCACCATGTCCTCCGGGTAGCCGCGGCCGAGGACCGGGTCCAGCCACCAGCGGTTGATGTGGCCGTCGGCGCGGACGGCGGCGGCCCGGTCGGCCTCGGAGTCGGTGGCGGCGGTCACCGGGCTGAGGTTGTTGACGATGCCGATCCGGGCCCCGGCGACGTTCTCGCGCAGCACCTGGACGGCCAGGCCGTGGGCGAGGTGCAGGTGGTAGGAGGCCCGGACGGCCGCGGTGAGGTCGGTCAGGCCGGGGGCCATCGCCCCGTCCAGGTGGCCGATCCAGGCGGAGCAGAGCGGTTCGTTGAGGGTCGCCCAGTCGGTCACCCGGTCGCCGAGCCGGGCCGCCACCGCGGCGGTGTACTCGGCGAAGCGCTCGGCGGTCTCCCGGACGGGCCAGCCGCCGCGGTCCTGCTGGGCCTGCGGGAGGTCCCAGTGGTAGAGCGTCGGGAAGGGCGTGATGCCGGCGGCCAGCAGGGCGTCCACGAGGCGGTCGTAGAAGTCCAGACCGGCGGTGTTGACCTTGTCGTCGGCGAGCGGCACCACCCGGGGCCAGGCGATCGAGAATCGGTAGGCGTCGAGGCCGAGCCGCTTCATCAGCGCGACGTCCTCGGGCCAGCGCCGGTAGTGGTCGCAGGCGGTGTCGCCGGTGTCGCCCCCGGCGACCTTGCCGGGGGTGTGCGAGAAGGTGTCCCAGATGGACGGTGCGCGGCCGTCGGCGTCCACCGCCCCCTCGATCTGGTAGGCGGCGGTGGCCGCGCCCCAGAGGAAGTCGTCGGGGAGGGCGCTGAGGTCGTTCACGGCGAGCCTTTCGCTCAAGGGGAGGTCGGGGAGGGTCACTTGACGGCTCCGGCGGTGAGCCCGGCGACCAGGTAGCGCTGGAGCAGCAGGAAGCCGGCGACCACGGGCACGCTCACCACCAGGGAGGCGGCCATCACCTGGTTCCAGTACACGTCGCTGAGGGTCGCGTAGCCGCGCAGGCCGACGGCGAGGGTGCGGGTCTCGTCGTTGGTGAGCACGGAGGCGAACAGCACCTCGCCCCAGGCGGTCATGAAGGCGTACACCGCGACCGCCACGATGCCGGGCACGGCCGCCGGGACGATGATCCGCAGCAGCGCCTGGACCGGCCCGCAGCCGTCGACCAGGGCGGCCTCGTCGAGGTCGCGCGGGATGGAGTCGAAGTAGCCGACCAGCATCCAGATCGAGAACGGCAGCGAGAAGGTGAGGTAGGTCAGGATCAGGCCGCCCCGGCTGCCGTACAGCGCCACCCCGGTCGCGTTGCCGACGTTGACGAAGATCAGGAAGAGCGGCAGCAGGAAGAGGATGCCCGGGAACATCTGGGTGGAGAGCACGGTGACGGTGAACAGCCGGCGGCCGCGGAAGCGGTAGCGGCTCACCGCGTAGGCGGCGAGGATCGCGACCAGCACCGAGAGCACGGTGGCGCCGCCCGCCACGATCAGCGAGTTCACCAGGTACCGGCCGAGCGGGATGGTGCGCCAGATGTCCAGGTAGGGCCGGAGGGTGACGGTGCTCGGGATCCACCGGAACGGTCCCTGGACGTCCTGCAGCGGCTTCAGCGAGCTGCTGAGCATCACCAGGACGGGCGCGGCCGCGAAGAGGGCGAGCGCGGTCAGCAGGATCCGGCGGATCCAGCGGAAGGACGCGGGCGGGCCGATCATTGCGCATCCCTTCGGCGCGAGGTGAGCAGCAGGTAGCCGGAGGTCACCAGCAGCAGGAAGAGCAGCAGCAGGACCGACATCGCGGAGCCCGCGCCGAAGTTCCAGGTCACGAAGGAGGACTGGTAGATGTGGACCGAGATCAGGTCCGCCGCCTCCGGCGCCGACCGGCCGAACAGCACGTACGGCGTGTTGAAGTCGTTGAACGTCCAGAGGAACAGCACCAGGACGAGCACCAGGTTGACCGGGCGCAGCGAGGGCAGGGTGATCCGGCGGATCTGCTGCCGGACGCCGGCGCCGTCCAGGGCGGCGGCCTCGTAGAGCTCGCGCGGGATGTTCTGCAGGCCCGCGGTGAGGGTGAGGAAGGCGAACGGCCAGCTGCGCCAGACCGAGACGGTGACCAGGGCGGTGAAGCTGTTGTCGCCGAGCAGCCAGAACGGCTTGTCGTCGACCAGGTGGAGCTGGTCGTGCAGCACATGGTTGATCAGGCCGGTGTCCCGTTGGAACATGAACGACCAGGTGATGACGGCGGCGTAGACCGGCAGCGCGTACGGGAGCAGGAACAGGGCGCGCAGCAGGCCGCGGCCGCGGAAGGTGTCCTGCATCATGATCGCGGCGGCGGTGCCGAGCAGCCAGGAGAGGCCGACGGCCAGGGCGGTGAAGGCGCAGGTCACCCAGAAGGAGTGCAGCAGGGCCCGGCCGACGGGGGCGTGGAAGTCCACCGCCATCCGGTAGTTGGCGAGTCCCGCCCAGGGGGCGGCGGTCCAGTCCCGGAGGAAGAACTGGGTGAGCTGTTTGAAGCTCATCACGATGCCGACCACCATCGGCACCAGGTGGATGAGCAGTTCGAGCACGAGGGCGGGGAGCAGCAGCAGGTACGGCAGCGCGCTGCGACGGGGGAGGAGGCGCTTGCGGATCACTTCACTTGGCCGGCATCTGCTGCTGGGCCTTGGTGAGTTCGGCCTTCACGGACTCGTCGGTGACGGCCTTGCCGCCGGCGGCCGCGGCGAGCAGGTTCTTCACGGCGGTGCCGACCAGGGTCTCGAACTGGCTCTCGTCGGCGACCTGCGGGAGCGGTTGGGCGCTCGTCGAGAGGACGTCGGTGAGGGCCTTGAGCTCGGGGGTGGCGAAGGCCGGATCGGCCTGGGCGTCCTTGACCGGCGGGATGGAGCCGTACGTCCGGTTGAGCTGGGTCTGCTCCTCGGTGCCGGTCATGAACTTGACGAAGGAGAGCGCGCCGTCGGTGTTCCTGGTGTTCTTGAACACGGCCAGGTTGATGCCGGCGACCATCGAGGTGGTGGCGCGTCCGCCGGTGGCGCCGGCCGGGACGGGGACAGGGGCGACGCCGTAGTCCTCGGGGTTCATGCCGTGGGACTTGAGGTTGGCGCCGGCGGCCTGCCACATCAGCATGGCGGCCTTGCCGGTGGCGAAGTCGGTGACGGACTGGTTGTTGGCGTACTCGGCGTTGCCGGGCGCGGCGATCTTCTCGGTGCCGAGCAGGCCGACGTACTGTTTGACGGCGGCGACGGCGCCCGGGCTGTCGAAGGCGGGCTTGCCGGCCGCGTCGAAGAAGTCGGTGCCCTGCTGCTTGGCGAGGACGAAGGCGTGGTGGACGTTCTCGGAGACGTTGCCGCCCTCCAGGGCGATGCCGTGGCGGTCGCCGGTGGTGAGCTTCTTCCCGTCGGCGACCAGCTCCTCCCAGGTGGCCGGGGGCTTGTCGAGGCCGGCCTCGGCGAAGAGCTTCTTGTTGTAGTACAGGCCGTAGGCCATCGAGTACAGCGGAACGGCGGCCGGGTCCTGGCCGGGGGCGCCGGCCGAGGCGAGCGCGGCGGGCAGGAAGCGCTCCTTGCCGCCGATCCTGCTGAGGGCGGCCGCGTCGAAGGGGAGCAGCGCGCCGGTGGCCTGGAGCGAGGCGGACCAGGTGTTGCCGATGTTCAGCACGTCGGGGCCCTGGCCGGAGCTGGTGGCGGCGAGGATCCGGTTGAGCAGGTCGGCCCAGGGGATGACCTCCAGCTTGACCTTGATGCCGGTCTGCTGCTCGAACTTCCTGAGTTCCGGCTCCAGGACCTGCCGGTCGTTCTCCAGACTGGTGCCCTGGTTGGAGGCCCAGTAGGTGAGCGTGCCGGGGCTGCTGTTGTCTCCGCCGCCGGACGTGGAACCGCCGCCGCAGGCGGTGGCGGTGAGGACCAGGGTGGCGACCAGGGCGGTGGCCGCAGCGACTCGGCTGATGGGCATGACCGATTGCCCCTCTCGGGCGGGGTGGGCGGGTTCGGGTGAAGTGCCTTGATGGAATGCTTACTTCAGGCCGTGATTTAACGTGTGAGAAAAGCTTCCGTCAAGGGTTCGGACAGCGATAGATTCGGATCAGGAGGGAGATGCCATGACCGTGCGAGGCAAGAAGACGGTGCGTGACCTGCGCAGGGGCAGCCGGTCGGCGCTGCTGCGGCGGCTGTACTTCGACGGGCCGCTCAGCCGGCAGGAGCTCGGCGTGATCACCGGGCTCAGTGCCGGTTCGATCAGCAACGTGACCGGCGAGCTGCTCGCCGACGGGCTGATCGAGGAGTGCGGCTCGGTGGAGTCGGACGGCGGCCGCCCCCGGATCCTGCTCCGGGTCGCCGCCGGGCGGGCCCGGCTGGTCGGTGTGGACGTCGGGGAGACACAGGTCAGGGTCGCCCTGTTCGACCTGGCCCGGACCGAACTGGCCGCCAGCGACCGGCCGCTCTCCGACTGCGGCCACGACGTGGACCACGTGGTGGAGCTGATCCTGTCCGGACTGGCCGAGGTGCTGGAGCGCACCGGCACCGATCCGGCGACCGTGCTCGGCGTCGGCATCGGCGTCCCGGGCATCGTCGACCAGGGCGACCCGGCCCCGGACGGCCTCGGGATCGTCGTGCACAGCCAGACCGTCGGCTGGGAGGGCGTCCCGCTCGGCCGGCTGCTGAGAGCCGGTACCGACCTGCCGCTGTTCGTCGACAACGGCGCCAAGACGCTCGGCCAGGCCGAGATGTGGTTCGGCGCCGGGCGCGGGGTCCGGCACGCGGTGATCGCGCTGTTCGGCTCCGGGGTCGGCGCCTGCGTGATCGCCGACGGCGTGCGCTTCCGCGGCGCCACCAGCAGCGCCGGCGAGTGGGGCCACACCAAGGTGCACGTCGGCGGCCGGCGCTGCCGGTGCGGCGCGCGCGGCTGCCTGGAGGCGTACGTCGGCGCCGAGGCGCTGGTCGAGCGGTGGGGCGCGGCGCCGCCCGGCGGCGGTGAGAAGGCCGGGCTGGCCGCGCTGCTGGCGGCCGCCGAGGCGGGCGAGCCGGCGGCCACCGGGCTGCTGGCCGAAGCGGCGGAGTACCTGGGCGCGGCGATCGCGGACCTGGTCAACCTGTTCAACCCCGAGCGGATCGTGATCGGCGGCTGGGCGGGGCTGCTGCTGGGCCCCCGGCTGCTGCCCGCGATCCGCGCCGCCGCCACCGAGTACGCGCTGCGGTTCCCCCGGGAGCAGACCTCGATCGTGCTCGGCATGCTCGGGCCGGAGGCGGTCACCGTCGGCGCGGCGACCCTGCCGCTGACCGACTTCCTGGACTCCGGCGGGGAGTTCCCGCGTCGCGCCGAACCCCGGGCCCGGGAGGTGCGGGCCACCCCCGCCTGACCTGGCTTCCTCCGCCGATTCGTTGGCACACCGGCGAGTTCACGGTGTGAGGAAAGTCGGCGGGAAGGGTTGACACCCCCGATCGGCAGCCCCGAGACTCCCGGTCGGGGGCGCTCCCCGAGCCCGGACGACGGGCCGGTGGCGCTCCGTCGGACCTCCGTCGGCCGTCCACCCGTGCCCGGCCGGCCACCACCTGCCGAGCCCGGCCGGCCGACCGTCGACCGCTGACCGCCCGGCCGCCCCGCCGTTCCCCCACGCCCGGTACCTGCGCCGCACCGGGTGCGGGCCCTGGCGCGCGCCCCCACACCCCACCCACCCCCACCGCAGGAGAAGCCCATGAGGCTCGCTTCAGCACGCCCCCGCAGGGCCCCGGCCGCACTGGCCGGCCTCGCCCTGCTCTCGGGCGCCGTCCTGGCGCTGCCCGCGCCGGCCGCCCACGCCGCCGACGCCCTGATCTCCCAGGGCCGGGCGGTCACCGCCTCGTCCACCGAGAACGGCGCCACCCCGGCCGCCTACGCCGTCGACGGATCCACCGGCACCCGCTGGTCGTCCGCGGCGAGCGACCAGCAGTGGCTCCAGGTCGACCTCGGCGCCAGTGCCGCGCTCACCAAGGTGGTGCTCACCTGGGAGGCGGCGTACGGCCGTGCGTACCAGATCCAGGTCTCGGACGACGGATCGAGCTGGCGGACGCTCTACAGCACCACCACCGGTACCGGCGGCACCGAGACGCTCGCCGTCTCCGGCAGCGGCCGCTACGTCCGGATGAACGGCCTGGCCCGGGGCACCGGATACGGCTACTCGCTCTGGGAGTTCCAGGTCTACGGCGCCTTCACCCCCGGCGGCGCCGACTGCGGCAGCACCGACGCCGCCCAGGGCCGGCCCGCCACCGCCTCGTCCGCGGAGAACGCCGGCACGGCGGCCGGCAACGCCGTCGACGGCGACCCGGGCACCCGCTGGTCCTCCGCGGCGAGCGACCAGCAATGGCTCCAGGTCGACCTCGGCTCGGTCCGCCCGCTCTGCCGGGTCGTCCTGAACTGGGAGGCCGCGTACGGGCGTTCCTACCAGCTCCAGACCTCGGACGACGGATCGAGCTGGCGGACGCTGTACGCCACCGCGACCGGTACCGGCGGCACCGAGACGCTCGCCGTCTCCGGCAGCGGCCGCTACGTCCGGATGAACGGGCAGGCCCGCGGCACCGCCTGGGGGTACTCGCTCTGGGACTTCCGGGTCAACACCACCGACGGGCCGACCGTGCCGCCGGTCCAGGGCGGCGGCGACCTCGGCCCCAACGTGCTGGTCTTCGACCCCGCCACCCCCGGGATCCAGGCCAAGGTCGACGCGGTCTTCCACCAGCAGGAGGCCAACCAGTTCGGCAGCGAGCGCTACGCGCTGCTGTTCAAGCCGGGCACCTACAACAACCTCAACGCGCAGCTCGGCTTCTACACCTCGATCGCCGGCCTCGGCCTGAAGCCGGACGACACCACCATCAACGGCGATGTCACGGTGGACGCCGGCTGGTTCAACGGCAACGCGACGCAGAACTTCTGGCGCTCCGCCGAGAACCTCGCGCTCAACCCGGTCAACGGCACCGACCGCTGGGCGGTCGCCCAGGCGGCGCCGCTGCGCCGGATGCACGTCAAGGGCGGCCTCAACCTGTCGCCCGACGGCTACGGCTGGGCCAGCGGCGGCTACATCGCCGACAGCCGGATCGACGGCACCGTCGGCAACTACTCCCAGCAGCAGTGGTACACCCGGGACAGCGCGGTCGGCGGCTTCTCCAACGGGGTCTGGAACCAGGTGTTCTCCGGCGTCCAGGGCGCCCCGGCGCAGGGCTTCCCCAACCCGCCCTACACCACGCTCGACAGCACACCGGTCTCCCGCGAGAAGCCGTTCCTCTACCTGGACGGCAACGACTACAAGGTGTTCGTCCCGGCCAAGCGGACCGACGCCCGCGGCGTCTCCTGGGACGGTACCCCGCAGGGCGGTTCGCGGCCGCTCAGCCAGTTCTACGTGGTCAAGCCGGGTGCCACCGCGGCGACCATCAACGCGGCGCTGGCCCAGGGGCTCGACCTGCTCTTCACCCCCGGCGTGTACCACGTCGACCGGCCGATCGAGGTGAACCGGCCCGACACCGTGGTGCTCGGCCTCGGCCTGGCCACCGTCGTCCCGGACAACGGGGTGACGGCGATCAAGGTGGCCGACGTCGACGGCGTCCGGCTCGCCGGTCTGCTGGTCGACGCCGGAGCGGTCAACTCGCCCTCCCTGGTGCAGATCGGGCCGGACAACGCCGCCGCCGACCACGCGGCCGACCCGACCACCCTCCAGGACGTGTTCATCCGGGTCGGCGGCGCCGGCCCCGGCTCCGCCACCGCCGGGATCGTGGTCAACAGTGACGACGTGATCGTCGACCACAGCTGGATCTGGCGGGCCGACCACGGCGCCGGGGTCGGCTGGACCACCAACCCCTCCGACTACGGCCTGCTGGTGCGCGGGGACGACGTGCTCGCCACCGGCCTGTTCGTGGAGCACTTCAAGAAGTACGACGTCGAGTGGTCCGGCGAGCGCGGCCGGACGATCTTCTTCCAGAACGAGAAGGCGTACGACGCGCCGAACCAGGCGGCCGTGCAGAACGGCGCGACCAAGGGCTTCGCGGCCTACAAGGTCGACGACGGCGTGACCACCCACGAGGGCTGGGGCCTCGGCAGCTACTGCTACTTCAACGTGGACCCGACCATCCGGATGGACCACGGCTTCGAGGTCCCGGTCCGGCCCGGGGTGCGCCTGCACGACCTGTCGGTGGTCTCGCTCGGCGGCAACGGCCAGTACGAGCACGTGGTCAACGGCACCGGTGGCGCGACCTCCGGCACCGCCACCGTCCCGTCCACCGTGGTCGCCTTCCCCTGACCGGTCCCCGACCCGACCCTGAACGCGCTGACGGTCCCTGACCTGACCGGCCCTGACCTGACCGTCTCCGACCGGCCGTCCCCGACGGTCGCCCCGAGGCCGGCCCGCCCCGGTCACGCTCCCGCGAGCGTGGCCGGGGCGGGCCCGTCGGGCCGGACGGTGATCCCGTACGCGGAGCCGGTGGGGACGGCGAGCAGCCGCGGGCTGTGCTCCAGCAGGAGTTCGACCAGGGCGGTGGTCTCCCGTACGGCGAACTGGGTGCCCAGGCAGGCTCGCGCGCCGAGCCCGAAGGGGTAGTAGGCGCCCAGGTGGGCGGGCTTGCGGCCGGGGGAGGTGAACCGGGCCGGGTCGAAGCGCTCCGGGTCGGGCCACAACTCCGCGTCCCGGTGGGTCAGATAGGGGCAGACCAGCAGGTCCGTACCGGCCTCGATCCGGTGGCCCGCCAGGGTGTCGGCCTCCGCCGCGTGCCGGGGCAGGATCCAGGCGGAGGGGTAGAGCCGCAGGGTCTCGCTGACCAGCGCCTGCACCGCCTCGCGCCGCCCGGCCGAGCCCTCGGGGCCGGCCGCCAGCGCCCACGCGCGGGCCCCGGGGTTCCCGTCGAGCAACAGGAAGAGCCAGGTCAATGTGGTGGCGGTGGTCTCGTGCCCGGCGACCAGCAGGGTCACCAGCTCGTCGCGGATCAACCGGTCGGTGTACTCGGGGTGTTCGTCGGCGGCCTCGACCAGCACCCGGAGCAGGCCGTCGCCCGCCGGGTCGCGCCGGGCGGCGTCGATCGCGGCGTGCGCGACGGCGTCGATCCTGGCCAGGTCCTCGGCGACCGCGTCCCGGGCGTCGGCGCCGTCCGCGGGCAGCGTCGGCAGCGCGGCCACCACCCGCGCCACCGAAGCGAGTTCGCGGTCGGTCCGGTCGTCCAGCGGGCGGCCGGTGAGGGCGCGCCAGATGGTGTCGAGGGCGAAGTGCCGCATCTCCTCGCCGAGGTCGAAGCGCTCGCCGGTGCGGGCGTACCCGGCCCAGCGGTCGGCGGCGCGGCGGGCGGCCTCGGCGATCCGCCGCTCGTAGCGGCGCATCCCCGGTCCGGTGAACTGGGACTGCAGCATCCGCCGTTGGCGCTTCCAGGCCTCTCCGGTGGCGGACAGGACGCCCTCGCCGGCCAGCATCCGGGCCCGGTGGGAGCGCTTGACGTAGCGGTCCGGGTGCCGCCCGAGCACGTGCTGCACCGCCTCCGGATCGGTGACCAGCACGGTGGGGGCCGGTCCGAGCCGGAACGCCGCGACGCCGCCCAGCTCCCGGTGGGCGAGCGCGAGCAGCTCGACCAGCTCGGACCCCTCGGCCCGCCACCGGGTGACGGCCTCGGCCGGCAGTTCGGGAACGGGCCGGGCGGCCCCGTCGGCGGGCGGCGGGACGGGGACGGGGTGGGCTTCGGTGGCCACGGCGCTTCTCCTCTGCCGGCACGGTCGACTGCTGGGCGGGGCACGGGCCCCGGCCTGACTGTACGTCAGCGCGTTCGCCGCGCGCCGCCCTGCCGCCGGGCGTACGTGTTGCGGGCCCCGGCCGCACCGCCGGGGCCCGCAACGACGGCGCGGTTCCGATCCGCCCGGACGGCAGTGCCGACCGGATCGGGTGCCGACCGGGGCCGCACCCCGTCGTGCGCCCGGTGACCCCCGCCGAACAGACGGCCGGGCCGCGGTTCGTCCCCCTCGACGAACCGCGGCCCGGCCCGGCCCGACGGCCTCCGGATCAGGTCAGATCTGCTGCCAGAGGGCCGGGACGATGTTGGGCTCCCAGCCGACCTGGGCGGTGTGGCCCTGGATGCAGCGGTAGCTGACACCGTTCCAGGTGACCACGTCACCCGCGCTGTAGGTGGTGCCCGGCGTCCAGGTGCCGCCCGGGTTGCCCGGGTCGGTGCCGACCACCAGCGAGTACGTGGTGCTGTGGGTGGCCGAGCCGGTACCGGTCACCGTGATGGTGTAGGTGCCGGCCTGGACGCCGGAGCCGACCGAGACGTTCAGCGTCGCGGAGGAGCCGGACTGCACCGAGGACGGGCTGACCGACACGGTGACCCCGCTGGGCGCGCCCGAGGCGGTGAGGTTCACCGTCTGGGCGGAGCCGGAGGTGGTGGCGGTGGAGACCGTGGCGCTGGTGCTCCCGCCCGGGAGGGCGTTGCCGGTGGTCGGGTTCACCGCGACCGAGAAGTCGTTGGTCGGGATGGGCCCGGTGCCGACCGAGGTCTTCCACAGGGTGTACGCGACGCCGTCGGCGCTGCGGTCCAGGGCGGTGGCGTTGATGTTGCTGGTGGTGTCGCACGCCTGGTGGTAGCAGGAGTCGTACGCCCGGTTGGCGGTGCCGCCCCACTTGGTCGCCTGGGCCGCGGTCTTGACGGCGCTGGCGCCGGCCGCGTAGCCGGAGGTGGGGATGCCGCCCTGCTGGAAGGAGTAGTCGTCGGAGCGGCCCTGGCCCTCGACGTTCTCCTCGGGCTGGATGCCCAGGGAGTCCCAGTAGGCCTTCATCGGGGCGGAGGTGGCGGAGCCGATGTTGTTGATGAAGTAGCCGGCGTTGGGCGAGCCGACCATGTCGAAGTTGTAGTAGCCCTTGATGGCGCTGCGCTGGGTGGAGCCCAGCTGGTTGACGTAGTGCTGCGAGCCCTGCAGGCCCTGCTCCTCACCCGTCCACCAGGCGAACCGGACGTGCCGGGTCAGGGTGGGGTTCTGCTGGGCGAGGGTCAGCGCGTTCTCCAGCAGGACGGCGGAGCCGGAGCCGTTGTCGTTGATGCCCGGGCCGGCGGCGACGCTGTCCAGGTGGGCGCCGAACATGGTCACCTGGTCGGCCGGGCCGCCCGGCCAGTCCGCGATCAGGTTGTTGGAGCTGTAGGTGCAGGAGGTGCAGGTCTGCTCGCTGACGGTGTAGCCGGCGGCCTGCAGCTTGCCCTTGATGTAGGCGAGAGACTGGCTGTGGCCGGCCGAGCCGGCCCGGCGGTTGCCGCCGTTCTGCGAGGCGATGGTGTTCAGCTGGGCGAGGTGCGCCTGGACGTTGGCGACGCTGACGTCGGGCACGCCGGGGTTGGGGTTCCCGTTGCCGACCGTCAGCGTGTACTGCGCGCTGTGGGTGGCGGAACCGGTGCCGGTCACCGTGAGCACGTAGGTGCCGGGGGTGGCCGAGGAGGAGGCCGAGACGTTCAGCGTCGCGGAGGAGCCGGCCTGCACGGAGGACGGGCTGACCGAGGCGGTGACGCCGGCCGGGGCGCCGGAGACGGCCAGGTTGACGGCCTGGGCGGTGCCCGAGGTGACCGCGGTGCTCACCGTGGCGCTGGTGGCGGCGCCGGGCTGCACGGAGCCGGCGGTCGGGTTGACCAGCAGCGAGTAGTCGTTGGTGCCGGACGGCGTGCAGGTGGGCTCACCGCTCTGGGCGGGGACGCTGATCGCGTCCCAGGCCGCCTTGGTGCGGGTGAACAGGCCGCAGCCGGGGTCGAGGCTCTTGGCCGCGGTCAGCGTGGTGACCCGGTACTTCTTGTAGGTCATGCCGCTGGTCTTGAGCAGCATGCCGCCGTAGAAGATCCGCCCGGCGTCCTTGATGCCGACGCCGGTCACCGAGGAGTTGTTGCAGGTCGGGCTGGTGGGCTTGCCGCCGCCCGGGTTGGAGCCCTCGGAGAGCAGGTAGAACCAGTGGTTCAGCGGGCCCGCCGCCGCGTGCACCTCGGTGCTCGGGATCGAGGAGGAGTAGCAGTTGGGGTTGTTGCCCACCAGCGAGGGGTTGTACATGTTGCGGATCGGCCCGCTGCCGACCAGGTTGATCATCTCGCCGACGGTGTAGTCCGGGTTGTCGTAGGGGGACGGCTCGTTGGCGTACGCCTCGGTCAGCGCGCCGAAGATGTCGCCGGTGCCCTCGCCGAGGCCGTTCTCGTTGTTGGCGCCGCCCGGCGTGTACTGGTCGATGCCGTGGCCGAACTCGTGGCCGACCACGTCGATGGAGGCGATCCACTCGTTGGCGTTGTTGTGGCCGATCGAGACGGAGGAGCCGTCCCAGTAGGCGTTGACGTCGTTCAGGCCCACCTTGACCGGCCAGCTGCCGCCGTTGCCGTTGTGGCCGTTGCGGCCCAGCCAGTCGCGGAGCATGTCCCATTCCTTCTGCGCCGCGAACATCACGTCGGCGCAGCCGGTCTCCTTGCTGGTCGGGTTGCCGGTGCCCCAGGAGTCGCTGGACTTGGAGAACACCTGGCCGGAGCTGTAGTCCGCACAGCTCAGCCCGGACCGGCTCGGGTCGCGCAGCGAGTAGGTGCTGCCCGAGGCGGTGGTGTTGATGGTGACCGGGGCCGGGCCGTTCCACTTGCTGTTGGCGGTACCGGCCTTGACGTCGTCGTAGCTGTCGATCACCTCGCCGGTGCGGGCGTCGACGAAGACGTGCAGCCGGCTCGGGGCCGCGCCGGTCCGGCCGGTGAGCACGGTCTCCCAGGCGAGCCGCCCGGTGCCGTCCTGCACCTTGACCACCAGGCGGCGGGTGTCGACGCCGTCCACGGCGGCCAGCCGGGTGCGTGCGGTCTTCTCCGCCTGGGCGGCGCTGATCGCGGCCTTGGTCGGGCCGCCGACCGGACCGGTGGCGGCGGACTGGAGGCCGCGGACCCTGCCCTGGCCGTCGGCTATGACGACGGCGTCGCCGCCGACCACCGGCAGGCCCTGGTAGGTGCGCTCGTAGGCCACGGAGTAGAGGCCGCCGAGCCACGGGGTGACGGACTGGCGCTCGTAGGTCTCGCCCGGGCCCTTGGCCAGGGCGTCCAGGCCCGCCGCGGCCGCCTGGTCGGCGGCGGAGACGGCGGCGGCCAGGGCGCTCGGCGGCGCGCTGACGGCCGGGCCGGGCTGGGCGGCGGCCTGTCCGACCGCGGTGGCGGTCAGCATGCCGGCCAGGACGGTCAGGGTGGTTCCCGCCGTCAGTAATCTGCGTTTCATTCCGAGGCTCCTCGAACGTGGGGGTGCTCGACCGCGGACGACGTGCCTGTCTGGCGCTCACCGCGGGGCCGCATCGGGGGACGGCCGTTGCGGGCGTCCGCGCTCGGGTGCCGGAACACTCACATGCCGTCATGCCCCGGTCAACGGCTGCGGCATGGCTTCCGTGCAGTTGGCAAGTTCTGTCAAGCTGCGGGTTTTGTGAAGAGGTTGAGACCAAGAGGTTGAGACCACCTCATGTACGGAGCCCGCCCGGTCCAGTACCGTCCTGTCCATCGGAAGGACCGGAACCGACTCGGGAGGGCAGCCCCGTGCACCGGAGCCACACCGACGTACCGTCCGTCGGTCCGCCGCCGGCCGACCCGCTCTGGCGCGCCTTCGGCGCCCGGCTGCGGCACTGGCGCCGCCGGGCCGGCCTCACCCAGGCCCAGCTCGGCGCCGAGATCGGCTACGACCACACCGCCGTCAGCAAGCTCGAACACGGCGCCCGCCGGACCACCCCGCGGATCGCCGAGCGGCTGGACGGTCTGCTCGGCGCCGGCGGCGAACTGCGCACCGCCTGCCTGCGGGCCGAGGAGGGGGACGCGGGGGAGTGGGACCAGCCCGCCCCGGCCGCCCCGCCGGCCCCGCCCGGACCGGCCGGCTGGGCCCGCCCGCCACTGCCCGGCAGCCCCGCCGCCCCGCCCGCGCCGCTGCCGCCGCTCGCGGCCGGCGGCCCGCCCCGCCGGCTCCCCGACTACGGGCTGCTCTGCCCGCTGCACGGCGCGGCCGGCTGCGCCGTCCCCGAGGCCGCCGAACTCGCCGCCCTGCACGCCGCGTTCTGCGCCGCCGACCCGGACACCGCGCCGCCGCTGGACGCCGACACCGCACACGCCCTCACCGGCCTGCTCGCCGCCCACCTGCGCGCCGGCGAGGCGCCCGCCGGACCCGGCACAGCCGCCGTCGAGGAGACCCTGCGGGCGATCCTGCGCCGGCTCGGCGGCACCACCGACGCCCGGGCCCGCCAGGCGCTCGCCCGGCTCGCCGCCGAGTACGCGCACGCGGCCGGTGGACTGCGGATGCAGCACGGCCGCAACGCCACCGCGATGGCCTGCTTCGACCGCGCGCTCACCTGGTCCGAACTGGCCGACGACCCGGCCACCCAGGTCGCCGCGCTGAGCGACATGAGCACCCTCGCCCGGCTCGACGGCGACCCGGCCGCCGCGCTCGGCTACGCCCGCGAGATCGCCCGGGCCGCGCCCGGCCGGCACTGGGCCGGCGCGATGTCCCAGATCGGCCAGGCCCGGGCGCACGCCCTGGCGGGGGACGTCCGCGCGACCGTCCGGCACATCGGCCGCGCCCGGCTGCACCTCGACCACATCGGCGAGCACGACGAGACCGACGCGCCCTGGCTCTCCATCGCCTCGATGCGGCTGCGGGTCGAGTCGGCCGCCGCCGCCGCACTGCGCGACGCCTCCGCGGCCGTCGGGGACCACCGGCTGGCGCTGCGCGCCGTGGACGCCGCCGACACCGCGCTGCGGCTGCTCGCCCCGGACCAACTGCCTTCCACCCGGCTGCTGTTCACCATCCGGATGGCCGACTGCCACCTGTGTGCCCATGACCCGCGAACCGCCGTGGAGCTGCTCGCCCCGGTCCTGGACGAGGCGACCGCGCTGCCCGCCCTCGCCCGCCACGAACTGCGCGGGCTGCGCATCCGGCTGGGCGCCCACGGGCTGGCGGTATCTTGACGAAGGCGGGCGATCACGCCGCTCGTGGGCGCCGGCCCCGCCGGGCGAGGATCGGACCATCGCCGAACAGGGCGGGCCCCGGTACGAGTGCGAGGAGCACCCCGATGACCGCCAGCGCCGTTCTCACCGTCCCCGCCGCCGACCCGGCCGTCGCCGCCGCGCACTTCCTCGGCCGGCTCTCCTTCGAGGCCGACGTCTCGGACGTGCACGCCGACCTGACCGCCGGCGTGCCCGGCGTGGTGGTGGTCGACTCCCGCAGCGAGGAGGCCTGGGCACAGGGCCGGATCCCCGGCGCGGTGCACATCCCCACCGCCCGGATCGCCGAACTCGCGCCGCTGCTGATCGACCCCTCGGCCACGGTCGTCACCTACTGCTGGGGTCCGGGCTGCAACGGCGCCACCCGGGCGGCCCTCGCCTTCGCCCGACTCGGCCACCCGGTCAAGGAGATGCTCGGCGGCTTCGAGTACTGGGCCCGCGAGGGCTTCGCCTACGACACCGACCACGGCAGCGAGCAGCGGCCGGTGGACGACCTGACCGCCCCGCGCTCCGGGATCTCCTGCGCCTGCTGAGGCCGGTACGCCCGGCGCCGGGCGGGTCGGCCGGCAGGCGGGTCGCAGTGGCGTTCCACGGGTCAATGTGGCGGCTGTGTTTCGCTCCTGTGACGTGCGGTTTTCGGAATGCCCCGAGGCCGCCGAATCCCCGGTCCGGCCGTTGAGAGATCGTCCCGGCGTTCCTAGAATCGGGCGGCGGAGAACGTCGGCCGCGGGCCCCGGCCGGCAGCCCCGTCACCGGGGTGCACTCCGCTGACGCGACGTCAGGTCACCGGTTCGGTCGAGGTCCGGGTGCCGGACCCCCGCCCCGACTTCCCTGCCGAGGAGACCGCATGGCCGCCGACCTGTCCCCGACCGACGCCGAGCAGATCCGCCAGCTGCTCGCCCGCTTCCCGCACGCCTTCGACAACGCCGACACCAGGGCGCTGGGTGAGGTCTTCACCGCCGACGGAGTGCTCGAACTCGCCCGCACCGGAGCGGTGTTCAGCGGACTGGAGAAGATCCGGGTGTTCAGCCGCGACCTCGGCAGCCGGTCCCCCGACCAGCACACCCTGGACAGCGTGCTCACCGTCGAGCCGGACGGCACCGTCCGGGGCCACAGCCGCTACCTGGCGATCCAGTTCGACGGGACGGTCCACAACGGGGACTGGTTCGACGTCTACGTCCGCACCGGGGACGGCTGGCGGATCGCCCACCGCCGCTCCGTCCCCCGCTACCCGCTGCGCGCCGGTGAGGCGTAGCGGGTAGCGGGGGACGGCCGAGCGGCGTCAGTGCGGGAGCTCGACCGAGAGGTGCGGGCCCAGCGCCCGCAGGAAGTCCGCCGCGTCGAACATCGCGCCGGCCGAGGCGACCCCGGTGGTGCGGCTCCGGCCGGTCAGCAGGCGCTCGACGGCCTCCACCGCCAGCGGGGCGGTGATCGCGTAGATGTCCCGGCCGCGTGCGGTGGCCCGGCGCCCGACCCCGCCGGACTCGATCAGGACGTCGACGACGAAGCTCTGGTCCGACCGGCCCAGGTCGTCGACCGCCTCCGGGGCCGGGGTGTCCGGGCCGGCGAGGTCGCCCGCGGCCTCGACGGTCATGTAGGTGCGGACCTCCGGCACGGCCAGGTGGCTGGGTACCGTGACGACGTCGGCCATGGTGAACTCCCCGAGCACCGCGCGGGTACCCAGCGGCGCGGGGAACGTCCACTGCTGCTCGGACGGCGCGTCGTCGTGGTACCGCAGCGCGCCGTCCGCGAACCTCACCCGGCGGCCCGCGCGGCGCTCGTGGGACACCCGGCCGGCCTCCCGGGTGCCCGGCGTGGGGTGCCAGCTGTCCAGCCCGTACGCGACGTGCACGAGGTCCGCCGAGGTCCACTCGCCCATCGCGGCGGTGACCAGCAGGTCGCCCAGGCCGCCGTAGAAGGCCATTGCCGGGACGACCGGGGTGCCGGCCTCCCGGGCGGCGTCCGCGTGGTCGGCGAAGGTCGCGGCGTTCGCCTCGATCTCCGCCGCGACGTCGACGTAGGGGATCCCCGCGCGGATCGCGGCCTCGACGACCGGGCCGCCGGTCACCGCGAACGGTCCGGCGCAGTTGACGACCGCCGCCGCCCCGGCGAGGGCGCGGTCCAGCGAGGCCGGGTCGTCCACGGTGGCCGGCCGGACCTCGGTACCGGGCCACTCGGCCGCCAGCGCCTCCAACTGGGCCGCGTTGCGGCCGGAGAGGACGGGGGCGAAGCCACGCCGTCGCAACTCGGCCACCATGAAGCGACCGGTGTGCCCCGTCGCGCCGTAGACCACCACTGCAGCCGTCGTACCCATCGCTGTTCCCCGTTCTCGTCGTCCTGTCGACCCTCAGTCTGGTCGCCGACGGGGCCCGGGTGTGATGGTCCGGAACGACAACACCCGTACACTTTCGGACATGCCCACTGTCGCGCTGCCGACCGCCGGAAACCTGCTGCACTTCGAACTGGGGGTGGCCTACGAGATCTTCGGCAATCCTCCGCGCGAGGCCGTGGACGGCTGGTACGACGTGGTGCTCTGCGGGCCCGGGCCGGTACGGGTCGGCCCGTTCGTCGTCGAGCCGGACCACGGGCTGGACCGCCTGGTGGACGCCGACACGGTGATCGTGCCGGCCTGGGCCGACGTCGACGAGCCGCCGCCCCCGGAGCTGGTCGAGGCGGTGCGTGCCGCGCACCGGGCCGGCGCCCGGGTGGCCTCGCTCTGCACCGGCGCGTTCGTGCTCGGCGCGGCGGGCCTGTTGGACGGCCGGCGGGCCACCACCCACTGGGCCCACACCGCTGAGCTGAGCGCCCGCCACCCGCTGGCCGTGGTCGACCCGGACGTGCTCTACACGGACAACGGCAGCGTGCTCACCTCCGCGGGCAAGGCGGCGGCCGTGGATCTCTGCCTGCACCTGATCCACCTCGACCACGGCGCCGGGATCGCCAACTCGGTCGCCCGTCGCCTGGTCATGCCGCCGCACCGCACGGGCGGTCAGGCCCAGTTCGTGGCCACGCCGGTGCAGGCGACGGGCGACCACCCGCTGACCCAGGTGCTCGCCTGGGCGCAGCAGCGGCTGGACCGGCCGCTGACCGTGACCGACCTGGCGCGGCGGGCGAACACCAGCCCGCGCAACCTCGGCCGGCAGTTCCGGTCGGTGCTCGGGCAGACACCGCTCCAGTGGCTGCTGAACCAGCGGGTCCGCCGGGCCCAGGAGTTGCTGGAGGCCACCGACGAGAGCGTCGAGGCGGTGGCCGTCGCCACCGGGATGGGGACGGCCACCACGCTGCGGCGCCAGTTCAAGCGGATCGTCGGCGTCCCGCCCAACAGCTACCGGGAGGCGTTCCGCAGCGCGAGGGCCGGCTGACCGGTCGGCGCCCGCCACCGGCCCGGCGGACGGCCGGGCTCACCGCCCCGGGGCCCGCGGACCCGCCGCGGCGGCGGCCGGTCCGCCCGGAGCCGGGGACTGGTCCGCCGCGCGGGTGACGGTGCAGCGCAGGCCGCGGAAGGTGGAGGAGCCCATCTCGGCGTTCTCGTCCTCGTTGGTGGTCAGCAGGTTGACGTTGGCCTCCCGCCAGCCGCCGTCGGCGCCGCGCTCCGGGTACCACCAGGCGGCGGGGGCCATCACCACCTCGGGGGCGATCCGGTCGGTGAGCAGGACGCGCAGCCGGATGCGGCCGGTGCGGGTGGCGAGTTCCGCCCACTCGCCGTCGGCGAGGCCCTCGCGGGCGGCGGCCTCGGGGTGCATCTCCAGCCGGGGCTCGGGCTCCTTGGAGCGCAGCGAGGGCAGGTCGCGGAACTCGGAGTTGAAGTAGAACGCCGAGTGCGCCGAGGTGAGCAGGTAGGGGCCGTCCTCCGGCCCGCCGACCGGCGGACCGGGGGTGGGCAGCGGCGGGTAGCCGAAGGCGCGCAGGGCGTCGCAGCGCAGCCCGACCTTGCCGCTGCGGGTGCCGAAACCGCGGCTGCGGTACTTGTGGTACTCCAGGGGGGTCGCCCGGTAGTGGAGTTCGGCCAGCTGCCGCCAGTCCATGCCGATCGGCTCCAGCCGGGTGTCCAGGGAGTCCGCGGCGTCCGGCCAGAAGTCGGCGGACAGGCCCAGCCGGTGGGCCAGTTCGGTGAGGATCCACTCGTCGGAGCGGGTGTCGCCGACCTTGGCGAAGGCCCGGCGGGCCGCGACGTAGTGGGCGTGCTCGACGATCTGGTCCCGCTCCAGCCAGCCGCCGACCGGGAGGACGACGTCGGCCATGGCGGCGGTCGGGGTGAGCCGCAGGTCGGCGACGGCGAGGAAGTCCAGCCGCTCCAGGGCCCGCCGGACGCGGTCCGAGTCGGCGTAGTTGAGCAGCAGGTTGCTGCCGTGCACCAGCATGGTGGTCACCGGGTGCGGGGCGTCGGGTTCGAGCACGGCGTCCCAGACGGAGCCGGGGTGGGCCCAGCCCGACATCGCCAGGATGCGGTGCCGGTCGCCGCCGAGGCGCTTGGCGGCCTGCTCGGGCGCCAGCAGCTCGGCGCGCGGGAAGGACCGGCGGCCGTCGATGCCGGGCGGGTCCCACAGGACGTCGCCGCCGGGCCGGTCCAGGTTGCCGCAGATCGCCGAGAGCAGCAGGACCGCCCGGCAGGTGTGGAAGGAGTCGCGGTGCTGCTGGGGCCCGGTGCCGAGTTCGATCGCGGCGCTCGGCGCGGCCGCGTAGGCGAGGGCGGCCGATCTGATCAGGTCGGCCGGCACGCCGGTCCGCTCGGCGACCGACTCCGGCGTCCAGTCGGCGACGTGGGCGGCGAGGTCCTCGAAGCCGACGGTGTACTTCTCGACGAAGGCGTGGTCGTAGGCGTCCGCCTCGATCACGGTGTGGATCATCGCCAGCGCCAGCGCCGCGTCCCCGCCCGGGCGGACCTGGAGGAACTGCTCGGCGCGGGCGGCCAGCGAGGTCCGCCGGGGGTCGATCACGATCATCCGGGAGCCGTCCCGGACGGAGGCGAGCAGCCGGGTGCCGATCACCCCGTCGCCGTGGGTGAGCGCCTTGTTGGAGCCCCAGACCAGGACCAGGTCGGGCCGGCCCTCGTAGTCGCAGAAGGTGAAGCCGCCCGCGGTGAGGATGCCGGCCATCACCCTCGGGTAGAAGCAGACGTGCGCCGGGCCGAGCACATTGGGCGTGCCGAAGCTGTTGGCGAACCGGAAGAGCCACTCCTGGTAGTTGCGGTCGGTGCCCTGGGCCAGCACCACCGCCTCCGGGCCGTGCTCGATCCGGGCCCGGTCGAGCGCGACGGCCGTCCGCTCCAGCGCCTCGTCCCAGCCGATCGGGCGGAACTCGCCGCTGCCGCGCGGCCCGGTGCGCAGCAGCGGCGTGGTCAGCCGGTCGGGGTGGTTGAGGTGCTCCAGCGAGGCGCGGCCCTTGGCGCAGAGGAACCCGTGGTTGTTGGGGTTCTCCGGGTCTCCCTCGATGGCGGTCAGCCGCCCCTGGTCGACGGTCACGACGGCGCCGCAGCCGCCGTGGCACATCCGGCAGATCGTCCGGTGCCGGCCGTCCTCGGCGAGCACCTGGACGACCGGGAGCGGCCGGCGGTGCCGGTCGGCGGGACTGTGCGTGGTCATGCGGGCCTCCGGGCGGTGTGCGGTGGCGGCCGGGCGCGGCGCGGGCGGTCAGCCGCGCGGTCGGCGCCCGCCGAGTTCGGCGTGCTCCTGCAGGAGGCTCCGGCAGGTGTCGTCGTCGATCGGCCGGATCGCCTCCCGCAGGGTGAGCCCGGAGACCCGGGGCAGGCGGGCGCGCAGCCAGTCGGCGACCTCCTCGGGGTGGTGCTTGGCGCCCTCGCGCAGGGCCCAGCCCAGCGCCTTGCGCACGAAGAACCGGGAGTCGGTCAGCAGCGGGTCGGCGAGTTCGCCGAAGGCGGCGAAGTAGTGCGGGAACTCGCCCCGGTCGCGCAGGGCCAGCAGGTAGGACAGGATGCCGCCGCGCCGTACCCACTGGTGGTCGTCCCGGCTCCAGCGCAGGAAGTCCTCGGCGGTCTCCGGCAGCCGCAGCAGCAGGGCGCCGGCGCCCTTGGGGGCGATCAGGTCGACGTGCGCCCAGGTCTCGCACTCGCGCAGCAGCTGTTCCAGGTAGCCGGTGTCCTCGCGGACCAGCAGGTCGGAGCGGCTCTCCAGGAGCAGCGCGGCGCAGGAGCGCGATTCGTGGACGGGCGGGGCCCAGAGCTCCTCGGTGAGCTCCAGGAGGGTGTCCCGGTCGATCCCGGGGTGGCGGCGGACGAAGTTGCGCACCACGGTGCGCATGGCGGGCAGCGGTACGCCGATGTGCTCCAGCCTGCTCTTCAGGTAGGCCTTCTCGCCGTCGGCCCGGCCGGGCACGGCGCTGTCCTCCAGCTCGGACCTGAGCCGGTCGGCCAGGACGGGGGCGGGCGGGGTGTCGAAGGTCTGGGGGGTCTTGCGGGTCACCGAGGAAGCTCCGGTCGGACGGGGCCGGACGGGCCGGGGGCGGCGCCCCGGCCCGTCCGAACGCTGATGGTTCTCTAAGGTGTTGACGTTACGTCAGTCGGCGTCGTGGTACGGGTAGCGGAGCTCGCCGGCCCACAGGTACTCGGAGGCGGGGCGGCCGCTGCGGCCCTCGGTGTAGCGGAACACGTCCTGCCAGATCGCGCTGACCTTGTCGTTGCGGTACGCGATGCTGGGGCCCTGCTGGTCGTACCAGCGGACGATCTCCAGGAAGAACGGGCCGGTGGCGTCCTCGCCGAAGTAGACGACGGCGCGGTCGCCGGTGGTCAGCTTCTCGTCGCGCAGGGTCGGCCAGTCACGGGCCATCAGCTCGTGGAACTCGGCGACCTTGTCCGGGCGGACGAGGTAGTGGGCGAGCCCGGTGTAGGCGTCCTCCTCGGGGAGGTCGGGCTCGTCCTGGAAGTAGCCCATCCGGTGCACGATCGGGTAGTCCACCGGCGGCCGGCCCTCGCGGGCCTCGGTGATCGCCGCCATCTCCTGCCAGATCGCGTTGACGTCCGGGGTGTTGAAGGCGCGGCTGACCGCGTTCTCGTCGACCCAGGTGACGATCTCGAAGAAGACCGGACCGTGCTCGCTCTCGCTGTGGTAGACGGTGGCGGGCTCGTCGGTGACCAGGCCGTGCGCCTTCAGGGTGGGCCAGTGCCGGGCGATGATGTCACGGGCCTGCTCGGCGCAGCCGGGCTTGACCATGTACGTCGCCATCATGTGCGTGGACAGCACCACGGGGGACTGGGACATCGGATGACTCCTCGGTTCTGTTCGTTCCGCCGGTGCGGACCGGTCGGATGCGGTTCGGATCGGTAGGTGGTGGGTGGATGGTGGACGGGGGACGTCGGTCGGTGGCGCGGAGCCACCGGTCCGGTGGCCTCAGGCCTTCTCGGCCGCCGCCGGGGCGCTGCCCGTGGCCCTGGCGGCGGGCGGTCGTGGAGCTCCGAAGGCCGGTGCCGGGACGTCCCGGATGAGGAGCAGGGCGGCCACCCAGCCGATGGCCAGCAGGCCCACTGGCAGGAGCAGCCCGCTGTGCATGGCGCTGGTGAAGGCCTCGGCGAAGGCGTCCTGGACCTTGGCCGCCTGCGCCGGGTCGGCCCCGGCCAGGGCGGGCGGCGGACCGCCGCTGCCGATCTTCAGGGCGCCGTCGGTGAGCGGGGCGAACGCCCGCTTGAAGCCCTCCCGGGCCTCCGGCGGCAGTGCGAGCGCCTGCTCGTTCACCCAGCCGCGCAGGCCGCTGGAGAGCCGCAGCGACAGGATCGCGCCGATCGCCGCGCTGGCCAGCAGGCCGCCGATCTCCTGGGCGGTGTTGACCAGTCCGGAGGCCACCCCGGCCTGCGGCGGCGGGACCTGGCGCATGCCGACGCTGAACAGCGGCGAGAACACCAGGCCCATGCCGAGGCCGGCCAGCACGAACGGGCCGATCAGCTGGAGCGTGCCGGTGTCCGTCCCGGTGACCAGGATGAACGAGCCCAGCCCGGCGGTGAAGCAGGCCAGCCCGGTCAGGATGACGGCCTTGCCCGAGCCGCGGTCGGAGAGCTTGCCGCCGACCCCGGCGACCAGCGCCGAGGTGAGCGGCATCGCGGCGATGGTGAAGCCGGCCCGCAGCGGGGACATCCCGAGCACGGTCTGGAGGTAGAGCGAGATCGGCAGGAAGGCGCCGAGCATCGAGAAGCCCATGATCGCCGCGATGATGTTGGCGGACGCGAAGTTGCGCAGTCGCAGTAGGTCGAAGGGGAGCAGCGGGCCGGACCGCTGGTGCCTGCGCTGGTCCAGGACGAAGTACGTCAGGACCATGAGCCCCGCCGCGATCGCCGCCCAGGCGGTGGCGTTCCACTCCAGGCGTTCGCCCTCGATCAGGCCGAAGGCCAGCGCGGTGAGGCCGAGGACGAGCAGGGCGGTGGGCAGCACGGCGAGCGGCTGGCGTTTGCCCGGCCGGTAGTCGTGGACGTGCCGCAGCACCAGGTAGGCGGTGGCGATGCCGATCGGCAGGTTGAGGTAGAAGATCCACCGCCAGTCCAGGTAGCTGACGATGACCCCGCCCAGGGTCGGCCCGGTGAGCACCGCGAGCCCGGAGAGCGCGCCGGTGAACCCGAACGCCGCGCCCCACTTGGAGGGCGGGAAGACCATGGTGACGATCGGCAGGATCTGCGGGGCGAGCATGGCCCCGCCGATGCCCTGGACGGCCCGGGCCGCGATCAACACGCCCGCGTTGGGGGCGACCCCGCACACGCAGGAGGCGACCACGAACACCGCCAGGCCGTACAGGTAGACCCGGCGGGGGCCGAACAGGTCGCCGAGCCGGCCGGCGACGATGAGCAGGGTGGCGTAGCCGAGGATGTAGGCGCTGAACACCCACAGGCCCTCGTCCAGCGAGGCGTGTACTCCGGTCATCACATGGGGCAGCGCGATATTGACGATCGTCATATCGAGCAGCGTCATGAAGAAGCCCATACTGAGCACGCCGAGGATGAGCCAGGGACTTTTGTCCCGGCTTTGCGGGGTGGGCATAGGTGGCTCATTTCTTGGAGCGCCGGAAGCCGTCGGACGAAGCGGGCATCGGGCTCCGGAAACGGGGAAGCACGGAATGTCCGCCGGTCTCGGTCAGGCCGGCGCGAAACGGATCGCGAGGGGTGGTCGCGGCGGTCCGCCGCGAGGGTGGCGGGCGCGCCGCACGGGCGCGCCGGCGGGCGGCGGGGGCCGCCCCGGAGTCAGTCGGCGCGGCGCAGGACCACCGCGTTGGCGTCCAGCTGGAGGACGTCGGTGTGGAGCTGGAAGGGCATCAACGGGCCGGTGCTGAACCGGTCCGAGGGAAAGTGCCGGGCGAGCGAGGCGGCGTCCACCGGCTTGAAGGGGAACATCTCCTGCCGGCTCCCGCGCAGGTAGAGCAGGCCGCCGGGGGCCAGCAGCCGGGCCACCTCGGCCGCGTAGCGGTCGCGGTCGTCCGGGCCGAGGTGGTGGAAGCAGCCGCGGTCGACCAGCAGGTCGAACTCCTCGTCCGGCAGGTCGAGTCCGCGGACGTCGCCGACCGACAGCTCGATCTCCAGGCCCAGTTCGGCGGCGCGCGCGACGGCCATGCCGACGGCCTCACCGCTGATGTCGACCCCGGTCGCGCGGTACCCGGCCCGGGCCAGCGCGACGGTGTCCCAGCCGGTGCCGCAGCCGAGGTCCAGGGCCCGGGCGCCGGGCGCGGGCGGGGTGGCGGCGAGGAAGCCGACCAGGTCGGGGGAGGGGGCGCTGAGCTCCCAGTACTGGTGGTGGTCACCGGCCTTGTAGGCCCGGTCCCAGTTCATCGTGGTCGTCGTGGTCATGGTCGTTGACCCCTTCCGGAGGCGCGCCGGACCGCACCGTACGGCCGGCGGGGCACGCCGGTGGCGGGCGTGCGCGGGGGGAGGTGGCTGCCGCCCACGGCGCCGGCCGAGGAGGCCGCGGTGGCGTACCAGCCGATCACCTCGGGGTGCCCGGGCGTGAGCACGGGCGAGCCCCGGTAGACCTCGTAGCGCGGCCAGTTGGCCCGCAGCGGGAGGTCGGCGGCCGGTGTGACGTGCCGGTGGCGGACGGGCGGTTCGGCCTGGGCCGAACCGCCCCGCCAGAGCATCAGCCGTTCGCTCAGGACGGGCAGCACGCGGATGCCCAGGCTGTCCCGGCGGGGATCGAGCAGGGACAGCCCGGCGACCCGGTCCCGGGGCACCGACAGGCAGGCGTCGAAACGCCGCCGGTCGGGCGCCGTGGACTCCGGATCGTCGTACAGGACTTCGATACCGACGGTGCGGTCGTCGGAAATCCCGCGATTGAACAGAAAGGCGGTGAGGCGAAGCCAGGTCGCCTCCCGCGGAGTTCCGTTGGAGGGATGGCGGAGACTGATCACGAGAAGTGGTCTGGGGTGCACCGGGAACCATTCTCCGGCCCCCTGGAAATGCGCACCCAATGTGTGCGTCTTATTCACAGGGGTGACGCTACCAACGGGTCAGCTCCCGCGTTTGACTGTCCTGGACACGTTCGGAACTTCTTCCGGGACGGCCGGTCCCGGCCGGACCGACCCGACGACGGCCGGACCGCCCGCCCCGGGCCGCAGCAGCGCCGCCGCCCGGGCCACGCTGCGGGCCAGCTCGTCCACCCGCGCACCGAGCTCGGGATCGGCCGGCTCGCCGCCCGGCAGCGCGCCGCGGGCCTGCGGGACGGCGACCTGCTCGGGCACCATCCAGGCCCGGTACCAGCGGGCCACCAGGCGCAGGTGGTTGAGCGCGTTGGAGTTGTTGCGCCCGCCGAGCGCGCAGATCGCCCCGAAGACCTTCCCCTCGACGTGCTCGAAGTCCAGCAGGTCCAGGGCGTTCTTCAGGGCCCCGCCGATGGTCCCGTGGTACTCCGGCCCGGCCAGGATGACGCCGTCGGCGGCGCGGAACTCCTCGCGCAGCAGCTTGACGTCCGGGCGGCTCGGCCACGGGTCCTGCTTGTCGCCGTTGCAGAACGGCAGGTCCAGCTCGCGCAGGTCCAGCAGGGAGGTCCGGCAGCCGTCGGCGTCCAGGACGGCGAGGGCGCGGCGCAGCAGCAGCTGGCTGGTCGAGCCGGGGCGCAGCGAGCCGCCGAGGCCGAGGATCCTCGGCCCCGGCGGACGGGGGCTCACTCGTCCTCGCAGATGGCGTCGGCCGGGCAGCAGTCCATCGCCTCGTACACCAGCTCCTCCTCGTCCTCGTCGGCCGGCTGGCGGGCGACGAAGGTGTAGCCGGCCTTGTCGTTGCGGACGAAGGAGTCCGGGGCGATGCAGCGGCAGGTGTCGCAGTCGGTGCACTCCGCGTTGACGTAGAACCGCCCGGGCACGTTCTCCGGCAGCCGGGCCGGTACCGGGAACCCGCTCATGCGCCCGCCTCGCTTCGCTCGGTGGCCGCTTCGCGGAAGGCGCGGCACTGGATGATGACCTCGCTCCGCTCGCTCATGCGCCCGCCTCGCTTCGCTCGGTGGCCGCTTCGCGGAACGCGCGGCACTGGATGATGACCTCGCTCCGCTCGCTCATGCCTGGCTCCGTCCGGCGTGCACCAGCTCCAGCACCCGGTCGGTGTCGGTGCGCAGCAGGTGTCCGTAGGTGTGGCCGAGTTCGTCCTCGGGGGCGTAGGCCAGCACCTCGACGCTGTCGAAGCCGGCCAGGTAGTCCAGCACCCGGCGGACGTGGTCCGGGGTGTCGACGCTGAGTCCGAGGTGGGACATCAGCGCCCGCTTGCGCTCCGGCGGCTCGTCGGCCCAGGCCCCGTAGGCGCGGCAGGTGAAGAACTCGACCTCGGTGCCGCGTTCGGTGGTCAGGTTGATCCAGTGCCCGGGAGTGCCGTGCACCCGCGGCGCGATGTGCGAGGGGCCGGCGGACACCCGGCCGAGTCCCGGGTGGGACCGGACGGTCTCCAGCCAGGCCTCGTACTCCTCCTCGGTGCGGTAGTCGCCCAGGTAGACGGCGACGTGGTGCAGGCCGGTCAGCCGCAGGGTGCGCGGGTCCAGCGGCTGGCCGAAGAAGGCGAGCAGTGCGTCGGCGGTGTTGGTGGCGGCCGCCCGGTCGGCCCAGTCGAGGACCTCCTTCAGGGCGGGCTCGCGGTCGGCGCCGGTGGGCAGGTGGTCGGCGGCGGGGTACAGCAGGCTGGGTGCCATGGCGAATCAGCTCCGTCGGGCGGTGAGGTAGTCCGTGATGAGGGTCTCCAGGTCCTGGTGGCCGGCGTACGGCTTCAGCAGGTCCTGGTACAGCTCGGGCCGACGGCCGTGCAGGCAGAAGTAGAGGCTCTTGCGGAACGACAGGTCGACCTCCCGCAGTTCGCGCACCCGGTCCAGGTCGAGCTCGGCGATCAGCACGCCCTCCTCCTCGTCCAGCGAGCCGACCAGGTGCTCGGGCGAGGCGACGGTGCTGTGGCCGGCCACCGAGATGGTGACGGTCCGTCCGGCGCGCTCGCCGGTCACCTCGCCGACGGCGCTGGCCAGCAGGGTGTAGCAGACGTTGAAGGAGGAGTTGGCCTGGATGCACGGCCGGGTGATCTGGATGTTGCCGCGCAGCGCCGCCCCCGGCACCGCGATGATCTCGGCGCCGCGCATCGCCAGCGTCCGCGGCACCTCGGGGATCCAGAAGTCGGAGCAGACGCAGATCCCCAGGCGGCCGAACGGCGTGTCCACGATGACCAGTTCGTCGCTGGGCGAGACGGTGACCATCTCGGCGGCGAACCGGTGGGTCTTGCGGGCCTTGGCGGCGATCCGGCCCTGGTCGTCCAGCAGGACGGAGGTGTTGTAGTACCGGTCGCCCTCCCGCTCCACGACGGTGCCGCAGAGCAGGTAGCAGCCCTTGGCGCGGGCCACCTCGGCGAGCTGGTCGAAGAGCGGGCCCGGCACCGGCTGGTCGATCACGCCCTTGAGGTGGGCGCGGCCGGGGAAGTAGAAGGGCGGGCCGAGGAAGAACTCCGGGAGGATGATCAGTTCGACGTCCTGGACGGTGTCCAGCAGGGCGAGGGTCCGGGCCAGGTTGACTTCCGGGTCCGGGTCCCAGAAGGACTGGATCAGCGCGACCCGGGGCCGGCTGGTGGCGAGCGAGCGTTCGACGGTCATCTGGTCAGGCTCCATCCGAGGCGAACGAGGTGTCCGGGGCCGCCGAGGTGTGCGGGGCCGCCGGGGCGTCGGGGGCTTCCGGGGTCGCGGCGTCCGGGGTGTCCGAAGCGGCATGCGGTGCGGTGTGCGGGGGGAGGGCGGCGGCGGCCCAGTCGGGCAGCGGCCCGTCCGGGTGGGTGGCGGCGGTCAGCGCCAGGCCGAGCGGCGAGCGGCGGAAGTCGGCGGCGAACGGCGCCGCCTCGCGCATCCGGCGCAGCTCGTGCAGGTCCAGGTCGGCGGTCAGCAGTACCTCCTCGCGGTCGGCCTCGGCGAGCACCGGCTGCTGCTTGCGGAAGTCCCGCGAGTAGGCGCCGATCGCCAGCGGGCTGCGCAGGATCGCGCTGCGGCCCATGTAGGTGAGCCCGGCGAGGGTGTTCTCGCCGGTCGCGCTGGCGAACAGCACGTAGGCGCAGTTCTCGGCGGCCCGGGCGAGCAGCATCTGCCGCACCGGCTCGGCGAACGGCCGCAGCAGGACGGAGGGGGCCACGATGATCTCCGCCGAGTCGGCGAACAGGCCGCGCAGCACCTCCGGGAACTGCACGTCGTAGCCGAGCGCGAAGCCGATCCGGCCGAGCGGGGTCGGGAAGACGCGGGCGCCGGTGCGGCCCGTGATGAAGTGCGCCTCCAGGTCGTAGACCATGGTGCGCCGCGCGGTGCCGACGAGCTCCCCGGTGTCGTCCAGCAGGACGGCGGTGCTGTGCACGTCGTCCCCGGCGCGCTCCAGCACGCCGGCGGCGATCCAGACGCCGAGTTCGCGGGCCAGGCCGGCCAGCCACTCGGTGAGCGGCCCGGGCACCGGCTCGGCGATCTCGTGGCTCTTCGGCAGGTTGAGCGCGGTGGCGAACACCTCGGGCAGGACGACGAGCCGGCAGTCGTCGTCGGCCGCGGCGCGCACCAGCTTCTCGGCCCGCGCCAGGTTCTCCGCACGGCGGTTGGTGGCGACGGACAGCTGGACGACGCCGACCCGGTACCGGCGAAGATCGGCGGTGGGCATGGTCGTGCTCCTTCCGGGGACGGGCGGTGGCGCGGGCGGGGTGGTCCGGGGGTGGTCCAGGGGTGGTCCGGGTGGGGTGCCCGCCGCTGCGGCGGGCACCCCACCCGGACCTGGGGACGGGGACCGTCAGTCGAAGATCCGCTCGTAGATGCCGGGCTCGCCGACCGTGTACCCGGTGTCCCTGGCCCGGGAGGAGACCACCAGGTTGATGCCTTCCTTGGTGACGCTCCAGTCGTTCAGGCCGACCTGGTCGAGCAGCTCGCGCATCTCCTCGGTGGAGTACGAGGCCCGCAGCGAGGTCATGAACGCGTTGGCGTCACCGCCGGCGTACTGCAGCACGAACGAGACCATGCCCTCGTCGGCGTCCCGGGCCAGGTCGTACAGCAGGACGGCGCCGCCGGGGCGGCAGACCCGGGCCAGCTCGGGCAGGATCCGGGCGGGCTTGTCCCACCGGTTGATCGCGCAGAAGCTGAACACCACGTCGAAGCTGTCGTCCGGGTACGGCAGCCGGCTGTACCGGGCCCAGTCGCAGGCGAAGTCGCCGCCGTAGGAGACCAGGTTGGCGAAGATGGTGTTCTCCCGGGCGACCTCCAGGAAGGCGTCGTTGCTGTCCAGCCCGGTGAAGGTGGAGTCGCGGTGCTGGGCGGCCAGGCGCAGCGACAGCAGGCCGCTGGCGCAGCCGATCTCCAGGACGTCCTTGTCCGGACCGCAGTCCGGCCCGATCAGCTTCATCATGTGCTGCATCGGGATGATCATCGAGGTGCGCACGCTGCGGTCGTAGGCGCGGCACTCCTCGGCGGTCTCGAACGGGTCGCCCTGCGGGGCCCGCTCGGCGAGGTCGAAGATCCGCCCCCGGCGGGAGCGGCGCGCGGTGGTCTCAGAACTGGACAAGGGGGAGCCCCTTCCGGCCGTCGGTGCGGTCGATCTGCCACTTGAGGATCTCGGTGCTCGCCGAGGTCGGCTGCGGGAGCCGGTAGTTGGCGTCCGAGTAGAAGCTCTTGGAGATGTTGTCGATGTAGTACCAGCCCTTCGGGTAGGTGACCTGGATCGCGTCGGCGTCGACCTCCAGCAGCCCCTTGGCCACCAGGTCGTCGATCTTGTCCTTGAAGTACTCGTACGGGTCGACGCCGTGCCGCTCGCGGTAGACCGAGCGCTTGACCCGCAGCAGCTTCAGCCCCAGGACGAGGCTGCGGCAGCGCTGCTCGTGCTCGTCGGTGTAGGCGCCCATCACCACCGGCAGCCGGCCCTCGTTGCACCGGCTGATGTACGACTCGATGTCCGGCTCGTTGAGGTACATGTGGTTGTTCAGGTACCCGTAGGCGCCCGAGCCGATGGCCACCATGTCCCCGCACCGGCCCCAGATCTGGGACAGGTGGTCGGTCAGGTAGAAGGTGTCCGTCTCCAGGCCGCGGTACGGCTTGCTGCCGTCCTTCACCACCGGGTACGTCTTGACCCCGGCCGCCTCCCACTCGGGCCGCATCGGCTCGATGAAGTCGTTGTAGGTGAGCGCCAGGTAGCCCGCGTCCATCAGCGTGGTGTGCAGGTACTGGTACATCTCGTCGGCCTCGCGGGTGCTCGGGCAGGGCGGCGTGGCGCCGCTCTGCAGCGCGAAGAACACCTCCGAGCCGGGCATGACCGCGTAGTTGTAGACCGAGAAGGACGTCACCGGGAGGTCCATCAGGGTGCGGATGTCCTGCGCCCACAGCTCGGGGGTCTGGCCGGGGATGCCGATCATGTAGTCGATGCAGAGGTTCTCCAGGCCGCTGCGGTCGATCAGCTCGATGGTGCGGGTGGCGGACTCGCCGGTGTGCGCCCGGGCCCGGCCGAGGTAGCGCAGCAGCGGGTCGTGGAAGGTCTGGACGCCCAGGCTCATCCGGTTGACGCCGTGCTTGAGCAGCACGTCCAGCTTCTGCTGGTCGACGTCGACGGGGGTGGACTCGATGGTGACCGAGCAGTCCGGGCTGAAGTTGAGCCGCTGCTTCATGTAGCCCAGCAGGTCGTCGAGCTCCTCGGCGCGCAGCGTGGTGGGCGTGCCGCCGCCGAAGTAGCCGGAGGTGAAGACGGTGTCCCGGACGTGCGGCAGCTGCGAGTAGAGGTCGATCTCCCGCTTGAGCGCCTGGATGTAGCGCTGGGTGAGGGTGTTGCGGGTGGAGAACTTGTTGTACGGGCAGCTGGTGCAGACCTGGTTGCAGAACGGGATGTGCACGTAGAACGACGTGGTCTTCGGGAACTTCTCCCGGGTGGCGTAGATCTGGTCCGCCGACAGCGGCTTGACGTCGCACGGGTACCAGCGGACGAACTCGATGTCCCGCTCCGGGTAGTCGCGCCAGAAGCTGGGGGTGTCGAGGAAGTTCCGGGTGATCGCTTCTTGGGTCATGTGCCTCTCCGGTCGTCAGGTGGCGCGGTGGTGCTCGACGGTGAGTGCCATCGGGCCGTCCGGGCCGACCGCCCAGTCGGCCATCCCCGCGGCGTCGAGCAGTTGACGCAGTTCGGCGCCGGTCCAGGCGCCGCGCAGGGAGTCCAGGTAGGTGCGCAAGCGGTACTGGCCGTCGGGCGAGTCGTCGGCGGCCATCTCGCGCAGGGTGTATTCGAGGATGAACGGATCCGGGTCCCGGCGCAGGTCGTTGACCAGCAGCCGGCCGCCGGGGGCCAGGGCCCGCGCCGCCCCGCGGAGCAGGGCGGTGGGGTCGGTGCACTCCCCGAGCGCGTGCACGCTGTAGACCAGCGGGTGGCGCCCGGCGAGGGGGGCCGGCAGCGGGGCGCCGGCCGGCCAGTGGTCGACCGGCACCGCCGCGCCGAGCCGCTCGCGCAGCGGGGCGACGGCGCCCGGGTCGGTGCAGAGCACCCGCAGGTCGACCGGGCGGCGGGCCAGCAGCAGGGCGGCGAACCCGCCGTAACCGGGGCCGACCTCCAGCACCGGGCCGTCCGTGCAGGCGCTCTCCAGCAGGTCGAGGAACTCCTCCTTGTACTGGTTGCGGGCGGCCACGTACCGGTCGTACGCCAGGCGGTCGGCCTCGTCGGAGAGCCGGTGGCGGGTCGGCGTCCGGACGGCCGGCAGCAGGCCGGTGGACACCCCGCTCACACCTCCCTCAGCAGGGCGAACAGCTCCCGCTCGGTCTCGGCGACGGAGGCCAGGGCCGCCCGCAGCTCCCCGGCGAGGCGCTCGCGCACCGGGGCGAGCCCGGCGGCCGCGGCGGCCCGCAGGTCGGGCAGCCGCTCGCCGAGCAGGGCGGCCCGGGCGAGGGCGGCGGCGCCGCCGTCCAGCAGCTCGGCCTCCCGTGCCCGGTAGGCGGCGCCGAGTTCGGTGAACGCGGGCGTCCAGTCGGGCAGCAGCAGGGCGATCACCCGCTCCCAGCGCCCGGCGCTGTCGGCGCAGAGCAGGGCGGCGTCGGCCAGCCGGTGGTCCCCGGTGAGCTCGGCGGCTTCGGTCAGGAAGGTCCGGAACAGGTTGCGGAAGGCGTTCCCCCCGGTGCCGGCCAGTTCGAAGTCGACGTAGGCGCCCGCGAGCTCGTCCACCACGGCGGCGGCGGGGGTGTCGCTGAGCAGCAGGTGCCGCAGACCGGCGCCGTAGGAGTCGAGGCCGCGCAGCCCGAAGCTGGGCACGGGCGGGTGCAGCATCGCGCGGCAGGACCAGCGGATGCCCTGGCGGATGTCGTCCTCGGTGGGGTACCGGGCGGCCTTCCAGTCGGCGCGCAGCAGGGCGTGCCGGGGCGGGAAGGGCTGGTGGCCGGAGGCCCGGGCGGTGGCGAGTTCGGCCGTGGTCAGGGTCTGCGCGCGGGCCGGGCGGTCCGAGACGGTGACGGTGTCGTTGTCCCGGTCGTGGCCGACGACGACGATCGCGTGGCCGCCGAAGTGCCGGGTGGCCTGGAAGTACGGCAGGTGGAAGAGGTCCGCGTAGACCACCGCCGGGCGGCCGAGGTCGAGTTCGGCCAGCAGGTCGCCCCAGGCGCGCTCGGGGTCGTCGGTGACGGCGACCTCCAGGTCGAGGCCGACGCCGGCCGCCATCCGCCGGGTGAACTCGGGGAACGGGCCGTTGCGGCCGCCGGTGAAGCCGCGTCCGCCGGGCGGGGCGGGCATGTGCATGAAGTTGATGCCGCCGGCCACGCCGAACAGCATCGCCTCGCTGATCGGCAGGTCGTGCGCGGCCAGTTGCTTGCGCATCGACGCGGTCTCGCAGTGCGCGCCGCCGTGCGGGACGTCCGGCGGGGTGGTGGTCATGCGGGTCCTCCCGGGGTGACGGGGCGCTCGGCCCAGGCGGCCCAGCCGAGCGCGTCCGGCGGGACGAGGTCGGTGGGCGGCAGGACGGTCGGTGGCCGGACGGCGGCCCGCGGCCCGGCCGGTGCCCGGTCGGCGGCGGGCGACGCGGCGCCGCCGGCCTCGGCGGCCTCGCCGGCGATCTCCTCCAGCACCGAGCGGGTGTAGGGGTTGGCGTCCGAGGGCGGGTAGTCCAGCGCCGTCCCGACGAAGACGTTGCGGATCGCCGCCCGCACGATGTCGGTGGGCAGGCCGCGGCCGGTCAGTTCGGCGGCCAGTTCGGCGCAGGCGCGCAGGGCGGCCTTGGTGGCGGCGCGGTTGGCCGGGCCGACGCACGCCTCCGGTCCGAGCACCACCTCGCCGAGGTCGGCGGCGAGGGTCCGCAGCAGGCCGATCCGGCGCGGTGCGGAGGTGACCAGGACGGTCTTGAGGCCGAGGGCCACGGCGGTGAACTGGCAGACCGGCTTGAGGCCGACCACCTCCACGCCGAGGTCCGGCAGGTCCTCGGTGGGCACGCTGGTCGCCATGTTGACGAACAGCGCCCGGCGGCCGACCTGTTCGGTCAGCGCGGCGAGCCGGCGCAGCGCGGCCGCGGTCTCCTGCGGCGGGACGCAGAGCAGCACGGTGTCGGCGGCGGAGAGGATCTCGCGCTGGTCCATGTCGGGCAGCGACAGCTCGGCGGCGACCCGCCGGGCGACCGCGGGGTCGCTGTCGTTGAGCAGCACCGGGAAGCGCTCGGCCAGCCGGTCGGCCAGCACCGAGCCGAGCCGGCCGAGGCCGACCACGGCGATCGTGCCGGGGTCGTTGTGCCGGGGTTCGGCGGGGTTGCCCGGGCGCAGGCCGAGGGTCATGAGACCGCCTCCAGGTCCTCGATGGTGAGGCTGCCGGGCTTGAGCATCCGGTCCATCGCCCGCCGCACCTGGGCGCGGTCGATCGGGGCGACCGAGGCGGGCACCGCGAACTCCGCGGTGACCCGCTCGGCGACGGCCGCGCAGAGCGCCGCCGGGTCCTCGACCTCGGCCTCGACCCGGATCTCCAGGTGGTCCCCGGAGACGCCGGCCGCCCAGTAGAGGCCGGCGCCCTCGGTGGCGAGCACGGTCTGCTCCAGCGCCAGCTTGTTGATCCGCTGCCCGCCGACGGTCAGCTGCTCGCTGACCCGGCCGTGGTGCGAGAGCACCCGGCGCGGGCTGCCGCAGGCGCAGGGCTCGGCGGAGACGGTGACGAAGTCGCCGCTGCGGTAGCGCAGCAGTGGCATGGCCCGGCCGGCCAGGGCGGTGATGACCAGTTCGCCGGCGGTGCCGTCGGGGACGGGGTCGGTGGTCTCCGGGTCGATCACCTCGAACAGGTGCCGGTCCTCGGTGAGGTGCAGGCTGCCCCGCTCGCAGACCAGGCCGAGCGAGTTGGTCTCGGTGGAGCCGTAGGCGTTGGAGAGCCGGACGCCCCAGAGCGCGGCGATCTTCTCCAGCTTGGCGGGGGAGCAGGTCTCGCCGACGTAGAGGAAGGTCTTCAGCCCGATCTCGGCCGGGTCGCGTCCGGTGTCCTTCAGCATGTCGTAGAGGCGCAGCGCCCGGCTGGGCGTGCAGACCAGGGCGGTCGGGCGGACGGTCCACATCATCTCGACCATCCGCTCGAACGGGCAGACCAGGCTGAGCGTGCCGACCGGCACCACGGCCGCGCCGTTCTGCTCCAGCGCCCGGTCCAGGTCGTAGGAGGCGAAGGCGAGTTCGTAGGGGATGGCGATGAAGACGAGGTCGCCGGGGCCGAGCACGTGGCCGACGGACTGCTCGACCGCGACGTTGCCGCGGATCCAGTCCTCGTAGGTGATCATCGAGGAGGTGGGGCTGCCGGTGGTGCCGGTGGACTCGCCGTAGCGGATCAGCTCCTCCCGGCCGACGGCCAGCAGGCCGAACGGGTAGGCGCCGCGCAGCTCGGCCTTGGTGGTGAAGGGCAGGGTCCGCAGCTCCTCGGCACTGGTGGGCCGCAGAGAGCCGTGCCGCCCGGCCCAGCGCTCCCGGTAGAACGGCGAGTTGGCGAAGGCGTGGTCCAACTGGCGGCGCAGCAGCGCGAACTGGTGGTCGGGCACCTGGTCGGGGCTGAGCTTCTCGAACGCGGCCAGGTCGGCCAGCGCGGCCTCCCGGATCTCCGGATAGCGCAGGTGCGGGGGGCGGTCGGCGGTGGTCACCGGGCATCCTCTCCAAACATCAGCTGGGTCTTGATCCGGGTACGGGGGTCGAGCGTGAAGGCCTCCGCCGCCCGTTCGGCCGGCAGGCGGTGGGTGACCAGCAGCCCGGCCTCCTCGCGGTGGCCGGCCAGGAACTCCTGGGCGCGGTGGAAGCCGCCGGTGCCGCCGATCGAGCCGACCAGGGTCAGTGCGTTGGCCACCAGCAGATCGGTGCGGAGCGCGGCGCTGCGGCGCAGCCCGAAGCAGAGCACCCGGCCGCGGGGGACGGCGCAGGCCAGCGCGGTGGCGAGGCCGTCGGCGCCGCTGGAGCAGTCCACGGTCAGGTCGTACCGGGCGGCGGCGGTCAGGGCGGCGTACCCGCCGGCGGACCGCGCGGCGGCGTCGGGCTCGGGCGCGGCGGTGCGGACCCGGGCGCTCGGCAGCAGCGCGGTGACGGCGGCGGCCTTCACCGGGTCCGCCTCCAGCAGCTCCACCCCGCCCACCCCGTACGCCCCGGTGAGCAGCAGGTAGCTCGCCAGGCCGAGGGCGCCGGCGCCGATCACCAGGATCCGCTCGTCGGGGCGCGGGTCGATCCGCTGCAGGCCCTGGGCGGCGACGGCGAAGAACTCGGAGAGCGCCAGCAGGCCGGGGCCCAGGCCGTGCGTGTCGGGGTAGAGGTAGCGGCGGTCCACGGTCCGCAGCCGGGTCGAGAAGCCGTCGACGGTGAGGCCGAACTTCTCGATCCGGGTGCAGACGTTGCGGTCGGTGCCGCAGCGCGGGCAGTCCCCGCACCAGCGCGAGCAGTCGCCGGTGACCCACCGGCCCAGTAGCGCGCGGCCGTTGCTCCCGGTGTCGACCACCAGGCCGGACCACTCGTGGCCGAAGCGCAGCGGGTAGCTGCTCGGGCCGCCGTAGGCGCCGTCGTACAGCGCCTGGTCGCTGCCGCACAGGGTGACCCGGTCGACTTCGACCAGGACCTCGTCCGGGCCGAGCGGCGCGGTCGGCGGCTTCGCCTCGTCGACGGTGAGCCGGCCGGGGCCGGTCAGCCGCAGGTCCGCCCCGGCGCTCACCGGGCACCGTCCCCGGCCGCCGGGAGCGGCGGCAGGTGGTCGTTCAGCTCGGCCTCGATCCGCTCGCTCTCCGCGCGGGCCATGGTGATGCGCTCGCGCAGGCTGATCGAGTTGAGCCCCCACCACAGGTACCAGTTGTCGTTGGCGAGCACCCGCGCCTGGATCTCGTCGAGGACGGTGGCGTCCTCGATGACCGCGCGGGAGCAGTAGTACTTGGGCACGATGAATCGCTCCGTTCCGGTGATCATGCCTTCGGCGACGGCGGTGGTGTGCAGGGCGGTGCCCCGGCAGACCCGCAGGCCGAGCGTCCAGAAGGCGTGCACGTCGGGCGTGGCGGGCGGCACGAGCTGCTCCATCACGTCGAAGGTCTCGCGGACCGAGTCCCGGTCGTCGCCGGGGCTGCCGATGAACAGGCAGTGCTCGACCCGGATGCCGGCCTCGACGAACTTGCGGTGCGACTCGATGATCTGGCGCTGGCGGAAGTTCTTCTTCAGCCCGCGCAGGATCCGGTCACAGGCCGAGTCGGTGCCGAACTCGACGTAGTAGCAGCCGGTGCGGACCATCAGGTCGACCAGTTCGGAGGTCACGTTGCCCGGGTTGACCATGCAGGACCACGGCATCTCGATGCCCCGGCGGACGAACTCCCGCAGCACCTCCAGCGAGTAGTTGAGCGGCAGGTTGAAGACCCCGTCGACGATCTCCAGGACCTCCAGGCCCTCGTCGCGCAGCCGTTCCACCTCGTCGGCCACCCGGGAGACCTCGTCGAACTTCACGCCGGTGCCGTCCACCAGGAAGTTGCTGCAGAAGACGCACTCCAGCACGCAGCCCTTCTTGGTCTGGATGGTCGCCGGCACCTTGAGGCTGCGGTCGTGGGTCTCGTACGAGTAGCTGAAGTAGCGCTGGTCGTACAGGGCCGGGTCGGGGCGGGCCGCCTTGCGGTAGTCGATCCGGAAGACGGCGTCGCGCCGGTGGTAGCCGCCGCCCTCGCGCGGGCTGATCACCCCGGGCACGTCCAGCGGTTCCTCGCCCCGGGCCAGGTGGTCCAGCAGCGGCTGGACGGACTCCTCGGCGAAACCGGTGATCCCGTAGTCGGCCCGGACGAAGTCCATCAGGTCCTCGGGGACGGTGGAGAACCCCGGACCGCCCAGCAGCACGGTGACGCCGGGCAGTTCGTCGCGCGACCAGTCGGCCACCTCGCGGGCGAGCGGGGTGTAGACGACCGGCTCCAGCATGCTCTGCGAGTCGACGTTGCGGATCGAGATCCCCACCACGTCGGGCTTGAAGGCGCGGACCGCGGCCCGGACGACCGGCTCGTCCTCCTCCTCCCACATCAGGTCCAGCGTCTCGACCTGGTACCCGGCCGCCCGCGCCTGGGTGGCGATGGTGACCATGCCGATCGGCAGGACCGGCCGGAAGGACTTCAGCTTGTTGATCGAGACGAAGAGGATCTTCACGGCCGGCCCCCGTCGACCTCGGCCAGCGCGGCGACCAGGCCGCGCAGCTGCCGCTCGCTCTGGTGCCAGTGCACGACCAGCCGCAGCAGGCCCAGCCGGCGGGCCACCGAGGCGATCAGGCCGCGCTCCTCCAGCGCGTCGACCAGCTTCTCCGGGCTCGGGTGGCGGACCGTCACCACGGTGAGCTCGGGCCGCGGGGCGACCTCGAAACCGGCCTCGGTGAGCAGCCGCACCAGCAGCGCCCGGCGATCCCAGAGCCCGGCGACCGAGGCCCGGTAGCCGCTGCGGCCCTGGGCGCGCAGCGCCGCCCAGGTGGCCAGCAGGGCGCCGCCGGGCCGGGTGCCGAGCAGGGCGTGGTGGTCGAGGGTGCCCCGGTAGTGCGAGGAGGTGCGCAGCGCGTCCGGCGCCCCGGGGTCGCGGAAGAGCACGTGGCCCGCGGGGATCGGCGCGCCGCCGTACTTGTGCGGGTCCAGGGTGATGGAGCTGACGCCGTCGACGCCGAAGCCGATCGCCGGCAGGTCGTCGCCCAGCTCGCGGGCGAACGGCACCAGGAACCCGCCGGTGGCGGCGTCCACGTGCACCGGTACGCCGAGCGCCGAGGCGTGCGCGGCGATCGCCGGCACGTCGTCCACGGCGCCGGACTCGGAGCTGCCGGCGGTGGCCACCACCAGCGCGGTCTCCGGGGTCACCAGCGGCAGCAGCCGCCCGGTGTCGACCCGCAGCCGTTCGTCGGAGGGGACGCGGACCACCTCGACCGCCAGCAGCGCGGCGATCTTGTCGAAGGAGAAGTGCGCGCTGTCGCCCATCAGGACCCGGGCCGGCGCACCGGCCCCGAAGCGGGCCCGGTGGTGCCGGAGCGCGGCGAGCACCGCCAGCAGGTTGGCCTCGGTGCCGCCCGAGGTGGCCACCCCGGCGGCCCCGGGGCCGTCCATCAGGTCGGCCAGCATGGCCGTCACCTCGGCCTCGGCGCGGGGCAGCGAGGGGAAGATCCGGTTGTCGCCCATGTTGGACTGCTGGTGGGCGGCGAACACCTGCTCGGCCACCGGCAGCGGCGTCGAGCAGATCGAGTTGAAGACGGTGCCGTCCCGGTAGTCGTGGTCGTCCGCGCAGAGCCCGGCCAGCTCGGCCAGCACCCGCTCGACGGGGACGCCCCGGTCGGGCAGCCCGTGCGGGCGGGCGCCGGCCGGCTCACCCGGCGGCGGGGACCCGGTGGGGGACGGCGAAGAACTGGGCAGCGTTGCCATGAGCGAGAGCCCTCACGATCTGCTCGGGGACACCATGGAGTCGGAGCCGGTGCACCGTCCTGGCCAGACCCAGCGGGTCGGCCGAGCCGAAGTGCAGGCCGGTGTTGAGCATCAGCCGCTCCGGGCCGAACCGGTCCAGCAGGCCGAGCACCTCGCGGTGCGACTGCTTCTCGCGGACCTGGAACAGCGCGTCCTGGCGCGGGGCGACGGCGATCCCGTACCCGCCGAGCCCGCGCAGCGCCGGGTGTTCGGCCAGCAGGTCGATCCGCTGCTCGTCCAGGTCGAGCAGGGCGATCGTGGCTGGGTCGATGCCGGCCCGTTCCACCGCGCCCGCCAGCGGCGCCAGCATCTCCCGGAAGGCCGGCAGCGCGGGCGGCGACTCGACCAGTACCGGCAGCGCGCGCGCCGACGCCAGCTTCAGCTGCCGCTCCAGCACCTCGACCTCGTCCGGGCCGCCGCCGCGCAGCGACACCTCGCCCAGCGCCCGGACCCTCGGGTGGTCCAGGTACCGCTCCAGCACCTCGATCCCGGCCAGCGCGCCGCGCAGCCCCGCCATGTCGGCCGCGTGCACCGCGAGCGCCACGTGCAGGTCGATCCCGTACGCGGCGGCCCGGGCGGTCTCGGCTCCGGCGAGCCGCTCGAAGCGGGCGGCGAAGGCGCTGCCGGAGTCCCGGGCCTCCAGCGAGGCGGAGCACGGGGCGAGCGCGGTGAGCACCCCGCTGACGGCCATCAGCTCGTAGTCGTCCGCGTTGCGCAGGTCGGTGTGGATGTGGTGGTCGAACAGCGGCGTCAGTCCGGTCCCGTGCAGGGCCCGGGGGGCCAGCGGCGGCGGGGGCGGCGGCGGGCCGGGGCGGTCGGCGGGCACGACGGGCTCAGCCCTGCGCGGCGGCGGCGATCGCGGCGGTCAGCACCTCGCGGCTGCGGCGCAGCGCGTGCTCGTAGCGGTCGGCGTGGTTGTACAGCTCTACGCTGACGTAGCCGTCGTAGCCGCCGCGCCCCAGCACCGAGAAGAAGCCGGCGAAGTCGATGTCGCCGTCTCCGGGGATCTCGTGGTGGTGCACCCGGCCCTTGATGTCCTCGACCTGGATGATCTTCGTATAGGGCAGGTTCCGCTCCACCGAGGCGAGGTAGTCCTCCTCCACGACCCGGCAGTGGCCGAGGTCCTGGGCGAGCGCGAAGCGGTCCGAGGCCAGCGCGTCGGCCAGCCGGGCGACCCCGTCGTTGCTCTCCAGGAAGAACTCCGGCTCGGGCTCCATCGCCAGCACCGCGGTGCCCGGGCCGTCCAGCACCTGCCGGACGCCCTCGTCCAGCCACTGCCGGGCCTGCTCCTCGGCCACCTCGGGCTTGCGCTTGCCGGTGGCGAAGTTGACGTAGGGGATGCCGAGTTCGTCGGCGATCCGGACCGACCGCAGGACGAGGTCGACGCGGCGGGCCCGGCCCTCGGCGGTGGGGTGGATCAGCGAGGGCTCGAAGCGCTCCTCACCGAGCAGGTTGTCGGCGCCCGCGGCCAGGCAGCAGGCCGTCAGGCCGGTGCGCTCCAGGGCCTTGCGGATCGGCGCGGCCTCGGCGGGGCCGAAGGCGAACGGGTCCAGGTGGGCCGGGTGGAGCGAGAGTTCGATCCCCTCGTAGCCGGCGTCGGCGACCGCCTCGATCGCCCGCTCCACCGAGATCGTCCGCAGGCCGTTGGCGTTGTAGGCAAGCTTGACCACGACAGTTCTCCTTCTGGCTGGTGACGGTGGTGACGACGGTGACCGGCGGGTCCTGACCGGCCGGTCGCCGGGTGCTGGTGCGCGGCCGCGTCGGTGCGTGCCGCGCCGGGGCTCCGGTGCGCGGGGGCCGGTCACTTCTCCGCGGTGGCGTGCACGTGGAAGTCGTGCCAGGTGCGCAGCTCGATCCGCTGGAAGCCGGCGGCGCGCAGCATCTCCTCCAACTCGTTGAGGGTGAAGCGCAGGTGCACCTCCTCGGGACCGGCGCCGTCGGGCTGGCGGGCGTACCAGGCCTCGATCTCCCGGTTGCGCTCCTTGTCGGCGGTCTTGCGGTAGTCCGCCAGCGCCACCCGCCCGCCGGGGCGCAGCACCCGGTACATCTCGGCGATCGCGGCGGGCGCGTCGTCGGCCAGCTCGTGCAGGACGTAGGTGGAGATCACCAGGTCGGCGGCGGCGTCGGCGACGGGCAGCGGGACCACCGGGCTCACGGTGCGGGTCACCCGGTCGGCCACGCCCTCGCGGGCGGCCCGGCCGGCGAGCACCTCCAGCAGCTCCGGGCTGCCGTCGACGCAGTGCACCGAGCCCTCCGGCCCGACCAGCCGGGCGGCGGGCACGGCCGCGTAGCCGGTGCCCGCGCCGACGTCGACCACCTGCTGGCCGGGCGCGGCGCCGACGGAGCGCAGCAGGTCCTGCACCTCGCCGAGCGCCCAGCGCAGCGGGCCGTCGAGCCGGTAGACCGTCTCGGCGATCTCCGGCGAATGCGCGTCGTTCATGGATGACTCCTTCGGGAGGCCGAACGGGCCGTCCGGCCCTGCTGGGCCGGCGGTCGGGGGTGTGCGCGCGGTGCCCGGGCGCGTACGGGGGCGGTCAGGCCTCGGCGAGGACGCTCTTCAGCAGCGGCTCGGGCACCGGCGTCTCGTGGTCGCCGTCGACGATGTGCACCCGGCCGATCTCGGGCACCAGCACGAACCGCACCGCGCTGCCCGCCCGGCGCTTGTTGTCGCTGAGGATGACCTCGACGATCCGCTCCGGGGTGAACTCCCGGGGCACCGTGGTCGGACTGCCGATCAGGGTGCCCAGCAGGTGCTCCTGGCGCGCCAGCACCTCCGGGGCGGTGATCCCGAGCCGGATGCCCAGCCGGGCCGCGGCGCACATCCCGATGCCGACCGCCTCGCCGTGCAGCAGCGCGCCCCCGGAGAGGAACTCCACGGCGTGCCCCACGGTGTGGCCGTACTCCAGGATGATGCCGGCGCCGCGCTCGCCCGGGTCCTGCGCCAGGATGCCCAGCTTGCTGCGGACCACCTCGTGGCAGACCCCGAGCAGGTCGTCCCGGATGCCCGCCACACCGCCGGTCAGCAGGCCCTCCATCCGGTCGACCCACGCGGCGTCGTTGACCAGGCCGTTCTTCAGCGCCTCCACCAGCGCGCTGCGGTGCTGGCGCTCCGGCTCGCTGCGCAGCATCGCCACGTCGGCCCAGATGAACAGCGGCGCGTGGTAGACGCCGAACTGGTTCTTGCCGAGGGCGCCGTTGATCGCCTGCTTGTTGCTGAGGGTGCCGTCGGTGAGGTTCAGCATGGTGGTCGGGATCTCGACGAAGCGCAGGCCCCGGTAGACCATGGCGGCGGCCAGTCCGGCCAGGTTGCTGATCATGCCGCCGCCGAGCGCGCCGACGATCGAGTCCTTGGTGGCCCCGGCGGCCACCAGCCGTTCGCAGAGGGCGGTGAGCTCGGGCCAGCCCTTGACGCCCTCGCCCTCGGCCACGGTGATCAGGTTGACGGCGACGCCGGCCCGGCCGAGCCGGTTGGCGAGGTCCCGGCCGAACAGCTCGTACAGCGGCTGGCTGGTGACCAGGTAGAACTCGTCGAAGGCGTGCCGGCCGAGGTACTCGGGCAGCCGGTCGCCGATGGACTCGCCGAGATAGTACGGGCAGCTTGGGCTGGTCCCGCTGGACAGCTCGATGATGGTTCCGTCGGACACGTCGGTCCTTTCGTGCAGGGTGTCGGAACGGGTGGTGTCGGAACGGGTGGTCCTGGGGCGCGTGCGCCTCGCCCGGGCGGTGCCGGTGCGGGTGGTGCCGTGACCTCGGTCGTGCGCGGGGGTGGTGCCCCCGGTGGTGCGCGCGGCCCCGGGTACGCGGTGGCACGCTCCCGGCGTGCGCGGGCGGTGGTGCGGGGCCCGGCGGAGGGCCCGGTGACGGGTGCCTGTGGTGGGCGCGGGGCGCCGGTGGTCAGCGGTGCGCGAGGTAGCCGTCGAGGTCGAGCAGCCCGTTGCCGCTGACGCAGGCGACGATCACCTCGGCCCGCCCGGTCTCGCGGGCCAGGACGGCCCGGTCCACGGCCGCGCGCAGGGCGTGGCAGGACTCCGGCGCGATCAGCATTCCCTCGGTGGAGAGCACCAGCCGCCCGGTCTCGAAGACGTCCGTCTCCTCGTACGCGACCGCGTCCAGCAGCCCCTCGCCGCGCAGCACGCCGATCAGCGGCGAGCCGCTGTGCTGGCGCAGACCGCCGACGTGGGTCTCCGGCAGCTCGTAGTCCCGGCCGAGGGTGTACGACTTGCCGAGCGGGGTGACGCCCTCCGGGTCGGCGTGGTCGTAGCGCAGCGTGCCCCGGGTCAGCCGGGGGGCGCTCGCGGACTCCGCGCCGAGCAGCAGCAGGTCGTCGCCGCGCTCCGCCTTCTCGGCGAGGTAGGGGCCCATGAAGCCGCCCAGGTTGCTGCCGCCGCCGACGCAGGCCACCAGCGCGTCCGGCCGCTCGCCGAGGGCGGCCAGCTGGGCCTTGGTCTCCTGGCCGATGACGGTCTGGTGGATCAATACGTGGGCCAGGTTGCTGCCGGAGATGTAGCGGGTCTCCGGGTGCAGCGCGGCGTGGCTGATCGCCTCGCCGATCGCGGTGCCGAGCGAGCCCAGCAGGTGCCGGCCGTCGCGCAGCAGCGCCTTGCCGACCGGCGTCCGCTCGCTGGGGGAGGCGTGCACCTCGGCGCCGAGCATCTCGATCAGCGCCCGGCGGCCGGGCTTCTGGCGGGCCGAGACGCCGGCCCAGTAGATGACGGCCCTGAGGCCGAAGCGGCGGGCGGCCCAGGCCACCGCGTGGCCCCACTGGCCGGCGCCGGTCTCGGTGACCAGCGTGTCGACGCCCTGCTCGGCCGCGTAGTGGGCCTGGGCGATGGCCGAGTTGAGCTTGAAGCTGCCGGTGGGCAGCACGTCCTCGCGCTTGAGGTAGATCCGGGCCGGGGTCTCCAGGTAGCGCTCCAGGGCCCGGGCCCGCAGCAGCGGGGTGGGGCGTCCGATCGACGCCAGCTCCTCGCGCACCCGCTCCGGGATGGCCAGGAAGGGTTCGGTGGCACCGTCCTGGGCGCGGACGGCGTCGAGCCGGATCCGCTGCTGCAGGGCGAGCCGGGAGCCCCAGGCGTCGTGCTCGGCGCCCTCGGGCTCGCGGGGCGGCGGGACGGGGCCGGGCAGGCTGGGGACGAGGTTGAACCAGTGCGACGGGACCTCATGGGGGTCCGCTGCGGCCGGCACCGGCACGGGGGTCCACTGGGCGGCTGGAGTCACGATGCATCCCTCTCGTCATCCGGATGGGGGAACCGCGCACGTCAGTTCTCGCAGCGAAACGACCGGGTGAGAAGCGGTAGGAGCGTTGTTGACCGGCTCAGTCAAGCTTTGGATCGGTTGCCGGGGGAGTACTTGACCGCAACGGTGGAAAAGCGGTCCCGGACCGGCCCGCTCCTGGGTGAAGCCCGGGTCAGGAGCCCGGACCGACGGCGGGGCGGCGGCCCGGACCGTGCGACCGGACGCGCGGTGACCGTCGTCGCGCCGTCTCGTTCGCCCCTGCGGGGGCCACCGGTCGCCCTGTTCCACCGGCGCCCCGGGCGCCCCGATCCGCAGTCGTACGGGAGTTGTGCACCATGGGTACCACCGGCAAGGCCGAGAAGAAGACCGAGCAGAAGGCCGAGAAGACCGACCACCGCAAGCTGGGCGGCGAGCTGTACCGCGCGAAGGCCGTCCCGCAACCGCTCGACGTCCCCGAGTTCGCCTTCCTGGCCCTCGACGGGACCGGCGACCCGCAGCAGAGCCCCGAGTTCGGGCCCGCCATCGCCGCGCTGTACGCGGTCTCCTACGCCCTGAAGTTCGCCGTCCGGGCCGACACCGGGACGGACTACGCGGTGATGCCGCTGGAAGGGCTCTGGCACAGCGACGACCCGCACTTCGACGCCGTCTCCGCCGACTCCTACGGCCCCGGCGCCCGGGCCGGCTGGCGGTGGACCCTGCTGATCCGCCAGCCCGTCCCCTACACCGACGCGCAACTCGCGGCCGCGCTCGCCAAGGCGGAGGCCAAGGTGGAGGCCAAGGCGGAAGGGAAGGCGGAAGGGAAGGCCGGGGCCGAGGCGGTCGGCCGGCTGCGCCGGGAGTCCTTCACCGAGGGCCGCTGCGTCCAGGTGCTGCACCAGGGCCCGTACGAGACCGAGCCGCGGACGGTGAAGCTGCTGCACGACTACCTGCACACCGAGGGGCTGCGCGAGGCCGGCCGGCACCACGAGATCTACCTCTCGGACCCGACCAGGACGGCCCCCGAGCGCCGCCGTACCATCCTGCGCCAGCCGGTGTCCTGAGGCGTCGGCACACCCGGGTACGGACCCCTGACCTCCCGTGGCCGCCGTGGCGCACCTCCGTGCACCGGCTGCGGCCCGCTGGACAGCCATGGACGCCCCCCCTAGCATCGTGAGAATCCCCGTCAGGGCCAGGTGCCCGTCGGGGCCCGTCTTCGCCCGTCCCCGGGAGCCGCTGTCAGGGCGGCGTCCGTCCATCGGACATGCCACGGGGCGAGGTGGATCTGGACGTCTGACCCTGGCGCGCACGGGGGGTGACCGCGCAGGTAGGCATTGAGGTGCGATCGATTGTCATGCCATCGGTCGGTCAGGCGTCGGCTCCAACAGGCCCGGGCTCGGCTCCGGTCGCCCGTCGGACCCCGCCCGAGGGACCCGAGAAGCGGAGGGCTTCAGTCTGCTATGAAGATCGACACGCTGAGCAGCCACGACGAGCGTCTGCGCCGGGCCATCCCCCACATCGTGGCCCAGGTCAGGGACGGTGAGGCCGCCGTCTCGCTGGAGGAGCTGGCGATGGCCACCAACACCTCGCCCGACTACCTGCGCCGGGTCTTCCGGCACCAGGTCGGCGAGCCGATCCACCGCTACGTCCGCAGGCTCCGGCTCTCCCTGGCGGCCTACCGGCTGGTCTACGGGGACCGCACGATCATCGACATCGCGGTCAGCGCCGGCTACAACTCGCACGCGGCCTTCACCCGCGCGTTCCGGTCCGCGTACGGGATATGTCCCACCGACCTGCGCACCAACCCGCAGAACACCGCCTGGCCGACCGCCGGTGCGGCCGGTTCGGACATCCGGCCGGCCGCGATCCCGCAGCGCCGGGTCGCGTTCTACTCCCACCTCGGACCGATCGACAGCGCCGACACCGCCTGGGAGCGGCTGCGCGGCTGGCTCACCACCCACGGCCACTGCCCGGCCCGCTCCAAGGCGTTGGGCGTCTCCTACGACGACCCGGACTTCTTCATCGGCGCCCGGACCCGGCACGACATCTGCGTCCCGGTCTCGGACCGCTTCGACCCGCAGACCAGGGACGGGATGGGCGTCCAAGTCGTTCCGGCTTCAACAGGATTGGCGATGCGTCACGTCGGACCGCCTGAGCTGATCCCGTTCACCTACATGCACCTGGCGGTCAGCGCCGCCACCAAGGGGATGCAGCGCACCGAGCGCCCGCCGCTGCCGTACTACCTGGAGTTCTCCTCGTTCCCCTCGGCGCACCCCGAGCGCCAGGTCGCGGTGGACGTCTACCTGATGCCGCACACCCGCCGGAACTGAGCGCCGCGCACGCCCCGCGGCCCCGGACGGTCGCCCGGGGCCGCGAAGCCGTGTCCGCGCCGCCCGTCAGGTGCTGTAGACCCCGACCTCGTGGAGCGAGTAGCCCCAGCTGGTGCCGCGCTGGACCCCGTGGACGCGGACGTACCGGGCCGGGACGCCGGTGAACCGCGCGGTCTCCAGCCCGCCCGCCCCCGTGGTGGTGGACCACACCGACTTCCAGGTGGCCCCGTCGGTGGACACCTCGATGCGGTACGCCTTCCCGTAGGCGCGTTCCCAGTCCAGCGTGACGCGCCCGACCAGGGTGGTGGACCCGAGGTCGAGCCGCAGCCACTGGTCGTCGTTCCAGTCGCTGGCCCAGCGGGTGCCGCCGTCGCCGTCCACGGCCCGGCCTGCCGCGTAGCTGACGAACGGGTTCCATTCGGTGGACGCGGCCGTGGCCGGGGCGCCGGCGGCCAGGTTGGTGCCGGCCCGGTGCTGTTCGGTGCTGCCCCAGGTGGTCAGGTAGGACTCGGCGCCCCGGAACAGGTCGTCCACCACGCCCTGCCCGCCGACCAGCCGGATCTCCTCCAGCCAGTCCGGCACGAGGCCGTAGTGCGCGGCGCCGTCCGTGTTGTAGTCCCAGGTCCGCTCGCCGGTGGTCTGCCGGTCGACGAGCGAGCCGCCGTCGGTGGTGCGGAACGGGTACTGGACCGGGTGCGGGGCGTTCGCGCCGGGCGGCGCGGGCCAGCCGCCGAGGCCGTTCATGTCGGTGCCGTAGCCGTAGCCCACCCCGTACTTGTCGCGCAGTGCGTCGGTGCGCTTCGCCTCCGCGCTGAACGCCTCGGCGCCGTTCATGTACTGGGCGACGAAGCCGCCGAGCTTGTAGACGCGCTCGGTCCAGTCGAGGTCCATCCAGCTGTGCGAGGAGATCACGCCCGGGTAGGACGCGGACTCCAGGATGTCGAAGGCGCGGTCGGCCGCCTTGACGCTCATGTGGTCGACTTCCAGCATCATCTTGCGCTGCATCATCCCGCGCACGGCGTACTCACCGAGGTCGGTGAGGCCGCGGGAGTTGCACTGGGCGCCCGCCGCGTACGCCGGCACGGTCACCCCCGGCGGCAGCAGCTTCTCGGCCTCCGGTGCCGCGGCGAGGCCGATGGGGTTGTCGTGCTGCGGCCCGGCGCACTGCTCGGTGGTCCAGAAGGTGCCGGTGGACAGGAACTGGCCGGCGTTGATCGCCGTGCCGAGGGCGCCCTCGTCGAAGCGGACCCCGCACAGCGCGTTGTCGAACTTGTGGCACAGGAACATGCTGCGCACGCCCAGGCCGTACAGCTCGTCCAGGCCGCGGTCGATGTCGGCCTTGCCGCACTGGGCGACGTCCAGGATCTGCTTGCAGCCGAACGGCTCGGAGGTCTCCACGCCGAGCACGACGGCGAGCTTGCCCTGCGCGACGACCTGGCGGGCCTGCGCGCTGTCGGTGACGATCCGGAACCAGCCCTTGCCCGTCCCGCCGTACATCCGGTCGATGTAGGCCTGCAGGTCGTACGTCTTCTGCGCCTGGAGGCGGATGGAGTCCATCTCGTCGCAGCCGCGGTCCTTGAAGAAGTAGACCGAGCAGATCACCCCGTTGGTGACCAGGTCGTCGACCAGCACCCGCTGGCCGCCGCGCCAGGCCCGCTCGACCCAGGCGTAGTAGTTCTGCTCGTGGGTCAGCGAGTCGTGGGCCGGCCAGTCCTTGAAGGTGGGCCAGCCGACCGGGTCGTGCTTGCCGTCGCCACCCTTGGTGATCATGTCGAAGACCGCCAGCGAGCCGTCGGGGTAGTGCTCGGGACAGTCCTTGAGCGCGTCCGCGATCCCGGCCTCGGAGAACGTCTTCCCGCACAGGAGACGGCCGCCGAAGGCCTCGTTGGACATCAGGTGGTCGTGCGCGTCGACGAAGCCGCGGACCTTGCCCTGGGCGTCGGTCCCGCGGAACGGCTCACCGGTGACGCCGATCTGCGAGTCCGGCGCGGGCCGGGCGACCGGGTTCCACCAGCCCGTCCCGCCCGAGGCCCCCGGCGCGGGGGCCGCGAACAGCAGGGAGAAGAGGGTGAGGAGCGAGGCCAGGGCCGTGACGATTCTGCGCCTGCGGTGCGGATGAGGGTGGGGCTGTGGGGGTTTCATCGGTCACCATTCGTGTCGTCGATGCAGGGACGACGGGGAGGAACGACCCGCCGGCGCGGGGTGTTTGATTGTTTCGCGCCGGGCGACTGTCATGTCCCGCGTACTCGGTGCGATGAGAATCGCCACTGTTGGATTCTTAGTCAATAGCCCTGGACAGATGGTCCGTTGACGTGAAAGGCCGTGTTCGATGCGGTAGTTGACTGTCCGGTATGCGGAGACCGGCCGGGCGGCCGGGTGGTCCGAAGGAGGGGCGGTGCGCGCGTGGGCAAGGGTTGTGCAGGCAGGGAGCACCGCCCGGCCCGCCGGTGCCCTAGCGTTCCCGGTGTTCCGCACGGAGGCCGGGCCCACCCCGTGGCCGCCCCCGGCCCGGGCTCTCCGGCCCGGCTCTCCGGCCCGGCCGTGACACCCCTTCCGAAAGGCGCCTCATGCCCACCATCACGCTCTCCGACGGCTCGCAGAAGTTCTACAAGGACTGGGGTACCGGTCGCCCCGTCGTCCTCTCGCACGGCTGGCCGCTGAACGCCGACGCCTGGGACGGCCTCGCCGTCGCCGTCGCCGAGGCCGGCTACCGGGTCGTCGCCCACGACCGGCGCGGGCACGGCCGGTCCGAGCAGACCTGGGACGGCAACCACATGGACCGGTACGCGGACGACCTGGCCGAGCTGATGGAGCGGCTCGACCTCACCGAGGCCGTCCTGGTCGGCCACTCCACCGGCGGCGGCGAGGTCGCCCGCTACCTCGGCCGGCACGGCAGCGACCGGGTGCGCAAGGCCGTCCTGCTCGGCGCCGTGCCGCCGCTGATGCTGCGCACCGAGGACAACCCCGAGGGCACCCCGATCGAGGCCTTCGACGGCATCCGGGCCGGCGTCGCGGCCGACCGCTCGCAGTTCTACTACGACCTCAGCGAGGCCTTCTTCGGCTTCAACCGGCCGGGCGCCGAGGTCTCCGAGGGCAAGCGCCGCGAGTTCTGGCTGCAGGGCATGCAGGCCGGCCTCAAGGGCGCCCTCGACTGCGTCGAGGCGTTCTCGGAGACCGACTTCACCGAGGACCTCAAGAAGATTGACATCCCGGTCCTGGTCGCCCACGGCGACGACGACCAGATCGTGCCGATCGCCGCCTCCGCCGAGAAGAGCGTCGAGCTGCTCTCCCAGGGCGTCCTCAAGGTCTACCCGGGCGCCCCGCACGGCCTGGTCGGGGCCTACGAGGCCGCGTTCACCAAGGACCTGCTGGAGTTCCTCGGCGCCTGATCCGGCGCCTGATCCGGCGGGTGGCCCGCCCCGGCGGCCACCCCACCACCCCCGCGGCCCCCGCACGCCCCGGACCGGCCCATCGGCGCAGGTCCGGGGCGTGCGGGCGTTGCCGGGCGGGCGCGAGCACGGCTGACGGCCGGTTCGCCTTGACCCTGCCCGGCGACGGGTCGCCGCCCGGCGACCCAGGCCCGCCGGGTGCCGCGCCCCGGCGCGGACGGAACGAACGGCCGACCCCGCCGGGAGGGTCGCCGGCCCGGGGGAGCCGTGCCCCAGCGCGCCCGGTCGCCCGGCTCGTCAGAACGACAGTCAGATGACCTAGGCACTCTTCCGCTCCCTGCCGCAGGCTGGTCGTGCGGGGCTTCGGCCGTGAACGCCGACAGAGAGGGGCAGCCAGGTGAACCTGCGGGTCACAACCGCCGCGGTGCCGGACGGGGAGAAGGCGGGGCACTGGGGCCGGGCGGTCTCGTACGCCCTGGCGCCGGTGGAGGTGGTGCCGCTCGCCGACGGCCCGTTCGACGGCCGGCTGGAGTCGCACCGGCTGGGCAGCCTGCGGGTGTCCACCCTGGAGGCGGACGCCACCCGGCTGTGCCGGACGCCGGGCCTGATCGCGCGCTCGGCCGGGGCGGAGGCCCAGGTGGCGGTGGGCGTCCAGGTGTCCGGCCACGCCGTGCTGAGCCAGGACGGCCGCCGGGCCGAGGTCGCGCCCGGCGACCTCGTGCTGTACGACACCGCGCGCCCCTACTCGGTCGACTACCCGCAGCGCTTCCGCTCCCACGTGTTCCACCTGCCGCACCGGCTGCTCGGTGTGCCGGAGGCCGACATCCGCCGGGTGACCGGGCGGGCCGTCACCTCGCGGGAGAGCCTCGGGGCGGTCCTGCTGCCCTTCCTCGACACCCTCGCCGACGCCGCGCCCAGCTACCCGTCCGCCGTCGGGGACCTCCTGGCGGGCAGCGTCGCCGACCTGTTCCTCACCCTGGTCGGCGAGCTGGCGGGGCGCCCGGCCGCCGGCCCCGACGAGGCCGGCGCCCACCTCGTCCGGCTGGTCCGCGCCCACATCGACCGCCACCTCGGCGATCCGGGGCTGACCCCGCAGGGCATCGCCGACGCCCACCGCATCTCGGTGCGCTACCTGCACCGGCTCTTCGAGAACGAAGGCGTGACGGTGGGCCGGCTGATCCAGCGGCGCCGGCTGGAGGAGTGCGCCCGGGAGCTCGGCCGGCGCAGCCGCAGCGCGCCGACCGTCTCGGCGGTCGCCCAGCGCTGGGGGTTCGTCAACCCCGCGCACTTCAGCCGGGCCTTCCGGGCCGCGTACGGGACGTCCCCGCGCGAGTGGCGGGCGCGGCGTACGGAGGAGGCGCGCACGGCCGGCTGACCGCCGTGCACGGAGCGGCGCGCGGGACCGGCCGACCGCCGTGCACGGAGCGGCGGCTTCCAGTGCGCTCCGGGTACGGTCCCGGGCCCGGCCGGTCCCTAAGGTGACGACGTGCCGGCCGGGCGCCCCGGGCCCCGGCCGGCACGCTCTCCGGGCACGGTGGCAGTACCCCCGGCTCGCCGCCGTGCCCGGACCCGCGGCGCCGGGCGAGCCCGCGACCACCCGGGCGGGGCCACGCCCACCCGCGGAAGCCGGCCCGACCCGGCCGCTACGCCAGGAGCAGCACACCAGTGTCCGAGAGCATCACCCCCGAGGCGCCGGGCCCGATCCTGGACGACGGCCTCCAGGACTTCCTGGCCGCCCGCGCCCACGCCCGCCGCGTTCGGACGGCGGCGCCGCCCGGCGGGAGCGCGCCGGAGCCCCTCGACCTCGCCTTCCTGGCCGGGCCCCACCCGTCGGACGGCCACCGGGACACCGTCGCCACCCGGCTGGCGCTGCCGACACCGGCCGGTCACGTCCGGATCCAGGTGATCCGCCCGGTCGACGCCGCCCGGCCGACCCCGGTGGTCCTCTTCCTGCACGGCCTCGGCTGGGTGCTGGGCGACGCCGACAGCTACCGCCACCTGCTGCGGGAGTTCGCCGTGGGCGCGGACGCCGCCGTGGTCCTCGTCGACTACGGGCGCCCGCCCGCCGAGCGGTTCCCGGTCGCCGTCGAGCAGTGCTACGCCGTCGCCCGCTGGATCGCCGCGCACGGCCACGAGATCGGGCTGGACGGGAGCCGGATCGCCGCCGCCGGCGACTCCGCGGGCGCCAACCTGGTCGCGGCGCTCACCCTGCTCCTGCGCCGGCGCGGCGGCCCCGAGCTGCTCCACCAGGTGCTGATCTGCCCGGTGACCGACGCGGACTTCGACACCCCCTCCTACCGTGCCTTCGCCGACGGGTACTTCCTCCACCGGGCGGACATGCGCCGGTTCTGGGACGCCTACCTGCCCGACCCGGCCGGCCGGGCGCAGTCCCTGGCGGCCCCGCTGCGCGCCGGACTGGAGGAACTCGCCGGGCTCCCACCGGCGCTGGTGATCACCGCCGAGGCCGACGTGCTGCGGGACGAGGGCGAGGCTTACGCGGCCCGGCTGCGCCGGGCCGGGGTGCCGGTGGTGGCCACCCGCTACCAGGGCGTGGTGCACGGCTTCGTCCTGCTCGACTCGCACTGCCGCACCGGCTCGGCCCGCTCCGCCCTCATCCAGGCCGTGGACACCCTCCACCTCGCCCTGCACCGCCACTCCTGGTAGGCCGGCCGCCGCTGGTAGCCGGGGCCGGTGCGGGGCAGGACGAGGGCTCGTGCGGCACCGGCGACCGCGCAGTTCCTCCTGCTGTTCTTCCTGGTCACCCGCCGTCCGACCGGCTGGGATGGGAGGGCGGGCCGCGTCGCCCGCGCCCCTCCCTCACCCCGTGCCAGCACCCGGCCGCCCGGGACCACCCCGGCGGCCGTCGCAGGAGTACCGATGCCCGTCCTCGCCCCCGTCCCCGTCCCCGTCCCGTCCGGCCACGCCCCGTCCGGCCACGTCCCCTTCGCCGCGAGCATCGCCGGCCACCGGCTCGGCCCGCTGCGGGTCTCCTCGATCGTCGCCGGTCCGTGGCCGGCCGCGCACGGCCGCAGCGTGGTGCTGTGCGGCCGCGGCGACCACATCACCCTGGTGCTGCCGCGGCACGGCACGGCCGCGCTGCTCCTGGACGGTCACGGGGTGCCCCTGCGGCCGGGCGGGTTTGCCGTCGCCCGGACCGGCCGCCCGGTCGTCCTGGAGGTGTCGGAGGCCTTCTCCGGCACGGCCTTCCACTGGCCCCGGGCAGCGGCCGGAGTGGCCGAGGAGGACCTGCGGGAGCTGTCCGGCACGGCCTTCCGCTCGGACACCGGGACGGCCACGCTGGTGGCCGCCTACCTGGACCGGCTGGCCCGCCCCGGGGTCGCACCGGACCCGCAGGTGGCCGCCCGGCTCGCCGGCACGGCACTGGACCTGCTCACCGTCCTCGCCCACGAGCACCGCCGGCGGGCGGCCGGACCGGTGCCCGAGGAGGTCCTGGCCACGATCGCCCGGACGAAGGAGTACATCCTGCGCCGGCTCCCCGACCCCGGGCTCTCCCCGGAGGGGATCGCGGCCGCCCACCACTTCTCGGTGCGCTACCTGCACAAGCTCTTCCAGCACGAGGGCGTCACCGTGGGCCGCTGGATCCAGCGGCGCCGCCTGGAGATGTGCCGCCGCGACCTGGCCCGCCCGTCGGCCCGCCCCGCCACCGTGGCCGCCGTCGCCGGCCGCTGGGGCTTCGTCAGCACCAGCCACTTCAGCCGCGTCTTCCGCACCACCTACGGCCTCACCCCCCGCGCCTGGCAGTCCACCGCCCACGACCCCGCCACCCACCCGGCCCTCCCGGGTTGAGCCCGGTCGACCGGGGGCCGGATGGGATCAACGCGTCCGGAGGGGTGGCGGAGTGAGCGGCTCCCCGGCGTGGGGGGGGGGGGGGGGGCCCCCCCCCCCCCCCCCCCCCCCCCCCCCCCCCCCCCCCCCCCCCCCGGGGGGGCCCCCCGGGGGGGGGCCCCCCCCCCCCCCCCCCCCCCCAGCCCCCCCCCCCCCCCCCCGGCCCCCCCCCGCCCCGGCCGGGCCGTAGGTACCGAGTGGAAGCGTCGGTGGCCCTGTCGGCCGGGCGGTTCCGCCGACAGGGACGGCATGCGGAGCCGAGGAGCTG
>NZ_JBITSA010000011.1:0-867 GCF_044540385.1 Kitasatospora sp. NPDC086009
CGCCCGGTTACATTCCGAACCCGGAAGCTAAGCCTCACAGCGCCGATGGTACTGCAGGGGGGACCCTGTGGGAGAGTAGGACGCCGCCGAACAATTATTCAAGGCCGCGGCCCCAGCGATTCGCTGGGGCCGCGGCCTTTTTTGTTTTTACGCACGTATGCACCCCGGCACGACAGGGGACTTTCGCCCAGGCGCGGGGTCCCGGTCGATGCCGGACAATGGAGATGGTGCTCGGCCAGGAGGCCGGCATCGAACCGCGCGAGGGCAGTGGTGTCGCCTCCATCCGCGGTAGAGCTGAAGCAACAAGAGGAGTCACCACAATGTCGAACCAGCCCCAGGACCGTCCCGAGCGTCGATCGGACGACGGCCGCGGCTACGAGCCCCGGTCTCGTGGGGGCTGGTCCAACGACCGAGGTCCGCGTCGCGACGACCGTGACGACCGTCCGCGCCGTGACGACCGCCCCTCGGGCGGTGGTTTCAACCGTGACCGTGACGACCGTCCGCGTCGTGACGACCGTCCGTCCGGCGGTGGCGGCGGCGGTTTCCGCCGTGACGACCGCCCCTCCGGCGGTGGCGGCGGTTTCCGCCGTGACGACCGCCCCTCCGGCGGTGGTGGCGGTTTCCGTCGCGATGACCGTCCGTCCGGTGGTGGTTTCAACCGTGACCGTGACGACCGTCCGCGTCGTGACGACCGTCCGTCCGGCGGCGGTGGCGGCGGTTTCCGCCGTGACGACCGTCCGTCCGGTGGCGGTGGCGGCGGCTTCCGTCGCGACGACCGCCCCTCCGGCGGTGGTGGCGGTTTCCGTCGCGATGACCGTCCGTCCGGTGGTGGTTTCAACCGTGACCGTGACGACCGTCCGCGTCGTG
>NZ_JBITSA010000011.1:964-284101 GCF_044540385.1 Kitasatospora sp. NPDC086009
GTGACGACCGCCCCTCCGGCGGCGGTTTCCGCCGTGACGACCGCCCCTCGGGTGGTGGCTTCAACCGCGACCGTGACGACCGTGGCGGTTTCCGCCGCGACGACCGTCCGTCCGGCGGTGGCTTCAACCGTGACCGTGACGACCGTCCGCGTCGTGACGACCGCCCCTCCGGCGGCGGTTTCCGCCGTGACGACCGTCCCTCGGGTGGCGGTTTCAACCGCGACCGTGACGACCGTCCGTCCGGCGGTGGCTTCCGCCGTGACGACCGCCCCTCGGGTGGTGGTTTCCGCCGCGATGACCGTCCGTCCGGTGGTGGTTTCAACCGTGACCGCGATGACCGTCCGCGTCGTGACGACCGTCCGTCCGGTGGTGGCTTCCGTCGTGACGACCGTCCCTCGGGTGGCGGTTTCAACCGTGACCGTGACGACCGGCCTTCCGGTGGCGGTTTCCGTCGTGACGACCGCCCGAGCGGCTTCAACCGCGACCGTGACGACCGTCCGCGTCGTGACGACCGCCCCTCGGGTGGTGGCTTCCGCCGTGACGACCGTCCCTCGGGTGGCGGTTTCAACCGCGACCGTGACGACCGTCCGTCCGGCGGTGGCTTCCGTCGTGACGACCGCCCGAGCGGCTTCAACCGCGACCGTGACGACCGTCCGCGCCGTGACGACCGCCCCTCCGGCGGTGGCTTCAACCGTGACCGTGACGACCGTGGCGGTTTCCGTCGCGATGACCGTCCGTCCGGTGGCGGCGGTTTCCGTCGTGACGACCGCCCGAGCGGCTTCAACCGTGACCGTGACGACCGTCCGCGCCGCGACGACCGTCCGTCCGGTGGTGGCTTCCGCCGCGACGATCGCCCCTCCGGCGGCGGTGGCTACCGCCGTGACGACCGTCCCTCCGGCGGCTACAACCGCGACCGCGACGACCGCGGCGGCCGGGACTACGACGACCGCCGGGGCAACTTCGAGCCCGTCAAGCGGCTGCCGATCCCGGAGGACGTCACCGGCTTCGAGCTGGACGCGGATGTCCGCCAGGAGCTCAAGAGCCTGCCCAAGACGCTCGCCGACGATGTCGCCCGCAACCTGGTGATGGTCGCCCGCCTGCTCGACACCGAGCCGGAGGAGGCCTACCAGTACTCGCGCGTCGCGCTGCGGCTCGCGTCCCGCGTGCCCGCCGTCCGTGAGGCGGCCGGCTTCGCGTCGTACATGACCCAGCGCTACTCCGAGGCGCTGACCGAGTTCCGCGCCGCCCGTCGGATGACCGGTCGGGCGGACCTGTGGCCGGTGATGGCGGACTGCGAGCGCGGTCTGGGCCGCCCGGAGCGGGCGCTGGCGATGGCCGGCGAGGCCGAGGTCAAGCAGCTGGACAAGGCCGGTCAGGTCGAGATGCGCCTGGTCGCGGCGGGTGCCCGCGGCGACATGGAGCAGTTCGAGGCGGCGGTGGTCACCCTGCAGAGCCCGGAGCTGGCCTCCAGCGCCGTGCACCCGTGGACCGCGCGCCTGCGGTACGCGTACGCCGAGGCCCTGATCGCGGCCGGCCGGGGCGACGAGGCCCGCGACTGGTTCGCCAAGGCCGCCGAGGCCGACACCGACGGTGCCACCAACGCGTCCGAGCGGCTGGCCGAGATCGACGGCCTGGAGTTCGTCGACGCGCTCGACCCCGAGATCGAGGACGAGGTCGCGCGGGACGAGGCCGAGGACGAGGCTCCGGCCCCGGCTCCGGCGAAGTCGCGCGGCGGCGTGCCGGACGAGCGGGAGATCTTCGAGGACGAGGAAGACGTCGAGGAGTTCTACGACGAGGACGACCTGGAGATCGACGAGGACTTCGACGGCGTGGTGCCGGAGCGGTCCACCGACGCCAAGGGCTGACGCGCGGCCAGTAGGTGAGTGAGGCCCTGCCTCACCCCGGGAAACTCCGGGGTGCGGCAGGGCCTCACTGCTGTCCGGGCGCGACCGGACGGCCCGGCCGCAGGACGCTCAGCCCAGTTCGAGACTGCGTAGGACCAGCCCGGTGGCCGGCTTCGGGCCGAAGGACGTGGACTTGCGGGGCATGGTGACGCCCTGCTCGGCGAGCCGGCGGACCACGCTCTCGCGCACCGGGTGGAGCAGCACCGCCGTGCCGCCGGTTCGAGCGGCCTCGCGCTCGGCGGACACGGCGGTGTGCAGGTAGCCGATGTCGTCCGGGCCGTCGGGGACCCGCCAGGTGTGGTCGAGCAGGGCGGCGTGCAGCACGGTCGCGTCCAGGTGGCGCCACTCCTCCGGCCGGTCGTGGGGCACGCTGGCGTCGAGCAGGGCCTCCTCGGGCTCGCCGATCAGCCAGTAGACGCCGTCGCCGCCGGTCAGCACGAACCCGTTGCCGCCCTGCCGCTTCTGCTCGGCGAGGGCCTGGAGGGCGGTGGCGAGCGGGCCGGGTACCTCCTTGATCCGCCACTGGTCGCCCAGCTTCTCCAGGGCCGCGGCGATCGGCAGCCGGTACAGCACCCGATGGATCGCGCGGACCCGCAGCGGGTAGCGGGCGGTGTCGACCAGCAGCACCAGGCCCCGGTCCCAGGGGCTGCGCGGCAGGTGGCGGTGCTCCCGCTGGAGCCGCAGGTACATCTCCCAGCGGTGGTGGCCGTCGGCGATCAGCGCCCGGCAGGTGGCCAGGTCGCGGCTGATCTCGGCGATCCCGGCGGGGTCGGTCACGGCCCACAGCCTGTGGTGGGTGCCGTCGGTGGTGGTCGTGGTGAGCAGCGGGTCGTCCTCGACGGCCCGTTCGATCACCCCGGCGGCGCCCCCGTTGCCCCGGTAGGTGAGCAGCAGCGGTTCGAGATTGGCGCGGGTGGTGCGCATCAGACCGACCCGGTCCGCCACCGGCCGGGGCATCACGTCCTCGTGGGGGAGGACGACGCCGGCCTCGCTGCCGCTGACGGCGAGGGCGCCGATCAGGCCGCGTTGGAGCAGCTCCGGGGAGTCGCCGGTGGCGGGGACCCGCTGCTCGTAGACGTACAGCGCCGGCTCCGGGTCGGCGGCCAGGACCCCCTCGCGCTGCCAGGCGCGCAGCAGCCGGGCGGCGTGCCGGTAGCGGGTGTCGCGGTCGGGCCGGTCGCCGGCGTCCTCGGGTTCGGGGCGCGGCAGGATCAGCCGGACCACGTTGTGCGGGTCGGCGGTCTCCAGATCGAGCCGGCGGCCGGGGTCGACGACGTCGTACGGCGGTGAGGTGACCGCGGCCAGGGCGCCGACCCGGTCGGGGACGTAGCGGAGGCCGCGGAAGGGGGAGAGGGACAGACCTGCGGTGGCGACGTGGCCGGGGTTACCGGGGCCGCCCTGCGGAGACTCCGCTCCGCTTTCTGCACTGGGTGTGCTCATTCTGGGCATCGTAATCGGGTACGCGTTGTTCAGAGATCGGAACACCCGTGCCGGTCCGGAGCGGGCGGGTGTCGTGACCGAGGGCGAGGTACGGCGTGAGAGAGCGCAGTGGGCGGTCGACGCAGCGTTGTGCGTCCCGCGAGGCGGTCGGCGCGGGCGGCGAGGTGGGCGCATGAGTGGTGGGCAGGAGCGGTTGGACGGCGGCGGCGGGGCGGACGGCTCCGCGGACGGTGTGATGAACGGGTCGGCGGGCGCCGGGAGTTCGGGCGAGGGCTTCGACGGCCCCGGGGGCGGGGCGGAGCAGGGCCGGGCCGGGGAGCCCGCGGGGGACGTCTACGAGTGGTTCCGCCGGGGCGGGAAGCTGCTGGCCCAGGGGCATCCGGCGGCGGCCGAGCAGTTGCTGGCGCGGGCGGCCGCGGCGGAGCCGCACTCGCGCAGCATCCGGGAGATGCTGGCGCGGGCGCAGTTCGACGCCGGTTCGTACGCGGCGGCGCTGGAGAACTTCCGGGCGGTGGCCCTGGCCGATCCGTCCGACGACTACGCTCAGTTCGGGTGGGGCGTCTCGGCGGCCCGGCTGGGCGACTTCGAGACGTCCGCCGAGCACCTGGCCCTGGCCGTCGCGATGCGGCCGGACACCGACCACTACCGGTCCGCGCTGCGGCAGACCCGGGCGACCCTGGCGGCCCGCGCCGGGGCGTTCGGCCCGCTGCTCCCGGGGGCGCCGGGGTACACCGGACCCCGGCCGTCACCCGGCGGGCTGCCGGCGGCCGCCGACCGGGGCGCGGGGGACGACGAAGTCCCCGGCGGCCGGGCCCGGGACGAGACGGATGACGGGAAATCGACGCAGTGAATGAGGTAGCGAAGGCATGACCGAGACGGCCACCACCGAGCGACGGACCGCCCCCGGCGGCAGTGAGCGCCCGCTCACCGAGGCGTACGACACGGCACTGCTGGATCTCGACGGCGTGGTCTACGCCGGGCCCGACGCGATCGACCACGCGGCGGACTCGCTGGCGTCGGCGCGTTCGGCCGGGATGCGGTTGGCGTACGTGACCAACAATGCCTCCCGCCCGCCGCGGGTGGTGGCCGCGCACCTGACCGAGCTGGGGGTGCCGGCCGAGCCGGACGACGTGATCAACTCGGCGCAGGCGGCCGCCCGGGTCGTCGCCGAGAAGGTGCCGGCCGGGTCGAAGGTCCTGGTGGTCGGCGGCCTGGGCCTGGAGGAGGCGCTGGCCGAGCGCGGCCTGGTGGCCGTCCGCACGCTGGCCGAGGAGCCGCTCGCGGTGGTGCAGGGCTTCGACGCCTCGGTGGGCTGGACGCACCTGGCGGAGGCCTCCTACGCGGTGCGGAGCGGGCTGCCGTGGGTGGCCTCCAACACCGATCTGACGGTGCCGACCGCGCGCGGGATCGCGCCGGGCAACGGCGCGCTGGTGGCGGCCGTGCGCGCGGCGACGGGTGTGGAGCCCGAGGTGGCGGGCAAGCCGCTGCCGCCGATGCACCGGGAGACCGTCCTGCGGACCGGTGCCGAGCGGCCGCTGGTGGTCGGGGACCGGCTGGACACCGACATCGAGGGCGCGTTCAACGGCGGCGTCGACAGCCTGCTGGTGTTCACCGGGGTCACCACGGCGGCGCAACTGCTCTCGGCGCCGGTGGAGCACCGGCCGACGTACCTCGCGGAGGACCTGCGGGGGCTGCTGGTGGCGCACCCGCCGGTCGCCGTGCAGCCGGGCGGCGGGTTCGGCTGTGGCGGCTGGGTCGTGGTGGCGCAGGACGGGGTGCTGAAGCTGGAGAGCACCGGTTCGGACCGCTGGGACGGCCTGCGGGCGCTCTGCGCGGCGGCCTGGACGGCACTGGACGCGGACGGCGGTCCGTCGGACGGGCGCAAGGCGCTGGCCGAGCTGGGGTTCTGAGCCCCGGGGCCGGCCGGGCGGTCCGGGCGGCCGGCCCCACGAACGGCTGCCGGGGCGCGGGCCGGTCGAGCCGCCCGGTCAGAGCAGTGTGCGCAGCCGCAGCAGGTCGCGGAAGCCGGCCTCCAGCCGGACCCGGCCACTGGCCCAGGCCGCCGCGAAGTTGAGCGTGCCGCCGACCAGGGCGACCAGGTCGTCGCTGCTCATGGTGAGCCGGATCTCGGCCTTCGTGGCGGGCGGGCCGGGTGCCTCGGTGACGTCCTCGATCCGGCCGTCGCGCAGCCGGCCGGTGAAGGTCAGGTCGAGGTCGGTGATCCGGCAGGTGAGGGAGCGGTCGAGGTCGGCCGCCTTGCGGACGTTGCCGGTGGACTTCGCCAGGTTCCGGCTGAGCTGCTCCAGTGCCGTCCGGCACTCCTCGGCGTTGGCCATGGCGGCTGGTCCACTCCCTGTGCGACGGCGGCGGTCACTGCGGGGCCACGGTACCGCAGGCGGGTTTTGGCGGTAGCGTCGTCGGTGGGGTGCCCGGAACCGGTCCGGGTACCGACGGCGACGGAGCGATGCGCGCAGGCGCTAAGGAGGCACCCGGATGCTGCCGAAGACGGTGCGGGGAGCGGTGGAGGTCGCCGCCGGGCTGGTGGAGGAGGTCGGCAAGCGGGTCGTCGGGACGGCGGCCGGGCTGCTGGAGATGAGCGGGGTCGACGTCGCCGAGGTGGAGCGGCGGTTGGGCGGGCCGTTCCCGCCGTCCGCGAAGTCGCTGCAGACCCTGGCCGAGGAGGCGGTGACCGCCGGCCGGGCCGGGGTGGACCTGGCGGTCGGCGTGGCGCGCAGCGAGGTGGAGAAGGCCTTCGAGAAAGTCGGCGACCAGGTGACCAAGGTCGGCGTGGTGCTCGCCTACCTGGAGAGCAAGCTGCGCGAGGTCGAGGAGGAGGCCGTTCCGGCCGCGTCGCCGCAGGAGGAGGAGCCCGGCACGGCGGCGCCGGCGCCCCGCGCCGACGCCCTGTTCGGGCACGGCTGGGAGCTGGACGACGAGCCGGCGGCACCCGCGGCGCGGGTGGGCGGCGAGCCGATAATGGCCGAGCGGGTCGAGGTCGACGAGCCGGTGGAGACCGATCCGCCGGTGCCGCCGGCGGTGGCGACGAAGCCGGCGGCCGAGAAGCCCGCCGAGCGGAAGCCCGCGGCGAAGAAGCCGGTGGCGAAGAAGGCCGCCGCGCAGAAGCCCGCCGCGCAGGTACCTGCCGCGCAGAAGCCCGCAGCGCAGAAGCCCGCAGCCCAGGCGCCCGCCGTGAAGAAGGCTGCCGCGAAGAAGGCTGGCACCAAGAAGCCCGCCGAGCAGCAGCCCGCCGAGCGGCAGCCCGCCGCCAAGCAGGCCGCGGCGAAGAAGGCTCCCGCGAAGCGGACCGCCGTCAAGAAGACCGCCGCCGCGACCACCGAGCGGGTCGCCGCGAAGAAGGCGGCGCAGGCCGCCGGCCAGGAGCCGCCCGCCAAGAAGCGGACCGCGACCAGGAAGACCACCGTCCGCAAGAGCAGCACCAGGAAGCCCGATGCCTGATCCCGGCCCGGGCACCGCCCCCGCGCCCGTCATCCGCCCGGCGGACCCGGCCCGGGACCTCGCCGCGGACTCAGCCGCGGGCGCCGTCCCGGACGCCTTCCTCGGCATCGATGAGCCGCTGCCGCTGGGCGTCGAGCAGACTCCCACCGGCCACCCGGCCGTCGACGCCGCGCTGGCCCGGCTGGAGGCGTTGGACGGGGTGCCGACCGAGGCACACGTCGCGGTGTACGAAGATGTTCACCAGCGGCTGACCGACACGCTGGCCGCGCTCGACCAGGATCGACCCGCTGGGTCCGACCGTTCGCGATGACCCGTAGGAGCTGAAACACCAGTGGCAGTGGCACGACGCCGTCTCGACGCGGAGCTGGTCCGCCGCAAGCTGGCCCGGTCGCGCGAGCACGCGTCCGAGCTGATCGCGGCCGGCCGGGTGACCGTCGGCGGCACCACCGCGACCAAGCCGGCCACCCAGGTGGAGACCGCGGCGGCGGTCGTGGTGGCGAACGACGAGAACGACCCCGACTACGTCTCGCGCGGCGGGCACAAGCTCGCCGGGGCGTTCGCGGCCTTCGTCCCGCAGGGCCTGGTGGTCGAGGGCCGCCGGGCGCTGGACGCGGGCGCCTCCACCGGCGGCTTCACCGACGTGCTGCTGCGCGCCGGGGCGGCCGGCGTGCTGGCGGTGGACGTCGGCTACGGACAGCTCGCGTGGTCGCTGCAGAGCGACGAGCGGGTGACGGTGATGGACCGCACCAACGTGCGCGAGCTGACCCGGGAGCTGATCGGCGGTTCGCCGGTCGACCTGGTGGTCGGCGACCTCTCGTTCATCTCGCTCGGCCTGGTGCTGCCCGCGCTGGCCGGCTGCGCCGCCGAGGACGCGGACCTGGTGCTGATGGTCAAGCCGCAGTTCGAGATCGGCAAGGAGCGGCTGGGCAGCGGCGGCGTGGTGCGCAGCCCGCAGCTGCGCGCCGAGATGATCCGGCAGGTGGCCGGGAAGGCGTTGGAGCAGGGGCTGGGCGTGCGGGCGGTCACCGCGAGCCCGCTGCCGGGGCCGTCGGGGAACGTCGAGTACTTCCTCTGGCTGCGCCGGGACGCCCCGCCGTTGGACCCGGCGGAGGCGGACCGGGCCGTCGCCGAAGGCCCCCGGTAGGGTGCTCTGCGGACGTCCGGTCCGTCATGCTGAGTGACGCGGCCGCACCGGGCCGAGGGCGACCCGGCCGACGTAGGGAGAGGGCAGCGGGCATGAGCGAGCGAACCGTGGGGGTAATCCCGGCCGAGATCCGGGGGAGAGCTGTCGAGGGGTACGCGTCGCCCGCGGCTACCGTGGGGAGACGGGGGCACCTCGGAGCTGTCGGGACGGGCGGAGAGGGGCGCGCATGAGTGAGGGACGTACGGTCTTCCTGATCGCGCACACCGGCCGGGAGGCCGCGCTGCGCAGCGTCGAGGGCCTGGTGCACGGCCTGCTGAAGGCGGGCATCCGGATCAGGCTGCTCGCGGCCGAGGCGGTCGACCTGGACCTGCCCGACGGCATCGAGCGGGTGGCCGGCGGGCCCGGCGCGGCGGACGGCTGCGAGCTGATCCTGGTCGCCGGCGGGGACGGGACGCTGCTGCGCGGGGCCGAGCTGGCCCGTGAGCACGGGCTGCCGATGCTCGGCATCAACCTGGGCCGGGTGGGCTTCCTCGCGGAGGCCGAGCGGGACGATCTCGCGGTCGTGGTGGAGCGGGTCGTCGACGCCGAATACGAGGTCGAGGAAAGGATGACGCTCGACGTGATCGTCCGGACCAACGGCGATGTGGTCCACCAGGACTGGGCGTTGAACGAGGCCTCGATCGAGAAGGCGTCCCGGGAGCGGATGCTGGAGGTGGTGACCGAGGTGGACGGCCGTCCGGTCTCCAACTTCGGCTGCGACGGGGTGGTCTGTGCGACGCCGACCGGTTCGACGGCGTACGCGTTCTCCGGCGGCGGCCCGGTGGTCTGGCCCGAGGTGGAGGCCCTGCTGATGGTGCCGATCAGCGCGCACGCGCTGTTCGCCCGGCCGCTGGTGGCCTCGCCGGACTCGGTGCTGGCGGTCGAGGTGCAGCCGAAGACCCCGCACGGCGTGCTCTGGTGCGACGGGCGGCGCTCGGTGGAGCTGCCGGCCGGGGCCCGGGTGGAGGTCCGCCGGGGGCAGACGCCGGTGCGGCTGGCGCGACTGCACCGCGCGCCGTTCACCGACCGGCTGGTGGCGAAGTTCGCGCTGCCGGTGACGGGTTGGCGCGGCCGGGCCGAAACGCACTGACGGAGGGGCCCGGGCCGCCGGTTTCGATCACCGGCGGCCCGGGCCTTCGCCGTGGGCGGCCCTCAGACCGCCAGCGGCTGGCTGTCGTCGCCCGCGCTCCAGCGGCCGCCGACGGCGGCCCGGGCGGCGACCTCCGCGAGGCGTTCGACGGCGGCGGGCACGGCCGCGGCGGGGAGGGTGAGCGGGATCCGGATGTGGTGCTCGAAGGCCCCGTCCGAGCCGAAGCGGTTGCCCGCCGCGATCCGTACGCCGCCCTGCTCCCCGGCCTGGGCCAGTGCCGCGCCGGACAGGCCCCCGGTGGAGACCCAGAGCGCGAGCCCGCCGGGCGGAGCGGCGTAGTGCCAGGCGGGCAGCCGCTCGCGCAGCGCGCGGGCGAAGGCCTCGGCGGTGGAGCGCAGCCGGTCCAGCTGGTGGGCGCGGACGGCCGCCAGCGGCTCGCCGAGCAGCTCGGCGGCGATCAGCTGGTCCAGCACCGGGGCGCCGACGTCGCTGTAGACCCGGGCGGTGGCCAGCCGGCGCACCAGCGCGGGGGCCGCCCGGACCCAGCCGATCCGCAGGCCGCCCCAGAGCAGTTTGCCCGCCGAGCCGACGGTGACCACCTGGGCGGACCGGTCCAGTGCGGCCATCGGGCGGGGGAGCACGGCGTCCGGCGCGAGGCCCCAGCCGAGCTCGGCGGTGGTCTCGTCGGCCAGCACGATCGTGCCGGCGGCCCGCGCGGCGGCCAGCAGTTCGCGGCGCTGCTCCTCGGGGACGAGGGCGCCGGTGGGGTTGTGGAAGTCCGGGATCACGTAGGCGGCCCTGGGCGTGGCGCCGCGCAGCACCCGGCGCCACTCGGCGAGGTCCCAGGAGGGCTGCCGGGACGGCCCGCCGGGCCAGCCGTAGGGGACGGGCACCAGGCGCGCCTCGCCCAGGCGCAGGGCCTGCAGCGTGTGCGCGTAGCTGGGCGCCTCGACGGCGACCCGGTCGCCGCGGGAGATCAGCGCCTGCCGCACCAGGTGCAGCCCGCCCATCGCGCCGATCGTGATCAGGATCTGGTCGGGGGTGGTCGGCAGGCCGCGCTCGGTGTAGCGCCGGGCCACCGCCTCGCGCAGCACCGGGACGCCGGTGGGGTAGTTGCCGTGCCCGGCGGCGTACGCGGGGAGCTGTTCGACGGCCCGGGCGGCCGCCGCGCCGAGGAAGGGCTGCGGGGCGGGCAGCGCGGCGACCCCGAGGTCCAGCGTGCGGCCCTGCTCGTCCGGCGGCACCGGGTGCAGCGCGTCGCCGGGCGGCGGGGCGCCCTCGGGCAGGGCGGTCCAGCTGCCGGATCCGCGCCGGCTGTGCAGGTACCCCTCGGCGCGCAGCGCCTCGTATGCGGTGGCCACGGTGGTGCGGCTGAGCCGCAGCGCCAGGGCCAGCTCGCGCTCGGCGGGGAGCCGGGCCCCGACCGGCAGCCGGCCCTCGGTGACCAGCAGCCGGACCTGCCCGGCCAGCGTCCGGTAGGCGGGGCGGCGGGCGGCGGCCGGCTCGGGCAGCCGGGCCGCGTCGAGCAGCCGGGCCAGTGCGGCGGCGGTGACGGTGCTGTGCCAGTCGGCCATGGCTGATCAGTCCACTTGCTCGGAATTGGCCCTGGAAGGGGTCGCTTTGGCCTGCCCATCATGGCAGGGCGGCCATCGAGTCCGCCACCGTCGCGGGCCGGGCCCGTACGGTGCAGCACCACCTGCGGGAGAGCCCGATGGCCACCACGACCACGCGACCGACCACCCCCGCGCCCGCCGTCACGGCGCGGCGCCCCTCCCTCGCCGTCCGCCTGCTCGGCGACACCCACGCACTGGGCCGCCGCCTCCCGCAGCTGCTGGTCGGGCTCTCCCTCTACGGGGCGAGCATGGGGCTGATGCTGCGCTCCGGGCTCGGCCTCGACCCGTGGGACGTCTTCCACCAGGGCCTGCAGCGCACCGCCGGCCTCTCGGTGGGCGCCTGGGTGACCATCTGCGGCGCGCTGGTGCTGCTGCTCTGGATCCCGCTGCGCCAGCGCCCCGGGCTCGGGACCGTGGCCAATGTGCTGATGATCGGCGCGGCGATGGACCTCACCCTCCGGGTGACCGGCACGCCCGGACCGCTGCCGGCCCGGATCGCGCTGATGGTCGGCGCGATCGTGCTGAACGGCCTGGCCACCGGCCTCTACATCGGCGCGCGCTTCGGCCCGGGCCCGCGCGACGGCCTGATGACCGGCCTGCACCGGCGCACCGGCCGGTCGCTGCGGCTGATCCGGACCGGAATCGAACTCACCGTGCTGGCCGCCGGAGTCCTGCTCGGTGGTACCGCGGGCGTCGGCACCGTCGCATACGCGCTGGCCATCGGCCCGCTCGCGCAGATCTTCCTGCCCTGGTGCACCGTGTCCGGCCCCGCCGAAACGCCCCGGAAGGGATGAACTTGAGGGGCGTGGAGTTGCCGCTCGTCGCGCGCCGGGGCCGGAACCTCGTAAGGTCGTCACCGTGTTGGACGAGATGCGGATACGGGATCTAGGGGTCATCGACGATGCGGTGGTCGAACTGGCCCCCGGCTTCACCGCCGTGACCGGTGAGACCGGTGCCGGCAAGACCATGGTGGTGACCAGCCTCGGCCTGTTGCTCGGTGGCCGGGCCGACCCCGCTCTGGTGCGCAACGGCGCCGGACGAGCGGTCGTCGAGGGCCGCCTCGAACTGCCCGAGGGCTCCCCGGCGGCGGTCCGCGCGGTGGAGGCCGGCGCCGAACTCGACGACGGCGCGCTGCTGATCAGCCGGACCGTCTCGGCCGAGGGCCGCTCCCGGGCGTACGTCGGCGGCCGGGCCGTGCCGGTCGGGCTGCTGGCCGAGCTCGGCGAGGACCTGATCGCCGTGCACGGCCAGACCGACCAGCAGCGGCTGCTCCGGCCGGCGCGCCAGCGCGGCGCCCTGGACCGGTACGCGGGCGAGGCGGTGGCCGAGCCGCTGGCCCGCTACCGCGAGGTCTACCGCCGGCTGCGGGAGGTCTCGGCCACCCTGGAGGAGCTGACCACCCGGGCCCGCGAGCGCGCCCAGGAGGCCGACCTGCTGCGCTTCGGCCTGGACGAGGTGGCCGCCGCCGAGCCCGTCGCCGACGAGGACGTCGAACTGGGCGCCGAGGCCGAGCGGCTCGGCCACGCCGACGCGCTCTCCTCCGCCGCCACCCTGGCCCACGCCGCGCTGGCCGGCGACCCCGCCGACCCGGAGGCGCTGGACGCCGGCACCCTGCTGGCCCAGGCCCGCCGCGCCCTGGACGCCGTCCGCCACCACGACGAGCGCCTCGCCGGCCTCGCCGACCGGCTGAACGAGGTCGGCTACCTGCTGGCCGACGTCGCCGGTGACCTGGCCGGCTACGCCGACGACCTGGACGCCGACCCGGTCCGGCTGGCCGCCGTCGAGGACCGCCGGGCCGTCCTGGCCCAGCTGCTGCGCAAGTACGGCGGCCCGGAGAACTCCCTCGCCGAGGTGCTCGCCTGGGCCGACAACGGCTCCGCCCGGCTCGCCGAGCTCGACGGCGACGACGAGCGGATCGACGAACTCGGCGCCCAGGAGACCGCGCTGCGCGCCGAGTTGGCCGAGCTCGCGGGCGAGGTCTCGACCGCCCGGCAGGCCGCCGCCGGCCGCTTCGCCGAGGCCGTCTCCGCCGAGCTCGCCGAACTCGCGATGCCGCACGCCCGGGTGACCTTCGCGATCGCCCAGGTCGACGACCTCTCCGGCATCGAGGTCGACGGCCGCACCGTCGCCTACGGCCCGCACGGCGTGGACGAGGTCGAGGTCCTGCTCGCCCCGCACCCCGGGGCGCAGCCCCGCCCGATCGCCAAGGGCGCCTCCGGCGGTGAGCTGTCCCGGGTGATGCTCGCCGTCGAGGTGGTCTTCGCCGGCGCCGATCCCGTCCCCACGTACCTGTTCGACGAGGTGGACGCCGGCGTCGGCGGCAAGGCCGCGGTCGAGATCGGCCGCCGGCTGGCCAAGTTGGCCGAGTCGGCCCAGGTCGTGGTGGTCACCCACCTGCCGCAGGTCGCCGCCTTCGCCGACCGCCACCTGGTGGTGGTGAAGACCAACGACGGCACCGTGACCCGCAGCGGCGTCAAGGTGCTCAACGACGAGGAGCGGGTGCGCGAGCTCTCCCGGATGCTCGCCGGCCTGGAGGACTCGGAGTTGGGCCGCGCCCACGCCGAGGAACTGCTGGCCGCTGCCCGGGCTCCGCGCCACCGTTAGCCTCCGCCGCCCGCCCGGCGGCCCTCCGGCGGACCGCGACGCGCCCCCCGTGGCGCCGACTGTCCAAGAGGGCCGCCGACCTGGCATGGTGGCGGCTGGACACTGGCTTTCCAGTCCCGAGCGCCGTCGGCGGGCAATCCTCGCGACGCGGCGCGCGAACCTGATCGAGTCGGATGCGAGACGACGTGGACCATTCCGCCGCCCGGGCCACCGCGGCCGCCCCAGAACCGGGTCAGCTGCACGTGGTGCTCGTCCTGGCCGCCAGTACCGGCGGCATCGGTGCGCACGTGCGCTCCCTGGCACAGGGCCTGGTCGCGCACGGAGTGACCGTCACGGTCTGCGCGCCCGCCGGTACGGACGCGTTGTTCGGCTTCTCCCGCACCGGAGCCAGGTTCCACCTGGTCGACATCACCCCCACGGCGGGCGCCCGCAGCGACGCCACCGCGATCGGCGAGCTGCGCCGTGCCTTCACCGGCGCCGACGTGGTGCACGCCCACGGCCTGCGCGCCGGGCTGCTGTCGGACCTGGCGCTGCGCACCGCCGGCCGCTTCCCGGGACTGCGCCCGGAGACCCCGCTGGTGGTCACCTCGCACCACGCGCTGCTGGCCACCGGCATGGAGCGGCGGCTCCAGCGGCTGATGGAGCGCCGGGTGGCCCGGGCCGCCGACCTGGTGCTCGGCGCCTCCTCCGACCTGGTGGCCCGGGCCCGCGAGCTGGGCGCCACCGACGCCCGGCTCGGCCCGGTGGCCGCCCCGCCGGTGCCCGAGGGCCGGCTGGAGCGGGCCGAGGCCCGGGCGGCGCTGCTCGGCGACGGCCCGGACCGTCCGCTGCTGCTGGCGGTCGGCGGACTCGTCCCGCAGAAGGCCTTCGGGGTGCTGCTGGACGCCACCCGCGAGCTGGCCGGGCTCGATCCACGGCCGCTGCTGCTGATCGCCGGCGACGGCCCCGAGGCCGCCGGGCTGCGTGAGCGGGCGGCCGCGGAGAAGGCCGAGGTCCGGCTGCTCGGCTACCGCACCGACGTGCCGGACCTGCTGGCGGCGGCCGACGTGCTGGTGGTCTCCAGCCGCTGGGAGGCCCGTTCGCTGGCGGTCCAGGAGGCGATGCGGGCCGGCGTCCCGGTGGTGGCCACCGCCGTCGGCGGCATCCCCGAGCTGGTCGGCGACGCCGCCGTGCTGGTCCCGCCCGGCGACGCGGCGGCGCTCGGCCGGGCGGTGCGCGAGCTGCTGGCCGACCCGGAGCGCCGCCGGCGCCTGGTGGCCGCCGGCCGGCAGCAGGCCGAGACCTGGCCGGACGAGGCCGCCACGGTGGCCCAGGTGCTCAGCACCTACGACGAGCTGGTGCAGCGCACCCCGTAGCCGGGCCGAGCGGCCGGTCCGAACCGCGACGGGCGGGACCGGGCCTGCCCGGGCCGTGGCCGCCCGGGCAGGCACCGCTCAGACCGTGGCCTGCTCGGCCCGGTCGACGGCCGGGGCGTCCGGCTGGGCGGAGAGGTAGGCCCCGCCGCAGGCGGTCAGCCGCAGCGCGGTGTCGATCAGCGGGACGTGGCTGAAGGCCTGCGGGAAGTTGCCGACCTGGCGCTTCTCCCGCGGGTCCCACTCCTCGGCGAGCAGGCCGAGGTCGTTGCGCAGCGACAGCAGCTTGTCGAACAGCTCGCGGGCCTCCTGCACCCGGCCGATCATGGCGAGGTCGTCGGCCAGCCAGAACGAGCAGGCCAGGAACGCGCCCTCGTGGCCGGAGAGGCCGTCCACGTTGTTGCCGCTCTCGTCGTGCGTCGGGTAGCGCAGCACGAAGCCGTCCTCGGTGGAGAGCTCGCGCTGGATCGCCTCGATGGTGCCGATCACCCGCTTGTCGTCCGGCGGGAGGAAGCCGACCTGCGGGATCAGCAGCAGCGAGGCGTCCAGCTCCTTGCCGCCGTAGTACTGGGTGAAGGTGTTGCGCTCCGGGTCGTAGCCCTTCTCGCAGACGTCGCGGTGGATGGTCGCCCGCAGCGTGCGCCAGCGCTCCAGGTGGCCGTCGGAGGGGGCGTCCTCGGGGTTCTGCTCCAGCAGCTTGATGGTCCGGTCGACCGCCACCCACGCCATCACCTTGGAGTGGACGAAGTGCCGGCGCGGGCCGCGGACCTCCCAGATGCCCTCGTCCGGCTCGGTCCAGTGGTCCTCCAGGTAGTCGATGAGCCGCAGCTGGAGGTGGTGGGCGTGGTCGTTGCGGACCAGCCCGGTCATGTGGGCCAGGTGCAGGGCCTCGACGACCTCGCCGTAGACGTCCAGCTGCAGCTGGCCGGCGGCGCCGTTGCCGACCCGGACGGGCTGGGAGCCCTCGTAGCCGGGCAGCCAGTCCAGCGAGGACTCGGTGAGCTCGCGCTCGCCGGCGATGCCGTACATGATCTGCAGGTTCTCCGGGTCCCCGGCGACGGCGCGCAGCAGCCACTCGCGCCAGGCCCGGGCCTCGTCGCGGTAGCCGGTGCGCAGCAGCGAGGAGAGGGTGATGGCGGCGTCGCGGAGCCAGGTGTAGCGGTAGTCCCAGTTCCGCTCGCCGCCGATGTCCTCGGGCAGGGAGGTGGTGGGGGCGGCGACGATGCCGCCGGTGGGGGCGTAGGTGAGGCCCTTGAGGGTGATCAGGGAGCGGATCACCGCCTCGCGGTAGGGGCCCTGGTAGGTGCACTGGCCGGCCCACTCGTGCCAGAAGTCCGCGGTGGCGTCGAGCATCTCCTCGGCGTCCGGGGCCTTGGGCGCGTCCAGGTGCGAGGCCTGCCAGGTGAGCGCGAAGGCGATCCGCTCGCCGGCCTGGACGGTGAAGTCCGCGTAGGTGGTGAGGTTGCGCCCGTAGGTGTCGGCCTCGCCGTCCAGCCAGACCGAGTCGGGGCCGGCCACGGCCACCGTCCGGTGGCCGCCGTCGGCCTGCTCGACGCGGTGCACCCAGGGCACGACGCGCCCGTAGCTGAACCGCATCCGCACCGCCGAGCGCATCCGGACGGTGCCGGACAGGCCCTCGACGATCCGGATCATCTGCGGGACGGAGTCCCGGCCGGCCAGTGGGCGCGGGGGCATGAAGTCGATCACCCGGACGCTGCCGCCCCGGGAGTCCCACTCCTGTTCCAGGATCAGTGAGTCGCCCCGGTAGCGGCGCCGGTCGGCGGGGACGGCCGGCGCGGCCGCGGTGGGCGGGGGGACCCGCAGGTCGCCGGTGTCGGTGTACCGGACGTGTGGGGTGTCGGGGGCCGGCGCGGGGGTGGCCGGCAGCTCGGCGGCCATCACCTCGGCCGGGCCGATCCGCCAGAAGCCGTGTTCATCGGTGCCCAGCAGGCCGGCGAACACCGCCGGCGAGTCGAAGCGGGGCAGGCACAGCCAGTCGACCGCTCCGTCCCTGCTGACCAGGGCAGCGGTCTGCATGTCCCCGATGAGTGCGTAGTCCTCGATACGGCCGGCCACGTGGATCTCCAGTTCGCAATGTGGTCACGACGCATCGGCGATCCGGGGAGAGCCAGCGGGTCTGCGGGGCCGGGGGTCACCCCGGGACGTCCGGCCTGCCGGGGGTGGTGGCAGGCCTTGCTGGAGTGTCCGCGCGGGGCTCGGTCGAGCCCCAGGGTGGGTGGGGGGGTGCTGGATAACGGGGAGGTCCGGTCGCGCATCGGGGACCGAGAGGTGTCCTTGCCCTCCCACGCCCTCCGCTTGCTCGTGCTGTCGGCGATGCGTCCGTGCAGCTTACGACGGACGAAAGGGGCGAAGCACGCGGGCGCAGCCCTGCGTGGCGCCACAATTCGGCGGAAATGCCGTGCATCGTGGGGGAGCCGTCAAGGATGGCTCGGAAGGATCACCTCCGGATGGTCCGTCGGGAGGGGGCTCCATGACCCGCCCGAGCGCCGCGGAGTGGCCCGCTCGGGCCGGTGGTGCGACCGGTGTGACGCGTGCGCCGGGTGGTGCGCCGGTGGTGCGCCGACGGAGTGGTTCCCGAGCGCCGCGAGCGGGCCGGAACGCGTCCGGGCCGGGGCACTGATACCCTGGTATCCCGTGGACCGGTGGGATCAAACGCCCCGGACCAGCCGAACCGACGACTCATCGAGTGCCGTGCACCACACCGCACTCCCGTCGCGCCAGGCGAGCCGAGAGCTTCCCGCCCACGTCACCTTCGACACGCGACCCACGGGAGCCCCCTCTTGGCACAGCCCCATTCCGGCAAGGCATCGAACGGCCGCGCCGTGACGACCAAGCACCTCTTCGTCACCGGGGGTGTCGCCTCTTCGCTCGGCAAGGGCCTCACCGCCTCCAGCCTGGGCGCCCTGCTCAAGGCCCGCGGACTCCGCGTGACGATGCAGAAGCTCGACCCGTACCTCAACGTGGACCCGGGCACCATGAACCCGTTCCAGCACGGCGAGGTCTTCGTCACCGACGACGGTGCCGAGACCGACCTCGATGTCGGCCACTACGAGCGGTTCCTCGACACCAACCTGCACGGCTCGGCGAACGTCACCACCGGCCAGGTGTACTCGACGGTCATCGCCAAGGAGCGCCGCGGCGAGTACCTGGGCGACACCGTCCAGGTGATTCCGCACATCACCAACGAGATCAAGGCCCGGATCCGCCGGATGGCGACCGAGGACGTCGACGTGGTGATCACCGAGGTCGGCGGCACGGTCGGTGACATCGAGTCGCTGCCCTTCCTGGAGGCCGTCCGCCAGGTCCGTCACGAGGTCGGCCGGGACAATGTGTTCTTCGTGCACGTCTCCCTGCTGCCGTACATCGGCCCCTCGGGCGAGCTGAAGACCAAGCCCACCCAGCACTCGGTGGCCGCGCTGCGCAACATCGGCATCCAGCCGGACGCCATCGTGCTGCGCGCCGACCGCGAGGTCCCGCAGGCCATCAAGCGCAAGATCTCGCTGATGTGCGACGTGGACGAGGAGGCCGTGGTCGCGGCCATCGACGCCAAGTCGATCTACGACATCCCCAAGGTCCTGCACGGCGAGGGCCTGGACGCGTACGTGGTACGCCGGCTGGACCTCCCGTTCCGCGACGTGGACTGGACCACCTGGGACGACCTGCTGCGCCGCGTCCACGAGCCGCAGCACATCGTCAAGGTCGCGCTGGTCGGCAAGTACATCGACCTGCCGGACGCCTACCTGTCGGTGACCGAGGCGCTGCGCGCCGGCGGCTTCGCCAACAACGCCCGCGTCGAGATCAAGTGGGTCACCTCCGACGACTGCGAGACGCCCGAGGGCGCCCAGGCGCAGCTCGGCGACGTGGACGCGATCTGCGTCCCCGGTGGCTTCGGCGACCGGGGTGTGGACGGCAAGGTCGCCGCGATCACCTACGCCCGGGAGAACAGGATCCCGCTGCTGGGCCTCTGCCTGGGCCTGCAGTGCGTGGTCATCGAGGCCGCCCGCAACCTGGCCGGCCTGCCCGAGGCCAACTCCACCGAGTTCGACGCGGCCGCCAAGTACCCGGTCATCTCCACCATGGCCGAGCAGCTGGCGATCGTCGACGGCAAGGGCGACCTGGGCGGCACGATGCGGCTGGGCCTCTACCCGGCCAAGCTCGCCGAGGGCTCCATCGTCCGTGAGGTCTACGGCGGCGAGCAGTACGTCGAGGAACGCCACCGCCACCGCTACGAGGTCAACAACGCGTACCGCGCCGACCTGGAGAAGACCGGCCTGCAGTTCTCCGGCCTCTCCCCGAAGGGCGACCTCGTCGAGTACGTCGAGTACCCGCGCGAGGTGCACCCCTACCTGGTGGCCACCCAGGCCCACCCGGAGCTGAAGTCCCGCCCGACCCGCCCGCACCCGCTGTTCGCGGGTCTGGTCAAGGCGGCCATCGAGATCAAGACGGCCGCCCAGTAGTCGGTACCCGGTAGTCGGTACCCACTGCTCGGCGCCCGGTGGTCGGCGCCGAGCAGTGGGCGCCGGCCGGGAGTAGTCGTCGACACGTCACCGGACGGCGGCCCCGCGATTCCCGCGGGGCCGCCGTCCGGCGTTAGATTGTGTCGTACTGACGAAAAGGGGAGAGCGATGGACGACCAGAGCATCTTTGACGTGGCCGAGGAGTGGGAGACCCGGGGGACCGCGACGCCCTTCCAGGGCAAGGTCACCGGCGTGCGCTCCGAGGAGGTCCGGATGCCCGACGGCGGCTGGGCCCGCCGCGACTACCAGACCCACCCCGGCTCGGTCTCCGTCCTGGCGCTGGACGACCAGGAGCGGGTGCTGGTCCTGCGCCAGTACCGCCACCCCGTCCGCCAGCGGCTCTGGGAGCTGCCGGCCGGCCTCCTCGACGTCCCCGGCGAGAACCCGCTGCACGCCGCTCAGCGCGAGCTGTACGAGGAGGCCCACTGCAAGGCCGACACCTGGCGGGTGCTGGTCGACTTCTACACCTCGCCCGGCGGCACGGACGAGGCGCTGCGGCTCTTCCTCGCCACCGACCTCACCGCCGCCGAGGGCGAGCGCTACGAGGCGCACGGCGAGGAACTGGAGATCGAGACCGCCCGGGTGCCGGTCGCCGAGCTGATCCGGCTGATCCACGCCGGGGAGCTGCACAACCCCACCCTGATCACCGGCACGCTCGCCGTGCATGCCGCGCTCACCGGGCCCGGCGGCCTGGACGCGCTGCGCCCCGCCGACTCGCCGTGGCCGGCGCGGCCCTTCTCGGCGTGACACCTCCGGCGTGACCTCGGCGCGGTGCTGCTTCGTGGGGGTGACGACTCCGCGGTGCTGCCTCGCGCCGTGACGCTTCTGCGGTGCTGCTTCGTGGGGGTGACGACTCCGCGGTGCTGCTTCGCGCGGTGACGCTTCTGCGGTGCTGCTTCGTGGGGCGCTGCTTCCTGGGGTGACCTTCCCAGCGGGCCGGTGGACGGCGCGTCACCCCGCGGTTGACCCGCAGGGGTGACTTACCGGTTCGTACGACCGGATGTCACCTCGGCGGAGCCGGACGGTCGAACTACGCTTCGCAGACAGGGCGCCCGTCCCGGGCCGCCTCCGCTGAGCGCTGGGTGACGTCGGGAGTGGCACGGGTGGCGAGGAAGACGGCGACCATGGACGCGGGGCCCGGCGTATCCGTCGAGGACGTTCCCGGGCTCGACCGGCTGCCCGCCGGTCCCGCGCTGCTCGTCGGCCGGCGTGCCGAGCTCGCCGCCCTGCGGGCCGCCGCCGCACGCCCGGCCGAGGGCCGCAGCCGGGTCCTGGTGCTGGCCGGCCGGCCCGGATCCGGGCGGACCACCCTGGCCGTCCGGTTCGCCCGCACGGTCGCGGCCGACTACCCCGACGGTGTGCTGTTCGCCCGGCTCTCCACCCCGGACGGCGGCCGGGTGCCGCCCGCCAGGGCCGCCCGCCGGCTGCTGGAGCAGCTCGGCGCGGACGTCGCGGGCGTCCCGCTGCCCGGCGCCGTCGAGGACAGCCGGGACGAACCGGCCTGCGTCGCGCTGCGCGAGGCGCTGGCCGGGCGGAAGGCCCTGCTGCTGCTGGACGACGTGCGGGACGCCGGACAGCTCTGGCCGCTGCTCGCGGACGAGCCCGGCTGCCTCGTCCTGGCCACCACCGCCGGGCCGCTCACCGGCATCGAGGACATCGACCCGGTCATCCTCGGCGGGCTCGACCGGCAGGCCTCGGGGGAGCTGCTCGGGGACCTGGTCGGCGGGACGAGGATCAGCTGCGACCCGGTCGGCGGGGCCGACCTGGCCGAGGCCTGCGCGGCCCGGCCGGCGGCACTGCGGCTGATGGCGGGGTGGCTGCGGGGCAATCCGAAGCTGGCGGTGACGGATGCCGCGAAGGAGCTGGCGCGGGCGGTGCGGGAGGCCGACGCCAAGCCGGCGGGGGGCGCGAAGGCGGCCGGTGGGGTGCATGCGGCCGGGGAGACGGCTTCCGGGGGGAAGGAGACCGCCCGGGGCGGTCCCGGCGCGTCCGGTGGGCCGGGGCGTACGAAGGGCGGCGCCCTGCACGCGGGGGCCGGTGCGGGGGTCGGTGCGGGGCCCAAGGCCGGGACCGGGGCGGACGGGCGGGCTCCGGGCGGCGCCGGGGCCGGGGCCGGTCCGGCGGACGGGAAGGGTGTCAGGCGTCCAGCCGGGCCCGCGCGGGGCGGAGCGAAGCGCGGCGAGCGGCGCGGCGGGACGCAGCCCGCGGAGCACGTTTCCGCGCCGGCTCCGGAGCAGGTCCCGGCCCCGGAGCGGCCCGGCCGGCCGGGCGGCGCCGGAAAACCGGGGACCGCCGGTGCCGCTGCGGGCGGTGCAGTCGGTACGGCCGGGACGGCCGGTACGGTGGGCTCGAAGGCCGAGCAGGTGGAGTCGGCCGCTGCCGCCGTCCCGGTGACGGACCCCGCGGCCTGGGTGAAGCCCGGGCCCGAACCTGCCGAGCCCGTTCCGGTGCCGGACAACGATCCGCTGATCGGCGCGTTCACCCTGCTCTACAGCACGCTGTCGGCCGCCCAGGCGCGGATGCTGCGGGCGCTCACGCTCGCACCGGGACAGACGGCCGACCTGCGGACCGCCTCGGCCCTGGTCGGCTGCCCGGCGCCGGAGGCCGCCACCATGCTGGCCGCGCTCGCCGAGCGGGAGCTGCTCGGTGCGGAGCCCCCCGCCGCCGACGGGACCCCGCGCTACCGGGTGCCCGGCCGGCTCTACCCCCGGCTGGTCCGGCTGCGGGAGAGCGAGGACCGGCCCGCCGAGGTCGAACTGGCCCGGGCCCGGCTGCTGGAGCGGCTGGTCCGGCTCACCGAATCCGCCCGCGCGCTGCTCGACCCGGCCGGCGGCCCCGGCCCCGACCCGCTGCCCGGCCCGCTCCGGCTGCGCTCCGCCGCCGACGCCCGGCAGTGGCTGCTCGGCGAGCGCGACGTCCTGCTCGGCGCGGTCGCCGACGCGATCGGCCAGGGCGATCTGGACGGCTCGGCCGGCCGGCTGGTCACCGCCCTGCTCCGGGCGCTGCCGCTGACCGGCGCGGCCGCTCCCGCCGACCTCTACCAGCTGCACGAGCAGGTGCTGACCGTGGCCGAACGCCACGGCAAACCGCGCCGGGCCGCCGCCGCGCTGCTCAATCTGGGGGACCTCCAGGCCGCGGCCGGCCGCTGGGAGCAGGCCTGCGCACACTACCGGGCGGCCCTGGAGCACGCCCGGTCGGCCGACGACGAGGCGCTCTGCGCCCGGGCCCTGGAGGGCGCGGCGGGCTGCTACCGGGCGCTCGGCGAGGCGGTTCGCGCCGCCGACTGGTACGGGCGGGCGCTCGCCCTGCGGCAGGCGATGGGCGACCACGCCGCCGAGGCCCGGCTGCTCGCCCGGGTGGCCGAGGCGCACACCGCGCAGCGCCGGTTCGAGGAGGCCGAGCGGGAGTACCGGGCCTCCCTGTCGGTGCTGCGGAGGCTGGGCGACGAGCGCGGGCAGCAGGTGGTCGGCGACGCCCTCGCGGAGCTGCGGGAACGCCTCGAAGCCGGGTGGTAGGGGCGGGTTCCGGAGTATTGTCGGAGATGCCTGGTTGGCATTGCTTTGGCGGGAAGATCGCTGGGGAAGCCTACGAACCTGCCAATGTGTCCGGCAGATTTGTTCGCTTTGGAAGGCTGACACGCCGCCTGGGCTTCATTACACTCGAACTCAGTCGCGCAGCGATCCATGCCCCGGTGTCGTCCGGAGGCTTCCCCACGTGCGCGTCGCCCGCCGGTCTTCTCCGGTAGGGACCCCCATGGCAAGAGGACGTGTTTAGCCGTGAAGGTCGGCATCCCCCGCGAGGTCAAGAACCACGAGTACCGCGTGGCCATCACGCCCGCCGGCGTGCATGAGCTCGTCCGCAACGGACACGAGGTCTACATCGAGGACAACGCCGGTCTCGGCTCCTCGATCCCCAACGAGGAGTACGTGGCCGCCGGCGCCACCATCCTCCCCACCGCCGACGAGGTGTGGGCCACCGCCGACCTGCTGCTGAAGGTCAAGGAGCCCATCGCCCAGGAGTACCACCGTCTGCGCAAGGGCCAGACCGTCTTCACGTACCTGCACCTGGCGGCCGACCGCGCCGGCACCGACGCGCTGGTCGCGTCCGGCACCACCGCGATCGCGTACGAGACCGTGCAGCTCGCCAACGGCGCCCTGCCGCTGCTCGCGCCGATGTCCGAGGTCGCGGGCCGGCTGGCTCCGCAGGTCGGCTCGTACCACCTGATGCGCCCGGCCGGCGGCCGCGGCGTGCTGCCCGGTGGCGTGCCCGGCACCCACCCGGCCAAGGCCGTCGTCATCGGCGGTGGCGTCTCCGGCTGGCACGCGGCCACCATCGCCATCGGCATGGGTTACGAGGTGACCCTGCTCGACCGCGACATCAACAAGCTGCGCGAGGCCGACAAGGTCTTCGGCACCAAGATCAAGGCCATCGCCTCCAACGCCTTCGAGCTGGAGAAGGCCGTCCTGGAGGCCGACCTGGTGATCGGCGCCGTGCTGATCCCGGGCGCCAAGGCCCCGAAGCTCGTCACCAACGAGCTGGTCTCCCGCATGAAGCCGGGCTCCGTGCTCGTCGACATCGCCATCGACCAGGGCGGCTGCTTCGAGGACTCGCACGCCACCACGCACGCCGAGCCGACCTTCCAGGTCCACAACTCGGTCTTCTACTGCGTGGCCAACATGCCGGGCGCCGTCCCGAACACCTCCACCTACGCGCTGACCAACGCCACGCTGCCCTACATCGTGGAGCTGGCCAACCGCGGCTGGAAGGACGCGCTGCGCCGTGACCCGGCGCTGGCCAAGGGCCTGAACGTGCACGAGGGCCAGATCACCTTCGGCGCCGTCGCCGAGGCCTTCGGCCTGGAGTCCGTCTCCCTGGAGAGCGTGCTCGCCTGATCTCGGGTTCCCCCCGGTCCGGGACGGTCCGCGCCACGCCGGCGCGGACCGCTCCGACCTGGGCCGTTCCCGGTGGGACGGCCCGTAGGCCCCCGACCCTTCCTCCTCGTCCGCCAGCGGGCCGGAGGTCCTCGGATCGGGGGCTTCGCCATGCCCGCGAACGGCGCCGACGCGGGCGGGTGGGCGGCGTCGCCGGGGGCGGGTGAACGGTGCCGACGCGGACGCGTGAACGGGGGTGGTCGGGGTGGGTGAGCGGCGCCGATCCGGACGCGTGAACGGGGGTGATGTGGGCGGGTCGCTCTGTCGTCAATTTCTGTGGGTCGTGTCACCCGACCGCAGAAACGTTAGGGTCAAGGGCCCGCGCATCCCTTGACAGAGGGTTGCCCGATAGTCGACACATCCTGCCCACTACCGTGGATTGTGTTGCTGCGAACGCCTTGAACGGCCTAGAGTCGCAAACCGTCGGCATGCTGCCACGCTGACGAATCGACATAGAGTCCTGGATGCCCAAGGAGGTAAGACGACTTGTGAATGAGTCGACATTTGCTCCCGGGGGTGGTCAGCCAGGACTGGCGGAGCACACCGCCGTCCAGCCGAGTGAGGAGTCCGGGGCCCGGCAGGCCACCGTGGGCTCGGCCGAGGTCGGCTCGGTCGCACTCCGCACTTTCGAAGCACGACAGAACACAGCACAGGTGACCACGGTGACCGACTACGACGTCGACCTGCCGGCCCACGGCCTGGCCTACGGCGAGTTCGCCTACGGCGCCTACGACGACCCGGACGCCGAGTACGAGCCGGACCCGGAGTACGCCGCCACGCTGGCCCCCGACGCCGCGCGCCAGCGGCGCGAGCGGGTCGGCCCGACCGGCCGTCCGCTGCCGTACTTCCCGATCCCCGCGCCGGTGGCCGAGCACGGCCCCGCGCAGATCATCGCGATGTGCAACCAGAAGGGCGGCGTCGGCAAGACCACGTCGACCATCAACCTGGGCGCGGCGCTGGCCGAGTACGGCCGCCGGGTGCTGCTCGTGGACTTCGACCCGCAGGGCGCGCTCTCGGTCGGTCTCGGCGTCAACCCGATGGAACTCGACGTCACCGTCTACAACCTGCTGATGGAGCGCGGCCTGACGGCCGATGAGGTGCTGCTGAAGACCGCGGTGCCCGGCATGGACCTGCTGCCCTCCAACATCGACCTCTCCGCCGCCGAGGTGCAGCTGGTCAGTGAGGTGGCCCGGGAGTCCGCGCTGGCGCGCGCCCTGAAGCCGCTGCTGCCCGACTACGACTTCGTCATCATCGACTGCCAGCCCTCGCTGGGCCTGCTGACGGTCAATGCCCTGACGGCCGCTCACAGCGTCATCGTTCCGCTGGAGTGCGAATTCTTCGCGCTGCGCGGTGTCGCGCTGCTGACCGAGACGATCGAGAAGGTCTGCGAGCGGCTCAACCCCGAGCTGCGCCTGGACGGCATCCTGGCCACCATGTACGACTCGCGCACCGTGCACAGCCGTGAGGTGCTGGCCCGGGTCGTCGAGGCGTTCGGCGAGCACGTCTTCCACACCGTCATCGGGCGGACCGTGCGCTTCCCGGAGACCACCGTCGCCGGTGAGCCGATCACGACGTACGCGACCAACTCGGTCGGTGCCGCCGCCTACCGCCAGCTCGCCAGGGAGGTGCTCGACCGGTGCCGCCCCGCCGAGTGAGTCTCCCGGGTGCCGACGAGCTGTTCCGGACCACCGGCGGGATGGCGCTGTCGCCGTCCCTCGCGCCGCGTCCGGCCGCCGAGGCGCCCAGACCGGAGACCGCGCGGGCCGTCAACGGTGCCGGCCCGGACGGCGCCGAGGGCGCCGACGACGGCACCGGCGGTGCCGCGGGTCGTGCGACCGGAGGCGCCGCGAACGGCGGCGAGGCCGGTCGGCCGCGCGAGCACCACTCGGCGGGCGGCGCCTCGGTGCCGGCCCCCGCCCAGCCGGGCGGGGCCCAGGGCATCGGGCAGTCCGGCGCGGCGGGCAGTACGGCCGGGGGCGCGGCGGGTGCCGCGCAGGCCGGTAAGACGGCTCAGGGCGGCCGTGGCGCCGCTCCGGCGCCGCGCCAGCACGCGGGTGCCACCGAGGACCAGGCGGGCGCCACAGGGCGCCCCAGGCCGCGTGGACGGGCACCGCGCCGCCCCACCGGGCGGGAGCGGCACGACGAGAAGATCACCGTGTACGTGTCCGCCGAGGAACTGATGGACCTCGAACACACCCGGCTGGTGCTCCGCGGTGAGCACGGGCTGGCGGTGGACCGCGGCCGGATCGTCCGGGAGGCGATCGCGGTCGTGCTGGCCGATCTGGAGCAGCGCGGCGAGGCGAGCATCCTGGTGCGGCGGCTGCGCGGGCGCTGAGGCCTGCGGGGTGCCTTGCGGCGCTTGTGGTGCCGGTGGTGCTGGTGGGCTCGTGATGCCTCTGGGGGGCGCTGGGCCGGTGGTCCGGCGTTGTACCGGTGACCGGCGGCGCCCGGCGGTGCGTGCGGCGTGTCGGCGGCCCCGGCGCGGGGCGGGCGGCGGCCGCCGGGTGAAGATGGACCGTCATGCCGAGCACCCCCGAATCGCCCGCCGCCGGGTCCGTCGCTGCCGATGGGACCGCCGGATCCGATGCGTTCCTCGGGGTTGGCGGGTCGGGTGGGGCCAATGGGCCCGTCAGGTCCGGTGAGACCGTCGAGGCGGGCGTTCGCGTCGCTGCGGGAACCGATCCAGGTACGGCAGAGGGGTCGGCCGCGGCAGACGGGCCGGGGACGGCCGCCGGTTCGCCCGGTGGTGGCTTCCGGGTGCGGCTGGAGAACTTCGAGGGCCCCTTCGACCTGCTGCTGAGCCTGATCTCCAAGCACAAGCTGGACGTCACCGAGGTGGCGCTGGCCACCGTCACCGACGACTTCATGGCGCACATCCGGGCCATGGGCGCGAACTGGGACCTGGACGCCGCGACCGAGTTCCTGGTGGTCGCCGCGACGCTCCTCGATCTCAAGGCCGCCCGGCTGCTGCCGGCCGCCGAGGTCGAGGACGAGGAGGACCTCGCCCTGCTGGAGGCGCGCGACCTGCTCTTCGCCCGGCTGCTGCAGTACCGGGCCTACAAGCGCGCGGCGGCCCTGTTCGGCGACCGCTGGGCCGCCGAACTGCTCCGGCGCCCCCGGACCGTCGGACTGGAGCCCCACCACGCGCAGCTGCTCCCCGAGGTCGTGATCAGCATCGGCACGGAGCGGTTCGCGCAGCTGGCGGCGCGGACGATGGCGCCCAGGCCGGAGCCGGTCGTCTACGTCGACCACATCCACAGTCCGCCGGTCAGCGTGCAGGAACAGGCCGGGCTGGTGGTCGGGCTGCTCACCGAGCTGGGCGAGGCGTCCTTCCAGCAGCTGGTCGCCGACGCGCCGGACACCCTGGTGGTGGTCGCCCGCTTCCTGGCCCTGCTGGAGCTGTACCGGGAGCGGGTGCTCGCCTTCGAGCAGCCCGAGGCCCTGGGTGAGCTGCTGGTGCGCTGGGTGGCCGAGGAGGACCGGGGTGTGGTCGAGGTGACGGACGAGTTCGACCGGCCGGCCGGTGAGCAGAAGGAGGAGCGATGACGACTGGGGCGGACGGCGGGGAGCGGCGGGTGCGGCGTCCGCTCGGCGTGCCGGGGCAGCCGAGGGCCCAGGAGTGGCTGGAGCCGGCGCCGGGGGTGGTCGGGGAGGCGGCGGCCGGGGAGGGGGAGGTCGCTGCCGCGCCCGTGGTTCCCGTGACTCCTGGTGCTTTCGCTGCTCCTGGTGGGGCGGCTCCTGGTGGGGCGCGGGGGGTCGAGCCCGGTCCGGTGGCGTCCGAGGCCCTGGTGGTGCACCAGAAGTCGGCCCCGTCGACTTCCGGTGCGGGGGGAGGCGTGCGGGTGTCCGCGGCGCCTGTGCCTGTGCCTGCGCCTGCGCCTGCGCCAGCGCCTGCGGCGCCCGCGTCCGGGCCCGTCGGGCTTGAGGCGGCGGACCGGCCCGGGCTGAGGGCGGAGCTGGAGGCGATTCTGATGGTCGTCGACGAGCCCGCCCGGGAGGCCCACCTGGCGTCCGTCCTCGAACGGTCGCGGGAGGAGGTGGCGTCGGCGCTGCGTGAGCTGTCCGCCGAGTACACCGCCCAGGGCCGGGGCTTCGACCTGCGGCTGGTCGCCGGCGGGTGGCGGTTCTACACCCGGGCCGACTGCGCGGCGGCCGTCGACCGCTTCGTCCTGGACGGCCAGCAGGCCCGGCTGACCCAGGCTGCGCTGGAGACTCTGGCGGTCGTCGCCTACCGGCAGCCGGTGTCCAGATCACGGGTCTCAGCCGTCCGTGGTGTGAACTGTGACGGCGTGATGCGTACCCTGGTACAGCGAGGACTGGTGGAAGAGGCCGGATCCGAGCCCGAAACAGGTGCGATCCTGTATCGGACGACGAACTACTTCCTGGAACGGATGGGGCTCCGCGGCCTGGATGAGCTGCCGGAACTCGCTCCCTTCCTGCCCGAGGTCGACGACGTGGAAGCGGAGTCCCTGGAGGGCACGATGATCGCGGAGGCGGTCGCCGCCGCTGCCGCGCAGGCTGCGGACGGCAGTGGCGAAGCCGATCGGGCTCCGCTCGATCGATAGGGGGGCGGTGAGGTCGGCCGAAACGACCGCACAGCCCAATCCCAGACGGAACGACGTACGGACACTTTGATGCGTAGCAGTGGCAACGGCAGGAACAGCAGCGGCGGCGGCGGCGGTCGCGGCGGACAGGGCGGGGGCCGGAGCGGCGGCGGCTCCCACGGGGGCGGCGCGGGCCGTGGCGGATCGGGCGCTCCGCGCGGGGGCTCGTCCGGCGGCGGCTCGCAGGGCGGCGGTTCGTACGGCGGGGGTTCCTACGGCGGTGGCTCCGGCTCCTCGCGGGGCGGGTCCGGTTCGTACGGTTCGGGTTCGCGCGGCGGCTCGTCGAGTGGTGGTTCCTACGGCGGTGGCTCCGGCTCCTCGCGGGGCGGGTCCGGTTCGTACGGTTCGGGTTCGCGCGGCGGCTCGTCGGGCGGCGGGTCGTACGGCGGCGGGTCCGGCGCGTCGCGTGGCGGGTCCGGTTCGTACGGCGGCGGCTCTGGCGCGTCGCGCGGCGGGTCCTACGGCGGCGGGTCCGGCGCGCCGCGTGGCGGGTCCGGTTCCTACGGTCGGCGTGACGACCGCCGGGACGACCGGCGCGACGACCGCGGCTTCCTGGACCGCCCGCTGCGGCCCGAGGAGCGGCGCTACGACCGCCCCGAGTTCGGCGGCGGCCCCAACGCCACGCCGGCGCGCGGCGGCTACTCCGGGCGCCGTCCCAACCCGGCACCGCGGCCGCGCCGTGAGGGCCAGGGCGCCCCGGGCGACCCGCGCCGTCAGCCGCAGCGCTCGCGCGAGCTGCAGGCCAAGATCGAGGACGCCGTTCTGGCCCGGCACGACAAGCCGGCCGTGAACCTGCCGAAGACCGCCGGCGAGCCCGAGGGCGAGCGCCTGCAGAAGGTGCTGGCCCGGGCCGGCATCGGCAGCCGCCGGGCCTGCGAGGAGCTCATCGAGCAGGGCCGGGTCGAGGTCAACGGCAAGCGCGTCACCGAGCAGGGCAAGCGGGTCGACCCGCAGAACGACGAGATCAAGGTGGACGGCCTGACCGTCGCCACCCAGTCGTACCTGTTCTTCGCGCTGAACAAGCCGGCCGGCGTGGTCTCCACCATGGAGGACCCGGACGGTCGCCAATGCCTCGGTGACTACGTGACCAACCGGGAGACCAGGCTCTTCCACGTCGGTCGTCTGGACACCGAGACCGAGGGCATCATCCTGCTCACCAACCACGGCGAGCTGGCCCACCGCCTCACCCACCCGCGGTACGGCGTGACCAAGACCTACCTGGCCGCGATCCAGGGACCGATCCCGCGTGACCTGGGCAAGCAGCTCGCCAAGGGCATCGAGCTGGAGGACGGCTTCGCCCGGGCCGACAGCTTCAAGGTGATCTCCAACGTCGGCAAGAACTACATGGTCGAGGTGACCCTGCACGAGGGTCGCAAGCACATCGTCCGCCGGATGCTGTCCGAGGCCGGCTTCCCGGTCGAGAAGCTGGTGCGCACGCACTTCGGCCCGATCGCGCTGGGCGACCAGAAGTCCGGCTGGCTGCGTCGTCTGACCAACCCCGAGGTCGGTCAGCTGATGCGCGAGGTCGGCCTGTAGGAATCTGTGGACCGGTCGATAGAGGGGTTCCTCTGTAGACCGGTCGACATATTCTGGCGATCTCTGTAGACCGGTCTGCATAGTTGGGGGCGTTTCTGTGGACCGGTCTGCATAATCGGGGGCCGGTTCTGTAGACCGACCGACATATTCGCGGAGCGTGTCTGTAGACCGGTCTGCATAATCCGCGCGAGCGGGACTGCGTCGGTAGACCGGTCTACATATTCGGTTGTTTCGGGAGGGTCTCCCCGTCGAGTGGCGGGGAGGCCCTCCTGCTGTTCGGCGGGTCCTGCTGTGAGCAAGGACGCATCGCCTAGTCATCGCCTTGTCAGCGCGATGATCCGTGGCCGAAGATTGCCACCTGACCACGACCCGCCGAGTGGCGGGACTGCGCCACCGGGGGCGCGGGCGGGAGTCGAGACGGGGGAGCGGCGTCGTGTCCGATGCACCACTCAGCACACTGGGACTGGCCGCGCCGGACGGTCAGGTCTACGCGGCGCTGGTGGCCAACCCGCAGTCCACCGCGGAGGACCTCGCGACCTGCTGCGGTCTGACACTCCAGCAGAGCGTCCGCGCGCTGGACCGATTGGCACAGCAGGGCATGGCGACCAGGGCGCCGGTGGACCGCCACCGCTTCCTCCCGGTGGCGCCCGATGTCGCGATCGGCACGCTGATCGGCCATCGCGAGTCCGAGCTGCGGCACGCCAGGGCCGAGATGCACCGGCTGATGGACGCCTTCCGGGAGGCCTCGCGCTACACCGACCCGGCGCACTCGGTCGAGGTGCTGACCGGCGGCGAGGCGATCGCCCAGCGGCTGGAGCACATCACCGAGACCAGCCAGTACCAGGTCCGCGGCTTCGACTGCCCCCCGTACATCCAGGACCCGGTCGCCAACATCCCGCTGCAGCGCGAGCGGATGCGGGAGGGGCTGCGGTTCCGGACCATCTACGACCGGGAGGCGGTCGCCTGGCCCGGTCGGCTGGAGAAGAACATCCTGGCCGGCGTCGCGGACGGCGAGGAGGCGAGGGTCCGGCCGGTGCTGCCGATGAAGATGATCATGTCGGACGACCGGATGGCCATCATCCCGATCAGCGTGGGCGACAGCGTCCTCGACGCGGCCTACGTGATCCACCCGTCGGCGCTGCTCCAGGCCCTGGACACGCTGTTCGAGGCGGAGTGGGAACGGGCGGTCCAGCTCCAGTCCGCGATCGGCGCCGCCGAGGGCGCGCTGGAGCCGGAGGCCGACCACCGCAAGCTGCTCGGCCTGCTGGCGGCCGGCCTCACCGACGAGTCGATCGCCCGCTCGCTCGGCTGGAGCGCCCGGACCACCCAGCGCCGGCTGCAGAGCCTGATGCGCGAGCTGGGCGCCACCACCCGCTTCCAGGCCGGAATGGCGGCCCGGGAGCGGGGCTGGCTGTAGCCGGGCCGGTGGCGGTTCAGCTCCAGGGCGTGAGGTTCGCCCAGTGGCCGTCCGGGCCGCGCTCGACCTTCTCCAGGCCGACCACGGCGGACCGGTTCAGCCGCCCGTAGATGTGCGGGAACAGCACACCGGGGGTGGCTCCGGGCGGCGGTGCGCCGTTCGGGGCCTCCCACTTCACCATCGGTTCCACCAGCGACTCCTCGATCAGCAGCACCATCAGCGGACCGGGAGTGTCGGCGTAGAAGGCGTTGGCCACCGCGAGCGCCGTCCGCTCGTCCGCCGAGCAGTGGATGAACCCGTCGGTGAGCAGCGAGGCGGTGGCGTACGGCCGGCCGGGGTCGGCCAGCCAGTCGTCGAGGGGGGCGAGGTGCAGGATCATGTTCCTGTTGTACCTGAACGGTCGTCACGGCGAGGGCGCGGCCGACCGGGTTCGGGCGCCGGTGTCACAGGTGATGGTGTCGCAGGCAGTGGGGTCACAGGCAGTGGGGTCACAGGCCCGCCACCTTCGCGGAGGCGGAGATCTCGTACACCAGCGTCACCGTTCGGCGGGCGCCCGGGCCGAGCGGGAGGTCCCAGCGGACGATGCCCTCGGTGTCGAAGGCGTCCGGAGCCGGGGAGCACTCCTCCTTGCGCAGCCGCACCTCGACCGCCGAGACCTCGGAGACCGGTACCCGCTCGCGCACCGTGACCAGCTGCTCGTCCCGCTCCTCCGGGCCCGAGAAGCGCGAGATGTGCAGCCGGACCGTCCGGGTGGTCACCGAGCGCTGGGTGAGCCCCGCGGTGCCCTGCCGTTCGTCGGTCTCCCGGACCACCCGGTAGCCGTCCGAGCTGCCGAACGCCAGCTCCGCCTCGGCGCCTGCGGCGGTGAAGGGCAGCTCGCCGCGGCCGGTGAAGCCGCTGCCGCGGATCAGTTCCACCGGGCCGGCGAGCAGCGCGTGCCCGGCCGCGTTGCGGAACCGGACCACCTGGGTCACCAGCGGCGACAGCTCCGGGGCGCAGGCGTACTCGCCGGTGGCGGGCGCGGTGAAGGAGCCCAGCGGCACCCGGTGCGCCCGGCCGTCCGAGGGCACGGTGGCCGGCGTGGGGGCCCGCAGGATCCGGACCTCGCCGCCGTCGTCCACCCCCGGCACGGCCTCGGACGGGCCGAGGGTGCTGATCGTCTCCTCGCGCAGTTCGACCTCGACCGTGCGCCGCTCCTCGGCGCTGCGCTCGCGCAAGGCCAGCACGTCCTCGCTGATCGCGGGCGGTGCGGTGGCCAGTGCCGAGCGGGCGGTGGAGAAGGTGAGCCGGGCGCCCGTCCAGTCCTCGCCGGTGCGCTGCCAGACCACCGCCTCGGACTCCAGGTGGAGCGACCCCTCGGCGAGGGTGGCCCGGTAGGAGGGCCGCCAGACTGCGCACGGCACCAGGTGGCTGACGGTCAGCCGGGCGGGTCCTGCGGCGGCCGCCTCGACGGTGAGGTCCAGGTGGGCGACCAGCTCGGCGGGCGCCTCCTCGGCCTCGTCGAGGGCCGTCCGGGCCTCTGAGCGCTCGACCTCCAGGTCGCGCAGCCGGGAGTGGGCGGCCCGCAGCTCCTCGCCGTACCGCTCGCGCTCGGCGTCCACCCGGTCCAGCTCGCGGGCCCAGCGGGCCCGTTCGACCTCGCCGGCGCCGGCGCCCTCGCCGACCTCGCGGAGCAGGTCGGCGGAGAGCTGGGCGAGCAGGGCCAGCCGGGCCTCCAGGCGGTGGCGCAGCTGGTCCTCCTGGCGGGCCCGCACGTCGAGCTCGTGGACGCGGTGGCGCAGCGCTGAGTCGTCCGGACCGGGCGCCAGCGGGGCGCGCGGGGTCCAGGCGCGGACGATCCGGGCGTCCAGGACGCGGGGGCCCGCCACGCCGGGCGACTCGGCATCGGCGGGGACGAGGCCGGTGGCTTCGGCCCGCAGGGTCCGGTCGACGGCGAGCGCGGTGATCGGGCCGAGGCGCAGCCGCTGGACGCCCGCGGCGAGGTCGACGGTCACGGCGCGCTCGACCTGGCTGCGGTCCTCCAGGCAGGTGACGGCGGTGACCGGGAGGGGGATGGTGTCGCTGCTCATCGTTCAGTTCCTCCGGTTTCCACCGACGATGGCCTTTCCGGCCGGGATTCTGATCTGGTACCCGCCGTCGAGTTCGGCCCGCCCGCCCGGCGGCAGTTCGACCCGCCAGAGCCGGCTGCTCGGCGGGCACTCCGGGGAGGGGACGGCGGGCGCGTGCCAGTCGGCCCGTTCCTCGATCCGGATCTCGCTGTCCGGGGTGACCGGCACACGCTCGCGGACCTCCACGGTGACGGCGTGCCCGAGCCGGTTCGCGAGCTCCACGTGCACCCGGTGGTCGAGCACGGTGCTGGTGTTCAGCATGCCCGTGGTGGACTCGTGTAGCTCGGTGCGGCGCGCGACCTCGACGCTCTCGGTCACGCCGGTGCCGAGCCGGCACGTCCCGCCCGGCGCGAGGGTGGGCAGGGCGGCGGTGAGCAGGAACTCGTCGTCGACGGTGACCTCGACCGGACCGGCCAGCACGGCGTGGGCCGTCCCGTTGGCCAGTACCAGCGTCCCGTACACCTTCTCCTCGACGGAGGGGACGGTGACGTACTCGGGCCGGACGGTGACCGGGATCTCGCCGATCGTGACCGTGTGCCAAGTGCCGTCGGACGGGATGTCGGCGGGGGCGGCGGCGTCGAAGCGGTGGTCGAAGGAGCCGGCCGAGGCGCGCGGCGGTACGGCGTGGCGGGGGAGCGGCAGGCCGCTCAGGGTGGAGCCGGTGGGGGTCGGGCGGGTCGGGGCCGTGGGGTGGAGGGTGCCCCGGCGGGCGGCGGGCTCGTCGGGGCCGGCCAGGACGAGCGTGGGGTAGTCGAGCAGCGTGGCGCCCGGGGCGGGGGGAGCCGGGGGCGCGAGCGGGGCCGCGGCGGCGCCGAACTCGTCGGCGAACGCGGCCTCGGCCGCCCCGCCCGTGGCGGAGCGGCGCGCGGAGCGGTCCCGGCGGCCGAGCGGCGCGGGGGCCGCGGCGGCCGCCGGCGGGGGCAGCGGGGCACCGGGCTGCGGGGCGCCGGGCTGCGCGGGCGGCGGCCCGCCGTAGCCGGCGAAGCCGAGGGACGGGGCGGGCGCCTCGAAGGCCTGGACGCCGCCGCGGGTGCCGCCCGCCAGGGGTGCGCCGCCCGGTGCCATCGGGGCGGGGGGCGGTACGGGGCGCGGGAGCGGGGCGGCGGCCCCGACGGGGACCGGTCCGCTACGGCGGGGCTCGGGGCGGGGGCCCACCGCGTCGTAGCCGGTGAAGAGGTCGCTCAGCCCGGCCGGGGGCTCGCGCCAGCCGGAGGGCGGCGGGGCGGGCTGGCTGCGGCCGATCCGCAGCGAGCGCAGCTTCGGCAGGTCGGTGCGCCGTTCCAGGTCGGCGGTGGAGAGGGCGAGGCGGACGCCGGTCCAGTCCTCGCCGGTCCGCTGGGCGACGGAGGCGCGCAGGACCAGCCGGCCGGTGTCCGAGCCCTGCTGGTAGGAGAGCCGGTAGGCGGGCACCCAGCGGGCGGCGGGGACGCCGTACTCGAGTTCGATGTCGATCTCGGGGGCGGGTGCGGTGTCCTCGGGCCGGGAGTTCGCGGGCGCGGGAGCGGTGAGGGTGAGCAGGACGGTCGCGGAGGTCTCGACCGGCCGGGCCGGTCCGGCGGTGGACGAACGCGCCAGCCGGTCGGCGAGCGTCTCGGTCGCGTGCTCGGCCCGTTCGAGCTCCTCGGCCAGCTCGTCGGCGCGGAGGTGGAGCCGGGTGAGCCGCTCGTCGACGAACTCGGCCAGCTCCAGCCAGGCGTCGGCGGGCGTGCGGCGGAGCGGTTCGTCCCGGCGGTGGGCCGGCGGGACGGCGCGCAGCGCGGTCGTCTCCGCGATGGTGTCGAGGACCAGGCGCTGCCGCTCGCGGACGGCGGACTCGTGTTCCCGGGCGGCCTTCAACCGGCTGTGGAGCTCGGGGAGTTCGTCGAGGGAGCGGAGTTCGGCGACCGGTTCGAGGCGGGCCTCGGTGACGGCGGTGCCGGGCGGGCCGGAGAGCACCCGGGCCCGCAGCGACCGCCCGTCGAGCACCTGCGGCAGCCCGGTCAGCCGCAGTCGCCCGCCGGGCGGCAGGGCCACCCGGGCGCGCCGGCGGCAGACCGCGCCGACGGCGTGGACCACGACGGAGTCGAGCTCCGACGGATGGGCCGGTACCGCGGTTCGGTCGGACTGCTGTTCGTCGTCTGCCCTGTGCTGGTCGTCCACCCGGCCTACCCCTTCGTTCGCGCCGCTCGCGCCGACGGCGCGCTGCCGCCCCCTGGGCGGTCAGTCTGCCTCGCATCGGCGCGGGCGTCCTCGGATTTCGCCCGTGCTCGGCGTGTACGGCGTGCGTGTGCGGCGGTGTGTGTCCGCGCGTGTGCGGTGCGTGCGTGCTGGTGCGGTGCGTGGTGCGGTGTCCTGTGGTCGCGGTGTGTCGTGTTCGCGGTGCGGTGCGGTGCGGTGCGGTGCGCGTGCGATGTGGTGCGCGTGGTGTCGCGTCAGGGGGGACGGAGCCGGTGGCCGCGCGGTTGCGGTCGGCGGGGGTGGACTGTGGCCGCGGGGGTGGTGGGGATGCGAGAGGATGGGCGGGCACGTCCAGGCCAGCCCCTTGAGGAGAGCCACCCCGCCATGCGCACTGCCGCCGTCGTCGGTACCGGACTCATCGGCACCTCCGCCGCCCTCGCCCTGACCGGACGCGGGCTGACCGTTCATCTGGAGGACGCCGACCCGGACGCGGCCCGTACCGCCGCGTCGCTCGGCGCCGGCACCACCGAGCCGGCCGACGGTCCGGTGGACCTCGCGATCATCGCGGTGCCGCCCGCCCTGGTCGGCAAGGTGCTCGCCGACTGCCAGCGGCGCGGACTGGCTCGCTGGTACACCGACGTGGCCAGCGTCAAGGACGGGCCCAGGGCCGAGGTGGCCGCGCTGGGCTGCGACACCGTCCACTACATCGGCAGCCACCCGATGGCCGGCCGCGAGCGCTCGGGCCCGCTGGCCGCGCGCGCCGACCTGTTCGAGGGCCGGCCCTGGGTGCTCACCCCCACCGCCGACACCGACACCGAGACGCTCAACGCCGTCCTGGAGCTGGTCGCCCTCTGCGGCGCGATGCCGATCGTGATGGACGCCGCCGCGCACGACCGGGCCGTCGCCCTGGTCTCGCACGCCCCGCAGCTGGTCTCCTCGCTGGTCGCGGCCCGGCTGGAGAAGGCCGACGAGACGGCCATAAGGCTCTCCGGCCAGGGTGTTCGGGACGTCACCAGGATCGCGGCCTCCAACCCGGGCATGTGGGTGGACATCCTCTCCGCCAACGCCGGCGCGGTCGCCGACATCCTGGAGGAGGTCGCCGTCGACCTCGGCGAGACCGTCGCCGCCCTGCGCTCGCTGCAGGCCACCGAGGAGGGCGAGCGCCGAGCGGGCGCGGCCGGGATCGAGACCGTGATGCGCCGGGGCAACGCCGGCCAGTCGCGGATCCCCGGCAAGCACGGTGCGCCGCCGACCCGGTACGAGACGGTGGCGGTGGTCCTCGGCGACCAGCCCGGCGAGCTGGGCCGGCTCTTCGGCGAGGTCGGCGCCGCCGGGGTCAACATCGAGGACGTCGTCATCGAGCACTCGTCGGGGCAGCAGGTGGGCTTCGTCCAGCTGTCGGTCGCGCCGGGCGCGGTGACGCCGCTCACCGTGGCGCTCCGGGCGAGCGGCTGGAGCGTCCGGGACTGAGGACCGGTACCCGAGGGGCCGGTGCGCGGCCGCCGGTAGGGGTGCCCGGCCGGTGCGGGGGCCGGATCAGGGGCCGGTTCGCGGGTCGGTACGCGGGCCGGTGCGGGTGCCGGTCCGCGGGCCGGTGCGGGGGCGGCGGTACGCGGCCGGCACGGGGCCGGTTCCGGTGGAACGGAGCACCGGGGCGGGGTCTGGCGCCGGTCCATTAACCTGGAGGGAGACATCCCCCGGTTTCAGGCTGTGCGGCTCGCGCCGTACAGGATTCAGGTTCGGGCTCAGGCCCAGAGAGAGGTTCGCCCCGTGGACACTGCCGACCGAGCGCACGCCCCGGTCGTCGTCGCCATCGACGGACCCTCCGGCTCCGGCAAGTCGACCGTCTCCCGGGCGGTCGCCGCCCGGCTGGGGCTGAGCTTCCTGGACACCGGCGCCATGTACCGGGCGCTGACCTGGTGGATGCTGGCCAACGACGTGGACATCGACGACCCGGAGGCCGTGACCGTGGCCTGCGGCAAGCCGGTGATCGTCTCCGGCACCGACGCGGCCGGCCCGACCATCACGGTGGACGGCCAGGACGTGTCCGGCCCGATCCGGGGGCCCGAGGTGACCGCGCAGGTCAGCGCCGTCGCCGCGGTGCCCGCCGTGCGGACCCGCCTGGTGGAGCTGCAGCGCGGCTGCGCCGAGGTCGCCGAGCGCGGCATCGTCGCCGAGGGCCGGGACATGGGCAGCGTGGTGTTCCCGGACGCCACCGTCAAGATCTTCCTGACCGCCTCGGTGGCGGCCCGGGCCGAGCGGCGGGCGGCCGAGCTGCGCGCCAAGGGCGTCGACGAGGCCACCATCGCCGAGATGGCCGCCGACCTGGTCCGCCGGGACAAGGCGGACTCCTCGCGCGAGACCGCTCCACTGACCCAGGCCGCCGACGCCGTCCTGGTGGACACCAGCGAACTCAGCCTGGAGCAGGTCATCGGCACGATAATCATGCTGGTGGAGGAGCGGGCCGGGCTGTCGGCGGTCTGAGCCGCCACCGGGCGCCGCCCGGGGGTCCCGTCCCCCGCGCTGTCCGGGATCCATCACTCCGGGCCCACCGCCCGGTGCACACCCTCCGCGGCCTTCGCCGGTCGCGGCCCGCTGTTCGGGAGCGCCCACGGGGCGCCTCCCTGGAAGTACGGAAGCGCCCGCGGGGCGCCTTCCTCGAAGTACTCGCGCTGCCCCGACCGGGGCAGGTACGCACGGCACGCCCCTGGGAAGGGCCGCGCCGGGAAACGGAAAACACGAACATGACCGCAGAGCACTCCGCCACCGAGCACGGTGAGCTGGACGCCGCCGAGTACGCCGAATTCATGGCGCTCGCCGCCGAGGAGGGGTTCGACCCCGAGGACGTCGACGGGCTCGGGGGCGCCGACCACGCGCCGCTGCCCGTGCTGGCCGTCGTCGGCCGCCCGAATGTCGGCAAGTCGACCCTGGTGAACCGCATCATCGGCCGCCGCGAGGCCGTCGTCGAGGACAAGCCGGGCGTCACCCGCGACCGGGTCAGCTACGAGGCCACCTGGAACGGCCGCCGCTTCAAGGTCGTCGACACCGGCGGCTGGGAGATCGACGTCCTCGGCATCGACGCCATGGTGGCGGCGCAGGCCGAGCTGGGCATCGAGACCGCCGACGCGGTGCTGTTCGTGGTCGACGCCACCGTCGGTGCCACCGACACCGACGAAGCCCTGATCAAGATCATTCGCCGGGCCGGCAAGCCGACCGTGCTCTGCGCGAACAAGGTCGACGGCCAGTCCACCGAGGCGGAGGCCGCGTACCTGTGGTCGCTCGGCCTCGGCGAGCCCTTCCCCGTCTCCGCCCTGCACGGCCGCGGCTCCGGCGACCTGCTCGACGCCGTCATGGCCGCCCTGCCCGAGGCCCCGCCGCAGACCTTCGGCGTCGCCGCCGGCGGCCCGCGCCGGGTCGCGCTGATCGGCCGGCCCAACGTCGGCAAGTCCAGCCTGCTCAACAAGGTCGCCGGCGAGGAGCGGGTGGTCGTCAACGAGCTGGCCGGCACGACCCGTGACCCGGTCGACGAGATGATCGAACTGGGCGGCAAGACCTGGAAGTTCGTCGACACCGCCGGTATCCGCCGCCGGGTCCACCTGACCGCCGGCGCGGACTTCTACGCCTCGCTGCGCACCTCCGCCGCCCTGGAGAAGGCCGAGGTCGCGGTCGTGCTGGTCGACGCCAGCGAGACCCTGGCCGAGCAGGACACCCGGATCATCTCGATGGCCGTCGAGGCCGGGCGCGCCGTCGTCATCGCCTACAACAAGTGGGACCAGCTCGACGAGGAGCGCCGCTTCTACCTGGAGCGCGAGATCGAGCGCGATCTCGTCCAGGTGCAGTGGGCGCCCCGGGTCAACGTCTCGGCGAAGACCGGCCGGCACATGGAGAAGCTCGTCCCGGCCATCGAGACCGCCCTCGCCGGGTGGGAGACGCGCATCCCGACCGCGCGCCTGAACGCCTTCCTCGGCGAGCTGGTCGCGGCGCACCCGCACCCGATCCGCGGTGGCAAGCAGCCGCGCATCCTGTTCGGCACCCAGGCGGGTACCCGCCCGCCGCGCTTCGTGCTGTTCGCCTCGGGCTTCCTGGAGGCCGGGTACCGCCGCTTCGTCGAGCGCCGGCTGCGTGAGGAGTTCGGCTTCGTCGGCACGCCGATCTCGATCTCGGTGCGGGTGCGGGAGAAGCGCAAGCGCAAGTAGTCGCCGCCGCTGCGCCCGGTCGGCCGCCGCGCCCTAATGGCGGGCCGGTCGGCCCGGTGGTCCGGTGGTCTGTCGGCCGGGGGGTCGACGGAACGCTTGGACAGGAGGGCCCCCGCCGTTTCGACGGCGGGGGCCCTCCTGCGTGCGGGGGCGGGTGCTCCGGCGGGTGCGGGCCGGTGCGGGCCGGTGCGTGGGACGGGTCAGTGCTGGTCGCTGCTGCGGCCCGGGGGGAGCGAGAGCAGGTTGCGGTGGCGTCCGCCGGTGGCCGGACCGGCGGTGCTGCCGCTGCCGTTGCTCATCACCGGCGCCGGTGCCGGTGCCGGGGCGGGCATCGGGTGCGGCACGGGCCCCAGGTAGCCGGCCGCGACCCAGCCCTGGCCGTTGGCGAACTGGGCGGCGGGCTGGGCGGGTTGGCCGACCTGGCCGAGCCCGTCGCTGGTGGGGTCCGCGGGAGTGTGCGGGGCCCCGGTGTGCTGGGTGCCGGTGTGCTGGGTGCCGGTGTGCTGGCTCGCGGTGTGGTGGGCGTGGTTGGTGTGGGTGCCGCTGCTGTGGGTGCCGGTGCTGTGGGTGCTGCCGGTGTGGTGCCCGGTGTGGCCCTGGCCGTTCTGCTGGTTCGGCATGAACTGGGGGAGGCCGGCGGCCTGGCCCGCGTACGTCTGGAACGCCTGGTGCTGCGGCGGGTACGGACGGGGCTCGGCGAGCACCGGGTAGCCGTCGCGGACGGCGAAGCCCGCGAACCTCAGGTTCTCCTCGCCCGAGCGGTCGCCGGGCAGCGCGCGGAACAGCCGCCGGTACTCGGAGTACAGCTCGTCGTAGATCGGCGTGGCCGAGTGCGGGTGCTCAGCGTCGAACGACGGGCGCATGCCCGGGATCACTCGGGGGGCGGTGGTGGACCGGCGGTGGGATGCGGAGACGTCGTAGCTGTACACACAGGGGCCAACGAGCGAGTCCCCCGGGGGATGCGGGGTGCCCGGCCCCGGCCGGAAGGTTGGCCTGTGCCGGTCGGGGTGCGGACCGGTCCGTGGCGGGCCTTCCGGCCGGGGCGGGCTCCCGGCAGGGGGTTCGGCCGGGGTTGGGCTTCCGGCCGGGGCGGGGCGAGGCGTGCCGGGGGTGTCGGGGAGGCTCAGGTGCCCGCGAGCGGGAGGGAGGCGCCGACCACCTGTCCCAGGGCGACGGCACGCTCCAGCGCCTGGCGCAGCAGGTCCTCGCGCGGCTGCCGGCCCACCATGCCCGCCGGGACCGCGTACATGGTCACCTCCGTGAGCTGGTTGGCGGCGAACCTCCAGGCGTCGGTGACCTGGAGCGGCTGGTGGGCCTGCCACCAGCCGGTGCTGCCCCCGGCGGCCGCGGGCTGCAGGATCGCGTGCAGCTTGCCCATCGCCACCAGGACGGACCAGCCGGCCAGTTGGTCCGGCGTCTTGTCGAGGTCGGTGACGGGCTGGAAGCCGGCGTCCTGGAGGAGGTCCAGGAACTCGTCGGTGCCCGAGGTGTTGCCCGGCCGGCCGACCGGTCCGGTGGGCTCGACGACGACCGCGGCGTGACCGGTGTCGCCGTGCAGGACCAGCCCGCAGGTGATGCCGAGGATGGCGGCCTGGCCGGGCGCGGTGGCCTGGGCGCCGGCGGACTGGGCCGGGTTCGGGACGGCGGGTCCCGGGATCGCGGGGCCCGGGACGGCGGGCGCCTCGGTCTGCGCCTGGCTGATGCTGCGCACCGCGCCCACCAGCTGCTCCTCGGAGACCGGCACCACCTGGGAGGGGATGCAGCGGGCATGGGCGAAGGCGAGCACCGCCGTCTCCTCGCCGACGAACAGCACCGTGCTGGTGGGCTCCTGGAGCGAGTCACCGGGGGTGCGGCAGGACGTGCACTCGTAGCTGTCGGGCGTGTGGGCGCCGCCGAGCAGGCGGTCTGCCTCGTCGTCGCCGATCTCGGATCGGACCTCGTCGCTGACGGCGAGCATGCGCGGCACTGGGACTCCTCGGTTGTCGGGTTCGCCGGCGGTCAGGGGTGACGCGGGCGGGGGAGGGGAGCGGGTGGTGGGGCTGGGTGTGGCTGGTGCAGTAGGTGGAGCGGGTAGCGCTGGTGGGGCTGGTGGGGCTGGAAGAGCTGGTGGATCGGGTGGAGGGCCGCTGGGGTGGGCGCTCGGGTCGGGCCGGGGTCGGTCGTGGGGGTGGGACCGGGTTGGGACGGGGCGGGACGGGCGGTGGGGCGAGGGGCCTTTCCGGCCGCCTTTACCAACGGACCCCTGTGGCAGGGGTCACGGGTGGACACCGAGGGTGACGGGAATTGCCCCTGATCCGACCGCGTGACGTGGTCGAATGCTCACAATCTGTCGATGTCGGCGGCAGGAGTGCCGGAATGAAACCGTGAGGTGGGTCACGGCCGGGCAATGTTTGATCTAGGAAATGACGGTTATATCGGACATTCTGGACATGCTTGCATGGTCATTACCGCCGGTAACGCCTTGCTGAGCTGGGCAGACCGTCGGGTGTTTGGTTCCGTGGCGACCTGACTCGTAGCTTCATTGGCGGTGCAACGAGCACCACCCGGGTTCACCTCCGACGCACAGCCCACCGGCTCACCCCGGCGCGGGCCGTGCCCACCGATGCGACCGCTCGATCTGGTCGCCGGTGCGTGGTGGGTGGCCGGGGCGGCGCGGCACGTCCGACACGTGCCCGGCCGCCCGATGGACGCGGCGAGCGATTCGACTCCTTCGAGGGTCTGGTTCCGCATGCCCGCCCGGGGCTGTCGAGAGGAACCTCATGACCTTCCGTAACGAGACCGCCGCTGCCACCACCTCCACCGTCACCAAGCGCAACCGCGTTCGGATGGCTGTTGTCGCGGGTGCCGCTGTCGCGGCCCTGCCGGTGGCCGGCCTCGTCACGGCCAACTCGGCCTCCGCCGCCTCCGTCTCGACCTGGGACGCGGTTGCCCAGTGCGAGAGCGGCGGCAACTGGGCCATCAACACCGGCAACGGCTTCTACGGCGGCCTGCAGTTCACCTCCAGCACCTGGGCCGCCTTCGGTGGCACCGCCTACGCCGCGCAGGCCAACCTGGCCACCAAGGCGCAGCAGATCTCCGTCGCCGAGAAGGTGCTCGCCTCGCAGGGCCCGGGCGCCTGGCCCGTCTGCTCCGTCAAGGCCGGTCTGACCAAGGGCGGTACCCCGGCCGCCGTCGACACCTCCGTCGCCGCGAAGCCGGCCGCCACCGCTGCGCCGAAGGCCGTCGAGGCCCCCAAGGCCGCGCCGAAGACCGTCGAGGCCCCCAAGGCCGCGCCCAAGGCTGCCGAGGCCCCCAAGGCCGCGCCGAAGTCCTCGGACGCCGCCGCCTCCTGGAAGGCCGAGAAGCCGGCCAAGCCCGCGAAGCCCGCCGCTCCGGCCTCGAACGACGCCAAGCCGGTCACCGGTGGCAGCTACACCGTGAAGGCCGGTGACACCCTCAGCACCATCGCCGCTGCCCAGGGCACCGACTGGCACGAGCTGTACAACGCCAACGCCAAGGTCATCGGCGGCAACCCCGACCTGATCTTCCCGGGCCAGACCCTGACCGTCTGACCTTTCGGGGACTGTCTGATCCCCGGGGACCGTGTGATCCCTCGAGGTCGGCCGACTTCTCGGGTCCGACGGACCTCTCGGGTCCATAAGGATCCCGCCCGTCCCTCGTGCCCTCTGGTCCGTCGTGCCCTCCGGTGCGACCAGGGCCGCCGGTTCGGCCGGGCCGCCTGTTCCAGGTGGCCGCCGTACTCCGGACATGCTGTTCGAACGGCCGCTTCTCCGCTGTGCGGGGGAGCGGCCGTCGGCGTGTCCGGCGCGTCGGGACGGGCCGGGGAGAGGTGCGCTTAGGGTCGGCTGCTGTGCCTTCTCAGCGTTCATAGGATCAGCCGTGAATCCTTCGTACCGACCGGTCACCCGGTGCGGTCCTCGGCTGCCGGCGCCCTCCTCGCGCCCCTCGTCGCCCTCGTCCTCGCCGTCGCGCTCGCCCTCGTGCTTCTGCCGGCCGCAGCGCCGCTCCCGGCCGGCCGGGCCCGGGCCGCTTCGACGGTGGCGGACATGATCTGGGACGAGCTCGCCGAGTGTGAGAGCGGCGGCGACTGGCGGGCCGCCACCGGCAACGGCTACTTCGGCGGCCTGCAGATCTGGCCGCCGACCTGGGAGGAGGCGGGCGGTCTGCGTTTCGCCGACCGCCCCGACCGGGCGAGCCGGCGCCAGCAGACCACCGTGGCCGAGGAGATCCTCCATCTGCAGGGGTGGGAGGCGTGGTCGGCCTGTGCCCGGGAGATCGGGATGATCGGTGGAGGCTCCGACCGCGACTGATCGGTCCTGCGCCCGCTCGCCCTGCCGGCCGCCCGGTGGGTGCGGGAGGATGGTGGCGTGATCCAGGGCGAACTGTTCGGTACGGGTTCCGGGCGCGACCTCGGGTCGGGTGCCGGTCGCGTCCCGGGGTCCGGTGCCGGTCGTGACCTCGGGTCCGGTCGCGACCTCGGGTCCGGTGCCGGGTCGGGCGCTGACGGGGCTTCCGTGCCCGAGCGGTCCGAACCGGCGCCCGGCGCGGTGCTCGTCCCCGGCTGGCTCGACGCCGAAGCCCAGCTCCGCCTGGTCGCCGCGTGCCGGGAGTGGGCCCGGCCGCCGGCGGGGATGCACGCCGTCCGGATGCCGACCGGCGGCATGATGTCGGTCCGCATGGTCGCCCTGGGCTGGGACTGGTACCCCTACGGCTACCGTCGCGTCGCGGCCGACGGCGCACCGGTCAAGGCGTTCCCACCGGAGCTCGCCCGGCTCGCCCGCGGCGCGGTCGACGCGGCGTACGGCGAGGCCGTCGACATGATCGCGGGCGCCGCCGGGTACGAACCGGACATCGCGATCGTCAACCACTACCCGCACGGCGCGAAGATGGGGCTGCACCAGGACCGCGACGAGCGCACGGACGCGCCCGTGGTCTCGCTCTCCCTCGGCGACACCTGCCTCTTCCGGCTCGGCAACACCCGCACCCGCACCCGGCCGTGGACCGACCTGGAACTGCGCAGCGGTGACCTGCTGGTGTTCGGCGGACCGGCTCGCTTCGCGTACCACGGGGTGGTGCGCACGCTGCCCGGCACGGCGGATCCGGCGCTCGGGCTGACCGGCCGGCTCAACATCACCGTCCGCCAGTCGGGTCTGTGACGGCGGCGCGGCCGGCGTCCGTGCGCGGAGCCTTCGGCGTCCGGGCGGTGCTCGCGGTGTCCCTTCGCGGCGCCGGCGGTGCCCGGTTACGGCGCTCGCGGTGCCCCGTCTGCGGCGTTCGCGGTGTCCGGGCGGAGCTCCTATGCCGGCATGTTCGAAGCGATGGGCCCTCGTTCGAGTGAATCGGTGGAGGGGTGCGGGGTCGAGGGGAATGCCCTGGCTCGCTGAAGGATTCGACTGGGCGGGAGAATTCGATAGAACGGGCGTCGGCAGCCGGGCGGGCACCTCCGTCCGGGCCGGCCACCCGGAGAGGAAGCGCACGCATGGGTACCCCTGTCGACGAACTCGTCGAGCTGCTGGACCTTGAGCAGATCGAACTGAACATCTTCCGCGGGCGCAGCCCGGAGGAGGCGCTGCAGCGGACGTTCGGCGGCCAGGTCGCGGGCCAGGCGCTGGTGGCGGCAGGGCGCACGGTGGACGGCGACCGCCCTGTCCATTCGCTGCACGCCTACTTCCTGCGCCCCGGTGTGCCCGGCGTGCCCATCGTCTACCAGGTGGACCGGATCCGGGACGGCCGCTCCTTCACCACCCGCCGGGTGCTCGCCATCCAGGGCGGCCGCTCGATCTTCGCCCTCACCGCCGACTTCCACGTCCCCGAGGAGGGCAGCATCGAGCACCAGTACCCGATGCCCGCCGTCGCCGCCCCCGAGGACCTGCCGAGCGCGCTGGAGGAGGTCGGGTCCCGGCTCGGCGAGCTGCCCCCGTTCATCAGCCGCCGCCAGCCCTTCGACATCCGCTACGTCGACCGGCTGCGCTGGACCAAGGAGGAGCTGGCCGGCGTCGAGGCCCGCAGCGGTGTCTGGCTGCGCACCAACGGCGCCCTGCCCGACAACCCGCTGATCCACGTCTGCGCGCTCACCTACGCGAGCGACATGACGCTGCTCGACGCCGTCCGCGCCCCCGTCGAGCCGCTCTGGGGCACGCGCCACTTCGACATGGCCTCGCTGGACCACGCGATGTGGTTCCACAGACCGTTCCGGACCGACGACTGGCTGCTCTACCAGCAGGAGTCCCCGATAGCCCACGGCGCCCGCGGTCTCGCGCGCGGGCAGATCTTCGACCGCCACGGGCAGCTGGTCGTGTCCGTGGTGCAGGAGGGGCTCTTCCGGCCGCTGAAGGGCTGACCCGCCCCTCGGCGCCCGGGTGGGGCCCGCCGTCCGTCCCGTCGGACCTGCCGGGAATGATCCACCCCGGTGATCGGCGTTGACGTGATGACGGACACCGCACGGGTGGTGCCGGACTGTCCCCCGGGCCCCGGTGCCCGGCGGACAGTCCGGCGGGCCCGGACCGACTGGGAGGGCACACCGATGACGGCGACAGCCGCGGAGGACTGGAAGCACTGGAGCGAGGGCCGCGCTGCGGCGGTGAGCGCCCGCCACGGCCAGCTGGCGCTCACCGGTACGCACTGGCTGGAGCCGGACCCCGCCGGGATACCCGGCGTGCCCGGCCGCTGGTGGGCCGACGCGGAGGGCGTCCGGCTCCGGGCGACGGCGTCCGACGGCATCACCGTCGCGGGCGCGGCCGCCCCGGTCGACGGCGAGGTGCTGCTCCGCCCGGACACCGACCCGGCCGCGGACACCGCCTCGGTCGGGGACGTGCTGCTCGTCCCCATCGAGCGCGAGGGTGAACTCGCCCTGCGGGTCTTCGACCCGGCCTCGCCCGGGCGGCACTCCTTCGCCGGCATCTCCGCGTACCCCTACTCGCCGGAATGGGCCGTGCCGGCGCTCTACACCCCCTTCGAGGGCGAGGCCCGGGCCGTCCTCGTCCCCAACGCGGACGGCAAGGACCGCCCGCTGACCCTCACCGGCCGGATCTCCTTCACCGTGGCGGGCGAGCACCGCACCCTGACGGTCGGCAGCGCGGGCCGCGGGCTCAGCGGGGTCATCGCGGACGCGAGCAGCGGCGCGGACACCTACCGCTTCCGCTTCATCAGCCTTCCCGAGCCCGACGCGGACGGCCGTACGGTGCTGGACTTCAACCGCGCCTACCTGCCGCCGTGCGCCTTCGCCGACCACTTCATATGCCCCTTCCCGCCGCCGGGCAACCGGCTGGACTTCGTGGTCGAGGCGGGCGAGAAGCAGGTCCTGACCCGGTAGCCGCCGCCACCGCCGTCGCTGCCGCGGCTCACCGGGGGTGCGGCCGGCCGGTGAGGCCGCCCAGCCCAGCGGGGCCGCGGCCGCTCGGCCAGGACCCCGGTGGGCTGGGCGCGCGGGCGGAGGTCGAATATGGGGGGCTGTGTCGACCAATCATCCTGCCAATTCGGATGCCGCGCCGCCCGCGGCCGCCTCCGCGCCCCCGGTACCTGTCGTGCCCCGGGCACCTGTCGTGTCCCCGGTTCCCGCGGCGCCCCCGGGGCCGGCCGCGCCCCCTGGGGGCCCCGAGGGTGATCCCTCCCCGGCCCCGGCCGTGAAGCCCCCCGCCGCGTCCGTCGAACCCCCCGCAGCGTCGGCAGAGCTCCCCGCCTCGTCCGCGCGCTGGTACCGCAAGGCCTTCGCCGACCTCAGCCCGCTGCGCGACAACGTCGACTACCGGCGCGTCTGGTTCGGGCAGGCGGTCTCGTCGATCGGTCAGCAGATGACCGCCGTGGCCGTCTCCGTCCAGGTCTACGACATGACCGGCTCCAGCTTCGCCACCGGCCTGGTCGGGCTCTTCTCCCTCTTCCCGCTGGTCGCCTTCGGCCTCTACGGCGGCGCGATCGCCGACACCGTGGACCGGCGCAAGCTCGGCCTGATCGGCTCGGCCGGCCTCGCCGCGGTCTCCGCCGTCCTCGCCGCCCAGGCCTTCGCCGGGCTCGGCCTCGTCGCCGTGCTCTACGCCGCCGTCGCCGTCCAGGCGGGCTTCTTCGCACTGAGCTCGCCCGCCCGGTCGGCGATGATCCCCCGCCTCGTCCCGAGCCACCAACTCCCAGCCGCCAACGCCCTGAACACCGTCAGCATGAACCTCGGCCTCACCGTCGGCCCCATGCTCGGCGGCGTCCTCATCGGCGCCTGGGGCACCCAGGCCGCCTACCTGGTCGACACCGTGGCCTTCGCCGCCACCCTGTACGCGATGTGGCGCCTGCCCGCCATGCGCCCGCTCGGCGACCGCCGCGGCCGCGCCTCCGTCCTCGACGGCCTGCGCTTCCTGCGGGAGCAGCCGAACCTGCGCACCAGCTTCCTGGCCGACCTGGCCGCGATGATCTTCGGTATGCCGCGAGCCCTCTTCCCCGCCATCGCGGTCACCTTCTACGCCGGCGACGCCCGCACCGTCGGCCTGCTGGTCGCCGCCCCAGCGGTGGGCGCCCTGACCGGCGCCCTGTTCTCCGGCTGGGTCGGCCGGGTCAACCGCCAGGGCGTGGCCGTCCTCGCCGCCGTCGCGGCCTGGGGCCTCGCCATCGCCGCCTTCGGCCTGATCCACAACCTCTGGCTCGGCCTCCTCCTGCTCGCCGTCGCCGGCTGCGCCGACACCGTCAGCATGATCTTCCGCAACACGATGATGCAGGTCGCGGCCCCCGACGAGATGCGCGGCCGCCTCCAGGGCATCTTCATCGTGGTCGTCGCCGGCGGCCCCCGCCTCGGCGACTTCGAGTCCGGCACCGTCGCCTCCCTCACCAACCCCGCCACCTCCGTCATCAGCGGCGGCCTGGCCTGCGTCGCCGCCATCGCCCTGCTCGCCGCCCGCCGCCCCGCCTTCCTCCGCTACGACGCCCGCCACCCGACCCCCTGACACCACCGCCATACCTGGCAGCGAGCACCCCCCGACGTGCTGTATTGTTTTCCACGTCGCCGAGACAACGGCGACAAGGTCGAGAAGCCCCACAGCAGAGCCCCCCAGGCCCCGCCGAAGGCACCGAGACCACGGGACGTGGCGCAGCTTGGTAGCGCACTTGACTGGGGGTCAAGGGGTCGCAGGTTCAAATCCTGTCGTCCCGACTGTGAAGTCGGTTGTGAGAGCCGGTACTTGGGAAACCGAGTGCCGGCTCTTTCTGTTGTTCGGTCAGCTGGTGGTCGCACGGTGGTCTCCGGGCCGCATCGGCCACGGTGTCGCTGGTCCTTCGGTTCGTGCCTGCTGGTGTGCGGGCAGTTGCCGGTGGGGGCGGGGGTGCTGGTGCCAGGGGCGACGGGCGCGGCAGGCGGGTCGGCCGAGGGCGGTGCGGTCGGCGCTGTCGAGGATCCAGGCGACGGCGTCGACGGCCGCGCGGGCGGCGAGGAGCGTCAGGTCCGGGTAGATGTCCGCGCGGTGGACAGGGTGCGGTGACGCAGGGTCTTGGAGATGACGGGCAGGGGGACGCCTGCGGCCGTGGCGAAGCTGGCGGTGAGGTGGCGCAGGTCGTGCAGGGCGATGCGGGGGACACCGGCCTTGTCGCAGAGCAGGTGGAAGCGGTCGAGGACGTTCTTGGGGTGCAGGGGGCGGCCGTGGCGGTGGAAGACGTAGCCGCCGCTGCCGGTGATGTCGCCGAGGGCGCGGGTGTCGGCGCGGTGCCGGAGCCGATCATGACTTCGGCGAGGTCGGCGTAGAGGGGGTCGGTGGCGTGGGTGAAGCGCAGGAAGCGTCCGGCCTGCTCCTCGGTCGACAGGCGTCCGGGGGTGAGGCAGGGCGCGGGAGGAGCGGTGGTTCGGCGACGCCAGGCCGGGCAGCCCGCCGTGGGCGAACCGGTCGCGCCAGGCGCGGACCGTTTCCAGGCGCAGGCCCGTCTCGCGGGCGATGCGCGCGTTGGAGCGCCCCGTGCCGCGTGCAGGACGATCTTCGCCCGCCGCCGTAACCGGTACGGGGTCTTGCGGCCGTAGGCCATCTTCTTCAACCGCTCGCGCTCGGCGGCGGTCGCGACTGTCGGGCGGGCCGGGGCAACGGGCGTGACAGACGGGCCGATCGGGGGAAGTGGATCACGACGGATGGCATCCTGCCGCGTCCGGCGCCTCAGCGATCCGGCAGGATGGCCACCGTGCCCACGACGCCGGAGTGCACCGGGCTGTCACTCGCCCAGCGGCTCTCCGAACACGCCTGGCCGCAACTGATGGGCCGTCATGTCGCTGACCTGGCGGGCGATGTCGGTCCACAGGGCGGCGGGGAGGTCGTGGCAGACGCCCGGGTAGGTCACCAGGCGGGCGCCGTCGATGGCCCGGGCGGTGGCGCGGCCCGCGCTGACGCGCAGGATCGGGTCCTGCTCGCCGTGCAGGACCAGGGTGGGTCGGCGTAGCTCCCTGAGCCTGGGCCCGTGCCACTGGGCGCCGATCTGGCGGCTCTGCGCCTTGTTGTCGCGCGGGCCGCTGTCCACGTCGGCCTCGACCCAGGCGCGGGCCGCGGCCTCGTCGAAGGGGTAGCCGGGGGAGGCGATGCCGCGCCAGACGGTGAGGGCGGCCTCGATGTCGCCCTCGCGGCCCTCGGGGAACTTGCTCCGGGCGAGCTTGGCGAGCAGGCCGAACCGCAGATAGCGCAGGACTCCCAGCCCGGAGACATCGCTGGGCAGCGCCGCCGAGGAGGTGACGCTGAGCACCCGTTCAGGGTGTCGCAGTGCGATCCGCTGGGCGATCGCGCCGCCCAGGGAATGGCCGAAGACATGAGCTCGCTCCCAGCCGAGTTCGTCCATCACGGCGATGGCGTCGTCGGTCATGTCCTCGGAGGTGTAAGCGTCCCCGCGCTTGGCGAACAGGGCCTTGAAGGGGTTGGTGGCGGCGGTGTCCGGCATCCGGGTCGACTGGCCGGTGTCGCGCTGGTCGTAGCGGGCCACCGCGAACCCGGCGACGCCGAAGGCCTGGCACAGTCCGGCCGGCCACCAGAACCGGGCGGTGGCCAACCCCATGATCAGCAGCAGCGGTTCGCCCTCGGGGCCCTTCAGTCGGTCGAAGGCCACCTGCACGTCGCCGTTGTGCGCGTACCGGGTCGGCGTCCACTCCTGCTGCGGCTGCACCTGGGGCATGTCGACCCTTTCATCTACTGCGATCTACGTTCGCAGTTAATACGGCCTAAGATACTGCATACACCGTTCGCAGAAAAGGAGAGGTCATGACCGAGCCGTCCGCCCACAGCATCTGGCTGCGCCCCGAACGCGCCGGACGCGGCCCGACGCCCACGTTCGATCGCGACCGCATCGCCGCCGCCGGGATCGCCCTGGCCGACGCGGACGGCCTGCCCGCCGTCACCATGCGGGCCGTGGCGGTCGCCCTCGGGGCCGGGCCGGCATCCCTCTACCGCTATGTGGCCACCCGCGACGAACTGCTGGAACTGATGATCGACCAGGTCAACGGCGAGATCTCCTACGACGCACTCGGCTCCGGACACTGGCTCGACGACCTGCTCGCCCTGGCCCGGCAGAGCAGGAGCGTCTCCCTCGCGCACCCATGGCTGCTGGACGCGACCGCGGCGAGGACCCCGGTGGGGCCGCACGCGGTCACCTGGCTGGAGCACGCCCTGGCCGCGCTCGCCGATGTCGACGTCAGTCCCCGGACCAAGCTGGAGGCCATCGCGATCCTCAATGCCGTCGTCTCCACCCTGACCCGCGCCGAGGTGATCCAGCGTCTCGCCGGGCAGACCATCCCGCAGTGGCAGCAGGCTCAGGCGGAATATCTCACCCAGGTCGCCATGGCGGGCCATCACCCGCACCTCGCCACCGCCCTGATCGGGCAGCCGCCCGAGGCCGAGGATCCATCGGAATCGCTCTTCGACCGCATCCTCACCCGCGTACTCACCGGGCTCCTTCAGCCCGACGACATCGGAGCGGCCTCCATGCGCGGTCGGGCGGAGGCAGAGTCACCCGCGGCCAGTCCGGGGTCGACCACAACCTCCTGACGCCTCATCGGGAGAGTCATGCCCGAGCTCTCGCCTCCCGCGACGCTCCGCCCCTCACCATGACCATCTGCGAGAGTGGCGACAGGCAGATTCGGCGGCACCCCGGGAGATCCCGGGTGCAGGAGGCCGCGCACGCGCTGGCGTACCTGATCGTCGCCGACCGGCGTTTCACCGACCTCTACCACTGGGGCAATCGCACCACCGACGTGAGCCTGGCCGCCGAGATCCAGGGCCAACTGCTGCCCTCCGCCCCCTCCTGCGAAGCCCCCGAGTTCGTTCGCCCTCGCCTGCGCACTCGCCCCGGCCGCCGAAATCGCCGCATCACCCACACCAGCACATCCGCCACGAGCCGTCCCTCCTCGGCCTCCGACCCGGCAGTGGCCGGGGTCGGAGGCCGAGGAGGGACGGGCGGGTTACCGGGCGGTTTCGGCCTCGGCTTCGTGCTTGAGGTTGGTGACCCAGTTGTGCAGGGAGTTGTCGAGGGCGGCCTGGAGCAGGGCTTGATGGGCGGTGACCGGTTCGCCGGTCCAGGACTCCTCGGTGTGGACGAGGACGCCGTCGGGGGTGGGTGTGAAGGTCCAGACGTGGACGGCGGTGATGCCCTGGGCGGGGCCGCCCCAGACGAGGCGCCTGCCGGGGGCGACCTGCTGGACGGTGGAGGTGATGTCGAGGCCTTCGGTGCTCCAACGGAACACCGAGCCGGGGCGCAGACGGCCGGGGGTGTCCTTGGCCATGCGCTCGACGTTCGGCTGCCAGGCGGGCCAGTTCTCGACGTCGGCCTGGAGCTTCCAGACGGTGTGCAGCGGGGCGTGGATCAGGACGTCGGTGCGGGTGATGACCGGAGCCTTTTCGTCGATCCGCACGTCCGCCGGGTGCTTGGCTGCCGCCCCGGCCGCCGTGGCGGGGCGGTCTGCGGTGAGGGCGGAAGCGGCGGGTGTGCTGACGAGGAGGAGTGCGAAGGTGACGGCTGCGGTCTTGGCTGCGGCGGGTGTACGCATGGCAGTGCTCTTTCGTGGCGAAGGTGGGTCTGCTTGGGCGGTCCCGGGGGCGGCGGGGCGCCTCCGGGACCGGGTCAGAGGGTGCGGTCGGGGATCCAGGAGCCGTGGATGCCGGCGGTGACCCGGCGGGGCAGGTGGACGGTGGCGATCCGGTCGAGGCCGGAGGCGTCGAGCACCAGCAGCTGGGAGGCGTCCTGCTTGAGGTCGGAGACGACGGTGAGGAGGTAGCCGTCGTCCTCGCGGGTGGCGCCGGCCGCCGGGACGAAGACGGCTTCGCTGGGCAGGCGGGCGTCGCCCGCCTGGTGGATGCGGCGCTCGCCGGTGCTGCGGTCGTACTTGACGATGCCGTAGCCGCCGACGCCGTGCTGGTCGGGGAAGGAGATCGCGTACTGGTAGCGGTGCTCGGCACCGAGGAAGTCCTCGTTGAGCGTGGGGAACTCGATGGCCAGGTCGTCGATGACGCGTTCGTCGACCCGGCCCGTGGTCAGGTCGATGACCCAGCGGCGGTTGTGGGAGCGGGTGTTGGGCTCGCTGCCGCGGCCGGGAGCGCCGACCCACCAGTTCCAGGAGAGCCGGAAGCCCTCGCGGTCGACGGTGGGGCCCTCCAGGACGATGCGGCCCGCGGCGTCCTCGTAGGCGTTGGCGGCGTGCAGCATGTTGCCCGGCTCGACGGGGAACCAGCGGATGCTCCCGGCGCCGTCGGCGCCGCGCGGCATGACGCCGATCCGGGCCGGCTGCGCGTCCTGCCAGGAGTAGGGGATGCCGGAGTGCTCGGCGGGGTCGAAGGTCACGGTGCCCTCGACGAAGACCACGTGGTTGCGGGTGAGCGCGAAGTCGTGCTTCAGGACGGCGGTGGCGCCGGGGACCTCCGCGCTGTGGGTGACGTTCCCGTCCGCGTCGGCGACGTAGTACGTCAGGAACGGCGGGAAGGGCGAGGAGCCGAAGAAGTGCAGTTCGCCGGTGACCGGGTCGCTCTTGGGGTGGGCGGTCATCGCGCTGCGCAGTTTGCCGCCGAAGTCGAAGGGGCCGATGGTGTCGAGGTCCCCGGTGAGTTCGAAGGGGAGGTTCGCCTCGCACAGGGCGAGCAGCCGGCCGGCGTGCTCGATGACGTGGGTGCCGGCGGTGGAGGCGGTCAGGTCCGGGCCGTTCTCGGTCATGTAGGGGGCACCGTCCAGGGCGGGCGTGCGCACCCAGCGGTTGCGGTACCACTCGGCGCGGCCCTCGCGCAGCCGGATGCCGTGCACCATGCCGCTGCCCTTGAACCAGTGGGTGGGGGTGACGCCGGGCTTGGGGTTGTGGCTGTTGCGGATCAGGCGGCCGGTCAGCTCCGGCGGCAGGGTGCCGTCGACGGTGAGTTCGGTGGCGGTCAGTTCGTCGGCGGCCGGCTCGTAGTGGCCGGTCAGGAAGGGCTTGGCGGTCACGGTCGGTTCCTCGTGCTCTCGGTGCGGTGGTGCAGGGGGCGGGTCGGGCCGGGTGCGGGTGTCCCGGTGTCAGGAGCGCTTCTCCGCGCGGTTCTTGAGGCAGCTGAGCCAGTCCTCCAGGGAGGTGCGCAGGGCGTCGCGGAGCTGGTCGGCCGCGGCCTCGACGGGTGCGCCGCTCCAGGACTCCTCGGTGTGGACGAGCACCCGGTCGCCGATCTGCTCGAAGGTCCACACGTGGACGCCTTCGATGCCGTTGGCCGGGCCGCCCCAGACGATCCGGGCGCCCGGCACGAGCTCCTGGACGGTGGAGGTGATGTCCAGCCCATGGGTGCGCCAGGTGAACGAGGTGCCTTCGGCGAGCGGTCCCTCCAGCCGGGCCTGGTCGATGTCGGTGTTCCAGACCGGCCAGTCGTCGATGCGGGTGTGCAGGGACCAGACGGTCTCCAGCGGTGCGTCGATCTCGCTGGACAGGCGGACGATGACGGGGGCGGTCGTGTCGATGGTGAGCACGGTGGTTCCTCTCGGTAGGTGGGGGTGGAGCGTGGATAGGTCGGGTGGTCAGGGCCGGGCGCGGGCGGAAACCGGCGGAGCCGGGGTCGGGCTGGCCGCGGGGCGGGCGGGGGAGCGCCGGACCAGGCGGCCCGCGAGGAGGGCGGTGGCGGCCAGGGCGGCGGCGCAGAGGCCGAAGGCGGTGCGGTAGCCGGCGGTCAGCGCCTCCGGGTGGGGCCGGTGCCCGGTGGCGTGGGCGGTGACGGTTCCCGCGACGGTCGCCAGGACCGCGAGCCCGACGGCGCCGCCGACCTGTCGGGTGGCGTTGACCAAACCGCCCGCGAGGCCTGCGTCCGCTCCGGTGGCGCCTTCGACGGACACGGCGGTCAACTGCACGAACGCAATGCTCAGGCCGAGTCCGACGAGGGCGCTGGGGCCGAGGACGTCGGTGAGGAAGCTGCCGTCGGCGCTGATCCGCGACAGCCACAGCATCCCGGCCGCCTCGGTCAGCAGGGCGCCGACCACTGCGGCCCGGCGGCCCACCCGCCGGGTGAGGGCCGGGGCGAGCGCGGCCCCGAGCATGTTCGCCCCGGCGAGCGGGAGTTGGCCGAGTCCCGTCGTCAGCGGGTCCTCGCCGAGGACTTGCTGCTGGTAGAGCGGCAGGAAGTAGAACAGCGCGATCCACGTCGAGCCGAACAGGCCCATCAGCAGGTTCCCGGCCGTCACGCCCCCGCCGGCGAACAGGCGCGACGGCACCAGGGGGGCAGGATTGCGGCGCTCGACCCGTAGGAAGACCAGCGCGAGCGCGGTGGCGGCGGCGAACGCGGCGAGGACGCGGGTGTCGGTCCAGCCGAGGCGGCGGGCCGTGGTCAGGCCCCACACCAGGGCGGTCAGGGACAGCGCGCTGGCGGCGGTGCCGGCGAGGTCGAACCGGGCCGCCTCTTCGCGGGCGGTGGCCGGGACGAACGCGACCGTCGCCGCCAGGACCGCGAACGTCCCGATCGCCACCGTGTGGAAGATCCACGGCCAACCCCAGGCCTGGGTCAGGAGCCCCCCGAGGACCACTCCCGCCGCGCCGCCCGCAGCAGACACCGCTCCCCAGACCGCGAGTGCCCTGTTCCGGCCGGGGCCCGGTGGATACAGGCCCATGGCCAGGGCGAGAGCGGCGGGGGCGACGGCCGCCGCGCCGGCTCCCTGGACGGCGCGGGCGGCGATGAGGGCGCCGGGCGAGGCGGCCAGTGCGGCGGTGACGGAGGCGGTCCCGAACGTGCCCAGGCCGACGAGCAGCACGCGGCGCCGGCCCAGCAGGTCGGCGGCGCGGCCGCCGGCGAGCAGCAGCGCGCCGAAGGCCAGGCCGTAGGCGTTCACCACCCAGGTGGTGGCGGCGTCGGAGAGCCCGACACCGTCGCGGATCTGCGGCAGCGCGACGTTCACGATCGAGGTGGCGAGCATGACGGTGAACTGGGCGGCGGCCAGTACCGCGAGGACGGCGCCGTGGGGTGGTTTGCGCATCAGGGCTCCTGGCGGGCCGGTGGGGAGGGGAACGGGCGGCGGGGTTCAGCGCGTGGTGCGCTCGGCGGCGGACTTCAGGTGGAGGAGCCACTGGAGCAGGGACTGGTCGAGTGCTTGCCCGATGCCCGCGGGGTCGGTCCGCACGGGCGGGCCGTCCCAGGACTCCTCCGTGGCGACGAGGGTCGCTCCCGTCAAGGGCGTGAACGTCCACTGGTGGATCGCGGTGATGCCCTGGGTCGGGCCGCCCCACAGGATCAGGCGGGGCGCGTCGACCGCGTACACGGTGGAGGTGATGTCCAGTCCGGCGGTCCGCCAGTGGAACACCGCGCCCGTCGTCAGCGGGGTCAGCGCCCGGGCCTCGGCGATGTCCGGTTGCCAGCGCGGCCAGTCGGGCACGTGGGTCAGCAGGTCCCAGACGGCGGTGGCCGGGGCGCTGATCGGCAGTTCACGACGGGCGACGACGGGAGCGGCCCGGTCGATGCCCGAGGGCGTGTTGTCCATGGGGTCGAGTCTCGTCCGGGGGGCCTCGGTCCCTCTTCGGTGAAAGTCGCCTAGACGGTTGCCTAAGTCGCCCGGTGACGGTGACGGTGCTAAGGCGGGGACGGTGCCGGGGCGGTGACGGTGCCGGGGCTCTTGCGCCGCACGCCCGGATGGTGACTGCGGCCGCCTCTCGGGGCGTTGCGGTGCGCGAGGTCGGGCGGGTCCGTGCTTCGCCCGGGCGGACGGTCGTCCGGCCCGGGGGTCACCGCCCGTCCGCCTCCGCGGCGGTGGGCAGGGCGGAGTCGAGGAGTCGGTCGGCGAGTCGGAACAGGTGGTCGCCGGGGCGGAGGTCCCATGGCGGCGGCGGGGACCTGCCCTCCGTCGAGGGCGACGAACAGCTTGCCCGCCGTGTCCCCCGGGGTGGGCTCCTCCGCTTCGCGCAGCTGCTCCGCGAGCCAGGAGTGCACCTCCTCCTTGTCCGCGACGGTCGCGGTGTCGACGAGGTGGTCGGCGTCGGGGGACCCACGGGTGACGTCGGGGCGGCACAGCCGCGGTAGCCAGGTGTGTCCACGTCCTGCCGGGTCAGGTCGAACAGGCCCGGACGTGGCGGAAGCCGACCGCGCGCACCGGTGGCCGACCCGCCGGAGGCGGGCCCCTGCCGCCGTGGGCATCCGGGCCCGCCCACCTCCCCGCTTCCCGGCCGCTGACCAGCGGAACGGGGGAGACGGCCGGAACGCTAGGACGCCCGGCCGAGCACGTCGGCGAGCTGGCGGCGGGAGGTGATGTCGAGCTTCCTGAAGACGCTCCGCAGATGGGCGTCGATGGTGCGGGGGCTGAGGAACAGACGGTCCGCCACCTCCCGGGAGGTCGCTCCGGTCGCCACGAGCCTGGCGATGTTCAACTCCTGGCCCGTCAGCACCTCCATGACGCCGAGCACGGAGGACCTGGCGTGTTCACCCGCGGCGGCCAGCTCGACCCGGGCCCGTTCGGCGAACCCCTCCGCCCCGATCGCGGTGAACGACTCGTGAGCCGCGCGCAGCGCGTCACGCGCCTCCGGACGGCGGCCGTCACGGCGCAGCCACGCCCCTTGGTGCAGGAGGGCCCGGCCGTGCCAAGCCCGCAGGCCGGCGGCGCCCAGCCTGGCCACCGCCTCGGCGTGCAGTGCCTCCGGGTCGTCCGACAGCAGGGCGGCGAGGCTCGCACGCACGCCCAGCGCCCAGTCGCTGCCCGCCGCGGACGTGTGGTCCGACAGCCGCGCGAACGCCTCGCGGGCGATGCCGTCCTCGCCGCACCGCACGGCCGCCTCGACCAGTTCGGGCAGCGCGAGGCTGGAGACCCCCAGTTCGCCGTCCGTGAGGGCCGACCGGGCCGATGCCAGCGCCGCCCGGTGGTCGGCGACCCCGTTGGCGTAGAGCGCAGCCGCCGCATGGGCGGTCGCTGTCAGCATGCCCTTGCGCCGCGCGTGCGACTCGGCGAGGACCTGGTCGATCAGAGGCTGCGCCTCGGCGGCCTTCCCCCGTAGCGCGGCGGCGTAAAGCCGGCCGTACCAGTGGGGAGGAGCTCCGGTCGCCTCGGCTATGCCGTCGGCCTCGCTGTTCAGGGCCGAGGCGGCGACCAGGTCACCGCGTTGGACGGCCGCCATCGCCTGCATCCAGAGCCCGACCGGGAGGATCACCAGCGCTCCGCCGACGCGGGCGGCCTCGACGGCCCGGGTGGCGAGCTGCTCCTCCAGGGCGACGTCCCACAGTTCGATGGCGAGCAGCGCCGCGAGCGACAGACGGCGCGCCCAGAGCGGATCGGTGACGTCCGACAGCAGCTCCAACAGCCCCGGCACGACCGCGAGGTCACCGTCGAGGTAGCCGACGAGCGCGTCGAGCAGTTCGTCGCCGGTGGAACGTTCCCCCAGCGCGGCGGGTGCCCGCCGGGCCGCCTGGAGCGCCTCGCGCGCGGCGGGGGAGGCGCGGCCGACGACCAGGCCCGCCTGCAGGGCGTCCAGCAGGTGGAGCCGGGCCCGGCGGGGGTCGAGGCCCGCGGCCACGATGAGGTGACCGACCGCGTCGGCCGCGCCGTCGCGGAAGAACGCCGCCTGTCCGCGCACGAGTTCGGCCTCCACCCGGCCCGTGCCGTCGATCGGACCGCCCTCGGCCGCCTCGACCAAGGTGACCGCGTTCTCGAAGGAACCGGCCTCCAGCGCGGCCCGCGCCGCGGCGAGGCTGCGCCCGGCCCGCAGCCGGGGATCGGCTGTGAGGGCCGCGGCCTGCTCCAGGAACGCGGCCTCGGCCGCGGCACCGCCCCTGCTCCGTGCGCGCTCCGCGCAGCGGAGCAGATCGGCCGCGACCTCCTCGTCGGGCCGGGACGCGGCCTGCGCCCGGTGCCACGAACGCCGGTCGGGCGCCGTGAGCGGATCGGTGACGTCGGCGAGCGCCCCGTGGACGCGGCGTCGCTCGGCCGACGACGCGGAGGTGTACACCGCCGAGCGCACCAGCGGGTGCCGGAACCGGGACTGCCCGCCCAACTCGATCAGATCCGTCGCTTCGGCTTCGGACCCGGCTTCCGGCCCCACGTCCAGCAGGTCGGCCGCCCGCCACAGCAGATCCGGATCGCCCGTCGGTTCCGCGGCGGCGACGAGGAGGAGAGTACGTGCGCCCCGGGACAGTCGGGAGACTCGCTCCTGGTAACTCCGTTCGATGCGGTTGGCCGGCGAGACCGGGGTCGGCAGCCCGAATCCGCCGGCCAGACCGGCGGGACCGAGCCGGCGCGGCAGCTCCAGCAACGCCAGCGGGTTTCCGCGCGCCTCGGCGAGGATCCGTTCGCGGACTCGCTCGTCCAAGGGGCCCGGGAGACCGGAGGAGAGCAGGACCCGTGCGGCCCGGTCGGGCAACCTCGACAACGTCAGTGCGGTCAGCCCTTCGAGCTCACGGACCACGTGCGGGTCGCGGACCCCGAAGACGATTGACACCGGCTCGTCCGCGATCCGCCGGGCCATGAACGCCAGTACCTGTGCCGATGCCCGGTCCAGCCATTGCGCGTCGTCCACGACGCACACCACGGGCTCCTCGCCCGCGGCGTCGGACAGTAGGCCCAACAGACCGAGGCCGACGGTGAAGCGGTTCGGTGTGCCACCCTCCCGCAGCCCCATGGCCACGGCCAGATCCTCCCGGTGGGCGGAGGGCAACCGTTCGATCCGGTCGTGCAACGAGCGAGTGAGCTGGTGCACCGCTGCGTAGGCGAAGTCCGCTTCGAACTCGGCCCCGTTCACCCACAGCAGCCGCACACCCTCCAACTCCTCGGTGACGTGGCGCAACAACGTGGTTTTGCCGATGCCCGCCTCCCCGCGAACGACCGCCGCGCCGCCGCGCCCCGCTCGCGCGGCAGCGAACAGCTCGACAAGAGCGACGCGGTCGGTGGGCGGAAAGTACTCAGCGCCAGTCACAAGAGCCACGCTCGAATCATGTCACGCCCCCTGAGCTCGACAGATGCGGGAGACCAGGAGCTGTCGGGGAGCGCTCCGCGCCCCGTAGTCGCCACCTGACCGCGTGGTCCGCGGCGATGCGACCGACTCACCGGTGCGCGTCGAAACCACCCACCACCGCATGAACCGGGGCACCTCACGATCGTGTGATCAAGCGGCCTGCGGGCCGTCCTCCGGGCGTGTAAGCGATCTCGTGTAAGTGCCATGTGGCTACTTGACGATCTCACTACGACTGAAGCCCCGGCCACGTCGACGCGCCACCCTCGCCACTCCGGCCCGCACGCGGCTCAGCTCGGCACGCTGCCGGGTCTTTTGGCAGCCGAACACACGACGGCCCCGTCGCACGCCGCCCGCGCCGCGCCTACGGCTCCGGTTCCAGCCCAGCAACGGCAAGGACTCAGGCAACGGCGGAACATCAACGGCGGCGACGGTGATCCGCGTGGCCGACGCTCCCAGCCGGCCAACTGTCGCGGGAGGGGCATGACCCAAAAGGCAGCCGACGTCAGATGACTGAGGTGCCGCTGCGGCGCCCAGCGGAACAGTGGACGGGAAAGCCCGGCCGCCCGGTGACCGGACCTACCGCAGGGCGGGCAGGGCGTCTGGAAAGCCGCGGCCGAGGGTGGCCGAGGCCCTCCCCGCGCGAGCACAACGACAAGGCGACCCGCTTCCAGGAACCGCGGGTAGCCCTCGACGGGCGAGGGAATGCAAGCACCCCCAACTGACAGGAAACTCTGCCCCATGCCCAGGACGGACGTCCGCTTCGACAGCGCCGGCATCAGAATCGCCGCACACCTCTACATTCCCGACAACGCTGCCCAGGGTCCGCTCCCTGCGCTGGTGGTCGGTCACCCCGGAACAGGAGTGAAGGAACAGACCTCCGGCACTTACGCGCGACAGCTTGCGGAGCGTGGATTCCTCACCCTCGCCTTCGACGCGGCCCACCAGGGCGAGTCCGGCGGCCTTCCACGAGGGCTGGAGGACCCGGCCCAGCGGGTGGAGGACTTCAAGGCCGCGGTGTCGTACCTGCTCACCCGCGAGGAGGTCGATGCGGAGCGGATCGGCCTGCTCGGTATCTGTGCCTCGGGTGGCTACTCACTGGCTGCCGCGAGCGGTGACAGTCGGGTGCGGGCGGTGGCCACGGTGAGCACCGCCGACCCCTCGCGCCAGTTCCGGTTGGGGGCCGACGGCAGCCAGGACCCGGCTGTTTTCCGGACTCTGCTGGTGGAAGCCGCCCGGGCCCGTACCGCCGCTGCCCGTGGCGAGGAGCCCGGCGTGATGACGATGTTCCCGCAGACCGCCGAGCAAGCACGCGCCCTGGGCGGTGAGCACGGCGTCGAGGGGTTCGAGTACTACTGCACCACGCGTGGCGCGCACGAGCGGTCCGCCAAATTCCTGGCCTGGGAGAGCGTCGACCGGCTCGCCGGCTACGACCCGTTCTTCGCCGTCCCGCTGATCGGCCCCCGCCCAGTCCTCCAGATCATCGGGGAGCGAGCAATCACCGCCTGGATGGCCGTCGAGGCACACCAGCGTGCCACCGGCCCCAAGGAGATCCACTGGATCAGCGGAGCCAGCCACGTCGACCTCTACGACAAGGCCGAGTACATCGACCCCGCCGTCGGCAAACTCACCGCCTACTTCGCTCGCCATCTGGCCGGCGTCACCGACTGACGGTCCAGGCGGGGCCACCGGATCCCCGCCGAAGAACACGGCAGAGAATCTGCGGAAGGGTGCTCCTGCGCCAGCTCTCATGCCTGCTGCGAAACCTCCCCCAGGCGGCCCCCGCCGTGTGAACGCGTCCGACGCGGCCAGCGGAAGTGCGGGAAGAGGTCAACCGCCTCCCATTCGTCGCACGCATAAGACCCCCGGGTGCCACCGCGAGATATGTGCGAAAGCCCTGAAACCCCCGGGAAAGGAATGAAGTCGAATTCTCACGTCAAGCGCTGGCGACTGCTTCCAGTCGCGCTCGTCGCGGCCACATCCGTCCTCTTCTTCTCCAGCTCGGCAGCGTTCGCCGCAGAACCCGGCGAGAGCAACGGGTGGAGCCAGGAGATCGAGAACAACGCGCCGGTCTACTCCGACGGAGACATGTCCGAAGCCCGTGACGGCAACACGCTGGTCCAGGTCTGGCGCGGGTGGACCAACAACAACGTCTACATCTCCGTGAACCACGGAGCCCCCGTCCAGATGGCCGGCGCCCAGACGAACGTGGCGGGGCACGGACAACCAGGTGAACGTCATCCGCCAGAACTACGGCTCCGGCAGCTGGCAGTCCCAGGAGATCCTGCCTGGAGTGCTGACAGATGCCCAGCCGGCGATTGCGATGGCGAACAACGGGCGGGGCCAGATAGCGGTTCGCCAGCAGGGGACCCAGCGGCTTCAGTTGGCCTCGGTCTTTGCGACCGGCGGCTGGACTGGCGGTTGGAGCGCTGAAGTCAACGGCTTCGTCGCCCGGTACGGTCCCACACTCGTCGCGTACGCCGCGACCGTCTACCTCCTCGCTACCACGGCAAGCGGAAGCATCTGGTGGAAGCAGTCCCGCCAGTTCTGACCCTCTGGACCGGCAGGCTTTCGCTCAGTCCGAAGCGCCCGCGAAGGGGCTGTCGCGCGGCCGGGCCCTCCACGCCCGGCTCCGGACGCGACGGTTGTCACGATCCCGACTGGCGGGGAACCTGCGCTTGTCCGAGCGCGCCTGTGTCCTGTCCCCACAGCGCACATCCCCGACCTCCCGCGCACCTGCGAACCTGGCACCGGAGTCCCACTCCTCGACGTCCATGCCCTCGTCGCGCAGTTCAGCGGGTCGTACGTCACTCCCGCAAGGCGTGCACCACGCGGGCTTTCGACAGTTCTCGCATATTCGTCCTCGGTGAGCTCGAGCGACCGCATCCCACCGTTGTCATGGTCCTCCGGCCGATCAGGCAGTCGAGATCACCGAAGCAGCGCGAGCACCGCCTCCTTCGGTACCGAGTGACTGAGCACCCCTCCAGAGGATCCCCACCCTACGTGGCTGACGACGTGAGGACGGTCTGACCTGCACCGCTACTCGACAGCTGTGGATAGCCGGCCGGGAGCACACCAGGTACGGGCACCTGGCGGATGCGCCGTGCGGCGGCCGGTCAGCGGCATGGCGTCGGGACCGAGCTGTCGGTGCGCCGGCTGTTCTGCGACGACAGCGGGCCAGCGGGTGACGTCCGCGGAGCAGGTCGAAGGGCTGATCTTGCCGCTACGGTCGGCGCACGCGCGTCCCGCAGCGGATGCTCGCGGCACTGGGTGTGGTCCTGGCAGCCCGCGCGGTGGCAGGTCCGGGGCTGCTGCTCGGTGTGCGGTGAGGCCGTCCGCCCCGCCCCGCCGGCCAAGAGGACACCACTTCCATGAAGTCCTGGAACACCCACGACCACCGCATCGCCGACACCGGGCACGGCATCATAGTGGGGATTTCCGTCATTTCACGGATGGAAGGTGGCTGATTTGAAGGAATGCCTCCTCACTGGCGGTAACTGTGTGAATACTTTGTGCATCGCATCGTGATGGGACGTGCGCACGGGCCTTGGAAGCTCCGGCTCGCGTCGTCGTTCCGTTCGAAGCGTTTCTCCCGGCAGTTCGCACCAGCACCTCCAGTCATGCCGCTGATGGCCTCTCGCGCACGGGCGGCAGGAAGGAAATCGCATGTCCCTCCCCTCGACACTGCGGCGCTGCGGCGCCGCGGTGGCGGCTGCGGCGCTCTTGCTGTTCGCCCCGACGCCGGCGCCGGCGTCGGCTGTCGACTTCGGTCTCGGCGGCAACGTGTCCCTCGGCTGGTCGGTCCCCAACGCGCCCTCGGGGCATCTGACCAACATCACCTTTCCGATGGCGGTCAACCCGGCGAGCGAGCAGACCGGCCTCTACTACGCCCAGCAGTTCAGCGTCGCCAACGGCCGGACCGGTTACACGGGCCTGCAGCCCCAGCCGACCAGCGGCAACACCCAGCAGTTCCGTGCCATCTTCTCGGTGTTCGCCTCCGGCGGCGCCGGCACCCCCGGAGACACCTCCAGCAACGACCCCAACTGCCGACCGGGCGCCGACGGCGACGCCGGCCAGTCGTGCTCCGTCCTCTTCAACGCCGTATACGGCCACACCTACAACCTCACGGTGAAGCGGACCGCGAGCACGTCCACCACCAACACCTGGACCGGCGACGTGTACGACTCCGCCAACCCCCAGCAGCTCGTGGCCCACATCGGCAGCTGGACGGTGCCGAGCGGTCTGCTCACCTCCTCGGGCAGCGGGTTCGTCGAGTACGTCTACTACAACGCCGCCGGCACCTGTGCTCAGAACACTGTGTCCGACGCCTACTTCGGCGGCCCCAGCAGTACGGACGCGGGCGGCCTGTCCGGCGTGGTCAACAACGTCTACGAGTACGGCAGCTGCGCGGGTCAGTCCAATTTCGCCAGCACGCCGTCGGGGTCGGGCCAGCACGTCGTGCGCGGCTTCACCAGTACCAGCCCCATCAAGGGCTCGGCCTCCGGTCTCTGCCTGAACTCGCCCAGCCAGGAGCCCTGGGGCGCGCAGACGAACATCGTGGCCTGTGACGGCACCGGAAAGCAGATCTGGAAGTTCCTGCCCGACTCCCCGAGCGTGTCCACCTCCCCGGTGCCCACCACCCCCCTCAGCCCCCAGGGCGTGATCCAGGGCTTCCTGCGCCTGGGCGCGACGGACCCCCGCGGCTACGACGTGTGCCTGGACAACAACGGCGAGAGCACTCCGGGCGGCAAGGTGACCGTCTGGGGATGCGGCTCCCACAACACCAACCAGCAGTGGCGGCTCTACCCCGACGGCACCCTTCGCGCCGCGGGCTCGGGTCTGTGCATCGATGTCGCGGGCGGCGCGACCGGCAGCGGCAGCCTGCTCGTCCAGCAGACCTGCAACGGCGGCAACGGCCAGAAGTGGGTCCGACAGGCCAACCCCTGATCCGGATGGCCCCGGAGCGGCCCAAGCCCGACGGCGTCGTGGACGCCTGAACCGTGCGCGTACGCATAGGCGGCGCCCTCGCCCTGATGAAGGCGGGGGCGCCGTGGTGTACCGGGGAGGGTCAGGGCGGGATGCCGTCGATGATGTCACGGGCCCCCTGAGCGCCCCGGCCGATCTGACGATCACCCTCTCCTCGTCCGCCGCCACAGCGGCCCGGGCCCGCGACAACCCCGGCACACCCCCCCGGATCACCCCATCAACTCACCCAACGCCCGCAACGCCCGATCTATATCCACGACTTGAGGAAGCAAGCACTGGCTCGGCCAGTACGACGAAGCCGCCCCCGTCGCGGTCCGCGATGCGTCAGCCCAGAGCGATCGGCCCTTGCAACCGGTAGAACTGGCCGCTGGTGGGCGGCCCGTCGGGATTCGTATCCGCCGCCGGCGGCGGCGGGAACCCGACCCCCACGACGGGAGCCGATCCGGTCATGAGGGAGCGCGGAGCGATCACTTCCTCCCCGTCGACCACGACCTCGTCCTCGATGCCTTGCTCGGCTGCCGCCTGGGAAAGGATCTCCGCGACTTCTTCCGCGCTCTGGTCCTCACAAGGGGCGATGCGCACCACGTCGTCATTCACGATGCTCTCCAGCTGTCGGGGGAACCGAGGCGGTACCCATACCCATAGTCGTCAGCGCACCGCGCCCGGCCGCCCTCGCAATGCGAGAGAGTCCCAGCTTCACCCATATGAGTGCTGCTGGCATTCACGACGGGCGCGGTTGTGGCCCATCGATGCCCCTGCCGACGAAGCCCACCGCACCGAGGCTCGGGGAGCTCCTGCCACGCGTGGGCTGTCACTCTGCGCTACGCCCCGACTGCAGGGCCGCGGGCGAGCGGAGCGGGACCGACGACTATCGAAGGGCGGGCCGGTAAGATGGGCTGCCGGCCCGCCCTTCGCGACATCACTGCCCGCCGAGCGGACTGGTGGCCCGTGACGCGACGAGACGGCTGTCGCTGCTCAGTTCAGCTTGTTCAGGAGCCAGGAGCCGAGCTCCTTGGTGATCAGCGACTTCCCCGTGTTGGCGGCGCCGAGGGTGCTCTCGTCGAAGTCGTCGTCGTTCAGTCGGCTGGTGAAGTCGCCGCTGACCAGCTTGAACTTGATGGGCCGCAGCGGCCAGCCGCCCAGCCGCCGCAGGTCGGTGCTCTCCTCCTCGAAGGGCGCGCTGCCGTTGTAGGAGAAGTAGGTCTGAGTCCGGTGGTCCTGACGCTCCACTTCCATCTTCGTGAGGGCGTGACGAGCCGCCAGGGCGCCCCGGCCGATGCCGCCCACGGTGAGCAGGCCGTCGCCGTCCCACTCGTAGGCCGCCTGGTGGATGGCTCCGATCACCGCCTGCGACTGGTCGGCGAGCCGGGTCACGCCTTTGTTGTAGCCGACCAGGATGAGGTCGTAGCCGCGTGCGCGCAGTTCCCCGAGGAACGAGTACGAGGGGTCGTCGACGCCGGCCTCGAACGCGGCGAGGTCCGTCGGTTTCGTGGCCTCGGCGTGGGCCTCGGGCGTGGTGAGGTCTGCCGGGCCCTTGCCCTGGGCGGCGAGAATGAGCGGCTTGACGAGGGTGCTGCCGTTCGCGGGAAACACCCGCGCCGTGCCGTTCTTCAGGGTCCATTCCTGGGCCGATGCCATGGGTCCTCCTGCAGGTGGAAGGGGGCGGCGCCACTGCGGGCGGCGCCGTTGTCGCCGATCTTGTCTACTACAGGGCCGAGGCCCCAAGTGACGGCCGTCCGGGTGGTGTTCGGGCAGCAGCCAGACTTTTCGCCAGTCATGAGCAGACCAACCTTGACCCACCGGCGCGAGGCCGGGGACGGGAAGATCGAAGCCCCGGACAGAAGCTGTGGGGCCCGGAAAGTCATCGCCGCTGGTCAACCTGCGTATCGGTACTCGTCGATGACACCGCCGAGAACGCGGGTGCGCGGGAGTCGGCGGCCCGCGAGGTCGCCCACGGCGGTGGGAAGCGCAGGGATCCTGTGCGCCTGCCGGGGTCGGCGGCCATGTTCCGGGCCTGTTGTCCCCCCCAGTACCGGGTGGGGTGGGGGGTGACGCCGGCGCTGGCCGGGCGCCGCGTCGAGACTCGTTTCACCTGCGGCGATGACTTTCCGAGCCAGACAGCCGCCGTCGGGTCAGTCGGCGAACCGGGCGGCCGCCGGCAGCGGTTCGACGCCGACGACGCGGCGGATCCGGGCGGGCTCGATGAAGACCGTGACCCGCCGCTCACCCGGGACCCGCCAGCCGTACCGCTCGACGCCGAGGTACTTGTGCGCGAGGAGGTCCATCTGCCGGTCGGCCTGGTCGCCGGTCACGAACTCGACAGCCCGGCCGTGGATCTGGATCCGGTCGAAGGGATCGGCCGGATCGGCGTGGGAGAGGCACACGCGGGGGTCGTGGCGCAGGTTCCGCTCCTTGGTCCGGCCGAGGGAGGTGTTGAAGAAGACCCGGTCACCCTCGATGCCGATCCACATCGGTGTGACGTGCGGCGCGCCGTCCGCCCCGGTGGTCGCCACGAACCAGATCCGCGGTTCCGCCACGCGCGCCCGGATCTCCGCCGTCCATCCGCTCATCGGCCCTCTCCCGCTTCGGTCCTGTGGCGGCCCGGCGTCTCCCTGTCCGGCCGGGCCCGTCCGACGTTCCGTCAGCGTACTGAACCGGCAGGCGCGCTGTCGCCGGGCGCGCTGTCGGTGAAGCGGCGCGGGGGAGGCCGGTGAGAACGCCGCGGGCACGTTCTCACCGGCCGGACGGCGCAGCCCGGCGGCGGCGCACGGACTCAGGCCCGCACGAGGTCCCACACCTGGTTGGCGGCACCGGTGTTCGGTGCCTGGACCACCGCCGAGCCGGCCCCGCCGGACGCGGTCAGGGCCATCCCGGAGTGGGCCAGGGTGATGCTGGATCCCCTGCCGTGGTCACCCCAGGTACGGAAGGCCTCGTTGAGCCGGACCATGTCCCCCGCACTGGCCGGGTCGGCCGTGTTCGCGGTGCACGCGTACTGGATGAGACCGGTGGTCGCCGTGCTCGCACCCGGTACGTCCAGGCACTTCCCACTGTGCTGTGGCCAATGGGGGCCCCGGTGCTGACCGCACTGGTGACGGGCGCCCTGATACTCGCCTTCTGGCTAGCTGACCCGGGCCGGGGGCGTCACAGCGGCCCGGCCGGCCTCGACCGGTCGCCGGCCGTTCAGCTGGGTGCGGGTGTGCGTCGGTGATCCCCGGCCAGCGGCGGCCGGTGGACAGGATGACGAGGAACTGGCCGCCGCCCGCCTCGCCACGTCCAACGCCTCTGTTAGGACTTCTAAGCGGCGGCGGTTCGACGTGCCGGTCGGGTGCGCCGCGGTGCGGGGCAGATCGGAGCAGTCGTGAGGGCCGGGGCATCGCCTGGATCGTGTGGGCCGGCGGTGACGAGGAGGTCGGTTCCGAGGGGGGCTACGGTGAAGCCCGCGGCGCCGAGGATCTCCGACAGGGCGAGTATGAGCGCGTTGCGGATGCCGCGGAACTCGGTGCGCCCGGCGGCGTCGGCGGGATGCGGACAGGCCTGGAGGGAGGGGCCGATCAGGTCCTGGCCGGGACTCCAACCCAGCACCAGGCCGGCCCCCGGGCGCTGCCGAATGGAGAGCCCGGCCGCCTCCGGCGGTGTTGGCTCGAACCCCCGGAGGGAAAGCACTGCGCAGACGGACTCAAACAGATGTTTGTCATCCACACCCGGAGATTATCGCCTGCCCGGCCCGCTGCCGGCCCTCAATGGCGTATCGTCACATGTCTTTTGTGCCACAGCGGGTGGGGTTCCAGGGCCGGACCGGTGGTCTCCGTTCGACCTGGGCCAGGGTGTGCGCGCCCCTGGATGGCGCTCCGTCCAGGGGGCGCACCGTGTGCGCTGCGGCGTTCGCGGCTGGGAGCCGCTGGCGTCCTGGGTCAGAGTTTGAACATGGCGGCGTAGGGCTGGGTGATGCGTTCCTGGCGCGATCCGAAGTCGACGAGTACCGCGATGTCGCTGTCGCCTTCGACGCCGATGGCCCGGCCGAGGCCGTAGGTGTCGTGGGTGACGCGGTCGCCGACGGCGAAGTGCTTGCGCGGTGCTTCGATCCGGGCCTTGAAGGGACTGGTGGGCAGGACGCGGCGGACTGCTGCAGATTTCGTCATTCCCTGCAGTATGCGCCGGAAATCGCGGGAGCGGGTCCTTCCGGCGCATTCAATTTCGCAGTTGCGGCAGGAATTTCGCGTAAGCCGTCCAGTACGCCCCCGGATGGCGGTGGTGGGCCTGGCGTATCGCTTTCGTGGGTCTCTCGCGGTTGGGGCAGGCGCTCGGCGCCCGCGCGACTCACCCTCCGAGGAAGGGCCAGTGGTCGACGCCGAAGGGGCGGGGTGCGTTTTCAATCTGGCTGCCGCGCAAGCGTGTTGACCGTCTTGGCGCCTCGCGGCCGGCGGCCCCGAGGAAGGGGCCGGGCGGAACCGGGGGTGAAATATCCGCCCGTGGTGGGCCCGGGCCTGCTACAGTGTTCTTAGTTGCAGTAGTGGTTCCCATGAACTTTGTGTGCGCCTGCCGATGTATCGCAGGCGCCTTTTTGTTTCCCGGCTCTTCCCCGGGTGGGTGCTCATCGCGGCGACTCGGAGCGCGCACTGTGCACGCTTCGGACAGCCCCTTGAAGGAGATTTCTTTATGGCTAATGGCACTGTGAAGTGGTTCAACGCGGAAAAGGGCTTCGGCTTCATCGAGCAGGAGGGTGGCGGTCCTGACGTGTTCGCCCACTACTCGAACATCAACGCCAACGGCTTCCGTGAGCTGCTCGAGGGCCAGAAGGTCGAGTTCGACGTCACGCAGGGCCAGAAGGGCCCGCAGGCCGAGAACATTCGTCCGCTGTAGTTTCTGCCACGGCACCCGCCTGGTAGCGAGGGGCCCGCACCGCGTACTTGATGCCCGGTGCGGGCCCCTCGGCATTGCGCCACCACGCTTTCCCCGGCCGTTTCCGGCCCCCTGGCTCCGCCGCCGGCGGCCATCCCCACGCGAGACGCCCAGCGCCGCGTCCGGATCGGCGCCCTGCCGTGACACCCACGGTTCGAGGTTCTTCGCTCCCGCCCTCCGCGGTGAGCGTCGACCTGAGGTGACGTGCCGCACGGTTTCACCGTCCACGCCCCGCACCACACTTTCGGCCCGTTCCCTCAAGGCCTCCTGCCGGCGCCCCGCGCTGCGGAGCCTCCTTGCGACGTGCCGCCCCAGGAAGGTTTCCCATGAACCGCTCCAGCCGCTCCTCGTACCAGAACGCCTCCTCCTCCCGTTCCGCCTCCTCCTCCCGTTCGGGCGGCGCCTATGGGTCCCGCGCCGGCGGCAGCTCCTTCTACGGTGACCGGCCTGCCGGCGGCCGGAGCTCCCGTCAGGGCGCCTCCGTTCAGGGCGAGTTCGCGATGCCGGTCAGCACCACCCCGGCGCTGCCGGCCGTCGAAGCGTTCGACGAACTGGACATGCCCAAGGCCCTGCTGTCCGTGCTGACCCGCCAGGGCGTCACCACGCCGTTCCCGATCCAGGCCGCGACGCTGCCGAACTCGCTGGCCGGCCGTGACGTCCTCGGACGTGGCCGCACCGGCTCCGGCAAGACCATCGCGTTCGGCCTCGCCGTGCTGGCCCGCACCGCCGGCCGGCGCGCGGAACCCCGCCGCCCGCTGGCCCTGGTCCTGGTCCCCACCCGCGAGCTCGCGCAGCAGGTCACCGACGCCCTCACCCCCTACGCCCACGCGGTGCGGCTGCGGATGGCGACCGTGGTGGGCGGAATGTCGATCGGCCGCCAGGCACAGGCACTGAACCGCGGGGCGGAGGTCGTGGTGGCCACCCCCGGCCGGCTCAAGGACCTGATCCAGCGCGGCGACTGCCAGCTGGACGGCGTCGGCATCACGGTGCTCGACGAGGCCGACCAGATGGCCGACATGGGCTTCCTGCCGCAGGTCACCGAACTCCTCGACCAGGTCGCCGAAGGCTGCCAGACGATGCTGTTCTCCGCCACTCTCGACCGCAACGTCGACCGCCTGGTGCGACGCTTCCTCAAGGACCCGGTCACCCACTCGGTGGACCCGTCCGCGGGCGCGGTCAGCACCATGGAGCACCACGTGCTGCATGTGCAGAACTTCGACAAGTCCGCCACGATCGCCCACATCGCCTCCCGCGAGGGCGGGGTGATCATGTTCATCGACACCAAGCACGGCGCGGACCGCCTGGTGCTCGACCTGCTCGCGAACGGGGTGAAGGCCGCGGCCCTGCACGGCGGCAAGTCGCAGCCGCAGCGCACCCGCACCCTGGAGCAGTTCCGCACCGGTCAGGTGACCGCGCTGATCGCGACCAACGTCGCGGCCCGGGGCATCCACGTCGACGGGCTCGACCTGGTGGTCAACCTGGACCCGCCGGCCGACCACAAGGACTACCTGCACCGTGGCGGGCGCACCGCCCGGGCGGGCGAGTCCGGCACCGTCGTCACGCTGGTGCTGCCCAACCAGCGTCGCGAGATGGCCCGGATGATGACCACCGCCGCCATCACCCCCGTCACCACCCGTGTCAGCGCCGGCGACGAGGACCTGGCCCGCATCACCGGCGCCCGCGTCCCCACCGGCATCCCCACCGTGATCGCCGCCCCCGTCGTCGAACGCCCCCGACGCAGCACCTCCACGAGCCGCAACCGCCGCAGCCGCCCGGCCGCAGACGCCCGGGTCACCGCCGGTCGCGAGGGCCAGGGCTCCTCCGGCCGCCGCCGGGCACCCCGCCGCGTCGCCCTCGCCGCCTAGAAGTCAAGCGCGGGCCCGAGCCGTGCCCACGGTCCGGGCCCGCCCCCGGCGGACCCCGCCGGCCGTCCCACCGTCGTCCGTGCCCCGACCACCGCCGGCCCCGGCGGACACGACACCAAAGGAGTCCGCCGATGACCCTCACCCTGGACCGCACCGCCACGACCGCCACGGTCCGCGACCTCATGACCCAGCCCGAGCTCCAGATCAGCGACGACGTCATGCTCGACGTGGCGATCCACATCCTCGACAGCTCGGGCGCCGACCACCTCCTGGTCCGCGACGACGACGGCCGCTGCGCCGGGCTGCTGACCCGCCTGCACCTCGCCCCGTTCCAGGCCCGCTCCTGGACCACCGCACGGACCCCGGTCCGCGACCTCGTCCTCGGCGGGGCCCCGTTCGCCACCGCCGACATGCCGGCCGCCGTCGCAACCGCCGCCATGCGTGCCCGGGGCCTGGCCGTGTGGCCGGTGGTCGACCACGACGGCCACGCCATCGGCCTGCTCAGCCTCTGAACCGGGCTGCCGGCGCCGGCGTCGGCGCACCGGCAGTCGTTGCATCCGCCTGGAGGCGCTTCGCCTCCGCTCTAGGCCCGTCCTCCGCCCCAGAGCCCTCTCCAGGCTGTGGACCCAGAGGGACGGCGGGGTGTTCACGGGATCCTGGATCCCTTTGGCCGAAGCGGACTCTGCGGGGTATCGATCACCAGTTTCCGCAGGACAGAGGGTGTCTCCAGGGCGCTGCCCACCGCGGTGTCCAGGAGTGGGCCGGTGTCCCGGTCTACTTCGCCCATCGCGTCGAGCACGTGGCCGTCCGTTCCCGGCCGCAGGCGGAGGGCCAAGGCAGGACGGTGACCGAACTCTGCGGGGATGGTCACCGGGTGCTTCTTGCGGCCCGGTCTCCGCGGGCCGGGGCGCGCCCGCGTTGCGGGCGGCTGACCTGACGGTCCACACCCGTGCCGGGGCGGCTGGTGACCCGCCGACCACCCGCCCAGCGCAAGGGAACGGAGCGCCGACAGGAAGGCCCGGGCGATCCGGTCCCGGGTGCCGGTCGGTCGGGCGCAGTGGGAGCGCGGGCCCGGTACGGCCAACGAGAAGTAAGCCACCGGCCCACGCCGCAGGGCGCGTGTCATGAGCCGGCAAACCGTAGTGGATGAACGACCCGGAGGTGAATTCCGACGGGGCGGAGAGCTGTCCACCGGGTGGCGTGGAGCCGGCCTGCGCCGGTGAGGGGCCGTGCGGGTGGGAGTGGCCGGCCGGTGGTCGACGGGCTGGTGGCCCGGGGCGGCCTGCGGTGAGCACCTGTCGCTCACCGCGGGCCGGTCTCGTCGGCCGTGGGTGGGTCAGGTGTCGGCTGCGGGTTCCTGTCCGGCGTCGCGGCGGAGCTGTTCGTTGATGCGCAGGGCTTCTTCGAGTTGGTCTTCGAGGATGATGATGCGGCAGGCGGCGTCGACGGGGGTGCCCTGGTCGACGAGGTCGCGGGCGCGCATGGCGATCCGTAGCTGGTAGCGGGAGAAGCGGCGGTGTCCGCCGTCCGAGCGCAGGGGTGTGATGAGGCCCTGGTCGCCGAGGGCGCGTAGGAAGCCGGGGGTGGTGCCGGTCATCTCGGCGGCGCGGCCCATGGTGTAGGCGGGGTAGTCGTCGTCGTCGAGGGAGCCGGGGGTATGCGGTCGGATGGCTGTCGTGGTCACTGCACCTCTTCTTGTTGTGTCGGGGGACGCGCTGAGGGGCCCCGGGGCCATAGTGGCTCCCGGGGCCCCGAAAGGATTTACACCATCTACCGGCTCTCGGGCCGGGTTTCATGTGTCCGCACTGCCCCGGGGGAAGGGGCGTGCGGGGATCGCGTATGCGTGACCGGAAACCACCGTCCTTGCCTTGGGGTCTTCGGAATCCGCCCGGGTCGGTTCCTCACGGGCCGGGCGATCCTGATGGCGCTCTCTCCCCTCCGTTCATCCTCTGTACTGGCCGGTTACTGCGTACTGCGGGTACTTCCAACTGCTCGGTACTGCGACCTGCTCGGTACTGCTCATACGGGTACTGCGGTACTGCGGTCCTGCGAACTGCGGGGTAGCGCCAGCTACCCGGTACTGCTACGGCGGTCCTGATGGTCCGCCGGTTCCGGCAGCCAGCCCCGTTGCCCGTCCTGCTCAACCACTCGGCTTGGAACCCCACTGCCGGACTCCCAGCACGCGCGGCCCGCAGTCTGGGCGCCTTCACTGGGGTACCGCGTACTTCGACTGCCGGTACTTCCGAACTCAACTTCACCTACGAGTAATGCACTTGCCGTACTGCGGTACCGCTGGGTGGTGGCCCCTGATACCTGCGGGCCACCTGGCCCGGTCGCCAGCCCCGTCGCCGTCCTGCACCTGCCGTGGCTCCGGGACTCCGCTACCGCGCCGCCTTCTTCACGCCCACCTGCCCGGCGTGTCCTGCGAACTGCTCAACTGCTGGTACTGCGAAGTACTGCCCTTGCTGAACTGCGGTACCGCCGGGTAGCGGCCCCTGATACCTGCGGGCCGCCCGGCCCGGCCACCGGTCCCGTCGCCTTACTGCACCATCCCTGGCTTCAGAACCCTGCAACCGTGCCGACCTGCGAACTTCTGCACTGCGGCCAGCCAGTTCGTGTCTGGCTGGTACCTCTCGACTGCTTGCTACGAGAGAAACACTAACCGCGGTGCGCGGCAATGTCTACTCCAGCGGGCACAGATTTTCCGCGTCGGTCGGAGAGGTACTTCACGCCCCGCGCGCGGCGGGGTGGCCGGATCCGAGGGTGCGGCATGGACCCGCCGCACCGACAGGGCGTCGACCGGATCGCCCCTGGCCCCCAGGACGGGAGCGTCCAGCGGCTCGACCAGTTCGAGCAGAACCACGATGCCCACGGGTCAGCCGTGCCCGCCCGCGGCCGCGGGCGGGCGAAGCCCGGCAGGGCGCGGTGGCCGGTCGGTGCGGCAGGAACGGGGGGCGGACATCGACGCCGCATCGCCGGGGTCAGGCGGAGATGGCCTCGCGTGCGCCCTTGGCCGTGATGGCGATCTTGCGGGGGCGGGCCTTCTCGCTGATCGGCACGCGCACGCTCAGCACGCCCTGGTCGTAGTCGGCCTCGATCCGCTCGGTGTCCAGTGCGTCCCCCAGGAACACCTGCCGGGAGAAACGGCCCAGCACCCGCTCGTCCGCCAGCACCTCCGCGCCCTGCGGCACCCCGGACGCGCGCTCCGCGCGCACGGTCAGGACGTTGCGCTCCACATCCAGGTCGATGGTCTTCGGGTCGATGCCCGGCAGGTCCAGGCACAGCACGAACACCTCGCCGTCGCGGTAGGCGACCAGCGGCATCCCCGCCGGCTGGGAGACGGCGCCGACCAGCTGCTGGGTGAGCCGGTCGAGGTCGCGCACTCCGCGCAGGGAGTCGGTACGCATCAGCAAGGGGATCAGCTCCTCACAGTCGTGAACGGTCACGGGTGCCCACGGACGCCATGACGCCGGATCTGACCGGCGCTGTCCTCCCGCCTGGGCACCTCGACGAGAAAGTTATAGCGACGCCAGAGCTTTCTTGACAAGCAAGGGCTCAACTTTGGCGAGCAGGGTGCGCGCGACCCTTGGCGCGCTGCTGTCCGAAGGTCGCGGGTCCATCTGAGTACGCCCACCAGGGAGTTCGCGCTGCCGCGGCCCGGCCGCCAGGCCGACATCGGGCGAAGGTGCAGGCACAAGCCCCCCGGATCACCTTGCGCCCCTCCTGCTGACCGGGGGGCCCATGACCAGCAGCCCCGCCGACTACTAGGCGTCAGCCGCGGTGTCGTACGCTCGCTGACGTTCCTGGATCTCCGCGCTGTGCTCGACGGTCCAGTCGTAGAGCCGGCCGAACGGCTCGCGCAGGGACTCGCCCAGCGGTGTGAGCGAGTACTCGACGCCGACCGGTGAGGTCGGCAGCACCGTGCGGTGGATCATGCCGTTGCGCTCAAGACGGCGCAGTGTCTGGGTGAGGACGCGTTGCGTGATGCCCTCCAGGCTGCGCTTCAGTTCATTGAACCGGGTCGGCCGTTCCAGCAGTGCCATCGCCATCATCGACCACTTGTCCGCGATCTGATCGAGGATCGGCCGACTGGGGCAGTCCGCCCGGAAGACCGTCCGTGCTTCGGCGTCGGAGCGGTGCGGGCCGGTGTCCTTCATGATCCCAGGTTCTCCCAAAGTGCGTTCTTGACCGTCCGGGTGCCGTCGCCGACGGTAGGTATGCATGGCAAACCTACAGGCCCATCGGTTACCGGACGGGGAACCTCATGATGAACGATGTCTACTCGACTCTGCGTGTCAGCAGCCGGCACGGCGTCGCCCGGATCGTCCTCGACAGTCCCCCGGTGAACACGCTCGGAACGGCGATGATGCGCGACCTGCGGGCGGTGCTGACGGACCTCCGGGAGGATTCGTCCGTCCGCGTCATCGTCTTCTCAAGTGCCGACCCGGAGTTCTTCATCGCCCACGTGGACATGCGCATCGGGGACGAGCCGGACGCCCTTGAGGAACTCGCCGCATCGGCGCCGGCGGGCGCCAACGTGTTCCAGGCGATCGGCGAGTTGATCCGCCACCAGCCGCAGGTGACCATCGTGAAGCTGGCCGGGAAGGCCCGCGGGGGCGGGGCGGAATTCGTGGCCGCGGCGGACATGGCGTTCGCCGCCACGGAGACCGCAGGACTCGGTCAGATCGAAGCGCTCATGGGCATCGTTCCCGGGGGAGGCGGAACGCAGTACCTCCGGGACCGCGTGGGACGCAACCGCGCGCTGGAGGTGATCCTCACGGCGGACCTGTTCGACGCCGAGACGGCAGCGTCGTACGGCTGGATCAACCGGGCCCTGCCGGCCGCCGAGCTCGACGAGTACGTCGACGGCGTCGCCCGCAACATCGCCGCGCTGCCCGACGGTGTCATCGAAGCGGCCAAGCGTGCGCTGCCCGCCGATGACTTCACGGTAGGACTGCTCCGCGAGAACAGTGCCTGGGCCTCCACGTTCACTCTGCCGGCCGCTCAGCACCTGATCAGCGGTGGCCTGGAGAACGGGGCACAAACACCGGCCGGCGAACGCGACCTGGAGGGTCTGCTGCGGGGCCTCGCGCGCTGATGGCGGACCTCGTCCGCGAGCCCGGTCGGTCCGGCTCACCCACGGAGCGGCTCCTGCTCGGCGGCGGCGATGGCAGGGACGACCGTCCAGGAGGGGTGGGTGTTGACCTGGGTCACGGTGGCCCCGCCCAGCTGCTTGTAGCGGGCCGCGATCTCCTCGGCCTCCCCGACGGGCAGCACCCCGCCGCGCTCCTCGGCTCGGGCGATGGTCTCCTCCGGTCCCAGGCCGCGGTTGGCCAGCACGATCGCGTTCACGGCCGGCCGACGCATCCGGTCGTAGCGGTCGAGCGCGGCCACGGCGTCGTCCTCGCGCGCCAGGCACCAGGCCAGCACCCGGCTGTCGACGACGGACTGCGATCCTCCGTTCATGCCCATGGGGAACATCGGGTGCGCGGCGTCGCCGAGGAGGGTGACCCGTCCGAAGCTCCAGCGCGGCAGGGGGTCACGGTCGATCATCGGGTACTCGACGATCACCGGGGAGCGTTCGGCGATCGCCGTCAGGTCGATCCAGGGCAGGTTCCACGAGGACAGCCCGGCGCGGGCCTCCGCCGCGGGGACGCGACGGCCGGGGCCGCCCGCGGGCGGGGCGGACTGGCGGTGCCGCACCTCCAGCACCCAGTTCACCAGGGCGTCGGCGGTCGCGGTCGCGGGGTCCTCGATCGGGTAGGCGACGAACTTCGCGCCGGGGGTGCCGCCGGCCACCACGATCGAGCGGCCGTCGAGGACGTGCGGGAGCTGTGCGACCCCGCGCCACATGTGGACGCCGTTCCCGTTCGGGGGGCTCTCGTCCGGGTACAGCCGGCTGCGGACCACGGAGTCGATGCCGTCGGCGCCGACCAGCACGTCGGCGTCCTCGACCACGGGCAGACCGCTCGACCGGTCCAGGAAGTGGGCGCGGACGCCGCCGGCGCTCTGCTCGAAGCTCCGGAACAGCAGGCCGGTGCGGACCGAGTCCGGCCCCAGTCGCTCGCGTACCGCCGCGAGCAGCAGCAGCTGGAGACGGCCGCGGTGCACGGAGTACTGCGGCCAGTGGTACCCGGCGGCGCGTCCCAGCGGTTCCTCCCAGACCGTCCCACCCGTCCGGTCGCGGTAGCTCAGCAGCTGCGGGGGCAGTGCCACGGACGCCAACTCGGCGTCCAGCCCTAGTTCGGAGAGTTCCCGGACGGCGTGCGGCAACAGGTTGATCCCGACGCCGACCGCCTCGACGGTGCGCGCCGCCTCGTACACCCGGGGTGCGAAGCCGGCGGCGTGCAGGCTCAGGGCGCAGGTCAGTCCGGCGATGCCGCCGCCGACGACGGTCACTCTCATCTGCCTGTCCTCGCCCTTCGCCGGAGTTCACGGGGCCGGCCGACACCCTGCCACCAGCCTCGGGGAGCCGGCCGCGCGCGTCCAATACGCAGCGGTGATGGCGGTCGTCACGGTCGCTGATCGCACCGGTAATCGTCGTACCGTCATACCGCTGCGGCCGCAGGCCGCGACGGGGCAGCGCAACCCGGCTTTCCAGTGGCGGAGTTGATAGTTTGTCTGCCATGGAGCTCCGCACGCTTGAGTACTTCGTCGCGGTGGCGGAGGAGCGGTCGTTCACGAAGGCGGCGGCCCGCTGTCATGTCGTGCAGCCCGCGATCAGCCAGCAGATCCAGGCCCTGGAGAAGGAGTTGGGGGAGCCGCTGTTCGAACGGCTGCCCCGGCAGGTCGTCCTCACCTCCGGCGGCGCCGCGCTGCTGCCGCACGCCCGTGCCTGTCTGGCGTCGGCCGCGTCGGCCGTCCTGGAGTTCGCGGACCGCTCGGGCTTGCTCGGCGGCTCGTTCGCGCTGGGGACCGTCGGCGGTCTGGAGGGCACCGCCATCCCCCGGCTGCTGGGGGAGTACCACCGTCGGTACCCCCGGGTCGCGGTGACTCTCGCCGGGGCGTCGAGCCCGTCGCTGCTGGCGAAGGTCCGTGACGGGGAGATCGACGCGGCCGTGGTCGCGGGACCGCCGGACGGCGAACCCGCCGCCGTGGCCTCGCGCGTGCTCCTGGAGGACCGGATCGTCGCGGTCCTCCCCGCCGGAAGCCGGCCCGCGAACCGTCCGATGACCCTCGACGAGGCGGTCCGCGGCCCGCTCATCAGCTACAGCCCCGACAGCGGAGTGCACGCGTTCATCCGCGCGGCCTTCGCCGCGCAGGGGCTGCGGCTGGACATCGCCTACGCGACGAACGACGTCGCCCTCCAGCTCGCGCTGGTCGCCGAGCGGATCGGTATCGCCCTGACCTCCCGTGCGAGTCCGGTCCTCGCCGCCGACCGGCGCTTCGTCGTCGTTCCGCTGGAGCCCGCCATCCGGTTGCGGAAGGTGTTCGTGTGGCGGGCGGGCACCCGGCCGTGTGCGCCCCTGCGGGCCTTCCTCGACCTGTGGACGGAGCTGTCCGACCGACCGGCGTGAGCCGGGGCTGCCACCGGGGACGACGTCCGCGGGCGCGGGCGGTCGCAGACCTGCACGGGCCGACGCGGCGCCGGCGCACCGCCGGACCGGGGCACGAACGGGCTACGCCCGGAAGGGCGGTGACGGTTCGGCGCCGCCCTCCCGTACCGTGCGGCGGTAGTGGAGCGGGGCCATCCCCGTGACGCGTTTGAAGGCGTTGCTGAAGGCGCTCTCCGAGGAGTAGCCGAGGGCGGCCGCCAGGGCGGCGACCGACCTGTCGTCGTACCGCAGACCGTGTCGGGCCAGCCGTATGCGCCAGTTGCAGAGGTAGGTCAGGGGCGGAGCGCCGGCGACGGTCCTGAACCGAGTCGCGAAACTGGTGCGCGACATGGCCGCCGCCGTGGCCAGCTCGGCCAGGGTCCACGGGTGGGCGGGGTCTTCGTGCATGAGCCGCAGCGCCGGGCCGATGCGCGCGTCACCCAGCGCCCGCAGCCAGCCGGTGGGGAAGGCGTGGGCCTCGCGCATGAAGGCGCGCAGGACCTGGACGAAGAGCAGCCGGGCCAGGTGGTTCGCCGCGAACGTGGCGCCGGGCCGGTCCGCACGCATCTCGTGGAACGCCTGGGTGAGGAGCCAGCAGGCGGCCGCAGCCTCGGGCGTCGTGGCCCGCAGGTGCATCAGGGGCGGCAGAGCGTCGAGGAACAGGTCCCTCCCGGCGGCTTCGAGCTCGATGTGACCCCCGACCGCGACGGTCTCCGGGGCGCCCGGAGGCCCTGTGTGGTGGAAGGGCTCCACGGTCGCCCTCAGCAGCGGCAGGGCCTCGATCGGAGGCAGGCCCGGTGCGCTCGCCAGCACGTACCGCCGGTCGCCGGCGAGGACCACGACATCGCCCGCCTCCAGCAGGACCGGCGTAACGATCCCGTCCATCAGCAGCCAGGAGGTGCCTTCGAGGACCGCGTGCAGCTTCAGCCCGCCGGGCGCGGGAAACGCCAGCGACCAGGGGCCGGTGAAGGTGAGGCCACGGGTCAGCGAACAGCGGGCGCCGGCCAGTTCGAGTGCCGCGGCGATCGGGTCGCCCCCCATCGGGTGCGGGGACGGCGCGGGCAGGAGGTCCATGGCGGGACTGTCGCGCAATCCGCAAGGGGCGGGCAACCGTCCTCCGACCACCGGGAACCAGGCGCCGACCGGGGCCGGAACGCGGGCCCGTCGCCCGTGCGGGCCCCGGGGGATGCCCCTCCGGTCGGCGTCCGAAGGCCGGCGGGGCCCTTCGGCGGTCGGACACCGGGAGAGTGACTCCTTTCACCCGAACGCGGTATCCGGCAGCGGCGGTCCCGGACGGGGCTGCCCGGCTCCCGGGGAACGGCGTGGACGGCGGCGCGCCCGTGTGCGGACTCTCGCGCAAGTTACCCGTACGGACGAGCATTCACATGCGGCGACCAGTCGGTCACGATCGGTTGCGGCGCACACGCACGCTGTGCTGTGCGACCGGAGTCGGGCCGCCGACCGGTGGCCGGCTCCCCAGTTCCAGGAGGTAGTTCCCATGGGCGGATTCCAGGACCGCGACAAGTTCCACCCGGACGAGGTCGTGCTGTCGGTCGCCGAGCAGCGCATCATCGCCGAGATCGCGAAGGACGGCCAGGCCGACTCGGGCGAGTCCACCGACGAGGGCTGACACCGATCCGAGGGCATGAACAGCCAGGGGCGCCGGGCCGCGGTGGTCGCACACCGTCCACCGCGGGCCGGCGCCCCACCGAGCAGACGGGACGGCCGTGACCACCACCCCCACGCACACCGCACCTCCCCAGTCCGGGGAACGCAGCCTCCTCCCCGACGCGGCGTCCGGACGGGCTGCGGCCGCGATCGCGGCCCTGGGACTGGAGGCCGATCTCGCCCCGATCCTCGACGGCAGCCCCGGGACCTGGCGGTGCGTCCTGCGCCGAGCCGGAGTACCGCTGCGCACCGGGCTCGGACTGGGCAAGGGCGGCCGGGCGGAGGCCCGGGCGGGTGCGCTGTTCGAGGCCCTGGAACACTTTCTCAGCGGGGTCGACGGACTGGTCGGCGCGCCGATCCGGTTGGCCGGCGCCCACGGCGTCGCCCATGGTCCGCTCCGACCCGACATCGCCGCCGCGCTGCTGGTCCAGGCGCCCGATCACCCGCTGGGATGCCTGCCGTACCGGTCGCTGGACGGCGGCCCGGACACCGACGTCCCGCTCTTCCTGTCCATGCCCGAATACCTGAGACCGGCGGGCGACGAGCTGCGCCGGGAAGTCGGCGACTCCTACGACTACCGGTCGGTGGGCCGCTACTCGGTCAACAACGGCTGGGCCGCCGGGGCCGATCCGGTCGAAGCCGCCGTGCACGCGATCAACGAGCTGATCGAGCGCGACGCGCTGTCCCTGCTGCTGATCGGGCAGTTCCTGCGGGAACGGCCGCGACGGCTGGTCGTGGTCGACCCGGCGACGCTGCCCGCCGACCTCACCGCCCTCCTCGACTTCACCACCGCCCGCACCGGCCGGCCGGTGCACCTGATCGACATGACCACCGACCTGGGCGTGCCGGCGTACACGGCCTACCAGGCGCCGCCCCCGAGGCGGCCCGCGCGGATCTGCGGGTGGGGCGCGTCGCTCTCCCGCCGGTACGCGATCTCCAGAGCGCTGAGCGAACTCGTCCAACTGCACAGCACCATCGGCCTGCGGGAGGAGTACGCCGATCTGCTGCCCGCGCAGCGCGACGACACCGGCCCCTACCCGGGGCTGCACGCCTGCTACCTGTCCGACTTCGGCACCGCCCTGGAGGCCGCCGAGGTGCGCCCGTTCGAGCCGACGGCGGCGCCGGACACCCCGTACGGGCACCTCGACCGACTCCTGGGGCTTCTGCGGGAGCGCGGCTTCGCGGCGTACCAGCGCGACCACCACGTCACGCCGGACGCCGCGGTCGTCAATGTGCTGGTGCCAGGGCTGGAGCGGTTCATGCTGGTCACCGACGGCCAGGTCGTGGTGCCCGGTGGGCGCGGACTCGCGGAGGCCCGCGGTGAATGAGCCGGTGTGGCGCCCGCTCGCCCGCTCCGACGCGCGCCGCACCGCGGAGCTGCTGGCCGTCTGCGAGCGCGCCGACAGGACGGGCGACCGGCGGGGCGAGCAGGACGTCCAGGACGGCTGGGCCGCTTCGGGTATCGACCTGGCGGCCGGCACGATCTCCGCCTGGGCCGGACCGGAGCAGGTGGCACACGCGGTCACGCGGACGCGGGAACAGGCGGACCCCGTCCACGAGATGACCGTGGAGCTCGCGGTCCACCCGGCCCACCGGACCTCGGAGACGGCCGACCACCTCCTCACCTGGTGCCGTCGTACGGCCGCCCGGAGGCACCGGGAGCGGTTCACCGGCGCCCCGTTGGAGCTCCACGCCCGGACGCACGGCCGTCAGCGGTGGCTCGCGGGGGAGTTGGATGCCGCAGGGTACCGAAGGGCACGCAGCTACCGGGGCATGCGGATCGACCTGGCGCAGTACGCGGCGGCGGCCGCGCCGTTGCCGCTGCGCGGCACCGCGATCGTGCCGTTCGAGGACCGGTACGACGCGGAGCTGCTGGCCGCCCGGAACGAGATCTTCGCCGACACCTGGGGCAGTGTGCGGATGACGGCGGCCGTCTGGCGTCATTCCGTGACCGGTAGCCCGTACTTCCGCCCCGCGTCGTCCTTCCTGTTGCTGTCCGTCGAGCGCCGGGAGATCCTCTGCTACCTGCTCTGCACCGAACTCGCCGTCGCGGGCACCGAACGCGAGCTCTACCTCGCCAACGCGGGCACCCGCCCGGACCTGCACGGCCGAGGCCTGTACCGCGCCGTGTTCACCCACGCGCTCGCCCGGGCGAAGGCCCTGGGCTACCGGTGGGCCGTCGCGGACGTCGACTCCACCAACACCATGGCGGCCGGAGGCTTCTACGACCGCGTAGGCCTGCGCACCTTCCGCACCTGGACCGGGCACGTGCTGGAACTCGCGGGTACGGCGGAGAGCGGCCCCGTCCGAGGCGGTCCGGTAGCCGCTGCCCGGGCCGGGGCGAGCGGTCCGGCCCACGAGGGGACATCCGCGCGGTAGCGGCCCGCCGGCCGGCGTCGGCCACCGCCGCGGGCCGCGTCGCCTCCCCTGGCGCGGACCGGCTCCGTACGGCTGCACCGCCCGCTGCTGCTCGTCACGGAATCTTCGTGCGAGCCGGTTGGTTGGGATGGGGGCAGACGGTCCGAGGGCTTGGGCGTCGACGTGCCGAACCGGCTCCGGGCCGAGCCTTCATCGGGAGGTGTGTCCCATGACTGACAGCCCGATCCGGGGGATAGATCCATCCGCGCAGCCGAGCGGGGACGGGTGCGTGGAGTGCCTGGCAGGGGACGGGCCGGGGTGGTGGTTCCACCTGCGGCGCTGCGCGGAGTGCGGGCACGTCGGATGCTGCGACTCCTCACCCTCGCAGCACGGCACGAGGCATGCCCGAGAGGCGGGGCACCCGTTCCTGGCCAGCTTCGAGCCCGGTGAGGCGTGGTTGTGGGACATCGAGACCGAGCAGTACTACGAGGGGCCGGAACTGGCACCGCCCGCCGCCCACCCCACCTCGCAGCCGACTCCCGGCCCGCGCGGCAAGGTCCCTGCCGACTGGCAGCTTCACCTGCACTGACGCGCTCAGAACGGCAGGGTCGGCAGTCGGGGGTCCGTGATTCCACCCGGGCATGCGAGGCGGTCGACGTCCCAGCCGGCCCGGACGGCCCCGGCCTGGTAGGCGCTCTCGTAGAAGGCGAGTACGGTCGCTCTCGGATCGGCCTCGGCCCGGGCCGCGTCGTAGCGCAGTACCGCCAGGTGGCTGTCGGTGAGCGCGATCCACTGAGCAGATGCGGGTGCCAGCGGGTGTTCGGCCAGGTGCGCGGGCTCGGGAGTCGTGTAGGAGTAGAAGGCCGGTTCGCCCAGGTCGGCATCGCCGAACCAGAACCCGAAGCTGATCAGCTCCCGGGAGTACGCCTCGCGGGTCACGGGGTCCGTCTGCGCCGGCTGGTCGAGGGCGCGTCCGGAGAAGCGGGTGTGGGCGATGTCGAGTGAGTGCCAGAAGAGGTGGACCGGGCTGACCTTGCCCGAGAAACGCGCCGCGAACTCCTCCAGCACCAGCCCGACCTGGCTGAGCACCTGCCAGGAGCGATTCGCCTGGACAGGATCGTAGGTCGCGTGCTCGACGTCCTGGGCGAACGGACGGTCGGAGTCGGGCAGCCGGTAGGGCCGGGGGTCGTGGATCTCCACCTGGACGCCCAACGCTGCCAGGGTCTCCAGGGTCTGCTGGTAGAAGGAGGCCACGGACTGGCCGAGGAGCGGGAAGGAGTCCGTCCTGCCGTCCGCCATCGCGACGACCAGCCGGTGGTCGACGAAGTCGAAGTCGATGGTGAAGATCGGGTTGCCGTCGACCTGGCCCATGGGCCGGGTGGTGATCCCACGCCCGGTGAGGTGGAACGGCACGTTCCACCAGTGGTTGCGCCGCACGCTCGCCGCCAGGCGGACCTTGCCCACCACCTGTGCGTAGCGGTGCAGCGTCTCCTTGGTGTCCCGCCACTCGGCGAGCGGCATCGCCGGGAACAGCTCCATCGGGTCCCTCCTGACCGTCGGCCCTTGTTCCATGATGAGCACGGTGGCCCGGACGCGCAGCGGTGGGCGAATCCGGCGGCCGTCCTGGAGACCGGGCCGGGGGGGTACGGCGCGCGCCGACGTCGAGCAGCCGGCCCGGTCGGTGGTCGGGGTCAGTGGCGGCCCAGGATTTCGGCGAGGCGGCTCACTCCGTCCTCGCCGTGGCCGAGGGCGATGGTGCGGCGGACCAGGCCCTCGGCGGCGCGCATCAGTCCGGACTCGATGCCGTGCGACTCGGCGGTGTGCACGACGTGGGCCATCGTGGAGACCGCCGAGGTGAGCGGGTTGATCGCGCCCGAGTAGCTGCCGCTGTCGAAGTCCTCGGCGAACTCGGCGAACAGCGGGGGCAGGATCGCACCGATTCCCTGGGCGAACGGCGCCAGCTCCCGCCCGGCGATGCCCTCGGCCTTGGCCAGCGCCAGCGCGTGCACGAAGCCGGCCATCGCCGTCCAGAAGATGTCCAACAGTGCGATGTCGAAGCCGGCCGCCCGGCCGATCTCCTCGCCGAGGTGGGTGTGGGTGCCGCCGAGCGCCGCCAGCACCGGCGCGTACCGCTCGTAGAGGTCGGCGGGCCCGCTGTGGATGAAGACCGCCTCCGGGGAGCCGATGCTCGGGGCCGGCGTCATGATGGCGCCGTCCAGGTACCCGATGCCGTGCTGCACCGCCCAGGCGGCCGTGGCCCGGGCGCGGTCCGGCGAGTCTGCGGTCAGGTTGACCAGCGTCCGGCCCTTGAGCGCGGCCTCCACCTCCTCGCGGTGCAGCACGGCGTCCGAGGCGTCGTAGTTCACCACGCAGATGACGGTCAGCTCGCTCGCGGCCACGGCCTCCTCGGGCGTGGCCGCGCTCACCGCACCACGGGCGACCAGTGCGGCGTCCCGGCCCGGGGTGCGGTTCCAGACCGTGGTGCGGACGCCGGCGTCCAGGAAGGCGCCGGCCAGGGCGCGTCCCATCGGCCCGAGACCGAGCACGGTGACGGTGGGCCGGGTGAGGTTGGTGGGCATACTTCATCTCCTGTAGACATGGTGGTGGACAGCGATGACTCCGGGGGGAAGAGATGACGCGCGGTCAGGCCGTGAACCCGAACGTGTGCGGGGTGACCGCCGTGGTCGCCGTGATCGACGGCAAGTGGAAGACGTCCCTGCTCTGGCTGCTGGAGGCCGGCCCGCAGCGCCCCGCCGAACTGCGCCGACTGCTGCCCGGCCTCAGTGAGAAGGTCCTCACCCAGGCCCTGCGCGAGATGGAGTCCGACGGCCTGGTGCACCGCGAGGTGTGCGACGTCCTTCCGCTGAAGACGGTCTACTCCCTGACCGACTTCGGCCGCCGACTCTCCGACGCGCTCGGCCCGATCTCCGACCTGGGCCACGAGCGCCTCGACCGGATGGCGGCCGAGCGGGCCGAGCAGGTGGAACAGGTCGGACAGGTCGAACTGCCGGCCTCCTGACCTGCTGTCCTCTCCCTTCGCCCTTCTGGGTACCAGTCTCGTCGCGCTGCGCCTCGCTGCCCAGTACGCACAAAAAGGTGGCTACCGGGTAGGGGCGCGTCGCACCACACCCACTGCCACGTGCGGCCTCGCACGTGGCAGTGGGTGTGGTGCGACGGCTCGTGGGCTCCGGCCGGGTGTGGGTGGGTCAGAGGATGTGGTAGATCGCGGCCGCGAGGATGACTACCAGGCCGAGCACGGTGCCGCAGAGGATGAGGATGTTCCGGCCCTGGGGGTCGGGTGGGGGCGGAGGGGGCCGGCGGGGTGGGGACGGGACCGGGGGCGGGGTGGGGCGTCGGTCGGGTGGTGGGGGGTCGGGCGGGGCGGAGGGGCGTGGCGGGTCGGTGGGTGGGGTGAGGGTGCCGGGGGGGAGTTCGTGGAGGAGGCGTTGCCACAGTTCGGGTGGGAGGTCGGGGGGTGCGGCCTTGGCGCCGGGGGGTGGGACGAGGTGGCGCAGCAGCTCGTGTTCGACCGCGGTGCCGTCGTAGAGGAGTGCGCTCAGCAGGGCGTCGAGGGCCGGTGCGTGGCGCCGGTCGCGGACGTGCGGGGTGACGGCCCACTGGAACAGCCAGGCGGCGCGGTGGGCGAGTTCGGCGGTGGACTCGGCGGACGGGTCGGGCCGGCCCCGGTCGGTGCGGTAGAGGTAGAGCCGCTGGTCCAGGACCTCCGCGCAGAGGCGGTGTTCGTCCTCCGGGTGCCGCTGGGGGCTGCGGCGGTGGAGGACGAGCAGCAGGCGGCGGGTGGCCGGGTCCGGGAGGTCCTCCTCGCGCAGGATGTCGAGCAGGGGCCGGTCGCCGATGCCGTCGGTCAGCCGTAGCAGGTAGGGCAGCAGGTCGTTGGTCGAGCCGGGCCGGCGCAGGGCCCGGCGCAGTTCTTCGGTGGGCGGCACCGCCGGCGGGGCGGGGCGCTTGGGCGGGACGTAGACGGGCTGGTCCTCGGGGCCCGGGTCGGGATCCGGGGCGGGGTCCGGGTCGGGGACTGGGGCGGGGCCCGGGGTGGGATCCGGTCCGGCCGCCCGGACGCCGAGGGTGCGGGCGAGGCGCCGTAGGCGCTCCTCGGCCGGCCAGCTCGCGGCGTCCCGCAGCTCGCCGGTCAGTTCGGGCAGACCGGCCGCCCGGCGGCCGGTGGTCTCCAGACAGCGTTCGACCAGGCGGGCCGCCAGCTCGTGGGCGAGGTCGGCCTCGGGGCGGCGCGGGTCCACCCGGGAGCGGGGCTGCTGCTGCCCGGAGTCGGTCGCCCAGTCGGCGACCCAGGTGACCAGCAGGTCGTGGCGATCCGTCACGTCGTAGGTCGCGAAGGTCCACGGCTGCTGGAGCCAGGTGTGGCCGAAGATCTCGTGCAGGCCGCTGATCACCGCGGCGGACGGGTTCCGCTCGGGCCAGCCCGGCAGGGCGTCACTGCGCAGGGAGAGACGGTGCCGAGGACGGCGCAGCAGGGCCGCGGTGGCGACGGTGAGCGCGTCGGTCACCCCGGCGATCCGGGCCGGCGTGTCGGCCCAGGTCTGTTCGGCGCTGTCCCGCAGCAGGGCCCGGGAGACGGGCGGGCAGCGGTCGGTGGCCTCCTCGGCGAACCGCTTCGTGCCGAACGACCAGTCGCGCAGCGCCAGGGAGAGCCGGGCGCCGAGCACCTCCTGGTGGCCGAGCAGCAGGTGGCAGGCGGTGTTGGGCCGCCCGCCCAGGTCGGCGGTCGGCCACCGCCGGATGACCGCCGCCTCCCCGCGCTTGGTGACCGTCCGGACCAGGCTGGGGCGCAGCGCGCCGTCCACCCTGAGCAGCGGGGCGAGCTCGCGGGCCAGCTCCTCGGCGCGTTCCGGCGGGCAGGACCACGCGGCGGCGGCCATGCCCGCGCCGCGCCGCCCCAGATTGCCCTGCCAGCGGAACACGATCTGGTCGACGGTGCTGTCGGGTGCAGTGGCGCCCGGGGCGCTCATCCGGTCACCTCCCCGGGGGCGTGGCCGTCGGCCAGCTCGATGATGCCGTGCATGGCGAGCAGCGAGATCAGCGGCTCCAGCACCCGCTGCGCCCGGACGCCGCGCGGGTAGCGGCTGTCCTCCTGTCGCCCGCCGGTGGCGGAGGAGATGTGCAGGGTGCAGTGCAGGGCGGTGTCGAAGGGGCGCAGCCAGGCCTTCCCGGCGTGGCGGTGCAGCAGCGCGTACACGTCGCGGCTCTCCTCAAAGAGCCGTCGGCGGCTCAGCGGAAGGTGGCCGGGCTCGGTCAGCCAGCGGTCCACGGGGGGCTCGGAACGCAGCAGGTCGGCCTTGGCGACCACGACCGCCGAGGGGACGGTGAGGTACGGGCCGTTGCGGGGGATGCGGTCCAGGGCGGTGGCGAACGCCGGGTCCCCGTCCCGGTTGACGTGCAGGCCGAGCGCGGTGCGGATCTCGTCGAGCTGCGGCAGCGGCATGGCGAGGGTGGGGTCGACGACGAAGACCAGGGCGTCGATGCCGAGGAGGAACCGCAGCAGCGCGTCGGTGCGCAGGAGGTCCTCGCCGGCGAGGTCGAAGAAGGCCAGCGGGCGGACCCGGCCGCGCGCGTCGGTGATCAGCAGGGACTCCACGAAGCGGGCGGAGTCGCCGGCGCCGAGCCCGGCGGTGTGGGCGAGCACGTTGCCGTCGCGCAGCGGCACCACGCGGTCGTTGAGGAAGCTGGCGTGCTGCTCCGGGTTGACGGACTGCCAGCTGACGCCGTAGGGCTTCAGCCGGTCGTCGGCGATCTCGGCGATCATCTGGGTCAGCAGGTGGCTCTTCCCGGTGTTCGACTGGCCGATCATGGCGACGGTCAGCGGACGCCCGTTGGTCAGGTAGGGGACGGGGATGTGGTGCGGCGGCGTCGCCGGACCGCCCTCGCAGAGCTGGAAGGCGCCGCGCAGCTCGTCGGCGAGCACCCGCGGGTTCTGCTGGTCGGCGAACCGGTAGGGCTGGAGGTCCTGGACGGCGTCGGGCACGTAGAGGGCGTTCGGGTCGAACCGGATGGGTTCCAGGCAGTAGGGGCAGAGCACGCCGCCGGGGTCGGCGGCCGGGTACCCGTACGGCGCGCCGTCCGGGCCGGCCGTCGCGTCCTGGTCGGCGGCCGCCGGGGCGCCGTACCCGGGGAGCGCGGCGTACCCGGGCAGCCCGGTGTCGCCGGGGTGCTTGAGTGCGACGGCCCGGTCGAACTCGGCGCGGTGCCGGCCGAGGCCGTCGCCGCCGGCGGTGCGGCCCGCGCCCGGGCGCCGGTCGGGCGCGAGCAGGCCGAGGAGCGCGGCCGGGGCGGGCCGGTCGGCGGCGCGGGGGGCGAAGGAGGACCGCATGGTGTGGGCGAGCGAGCGGTGGTCCGCGAGGTCGGCGGGCTCCCGGTCCGGGTCGCCGGGCCGCCCGGTGACCAGGCGGTACATCACCTGGGCGGTGCTCCAGAGGGCGTCCCGCGGGTCGGTGTGCCCGGTGCCGCCGCGCACCTCCGGCGAGGCGTACGGCGCGGGGCCGCGCGGGGTGCGCGGCCGCCCTGTGTGGGCCACCGCGTCCAGGCCCCACAGCTGGACGGCCCGGCCGTCCCAGCGGACGGCGGCGGGGGTGATGCCGTGGTGGACGAGGCCGAGTTCGGCGAGCAGGGCGGTGGCGTCGACGAGGTCCCGTTCGACGGTGCGCAGCTGGGTGACGGCGAGGCCGTGCAGCCGCTCGGCCGGGGTGCCGCGCGGCGGCCGGTAGAGCACGAACGGCTCGGCGACGTCCAGGTCGTAGCCGATCACCACGGGGAAGAGCCGGGCGAACTCGGTGTCCCCGAACGTGCGGTGCAGCCGCAGGGCGGTCGCCGCCTCGGTGTCGAGCGCGTCGCGGGCGGCGTCCGTGACCCCCGTGCCGGGGGGCGCCGCCGCCCGGACCTGCACGCACTTGACCGCGCCGTCGAGCAGGGTGTTCCGCATCAGGGGGGCGTCGCGGACCACCGGCCCGGTCGGGTCGGGGCCGAACCTCGCGGTGGCGAGCAGGCGTCGCCCGGCGGGCGTCAGGTAGGGCAGGTCGACGCCCTTGGGGCGGCCGGGGTCGCCGGGGCTCCGCGGCCGGACGGGCCCGGTGGTGCTCACCACTGCTCCTCCTCCTCGGGCAGCGAGACGTGCCGCTGCCGGACGGTCTCGACGACGCCGGCCCGCAGCGCGGTGAGCCGCAGCTGCCCGGCGTAGCGGCCGGCCGCCGTCCGGACGTCCCGGACCTCGGGTCGGCCGGGCGAGGTCCGGTGCCCGCCGGAGCCGTCCTGGGCGGCCTCCGGGGCGAACCGGATCAGGGCGACGGCGTCGGGGTTGCGGCTGAGCAGGTCCAACTGCTCGGCCGAGTTCAGCTGCAGCAGGCCCTGGCCGTCCTGGTCGGGGCCGGCCGCGTCGGCGGCCCGGCGGATGTCGATGCCGAGCAGCCCGGCCGGGCCGCTGCGGGCCCGGTGCGGCGCGGCGAACGGCGGGGCGGGCAGGACGTCGTTGCGCCGCAGGTGGTCACGGGCCACCGCGAGCAGCTCGCGCACCCGCTCGGCGATCCGCTCCTGGGCGGCGTCGCCGGCGTGGCCGCGCTCGACCGCGCCCCAGTAGGGCTCCAGGGCGGTCAGCGTGGCGTCCGTGAGGTCGCCGGCCAGGGTCGGCACCAGGTCGGGACCGCCCTTGGCCTCCCCGCGCTCCAGCCAGCGCGGGCCCGCGGCGGCGGTGCCGGGCAGGGGCCCCGCCGGGTGGAAGGGGTCGGCCGTTCGGGCCTCCTCCCGCCGCTCGCTGCCGCCTCCGGAGGGGACGCTGGTCCAGTCGTACTCGTCGGGTTCGTCCGGTTCGGTCGGCTCGTCGCCCTGGTGGTGGTCGCCCCGCCCGTACGGGGTGGACGCGTCGTTCCCGGGCTCGTCGTCGGCGGTACGGCCGAGCCAGTCGTCGTCGCTCTCCGCCATGGCCTCGGGCGGGTCGGCCCCGAGGTCGCGGGTGGCCTCCTCCTCGGCGGCGGTGACCGAGGCGCGGAGCACCCCGACCACCGACAGCGCCGCGTCGGCGCAGTACCGGCGCTCCTCGACGGCCCAGAACTCGCGCAGGGCGCGGGCGAGGAGCTCGTCCAGGCCGTTCAGTCCGTCCTGCAGCGGTGTCACACCGCGTTCCAGGCCCCAGCGCTGGGCGTGGTCGTGCCAGGTGCGCAGCAGCAGCCAGCCCCCGAGCCCGAGCCCGGCAGGCAGACCGAGCGCGCCCGCCCAGACCGGCAGTCCGGCCGCGCCGGCGGCCGCGGCCGCCACCGCGGCCCCGAGGAGGGCGGCCACGCCGAACCGGCCGGCGTCGGAGGCCCGGCCCGGGCCGCCGGGCAGCCGGGTGACGGCCCGCAGCATGCCGAGCACGAGCAGCACCGGGACGGTGAGCGCGGCCGGCAGCGCCGGCCAGGTCCAGAACCCGCCGAGCGCGCCGGCCAGCCCGGTCAGGGCCAGCACGCCGGAGCCGGGCGGGTCGGGCGGCAGCGGACGGTCGGGTGGCGCGGCCTCCCGCAGCCGGTCCAGTTCGGCGATCCGCGGGGCGTTGGAGAGCGGCTGCACCTGCTCGGCGAGCAGCGACAACTGCTGCTCCACCGAGCGCAGCGACAGGCCGTCGCGCAGCAGCCCGAGGGCGAGGCTGCGCAGGCTCTCGCCGATCTGCTCGCCGGTGGTGGTGGCGGGATCCACGGCGACGCCCAGCCGGGCGAGCCTGGTCGCGGACTCGGCCGCGGACTGCGCGCCGACGGTGCCGCCGTCGCTGCGCAGCACCTTGCCGATCAGACTGCCGTAGCGGTCCAGCGCCGACCGGGCCCGGTCGAGCGCGGACTCCAGCTCACGGCGGCCGGCCCCGTTGACGAGCCCGGCCGGGCTGCCGAGGGTGACCAGTTCGGCCTCGGCGTCCGACAGCGCGTCGACGACCTCGTGGCGCACCCGAGAGGTCTCGCCGCCGTCGACCGGCCGCCCCGGGGTGCCGGTGGTGGAACCGGCGACCAGACCGGCGAGGGTGGTGGGCAGCGTGGCGCCGGTCAGGACGGTCGGACCGGAGGTGTGCGAGCCGGCGAAGCGGAGCAGCGCCTCGCTCCACGCCTGGCCGCGGACCTCGGGGGAGAGGCCGTGCTCCAGGACGCGCAGGGCCGGGGCGGCCACGCCGTCGGGCAGCGAGCCGAGCAACTCCAGTGTCTCGTCGAACAGTTCGGGCATCGCGAGGACGTCGACCAGGACGGCCAGGGCCTGCGGGTCGGTGGGCCCGGCCTGGTCGGCGGCGCCGTGACCGGCCTGGAGGTCGCCGGCCCAGAGCAGGCCCGCCTCGGGGGCGCGCAGGGTGGCGGGGCGCACCAGCCGGCGCTCCGCCGGGAGGTCCTCGTCGGAGCGGGCCGGGAGCCCGCCGACCAGGAGGCAGAGCACCCGCACCCGGCCGGGCGTGCGGTAGCCCATGATCTGCTCGAACCGGGTGCGGTGCTCGTCCAGCCCGGCGGGGGTGTCGACCACCAGGAAGCGCTGGTCGTGCGGTTGGACCAGGCCCTGCGTCGCGAGCCGGGCCGAGACGGCCGCCCGCAGCACGGCAGGGTCCTCGCCGGCGAGTTCGGCGGTGCGCAGATCGAGGTGGACGACCGGCGCGGACTGCGACAGGGGAGTGCTCAAGCGGGCTCACCGCCCCGGCGCTCCGTGCCCGGCTCGCCCGGCTCGTCCCACCAGGAGGTGGAGCGCGGCTTGTCGGGGAACTCCCGCGGGGGTTCGCCCCGGGCGGCGGACCGGTCGGCGCTGCGGTCGGCGTTGCGGTCGGTGTCCCACCCGGTGTCCCGGTCGCTGCCACGGTCGGCGCTGTGGTCGGTGTCCCACCCGGTGTCCCGGTCGGGGCCACGGTCGGCGCTGCGTTCGGTGTCCCACCCGGTGTCCCGGTCGGTGTGTCCCACGAACCCGGTGTCCGGGGCGGGCTCCTCCCGCCGGTCCGCCGGTCGGGGGGAGGGCTTCGTCCAGTCGTCGTCGTACGCGGCCCCGGAGCGGTCGGCCCGGTCGGCCCGGTCCTCGTACGGGTTCCGCTCCCCGCCGGCGGTGCCGTGGCGGTCGTCGTCGTCGTACGGGTCCCGCTCGCCGCCGGTGCGCTTCGGGGCGGGCTCCCAGCCGCGCGCGCGGCCCCGGCCGTCGGGCCGGTCGGCCGGTCGGGCGGTGCCGAAGTCGTCCTCCTCCCGCACCGGCGGGACGCGGGTGCCGTACGCGTCCTCGTCGGTGTCCTCGACGGCGCGCGGGGACAGCTCCCCGCGCTGGATGACGTCCAGCAGCGTCTCCAGGTTCGGCTGGACGGCCCGCTGGTCGCCGAACTCCAGCTTCAGCGCGGCCGGCAGGGTGTCCGCCCAGAACTGCCAGAGCGGGCGGAACCAGCCGTCGACCCGCTCCCCGCCGATCTCCCGGCGGGACCGGAGCATCCGCAGCTGCTGCGGGGCGATCTGCTCGACCAGCCGGACGAACAGCGGGTCCGGCCGGCTGGCGGAGCGGGTCAGCCCCGCCGGGCGGGCCGCCATCAGCCGGCTGCAGTAGTCCTCGACCGTCCGTTCGTCGTCCAGCACCGTCCAGCGCTCGTAGGCGCGCAGCAGCTCGGCCCAGCTGGAGACCCCGTTCTGCTGCTCACCGAGCCGCAGCCGCACGCCCGGCACGTCCACGCCGCGGTCGCGGAACAGCCGCAGCCGGATCAGGTGCGGGGAGTCCTCCGGCCCCTCCAGCACGTCCACCTGTCCGTTCCAGAGCAGGCTGAGCAGCCGGTGCAGGATGAGCCGGCGGTCGGCCTCGGTGGAGACCAGCCAGTCGTCGCGGTGGCCGAGCCGCTGGCGCCAGCGCAGGACGTCGTCGCTCTGCTCGTTCTCCTTCGCCTTGGCCCACTGGCGCAGCATCTTGCGGGCCTCCGGCACCTGGGTGAGGCTCATCTCGCTGCGGAACAGCACGACCGTGATCGACTGCGTCTCGACGCCCCGGAACTCCGCCCGGGCGTCCTTCGGCAGCCGCAGCGCCTTGCGCAGGAAGTCCTCCACCTCGTCCGCGGACTTCACCCGCGGGTACGTCACCAGGGCCTTGAGCGGGCCGGTGCCCTCGGGCACGAACCCGGCCGGCAGCAGCCCGGCCAGCTTGCGGCCGAACTGCTCCAGCGCCTCCTTGCTGACCTGCTCGGCGTCCTCCGTGCTCCCGGCCGCCGCGGCCAGCAGCACCCCCATGGCGGGCAGCAGCGGGCGCTCCTCCAGCTGCTCGCCGCTCTCCGCGAAGAGCCGCTTGACGCCCGCCTCCACGGCGGTCTTCACCTCGCCGACCGCGTTGCCGGGGTTGCGCCGGCTGAGCGCGTTGGCGGAGCGCCACTCCTCGCCGCCGACCAGGCGCATCAGCAGCGCGGCCTCGTCCTCGGTCTCGGGCAGGCCCTCGCGCGCGGTGAGGCGGGTCACCAGGTCGTCGTAGAAGTGCTTGAGGTCGCGCTGCGGCGGCAGCAGGTAGGAGACGCCGGTGCGGTCCTCGTAGAGCGTCTGGGACTGCTCGGCGAACGCCCTCGGCTCGTCCCGGGCGTGGTTGCGGAAGGCCGTGGCGAGCCGGCCGACCTCGGCCTCCAGCGCGCGGGCGGTCGGCTCCCAGCGCTGCTGCTGGCTCTTCCAGCCCTCGTGCCACAGCTGCCGGCTGCGCCAGCGGTACCAGGCGTCCTGGGCCCGCAGCACGGCCTGGACCTCGTCGTCGCCCCAGCGCGGCTGGGCGAGCCCGCCCATGCGGCGCCGGATCCTCGGGGCGGACGGCGGCTGCTCCCGGGTGCCCGGCGGCAGCGGGGGCGTGTGGGTGCGCTGGTCGAGCAGGCCGAGAAAGCCGAGGCGGGCGAGGTCGTTGCCGTCCTGCGGCACGCCCCGCACGATCCGCTGCACGGTGAACGGGTCGACCTTCGCCAGCAGCCGGTCCACCGCCCTGCGGGGCGCGAAGTCCTTGGCCATCTCGGCGGTGCGGACCGCCACCTGCCGGGCCAGGTTGGCGAGTTCGGACTGCATGTCGCCGAGCCGGGCGGCCAGTCCGGCCTCGATGGCCGAGCTGCCGCGCGGCTCGGGAGACGGCGGCTGGATCTCCAGGGCGGGCCGCAGCAGGAGCTCCTCCAGGCCGGAGTCGGTGAACATCTGCTTCACCAGCTCCTCGGCGGAGTGGCCCGGGCGGTGCGTGCGGTCGTCGAGCTGCTGGACGGAGGCGCGCAGGATGCGGCCGGAGACGAGCGAGGCCAGTTCGTCCACCGGGGCGGTCATCGAGGCGACCAGGCTGGTGGAGACGCCGCGGCGGCCGATGCCGGACGGCGCGGTGGCGGCGCGCTGTGTGCCGCGGTTGATGAAGCTCGCGGCGAAGGTCTGGTAGTCGTCGTCGGCCCGGGTGCGGGCGGTGCGGCCGTCGCCGAGCTCGGTGCCGATCAGCGACATCACCAGCGACACCATCGAGCGGCGCAGGTCGTCCGGCCGGATGCCGGCGGTGCGGTTGAACAGGAAGGCCGTCGGCAGGATGCCGGTGCGCAGCCGGATCGGGGCGGTGTGCGGGTAGCGCACGCGCAGCGTCAGGTCCTCGTCCAGGTCGCCGAGTTCGGCTCCCTCGACCGGGGCGTTCTGCTCGTCGACCAGGCGGAAGAGGTCGACCAGGGCGCGGGCCGAGTTGAGTTCCGCCTCCCGGCCGCCGCCGCTCGCCGCCGGGAACGCGGAGGGCATCACCACCAGCGGGTAGATCTTGACGCCGTCGAAGCCCTTCTCCCGGAAGGCGTGGTTGATCAGGTACAGGTAGTCCAGGAAGATCCCGGCGCCGGTGCCGCCCGCGACGGAGAACGCCACGAAGACGTCGCAGCCGGAGACCGGGCCGCCGCCGAGCTGGCTGAGCACCCCGCCGGAGCGGGCGAGCGCGTCGATGGCCTGCATCAGCGGTTCCAGGACCGGGTCCAGCCCGCCGCGGAGGGTGCCGAACAGCCCGGCGCGGCCGACGGTGGGCAGCTGGCCGGCGCCGTTCTTCAGCGGTACGACCCGCGGCTCGTTGTTGCGGGGCGGCAGCCAGGCGGCCGTCTCGTCGGGGAGGCTGGCCCGCAGCATCTTGGTGACGTCGGGCGAACTGTCGAAGTTCGGCAGCAGGTCGTGGGTGGAGCGCGAGGTGCGGCTGAAGACGGGGCGCAGCGCCGGGGCGGCGGAGGCGTGCGGCAGCCTCGACAGGTCGGTCTCGCTGAAGTCGGCGTAGACGAACTGCAGGCAGTCCGGCAGCTGGTAGGGGGCCATGGCGCCGAGGCCGGTCAGCGCCGTGCCGTCCGGCCCGCAGAGTTCGGCGCGCAGCCGCCGGTCCAGCTCGGCGCCGACGAGGCCGCCGGTGCCGCCCAGGCCGACGAAGAGCATCGGCTGGAAGATCTTCATGTGTTCCGCCTCCATCCGGCCGCGCGGTGCGGCCGGTTCGGGTGTGGGGTGGGGCGAGGTGGACGTGCGTGGGGTGGGCGTGGGTCGGGGTCGGCGTGGCTGGGGCGGGCGCCCGGGTCAGAGGTAGTCGGAGGACGGCGTGGACGGTCCCGTCGCGAACGGCCGGTCGTCGGACCGCGGTGGAGGCGGGGTCGGCCCGGTGCGGCGGCCCGCGCCGAGGCCGAGGCTCAGGCCGTCGGCGAGCGGAACGGGGGTGTCCGCGCTCAGCCGCGAGGGCGACCGGCGGCGGATCTCCAGCACCGCGCCGCCGTCCTGGCTGCGCTGCACCCGGTACGTGCCGCCGGGCCGGCGGACGATGCGCGGGTGCGGCCCGCCGACACCGCTCACCTCGAACTCGTACCAGCCGCGGGAGCCGGCGGACGCGGTGTGCTTCCCGATCTCGCGCCCGCCGTCGTCGAGCAGGAGCAGCTCCAGCCCGGCCGGGGTGCTGCGGTCGCGGGTGATCCGGCGACGGACCAGCAGGCCCAGCACGGCCAGCACCACGACGGCGCCGGCGAGCGCCAGGGCCCACCACCACTGCTCCAGGAAGGTCGGCGGCGGGGTGACGGTGAGGGACAGCGGGCTGTCGACCAGCACCCGGTCCCGGTCGGAGGTGTCGACGACGGTGACCTTGCCGCCCACCGTCACGCCGTCGTCGCCGAGCAGCCGGCCGAACGCCTTGGCGCTGCCCACGGTCAGGGTGACGTCGACCGTGCGCGACTCCTTGGGCGCCAGCGTGACCGAGCCCGGGGACACCGTCAGCAGGCCGGCGGCGAGGTCGGTGACGGCCGGGCGCAGGGTGTGCGGCACCGCGTCGTCGTTGCGCAGGGTCAGGGTGCCCCCGACGCCGTCCCCGGGGTGGGCGCTGGCGCCCCCGTCCAGCGAGAACGACGCGGTGACCAGCGGCACCGCCGGGGAGACCACCGAGGCGGCCGGGCGGTTCTCGTCGGCGGCGAGGCCGGAGGCGGTCAGGGTGCCGGAGGCGGTGATCCGGCCGGTGGCGCCGGCGGGGACGGTGACGGTGCCGGTGAACGTGGCATCGCCGCCCTTCGCGTCCGGGGCGGCGCCGTCGTCGGCCAGCGGGACCGGGACGGACGGGAAGCCCTCGCCCGCCAGGACGGCGGTGACGCCGAGGTCCTTGAGGTCCTGCTGGTCGGTGATCGCCAGGCCCTTGCGGGTCTGCAGCTTGAGCGTCACCACGGCCTTCTCGCCGGCCCGCGGCGACGGCGGGGTCAGCGTGATCGAGCTGTTCAGGGCGCCGCGCCAGAGCACGCTGACGCTGGCCAGCTGGTCCCGGTGCCCCTCGGGGGCGTCCAGGTGGACCCGCCAGTCGCCCGGCACCGGGTCGGTGATGCGCAGCGACTCGACGCTCTGGTCGCGGCCGGAGAACTCGAACGTCGAGTCGGGGTCGGACCCGGGCCCGGTGATCTGCTTCCCGGAGGGGTCGAAGTACGTGGCGGTGACCTGCGGGTCGCCCTTGTCGACCACGATGCTGCCGACGGTGGCGAGTGGGGAGATCCGCACGGGCAGGTCGGCCGGCGGGTGGCCGGTCTTGCCGGGCTCGGCGCGCAGGCAGTGGGCGGCGGCGAAGGCGGCCTCCAGCGCGGTGCCGACGGCGCCCGAGTCCTGCACCACCGAAGCCCGGGGCCTGGCACCGGGCAGGCTGACGCAGCCCTCCTGGAAGCCGCCGGCCGCCATCCGGTCCAGGGCGGCCCGGTCGATCTCCGCGCCGAAGCCGAGCGGCCAGATCTGGATGTTGGCTGCCTTGGCGGCGGCCAGTGCCCTGGTCAGCGCCTCCTCGCCGGCGGCCGCCCGGTGCGCCGGGTCCCCGTAGGCGGGGCTGTCGCTGACGTCCAGCCTGCCGTCGGTGAGGACGAACAGGACCCGGGGGACGGCCGGGTCGGTGCCGTCACCGAGCCGGCCGACGCCCTGGAGAACGGCGTTCGGGAAGTCGGTGCCCTGGCCCTCGTCGGGGGCGCGGCTGTGCAGCTTGGCGATGCAGGTGCCGATCCGGTCGCGGCCGGCGGCGTCGAGGACGGTCGGCGGGCAGACCTCGTCCACCGGGTGCTGGCCCGCGTTGTCCGCGCTGGCGAAGCCGAACACGCCCACCGTCGAGGCGGGGTGCACCTCGCCGAGGGCGATTCGGACGGCCGCGGCGCGCTCGCGTTCGAGGTCGGCGGGCTTGAGGCTGCCGGACTCGTCGACGGCGACGGCGTAGTTGACCGGGCCGATCGACGCCGACGGTGTGCCGGGCGCGGCCGCGGGCGCGGGCGCGGGCGCGGGATCGTCGGCGGCGGCCGGACCGGCGGGCAGGCCCGTGGTCAGCAGGGCCGCCGCCGCGACGACGGCCGCGGCGCGACCGAGGCGGTGGCGCGGCCGCCGGGGCCGGGCCGCGGCCGTCGTGGCGCGCCTGCGGGAGGGCCCGAGGGACAGGTGGTGCACCGTCATCTCCTCTGGATCAGGGTGCGTGCTCCCGGCCGACCGGTGTGGCCGGCCGGGGAGTCGGCGGGTGGGGGCAGGAGGGTGCGGTCAGGCGAGCAGCAGCCCGGCGGTGGTGAGGGCGGCGCCGGGCGCGAGGCAGCCGACGCCCCAGCGGATCCAGCGGTACTTGGCGGCGAGGATGGTGCTGACGTCGACGGCCTGGACGAGCAGCCAGCCGACCGGGTCGCGGCCCGCCGCCGCGACCCGGTCGGCCAGCGCCGTGCGGCCCTCGGCCGGCAGCAGGTCACCGAAGTAGGTGACGCCCTCGTGAGCGCGCTGGGTGCCGGTGCGGGGCAGGATCGCCCGCACCAGCGCCACGGCTCCGGCCGCCCAGAGCGCGCCGCCGAGGGCGAGCAGGACGGCGGCGAGGCCGGTGGGCCGGCCGTCCGGCCAGCTGCGGCCGAGCAGCAGGGCCGGCAGGCCGAGGGCGGCGGTGAGCAGGATCGAGGCCTTGGTGTCGGCCCGGCCGATGTCCTCGCGGACGGCGGCCAGCAGGCGGTCCGCGACGAAGCGGGCCTCGTCGGGGGCGGGTGCCTGCGGGGACGGGGATGTGGTCGGGGACGGGGACGTGGTGGAGGTGGCGGCGGGGGGCGGTATCGGGGGCACGGTGGTGGTGCGGGGGTCGGGCACGGCTCACCACCCGCCGTTCGGCGACCAGGGCCGGTCGTCGTCGCGGTCGTCGTCGGGGGCGTGGTCGGGGTCGTGATCGCGGCGCCGGCCCCGGTCGCGGTCCGGGCCGTGGTTGTCGGTGCGCGGGGTGCCGGTCCGGTCGGTCCGGGGCCCGGGGGCGTCGCGGGCCGGGGCGGGTTCCCAGTCGTCGAAGGCCTCGCTGGGCCGGCGTCGAAGCCGGGTGTCGGCGGCGGGCCGCTGCGGCGGAGCCGGGTCGGCCTCCAACCAGGAGGGCGTGTAGGGGCGTTGGCCGCCCGGACGGTCCGTCCGGTCGGTTCGGCGGTCGTCCGGCTCGGACCACCGGTTCTCGCGCTGCTCCGTACGGCGGTCGTTGCGGTGCGCGGCCCCTTCGTTCCGGGCGTCGCCGGGGCCGTCCGCCCTGGTGCTCCGATCGTCCCGGCGGTCGTTCCGGCGGCGCTCGCTCCGGTTGGTGTCGCTCCGGTGGTCGTCGCGGCGGTGGTCGTCGTGGCGGTCCGACCGGTCGTTCCAGCTGCTGCGGCGCTCGTCCCACCGGCTGTCGTTCCAACCGTCGGTCCAGTCGCTGTTCCGGTCGTCCTTCCGGTCGTCGTCGCGGCTGCCGTCGCGATCGTGCCGGCGGTCCGACCGGTCGTCCCGGTGCTCGTCCCAGCGGTCGTCCGGGCCGTCGTCGTGCTCCCGGCCGGGCGGCAGCTCGCGGCGCGGCGGTGCGGGCCGCACCGGCGGTCGGCCGAAGCTGCCCTCCACCCGGTACGCCCCGGTGCCCAGCAGCTCCCGGACCTGGCTCTCCAGCTCGGCGGACTGGATCACCCCCTTCTCGACCAGGTCCAGGGTGTGGTCGAGGAGTTCGCGCCGGTCCTGGCGGGCCTCCTGGCGCAGCAGCTCCATGAAGGCCCGGGCCTCCGCCGGGTTGTCGGCGAGCATGAAGCAGATCTGGCTCCACTCGCCGCCTTCGAGCATCACCCGGAACTTCTGCATCCGCAGCTGGAGCAGCTCACCGCTGTGGTGTTCGCCGGCCAGGTCGTGCGCGTGCTCCCGCTCGGCCATCGTCCCCCGGTGGTCGTCGTCCCGGACCTGCTCGGCCTGCGCGATCGCCTTGCGGTCCACCGTGAAGCGGATGTACAACTCGGCCCGCAGGCCGAGGTCGTAGCCCAGGTCGTCCCACTGGCCGTTGCGGCAGGCGGACTTGACGGCGCGGTCGGCCTCGGTCGCGGCGGTGATCGGGTAGCCCGCGCAGACCCCGCGCAGGCGCTCGGTGAGCGGGGCCCGCAGCCGGACGGCGACGTTGGTGACCTGCTCGTCCACCACCTTGAGGTAGTCGGTGACCGTCCACTGGATGTCGGCCTCGACCTCGAAGAAGGTGGTGCCGCCCGCGGCCGGGACCTGCAGCGACACCCGGGTCATATGGGTGCCCCGCGCCACCTCGCAGACCGTCACCGGCCGGGCCATGAACGGGCGGCCGACGTGCTCGCTGCCCCGGGCGGTGATGATGCTGTGGCCGCCGTTGCGGTAGAAGAGCACCTGGGCGACGCCGGCACCGGGCTGCGGGAGGCCGCCCTCCGGGCGCGGGTACTCCTTGAGCAGCGGGCCTGCCGGGTGCACCGAGGAGGCGCCGCCCCGGCCGGGGGACTTCCGGCCCGCCTTCGGGTCGTCCGTCATCGTTCGTCCTCCTCGGTGTCCCTGCGCTGCCGGTCCGTGCGCTGTTCGTCCGTGTGCCGCCGGTCCGTGCGGTTCGGGTCGGGGGCGGTGCGGCTCCGGTCCGGACGGCCGACGGGGGCGGGCCGGGCCTCGGGGGCGGGGCGGCCCTCGGTGGCGAGGTGCCAGAGGCGGCGGGCCGCCGCCTTGTCCAGCGGGGCGTCGGGATCCTTCATCATCCGGCGCAACAACCAGTCCAGGAGCTGCCGTTCGCGGTCCCCGCCGAGCAGTGACGGCAGCAGCGCGGCCAGGCCCCGCCGGGTGTCCGGGCCGCCCTCCAGGCCGCCGTCCTCCTCGGGGACGGCCCCGCGCAACCAGTACTCCAGGCAGTCCGTGGCGGCCTCGTGGGAGCGCGGGGTGCGCAGCGCCGTCCACATCAGGTCGGCCAGGGCCCGGACCCGGTCCGGCCGGGTCACGGCGAGGGCCAGCGGCAGCGGCCAGTCCAGGTGGTTCGCGAGGTCCGGCGAGGCCTCGCCGTCCCAGACCTCGCCGACCGTGGTCACCGCCAGCCGGACGATGGTGAGCAGCCCCAGGTCCTGGTGCGGCACGCGGCGGTCGGCCGTCCAGTCGGCGATCCGGCGCAGGACCGCCCGGTCGTCGGGGCCGGACAGCAGCCGGACGGCGCTGTGCGAGACGAGCGGCGCCTGGTCGTCGTGCTCGTCGGTGCCGATCCGGGCCAGCCGGTCCAGCGCCTCCTCCACCGGGGCGATGTGGCCGAAGCCGAGGGCCATCGCGGCGGTCCAGCGCAGCCGCACCGAGTCGGACCTCGTCCAGTCCCGGACCAGGGCCCGGACGGCGGGCCGGTGGCTCTCGTGCCGGGCGGTCTGGTCGAGCACGGTGGCCGCGAAGGCGCGGCGCTGGGTGGCGGGGGCGGTGGCCATCGGGCGGACCAGCTTCTCGTAGCCGGTGGCGAAGTCCCGGGAGCACAGCTCGCCCGAGGCCAGCGCGGCCCGGACCCAGACCTCGGGGCGCGGGTCGTCGGCGAGCAGCCGCATCCATCGGATCACCGGTTCGCGGGCCGGGTGGTGGCGGTCCCAGACCTCGGCGAGGACGGCGGCGGGCAGGGCGGCACCCCGGTAGCGGACGATCCGGGCGGGTGCGCCGACACCGGCCGTCTCCACCTCGCCGTCGGTCAACTCGGCCCGCAGGAAGGCGAGGTCGGAGGCCGGGTCGTCGCAGAACAGCGGCCGGGCGGGCGCGTTGGCGGGATCGCGGGCGACCGCGAACTCCCAGGTGAGCAGGTGCGCGGCCTCCGCGACGGTGCTGTGCGCCGAGCCGTTCAGGACGGCGAGGGCGATCCGGGACGCGGTGGGGTGCAGCACGGTGGCGGCCGAGCGGCCGTTGTCCCCGGCGGTGTCGGCGATCTCGCGGTCGGCGCCCGCGAACCACTGCTGCGCCTGCTGCGGGGCGAGGCTGGCGCAGCCGTCCAGCAGGTCCTGGCGGGTGAGCCGGCCGAGCACGTGGGCGGAGACCAGGTCGGCGAGCAGCTCGGCCTCGGCGGGGCGGAGGTCCTCCAGGCCGACGGCGGCGCGCACCTCCGGGTCGTCGACCAGTTCCTCGGCACGCCCGAACGCGTGGGGGTCGGTCCGGAACGGCTCCCCGGTGGACCCTGCTGCGGACCCGGTGGACCCGGGGGACCCTGCTGCGGACCCGGCGTCGGACTCCGCGTCGGACTCCGCGTCGGGGTGCTCGCCGCCCGCCCCGGCGGGCTCCGCCGCGAGGCGCTCGGCCAGCCGGGCCCGGAGCAGTTCCTCGGTGGGCGCCGGCGGGCAGATCAGGCCGTACCGCCCGGCGAGCAGCGGGGCGGCGGTGGGGCCGGCGGCGACCACCAGGACCGCGAAGGAGTCCCGGGCGACGAGGGCAGCGGCGAGCGCGTCGAGTTCGAACTCGTCGGGCGGCAGTACCGTGCGGCCCCCGCCGGACGGGAGTTCGAGCAGGTAGCCGCGGTCGCGGTGCTCGCCCTCGGCGACCACGGTGGTCAGCCGGGGCACCCGGGTGTCCGGCGCGATCCGGGAGACCCGGGCGGGCGGCTTCTCGCCGGCCGCCCCGCCGGGCTGCGCCCCGGCCGCGGGCTGGGCGGGGCCCGCCTGGGTCAGTTCGTCGAGCAGCGCCAGCGCGGTGCACGTCCGGCCGGTGCCCGGGGCGGCGGCGAGCACCAGCACGCGCTGGCGGCGCAGCGCCCGCTGGAGGCCCACGTACCCCTCCGGCTCGCGGTAGATCCGGCGGACCCGGCGCAGTTCCGCCTCCGGCACCGGGCCGCTGACCGCGCCGACCGCCTGCCGGCCGTCCAGGCTGAGGTGGACGTCGCCGATGTGGGCGCGGTGGAACACCGAGCGGTCGAAGAGGTTGTGGTCGCCGCCGACCTGGTAGGAGGACCGGGCCGAGCGGTGGGCGCGGGAGGTGGCGGCCATCCCGGTGGCGGCGCCGCCCTCGTCCTCCTGCTCGTCCAGGAGGCGGTCGCGGCTGCGCTCACGGAAGCGGCCGGCGGCGCGCTCGCGTTCGGAGCGCTCCTGCTCCTCGCCGTCCTGTTCGGCGCGCCCCGGCTCCTCCCGGTCCGCCTCGGCGCGCGGTGGACCGTCCCCGGTGCGCACCGGCTCGTCGCCGGCCGGCGGCTGCGGCCCGCGGTCCCGCTCGGGGCGGTCCGGCCCGGGACGCTCCCGGTCGGCGCGGTCGCGCCCGGGGCTGTGCGCACCGCGGCGGTCCCGGTCGCCCGGCTCGCGGCCGCGGTCATGGTGCCCGCGGTTCTCGGGCCCGCCGGCCCGGGGCTCCGGGCGGGCCTCCGGCCGCCGGGCGGCGCGCTCGCGCGGCTCCTCCGCCCTGCGCTCGGCGGGTGCCTCGGTGGTGCCGGCGGGCTCAGCCACGGCGGTCTCCCTCGGTGGTGCGGCCGATGTGGACCGGCGCCTGGTACGTGTTGTCGTGGTGCACCGAGAGGTCCCCGGCGACGGTGGTGCCGTGGGGCAGACCGGTGGCGACCGGGTCCGCGGCGGGCCCGGGGCGGGGCTCGGTCCGGTGCGGGGCGCTCCCGGCCGCGTGGTCCGGTGCGCCCGTCGTGCCGCCGTCGGCCGTCCCGCCGCGAGCCGGCTCCCCTGTGGTCGGCTCGTCGGCGGGCGGCCCCTCGGCGGACGTGCCGCCGCCCTCGGGTACCGGGACGGGCCGTGGCCTGCCCGGCAGCCGGAGCCAGGCGTGCACCCCGCCGTCCTTGAGCCGCAGTCGCGCCGGAGCGTAGTGCTCGGGGTCGACGAAGCGGCCGCCGTGGCAGACGACCTCCCGGTACAGGGAGTCGGAGACGACCACCACCAGGTCGGCCCGGTCGCGTTCGAGCAGCCGGCGCGCGGCGTCCGAGTCGGTGAGCCGGCAGGCGAGGTCGACGGCGTGGCCGCTGATCCCCTGGGCGTCGTGGGTGACGGGGCCGACGTGCAGGCCGATCCGGAGCCCGAGCGGCATCCGCAGGTCGCGGTTGTCCTGGCGCAGCTGCTCGTGCACCTCGGCCACCCAGACGCCGATGATCCGGGCCGGCGGGACGGTCGAGGCGATGGCCGCCAGGATGCCGTCGCCGCGGTCCTCGCGGTGGACGAGCCGGGCCGGCACCCCGGCCCGGGCGAACGCCCGGTCGAGGACGGCGTAGAGCTGCCGGCGCATCCGGGTCTTGCCCTGGTCGTCGTAGGACCCGGACCGCCGGACGTCCACGCCCACGACCAGCTCGTACACCGCGTCGACTGCCTGGTCGTCCACGTCCACCCCCATGGTTGTCTCTGCCACGCCGTCAGGATTGCCTGCCGCGCGCCGGGTTGTCTGTGACCGTTTACATGCGCCGTGCGGTGACGCCCGGCCGCGCCTCATGTGCGCCGTCGCGCCTCCGGCCGCTGCTCGGCCGGTCCCCGCGCGAGCAGTAGCAGCGGGGCGGGGGCGAGGATCTCGACCTGCCGGGTGCCGGTGCGCACCAGGCCCTGGTCGCGCAGGAGCCTGAGTGCCTTGGCCACCGCCTCGCGGGTGGCGCCGACGGTCGCGGCGAGGTCCTCCTGGGCGAGGTGGACGACCGCGGCGGCGCCGTCCCGGCCCGGCCGGGAGGTGGCGTCGGTGCCGGAGAGCTCCACCAGGCGGCGGGCGAGTCGCTGGACCACGGTGAGCGAGGCGAGCGCGGACCGTTCGCGGTCCGAGTCCCTTAGCCGGGAGGCCAGTTGGGTCATCACCTGGCTGCCGACCCGGGGGCTTTCGGCCAGGAACCGGCGGAAGCTGTCGCCGGGAATCACCAGGGTCTTGACGGGCCCGAGCGCCTGGACCGTCGCACTGCGCGGTCGCTGGTCCAACGCGGCCAGCTCGCCGATGAGTTCACCCGGTCCGCGCAGGCCGAGCACGAGCCGGGTCGCCCCCCGGTCGATGGCCGTGAAGACCATGGACCAGCCGGCCAGCACCAGCAGGACGTGCGTGGACCGGTCGCCCTCGGAGAGCAGGTGCTGCTCCGGCCGGAACGTGCGCTCGGCCCCGAGCGAGACCAGGGCTTCGAGATCGTGGGCGGTGAGTGTTCGGGCGAAGGGCTGGTCGCCGCCGAGCAGACCCATGTCACCTCCTGGTCCTCACCAACCGTCTTGATCCGCTCCGACGTTGGGAGATCGTAGACCTGCCGGAGGAGGAATTTGGCCGAATTTCTCGCGATGGGAGCGATGTGGTGCTGGAGGGATTCACGAGGCTGGTGTGACATCTCCGCGAGGAGTCGGCGGCGCCCGGACCGTACGGCGAACGGGCAGGTCGGCAAGGTGATCGCGGGAAGAGCGGCGCAGTTTGGGACACGATTCAGACATCTCTTGGCAACAGTGCGGTGTACACGCTCGATGCGCCGTCGTGCGCCCCCGCGCACTGCGTCCCGGGGGACGTCCGGCGAACCGGCCGGGCGGCCCCGGTCACGCCGGGTGGCCAGCGGCGGCGGGCGGGTCGGAGGTGGCCTGCGGGGCCGGGTGGGCGGGCCGTCCGGCGGCCCTCTCCACCGTTCCGGCCAGTCGAGTCCGGTCCCTTGACACGATCGGCACAACTTCACCACTCTTGGCCCATCGCCGAGCTGGTGTGGACGACTGACCCATGGTCATTCATCTCAGCTGATGGCGTTGTTGCCAGCCAGTCATCGAAGGAGGTGTGTGCCATGAAGAAGATCGTCGTCCGCAAGGCCGGCCCGGTTCGCCTCACCAGCGCGGCCCGTGCGCTGTACCTGCCGTGGTCCTGCGCCGTGCAGAACTGATCCATCCCCCCGGGCAAGGGGGCACACGGTGCCGGCCGGACCCACGTGCGGCCGGCACCGCTCCACCTCGCCCCTCCGCCTACCTCCCGCAGGAGGATCCGTGCACTCCTCCACGGACAGCGGCTCCGCCGCCCCGGGCGTCGACCTGGACCGTGCGGTGCCACTGCGTCGCCTCGTCTATCTGCAGGAGGCCGACGAAGTCACCATCGGCAGCCCGGAGACCGACACCTACGCCGTCTTCCCGCCCGACGGCGCCGAACTGGTCCGGATGCTGGCCGACGGCCGCACGCCCCGCGAGGCCGCCGAACGCTACGAGGCCGCGCACGGTGAGAGCGTCGACATCGCCGACCTGGTCGAGGCCCTCGTCGAGCTCGACCTCGTCCGCTCCGCCGGGGAACCGGTGGGACCGGACGGACCGGCGGGCGGTGCCACCCCGGTGCGCTGGCAGCGGCTGGGCCGGCTGGTGTTCAGCCGACCGGCCTTCGTCGGCTACGCACTCGTGACGGCCCTCGCCGTCGCCGAGATGATCCGGGTGCCCCGGCTGGTCCCGCGCGTCGACCACATCTTCTTCAGCTCGTCCTACACCCTCGTCGTGCTGATGCTGTTCGTCGGCCAGGTGCCGCTGCTCGCCCTGCACGAGGCCTTCCATGCGCTGGCCGGACGCCGGCTCGGCCTGCGCTCGCGACTCTCCGTCGGACGCCGGCTCGTCTACCTGGTCCTGGAGACCTCCCTCGACGGCCTGGTCGGCGTGGAGCGGCGGAAGCGCTACCTGCCCATCATGGCCGGCATGCTGGCCGACACCCTGGCGATCGCCGTGCTCACCCTCGTCGCGGACCTGACCCGTGACACGAACGCCGGCGTCGCGTCGATCTGCCTCGCGATGGCCTACGCCACCGTACTGCGCCTCGCCTGGCAGGGGTTCTTCTACCTGCGGACGGACCTCTACGTCCTGCTCAGCACCGTCCTGGGCTGCGTGAACCTGCACGCCGCCGCGGCCGACGTGCTGCGCAACGCCGTCCGGCGCGGCACCGGACGGCCGCCGCTGGACCTGTCCGTCCACCACCCGGTGGACCGCCGCGTCGCGCGCTGGTACGCCTGGCTGATGCTGGCGGGCTACGTGTTCACGCTCACGATGTTCGCCGGGGTCGTCGTACCGACGGCCTACCGGCTGCTGCACGACATGTGGCTGCGGCTGACCGGCCAGGCCTCGCTCGCCGGCCGGCTCGACTCGCTCGCCCTGATGCTGCTCAGCGCCGCGCAGACGGTGGCCGTCCTCGTGCTCGTCGCCCGCGAGCGGCGCGCCGCCGCCTCGGCCTGACGCCCGCCCCCGCCCGTGCGCGGCTCGCCGCCCCGGCCCGACGCCCGAACCGACCCCTCTCTCCTGCGCCACCGCACGAAAGGCAGCTGTGTCATGGCCGAGCACCGCCACTACTGGGTCCGCGCCGCCGGGCGTCCCGCCCGCGCCGACGCCCGCGAGCGGCTCGACCTGCCGCCCGTGCTCGCCCTGGTGAACGCCAACCGCCGGCTCCGGGGGCCCTACACCGCCGTCGGCGCGATCCTGCGCGCGATCGTCCCGGACGCGCTCGCCCGCTGCCCCGAGGCCGTCACCGGGCACGACATCGAGATCCTTTCCACCACACCGGAGTTGCGCGACCTGGTGCCGGCCACCCGGGAGACGCTGACCTCGCTGGCGGTGCCCAAGGAGCGCACCCGCTTCTACTCGGCGCTGCGCACCCTGCGGATCGCCCACGGCCTGGTCGAGTTCCTGGAGGCGTACCTGCGCGCGGTCGGTTCCGCCCCGCGCACGCTGATCGTCGACGACGCCCACGCGGCCGACCCCACGGACGCCGAGTTCCTCGCCGTCCTGCTGCGGCGCGTCGATCCCGCGCTGCTCACCGTGGTGGTCACCACCGGCGACGAGCCGCCCGCGAGCCCGGCCGGCCTCGGCAGCGAGGACCTGCCGACCGCGCTGGCCGCGTACTGCACGGTGGTCGGCCCGGTGGTTGCCTCGGTGGTCGTCCCGGCGGGGGAGGGCGGCGCGCCGGACCAGGGGCGGCCGGCGGGTTCGGTGAGCGAAGGAGGCCCGGCCGGGACGCCGTCGGCCGCCGTGCTCGGCCGCCGGCACATCGACGGGGACGGCGTGGGCGACGACCCGGACGAGCTCGCCGCCTACCTGGCCCTGCCGCCCACCGAGCGCGCCCGGCTGCACGACCTGCGACGGGCCGAGCTGGAGACGGCCGGGGAGTCCTCGCTGCGGCTCGGCGCCATCGCCTGGCACGCGGAGCACGGCAGCGACCCGTCCGGCGTCGGGGCGGACACGCTGCGCCACGCGCTCGACCACTGCATGGACCTCGGCTACTACCACGCCGTCCTGGACCTCGGCGAGCGCGGCCGGCGGCTGGTCACCCACGAGAGCCACCCCACCCACTGGTGGGCCTTCACCACCAAGATGACCACCTCCTTCGCCGCGCTCGGCCTCGCCGAGCAGGCGCTGCCGCTGTACGACGAGGCCCGGGCGCTCAGCTCCTCGCCCGAGGTCCACATGCAGGCCGCGTACGCCACGGCCATGCTCCACACCCGGCACTTCGGCGCCGACCGGCGCGACCACCAGCTGGCCCGGAGCTGGGTCAACCAGGCGATCGCCTTCGCGAAGTGGCACCCCGAACCCAAGGAGCGGGAGGCTCGGGTCGTGTTCAACCGCAACGGCCTCGCGCTGATCGAGGTCCACCAGGGCCGCCTGGACGCCGCGCTGGAGCTGCTGGACGCCTGCATCGCCCGGCTCGACGAGACCCTGGAGGAGCACGAGCACGCGCTGCACCGCTCCGTGCTGCGCTACAACCGCGCGCAGGTGTACGCGGGCCTGGGCCGCCACACCGATGCCGTCGCCGACTACACGGCGGTGATCGAGTGCGACCCCAACTACGCCGAGTACTACTTCGACCGGGGGATGCTCTGGCGCGACCTCGGCAGTCCGGAGCAGGCGCTGGCCGACTACGACCGCGCCATCCGGCTGTCGCCGCCCTTCCCGGAGGCGTACTTCAACCGGGCCGACGTGCTGGCCGAGGTCGGCGAGACCGAGGCGGCCGCGGCGGACTTCGGCTACGTACTGGAGCTCGACCCGGCCTTCGCCGACGCCCGGCTCAACCGGGCCGCCCTGCTGTTCGAGGCGGGCGAGCACGAACGCGCCCTGGGCGAGGTCGGGACCGGATTGGCGGCGACTCCGGACAGCCCGCAACTCCTCTGCCTGAAGGGTCAGCTGCTGGCGGCCGAGGGCGACCCCGCGGCGGCGTCCGAGGCCTGGCGGGCCGCGCTCGCCGCCGACCCCGAGTACGCCCAGGCGTGGGCCCTGCTCGGCGAACTCCGCTACGAGGAGGGCGACCTGGACGGCGCGAGCGCCGACCTGGCCCGTGCGGTCGAGCTCTCGGCGGACCCGGGCATGCGGTTCAACCTGGCCGTGGTCCACCACGACGCCGGACGCTACGGCGAGGCCCTCGGGCTGCTCGACGAGGTGCTCGGCGCGACCGAGGACGTGGACGCCCGCTTGCAGCGGGCCCGTTGCCTGATCGGGCTCGACCGGGCGGACACCGCCAGGGCCGACCTGGTCGCCTGCCTGGAGGCCGACCCCGGGTCCGCGGAGCAGGTGTACGAGCTGATGCCCGACCTGGCCCGGGTCTGAGCGGGGCCGGGTCTGCGCCGGGGCCGTTCCTGAGCGGGCCAGTTCCTGGTTCGGCCCGTTCCTGGGCGGGCCCGCCGGTGCCGCCCCGGCCGCCGGCGCGGCCCCGCCCACCGATGTCGCCCCGCCGCCCCGCCGCAGACGCCGGGCGGCGGGGCGGCCCCATGCCGTCAGTGCCGGAGCGCGGCGCGGTCCAGCTCGTCGCGCACCCGGGCGCGGACGTGCGCCACGGCGGGCGAGCCGGTGTAGGCGGCGGCCACCCGGACCAGCCAGGCCGCCTCCTCGTGGATGCCCGCCGCCACCGGGTGGGGTACGCACCCCTCGCCGGGGTGCCCGGCGAACCGGTGCCCGGCCCGGGCCGCCTCCAGGGCGGCCGCGATGGCGGCCGCCTCCACCACGGCCGCCAGCTCCTCCGCTTCGGCGGGGCCGACGGCCTCCGCCGCCCAGTGCCGCACCGCGGGATGCAGATAGGGGCGGAGGGCGAGCTGGCCGTCGCGGATCTCGATGATCCGCCGGTACAGCGCGAACTGGATGTCGCGGCGACGCGGCCCGCCGGCGTCGCCGAACAGCCCGGTCCGGGCGGCGAGTTCGATCTCCGGTAGCGCCGTCCGCAGCGCCGACCAGAGCGGACCGAGCCTGCGGTGATCGTGCCAGGCCCGGACGCGTCCGGCCCAGTCCGCCCAGCCGGACGCGGTCGCACCGGCGAAGCCGAGCGTCACGCAGACGGCGCCCGCCAGCGCGGACACTCTGCTCTCCGTGCCGTTCTCGTGACCCGTGGCGATGATGTTCGCCAGGTCGTGCAGGGTGTCCGCGGTCCACAGCAGGCCCGCCAGCGCGCTCAGCGCCATCAGGCGCAGGCCCAGCCGGAGGACTCCGCGCGGTAGGCACCGCGCGCAGCGCCCGATCAGGAAGCCGAAGACCGCCAGGCACCACGCGGTGTGGAGGGCGAACAACGTGACGTAGGCCGCCAGGACGGGCCGGCCCGCGGCGTCGACGCCGACCTCGGCGCCCCGTCGGACGGGCGAGGCGGCGAGGAAGAGGGCGACGCCCAGCAGGACGGTGACGGCCGTGAGGGCGGTCTGCCGCCGCACCGCGCGCCGCGCCGCCGCAGCCGGCCGGGTGGAGTACGCCATCATGGCCAGCGCCCCGGAGGCCGTGACCTTCAACTGGTCGGCGACCAGGGTGAGGTGGCTCGGATCGGGGAGCAGGGCGGCCAGCGCCGGACCGGTGGCGGGGGCACTCACCGCCATCCCCGCGCCGATCAGCGCCCCGCAGGCGTAGCCGTGGTGGAGCGCCGGATCGGACCGGCGTCCCCGGTCCATCAGGATCTTCCAGATCGTGCCCAGCAGCGCGACCGCACCGGCGAAGTACCCGGCGGCGTTGGCCAGCTGGTCACCCACGGCGGGCCGCGCCGGGCCGCAGCGGCCGGCCGAACACGTACCGTAACCGGACGACCTGGTCGGCGAGTTGGCCGACGGCGGTGGAGCGCGGCCGGTGCAGCGCGCGCTGTAGCGCGAGGGAGGCGACGAGCTCCGCCTCCTGCTCCATCCGCTGCGTGTAGCCGGACCGGCCGAGCACCCGGCGCACCAGGTCCTCCGGCAGCAGCGTCGTCAGCGCGGGCGACACGGCCGGGGCGGCCCCGGGGCCGCCGGTGTGCCCGCAGAGGAGGTGGCCGATCTCGTGCAGCACGATGTGCTGCTGGTGCAGCGCCGTGGTGTCGGCCGGGTAACCGATGTAGTCCGCCCGGTCGGTGGTGATCAGCACGCCGCACGGCGAGTGCTCCGGACCGGAGAGCGGCATCAGTTCGATGGGTCTGCCGCGCCGCACGGCGAGCGCCTCGGTCAGCGCCGGTATGCCGAACGGTTCCGGAATCGGTATCGACTCCGCGACCCCCCGACATCGCTGCCAGAGCCCCTGCTCAACCCCACCCGGATACCCCACGATTCGCCCCCCTGGCGGTCGACCGGGAGGTGATACTACGGACGCGGCAACGCCGAGGGAATCCGCTTCACCATCTCGGAGCCGCCGCGGCAGCTACCGGCCGCCGGCCTCGCGGCGGGCGATCGCCTCGATCATGTCGCTGATCGTGCCGAGCCCTTCGGGGGAGAGGGTCACCGCGCGCAGCGCCACGTCCCGAACGCCCGCGTTGCGCAGCGCACCGAGCAGCGCCAGCTCCTCGGCGATCCTGGCACTCTGCCGGTCGTCGAAGAAGTACGTCGGCGGCACCTGGAAGAACTGCGCCAGCGCCTCGAGGTGACGCTTCGTCGGGTTGTTCCGGCGGCCGGTCCGGAGCTGCCAGAGGTACGTCGCCGAGAAGCTCTCGCCGGTCGCCTCCCGACAGGCCCGGGCGACCTCCTCGTGGCTGTACGGCTCACGGTCGGGACGGCGGACCACGTCGAACAGCCGGTCCAGCTTCGCCGCGAGCGTGGACGCACCGGAGTCCGCATCGGGCACGGCACACCTCTTTCCTCACCCCGGGCGCACGCGTCGTCCGTGCGCGGATCGACCTCTCGCGAACCGAGCCCCCAGTCTAGTTGCTCCCCCACGCGGGGCACCGGCCCGGAGAGCAGCGTCCTGCGGGAGCAGGTGTGCGGCCCGAACCAGCCGCCCGGGCGCGAGGGCGCCGACTGATGACGAGGCGGTAAAAGGCGGCTGCATTGGTGGACCGCGACGAGATGGGGCGCCTTCCGATCTACCCCGGTGGACCTGTCGGCACTCGCACGCAGTGATGCGCTGCAAGGGTTGTGGACTGGCCTGGTGTTCGTATGGGTCAGGGCGATTGCCTGCTGGGCGAGGAGTCGAGGCCAGCGGAGGACCGAGCTGCCTCCGACTGCAAGTCAGCGTGGTATCAGAGAAACGGAGGCGGGGTGGACCGGTCGGACCGTGTCGAAACCAAGAGCCTCGGCTCGGTCGGGGGAGGTGCGGCTGTCTGGTGCATCTTGATCGTTCGTTTCATGCCCTTGACATGCTGTCGTGGTGCGATGATGTGCGGCATGGTGCTTCATGTGGGGGCGCATGCTCTCCGCAGACGACGGATGCAGCTGCGGGACAGTGCGGGCAGGGTGGCGGAGGGCGGGGACGCGGTCACGTCGTGCCTCCTGCTCTTCTATGCGGCGGAGTGCGCGCTCAAAGAGCGGGTGTTGATACGTAAGGGCCTTCGGGACACCTCACTCCTCGAACCGACTCATGATCTTTGGAAGCTGGCCAAGGATCTGGGGCTGCCACGGCGCCTCGGGGCGGCGCTGAGGGGAATGCAGAACTGTCGGACAGCAGGACAATCGGCGGTGAACGTGGCCATTGCCGATTTGCACCAGGCCTGGCGCTATGGTGTCAAACTGCATGTAGAGGACGAGAAGAGGGCCCGCGACCTCTTGGACGAACTCATCACATGGTGCGAGCAGGACTAGGGGGGCTGGGTCGTGGCGGAACTGGGAAAGCTGGAGATCATGGATAGCGGAATCGCGCCTCCCGGCCGTCTCTTCAGCTGGGTGGATGTTGATGATCACCTGACGAGACTGGCGACAGCTGGGGTATGGCCCGACTGGCTTGTCGCCGCAGATGGCTGGTGGGACTGCCTGGAGTTGGTGACCGCCAAAACCGTCGCGCCCGAAGCGGTCAAGAGCTGGCTGGACGAGGTATTCGGGACCGGGTCCGCAGGATGGGTTGATGGGGAACTGCTGCTTGGTCTCGATGACCCTCGCACTATGGAGTTCACCGGACTGAGAGTCGAACTCAGTATGGAAAGCGAGGACACCGGCGGGCGGGGGCGGCGTGTCCCGTTGCTTCGCGAGAAGCACATCACGCGCTATTTGGCCGAACCTCTCAGCAGGCCGGTGGAGCCATTCTTCGCCGATGATGTGCAAGTCCTGGCGTTCCACTCCTTCAAGGGGGGAGTCGGCCGCACGGTGCATGCAGTAGCCGTCGCCGACAGGTTGGCCAAGAATGGTGGAAAGGTCCTGCTGGTAGACGCAGACCTCGAAGCTCCGGGCATTACCTGGATGCATACGGAGCAGGGAGGGCAGTGTGACTTCTCCTACGAGGACTTCATTACCCTCCTCCAGGGTGCAGAGGGCCATGACTGGACCGGGGCGGTCGACGTCGCTGGGGCCTACCTTCCCAATCAGCAGGCGGGTCACTATCCGGGCGGCGGAAGCATCACGGTCATGCCGTCGAGCCGTCGGCCGACCTTGGTCCCGCCCCGGATCGAACCGGCGGATCTTCTCTCGCCCGGCCGTCCCGTGTACTTCGTGACTGAAGCGCTCGCGGCCCTGGGGGCGCGCCTCGGTGTCGACACGGTTGTCGTCGACCTCCGGGCAGGAGCGTCCGAGCTGTCCGCCCCAGTGCTTCTGGACCCCAGGGTCCAGCGCGTCTTCGTGACAACGTTGAGCCATCAGTCCTTGGCCGGAACGGAGATGTTGGTCCGTCAGCTCGGGCAAAAGGCGCCTGCTTTGCAGGGTGTGGACCCGGCTACGTCGATCATCATCACCCAGTACCGGATGGACGCTCACACGGTCCAGGTTGATGCTGCGCGTAGGGCGCTCTCGGCAGCCCTCGGCGCAGCGCTCGGCGGATCGGCCGCGACGGCCGACGACACCGATACCGTAGCCGTGGATACGGCCTTGTTTGCGCAGCCGGTCCTGAGCCCCTTCAGGGAGGAGCTGCTTGCGCTCCCCTCGTCCTGGGACGCGGTACTGGAGGTCGTCTCGTCGTGCGGAGTCGCTGATGGGCTCGAATCGATCCTTCCGGCACCTTCACTGCGCGCCGTAGCCGGGTCCGCACCCTTGGCGCGTGCGGGGGTGGACTACGCGCAATTGCGAGGGAACCTGGCTCGTACCGCCGGCAACCTCGTCTACGCGGAACAGAGCGGCCTGTCGTCTGCCGGTGGATTCCTGGTGACCGAACCGCTTCGTCGCCTGCTCGCCGACCACCGTACCGAGCTGCCCCAGGTCCTCGTCGTAGGGGCAAAGGGAGCGGGTAAGACATTCATGTACGCGAAGGCATGCGCGGCGCGTACGTGGCAGACCTTTGCGGGACAGTCAGGGATCACTGGTGTGACGGTGGAAGCCCCCATCGTTCCTGTCCTGGAATCGGCAAATCTGGAGTCCACGGACTTTGAGCCGCAAGACCTCCGCGATGAATTCGCGGCGCAGCACGGAGGTGGCGCCCACCTGGACATCACCGTGTCCAGTGCGGACCGGCTGAAAGCGGGCCTGGGAAAGCTCAGTGGTCAGGACGAACTCGGTTGGCGGAGTCTCTGGCTGGAGTGCCTTGCTGTGTCATGCGGACTGGAAGTCTCCGATGGCACGACTCCCGAGGAGGCGCTGATCAGCCTTGGTCGGCGGGCCAGGGCGGTATTTGTGATCGACGGCCTCGAGGATCTCCTGCAGAACCTTGACAGCGATGCTAAGCGCACGGCGCTGAGAGTTCTGCTGATCGACGTCCTCGGATGGCTTCGGTCGTTGCGTGGTCGACCCTTCGGGCTCGTGGTGTTCGTTCGCCGGGACCTCGTGACCGGGGCGGTTCGGCAGAACAGTGGTCAGCTGCTTGGTCGATTCAGTCACTATGCCCTGCACTGGAGTAAGGAGGAGGCGCTGAGGCTGGCATTGTGGGTGACCGCACATGCTGATGCCCTGCCCGAGCCTGTCCCCCTGTCCAGGATCACCGATCTTTCGGAGGATGAGCTGATCAATAGCCTCATCCAGGTGTGGGGCTGGAAGATGGGTAGCGAGAAGTCCAGAGAGGCGCGCTCGCACCTGTGGGTCCCCGCTGCTCTCGGGGATTTCAACGGCCAAGTGCAGGCGCGGGACGTCGTTATGTTCCTCGCGACAGCCGCGAAGAATTCAGAGCAGTACAACGACACGGTAGAAGATCGTGTACTCGTGCCGACCGCGATGCGGAAGGCGCTGCTCGAGTGCAGCAGAAACAAGATTGTTTCAGTGGGGGAGGAGGACAAGGAGATCGGCAAGCTGCTGGCGCACATGCAGGGCCTCGGCCACTCCGTCACGGTTCCGTTCGAGCTGGAACAGGTCGACCTGACCACGGCGCAGGCCGATCTGCTGATCGAGTCCGGTGTTTTCAGCAAGGGCCAGGACGGGCGCTTCTGGGTGCCGGAGATCTACCGGCATGGCCTCGGGTTCAACAGCGAGCGGCGTGCCAGGGTGCTCTGGTAACCGGCTGTGCTGTCCTGAGGGTCCCGCCCGTGAAGTGTCGGGCAATTGATCAACTGTGCCACGGCAGCTCTTAGGTGGTGGTCTTCACGGGCGAGGCGTCCATGAAGACCACCACCTATGCGGAACCCCGCTGGTTGTGGGTCGTGACTGGCAGCTGGTCTCGTGCGACCTCGCACCGTGAGGCGCGATCTTGGGGGCGCCGAGCGAGACGGTGTCAGGGTGTGCAGTGCTGGCTTAGGACGACTTGGCGATAGTCGTGTCCTCCCGGAGCAGCGTGGTGAACGCTCTCAGTTGCGCCCGCGCGGAGGGCGAACTCGCCTGGCTCCAGCAGGCGTATGCGCACACCGCACCGGGCGGCCATGTGCTCATGGTGATGCCGGCCTCGGTCGCCTACCGGAAGGCCGGCCGGCGGATCCGTGCCGAGCTCATCCGCCGCGGCATCGTCCGCCAGGTCGTAGCCCTGCCCGGCGGGGTCGCCTCCGGTCACGTCCTGCCGATCCACCTCTGGACCCTGCGACGGCCGGAGGAGGGCGAGCCGCGTCCCGACAGCGTCCGCCTGATCGACCTGACCGAGAACAAGCCCGGCGGCCCGCTGCGGCCGACCGACGCACAGGTCGTCGATGTTCCACTGGTCGATCTGCTCGACGATGTCGTCGACCTCACCCCTGCCGTGCACCTGCCCACTGTCCGGCGCGGCCTCGCCCACGAGTACGAACAGGCTCGTTCCGACCTCGCCGACGCCCTAGCGGGGCTGCAGAGCCGGCTGCCCGAGCTGCGCCGCGGCGACGGTGCGGACCTGTGGGACGGGGCCACCGTCACCGTCTCCGACCTCATCCGGGCCGGTCTTGTCGAACTGCAGGACGGCGAGCCCCGCGTGGTCGGCGGCCAGGTCGACCCCGAGTACCTCGACGGGTTCCTCCGCGCCGGTTCCAATGTCCGCCGCTCCACGTCCCAGAGCGGCTCCTACCGCCTCGACGTCAAGGGCGCCCGCATTCCCCAACGCGAACTTCCCGTCCAGCGGCGCTACGGAGCCTCGTTTCGTGCTCTGCTCGACATGGAGCGGGAGGCCACTCGGCTGGCCCGGGCTGCTCAGCGACTCGCTGAGATCGCGTGAGGGACTGAGAGCTGGAGGTCTCGAACCTGGCGGTACGTGAGCCGGACGGCTGTGGCCGCTTGCGTCGCCGGGACGGCCCGCTGGGCCGCCTCCCCGGGGAGGCGGCCCAGCGGGCCCGGGGGGCGGTCAGGCGAGGGTGCAGGTGGTGACGGTGAGGTCGGCGGGGCAGGGGGTGAGGGAGACGACCTGGAGGCCGGCGGCGGCGGCTTCGCGGCGCATGTCGGTCTCGGTGCGCTCGCGGGTGTTGGGCTCGCCGACGATCATCTTGATGACGTTGCGGAAGGCGGCGCCGGAGTCGTGCTCCGCGAGGGGGTCGATGACCAGGAGGGTCGGGGAGCCGTCGGCGCCGGCGCTCATGGCGCGGCGGATGTTGCCGAGGATCTGGATGCCGCTCTCGGAACTCCAGTCGTGGAGGACGTTCTTGAGGATGTAGAGGTCGCCGCCCTCGGGCACCTCGCGGAGGATGTCGGCGGGGCGGTAGGTGAGTCGTCCGGCGAGGTCCGCGTCGCCCGAGGCGCGGAGTTCGGCCTCGGCCCGCCGACAGGTGTCCGGACGGTCCACGCAGACGCCCTTGAGGTGCGGGTGGGCGGTGAGGATCGCCTTGAGGAGCGTGCCGTTGCCGCCGCCGACGTCGATCACCGTGCGGACGTCCTCGAACGGGACGTGCTCCGCCAGGATCTTGCCGATCGGCCGGGCCCAGTCCTGCATCGCGAGGTCGAAGATCCGCGCGGTCTCGGGGTCCTTCTCCAGGTACTCGTAGAGCGGGACGCCGAAGGCGTGGGGCATGACCGAGGTGCCGGTCCGGACCGCCTCGGCCAGGCCGCCGGCGGCGGCCTGGGCGTAGAGGCCGCAGAGCAGCGCGGTCAGGTGCCGCATCGAGTCGGGGTGGTCGGTGCGGAGCAGCTCGGACTGGGGCGAGTTGGTGTAGCGGCCGTCCTCGTCCCGGGCGAAGATCCCCAGCGCCGTCAGGGCCGTCATCAGGGAGACCAGCGCGTCGCGGTCCGCGTCGACGGCCTTGGCCAGTTCGGCGGCCGTGGCCGGTCCGTCCGCGAGGGCGTCGGCCACACCCAGCCGAGCCGCGGCGCCGACCGTCGCGGACGTCAAGGATCCCATGACAAGACTCACCAGCGACGTTTCCATGGCCCCGTTCACTTCCTAGGCTTAGACGGCAGGTTGCGCATGACGGTTCGTTCGGCCGACGGTAATGCGGGGAGGCGCCGTGCGTCGCGTCGTTCAACTGCCCCGTCCTGAGACGGGAGTTCGAGGCCGGGCGGCGCCCGGGGATCCGGTCCGGCTCGCGGGGGCCACCAGTTGAACACGGCCGAATGTTCCGCTTGCGGTCGAAGGGACAAACCGGTGTCATGTACCGTCGATTCGATGTGACTCCCCAGAGAAGGATCAGGCCGGAGACATGACGGATGACACGGCGTCGAACGGTCGCAAGGCCGGGGACGTGTCCGCGGAGGACATCAGGGCTTCGCACGCCGACCGGGACGAGGTCGTCGAGATCCTCCGCGACGCCGCGGCGGACGGCCGGCTCACGGCCGAGGAACTCGACGAGCGCCTCACGGTGGCGCTGAACGCCCGCACCTTCGGTGAACTGGCCGGGCTGACCCGCGATCTGCCGGTCGCCCCCCTCGCTCCGGTCGTCCCCGCGCCCGCGCCCGTTCCCGCGCCCCCGGTGCGGACGGGCCCGCCGGGCAAGGACATCGTGGAGATCAACCAGCGCTTCGGCACCCTGCGCCGGTCCGGGCCCTGGGAGGTCCCGCGCCGGCTGGACGTCCGCATGCACGGGGGCGACGTCAAGCTCGACTTCACCCAGGCGGTGATCACGCACGACACGCTCGACCTCGACGTCTACCTGAGCATCGGCGGTGACCTGGTCATCGTGGTCAGGCCCGGCATCGTGGTGGCGACCCACGACCTGGCCGTCGGGGTGGGCGACCTCAAGGTCCGCGTGCCCAAGGCGGCCTGGAACGAGCCGACGGAGCTCCGGGTGAACGTGACCGGGCGGGTGCGCGGCGGCGACGTGGTGGTGCGGTACCCGCGGCGGACGCTCGGGCAGTGGATGCGCGGGGAGAGCGCGCTCTGAGGTAGCGGTCGGACCGCGGTCCGGCAAGGGGCGGTGGTCCCGGTGAGGGCGGTGGTCGGCTCGGAGGAGCCGGCCACCGCCCCTTGCGTTGTGCGAGGAGGGTGTGCGAGCGCGCACGCACCGCCCTGGACCTGAATAGCCGGGCGATGGTATTCAATGATGTCCGGTACCCGCGCGCACCGGTGGAACGAGTGCTGGATTCCTCGATTCCCGGGCGTGGTTCAAGTGTTCAACTGCCACGTTGCGCCGCCCAGCAGGGGCTGGATACGTTCCTGTCGATGGTGGGCTCGATCATTTGCAGGTATTGAGAACTCTCGATTTTGCCTAATTTCCGCGGTAATCCCGCACCGCGGCTGTGCAGATCAGAACTGGCATATCCTCGGCAAGCAGGGATGGCGGAATTCACATGGCGAACGAAGAAAAGCTCCGCGATTATCTCAAGCTCGTGACGGCTAATCTGCGCCAGGTCCGCCGTCGCCTGGCTGAGGTCGAGGAGCGGAACCAGGAGCCGATCGCGATCGTCGGCATGGGCTGCCGCTTCCCCGGCGGGGTGCAGGGCCCCGAGGAGCTGTGGAGGCTCCTGGCCGAGGGGACCGACGCGATCGGCCCGTTCCCGCAGGACCGCGGGTGGGACCTGGAGAACCTCTACGACCCCGACCCGGACCACCCGGGCACCTCGTACGCGCGCCACGGCGGGTTCATGTACGACGCCACCGAGTTCGACGCGGGCTTCTTCGGCATCTCGCCGCGCGAGGCGGTCGCGATGGACCCGCAGCAGCGCCTGCTGCTGGAGGTGTCCTGGGAGGCGCTCGAACAGGCGGGCATCGACGCCGCCTCGCTGCGCGGCAGCCGGACCGGCGTGTTCGCCGGCGCCTACACCCAGGGCTACGGCACGGACCCGGCGGTGCAGACCGGCGGCTCGGAGGGCCACCTCCTCACCGGCATCGCGACCAGCGTCACCTCGGGGCGTGTGGCGTTCACCCTCGGCCTGGAGGGCCCGGCCGTCACGGTCGACACCGCCTGCTCCTCGTCGCTGGTCTCGCTGCACCTGGCCGCCCAGTCGCTGCGCTCCGGTGAGTGCTCGCTGGCGCTGGTCGGCGGCGCGACGGTGATCTCCAGCCCGTCCGTCTTCGTGGGCTTCTCCCGCCAGCGCGGGACGTCGGTGGACGGGCGCTGCAAGTCCTTCGCCGAGTCGGCGGACGGCTCCGGCTGGGCCGAGGGCGTCGGCGTGCTCGTCGTGGAGCGGCTGTCGGACGCCCGGCGCAACGGGCACAAGGTGCTGGCCGTGATGCGTGGTTCGGCGGCCAACCAGGACGGTGCGTCGAACGGTCTGACCGCGCCGAACGGTCCGGCGCAGCAGCGGGTGATCCGGGCCGCACTGGCGAACGCCGGGGTCCGCGCCGACGAGGTCGACGTGGTGGAGGCGCACGGTTCGGCGACCACGCTGGGCGACCCGATCGAGGCCGAGGCGCTGATCGCCACCTACGGTCAGGAGCGGACCGAGGGCCGGCCGTTGTGGCTGGGTTCGGTGAAGTCGAACATCGGGCACACCCAGGCGGCCGCCGGTGTGGCCGGTGTGATCAAGATGGTGCTGGCCCTCCAGCACGAGCAGCTGCCCGCGACGCTGCACGCGGACGTGCCGACGCCGCACGTGGAGTGGGCGGCCGGGGAGGTCCGGCTGCTCAACGAGGCGGCGGCCTGGCCGACCGGCGAGCACGTGCGCCGGGCCGGCGTGTCGTCGTTCGGGATGAGCGGCACCAACGTCCACATCATCCTGGAGGAGGCCCCGACCGCGGACGGTGAGTCCACGGGGACGGACGAGCCCTCCGGTGAGGACGCGGACGAGGCGGACGCCCTGGACGAGCCGGTCGGTGAGGCCGGGGTGGTGGCGGTGCTGGAGCCGGCCGGGCCGGTGGCGTGGCCGGTGTCGGCGCAGTCGTCGGAGGCGTTGGCGGGTCAGGCGGATCGGTTGCGGGAGTGGGTGTCGGCGCGGCCGTCGGTGGATCCGGTGGGTGTGGCGTGGTCGTTGGCGGCGACGCGGTCGGTGTTCGAGCACCGGGCGGTGGTGGTCGGTGGCGGTCGTGAGGAGCTGGTGTCCGGGCTGGGCGGCCTGGTGGCCGGGTCGGGTGCGGCCGGGGTGGTGTCGGGGGTTGCCCGTTCGGGTGGTCGGACGGCGTTCGTGTTCGCGGGTCAGGGTGCGCAGTGGGTTGGCATGGGCCGTGAGCTGGCTTTGTGCAGTCCGGTGTTCGCGGCGCGTCTGGCGGAGTGTGAGGTGGCGCTGGCGCCGTATGTGCCGTGGTCGTTGAGTGAGGTTCTGGCGGGTGCCGAGGGTGCGCCTGGTCTGGACGCGGCTGATGTGGTGCAGCCGGTGCTGTGGGCGGTGATGGTGTCGCTGGCGGCGGTGTGGGAGGCCGCGGGCGTCACGCCGGACGCGGTGGTGGGTCATTCGCAGGGTGAGATCGCGGCGGCGACGGTCGCGGGGATGCTCAGCCTGGAGGACGGCGCGCGTGTGGTGGCGGTGCGGGCTCGGGCGCTGACGAGTTTGTCGGTGCTGGGTTCGATGGTGTCGGTGGTGATGCCGTCGCAGGCGGTGCGGGAGATCGTCGAGGGTTGGGGCGAGCGCCTGTCGGTGGCGGCGGTGAATGGCCCGGCTGCGGTGGTGGTGTCGGGTGAGCCGGAGGCACTGTCGGAGTTCGAGCGTGAGTTGGCTTCGCGCAAGGTGCTGCGGTGGCGGATTCCGGCGACGGACTTCGTGGCGCATTCGCCGGCGGTGGAGCCGCTTGAGGCGGTGCTGGCGGCGGAGTTGGCCGGGATCGTGCCGCGGGCGGGTCGTGTTCCGATGATCTCGACGGTGACGGGCGAGTGGTTGTCCGGTACGGAGGTGGACGCGGGCTACTGGTTCGCGAACCTGCGGCGGATGGTTCGTTTCGAGGAGGCCGTCCGTACGCTGCTGGGTGGCGGTTACGGCTCGTTCGTCGAGGTCTCCACACACCCGGTCCTCACCGCCGCGGTGGCGGAGACGGCCGAGGACGCCGGTGTCGCCGATGTCCTGACGGTGGGCTCGCTGGAGCGTGACAACGCGGGGGCCACCCGACTGCTCACGGCGTTCGCGCAGGCCTATGTCGGTGGTCTCGCGGTGGACTGGAAGGTTGTGCTGCCCGCCGCCGAGGTGGTGGAGCTGCCGACCTACGCCTTCCAGCGCCAGCGGTACTGGCTCCAGGCCCCGGCCCGGACCGTCACCGTCGGCGGGGACGGCTCCGGCACGGCGGCGGAAGCGGAGTTCTGGGCCGCCGTCGAGGGCGGCGACCTGGCCCGGCTCGCGGACACCCTGGCGATCGAGGACCAGCAGCGCCTCGCCGAGGTGCTGCCCGCACTGGCGTCCTGGCGCCGCCGGGAGCAGGACCGCTCGGTCACGGAGGCCTGGCGCTACCGGGTGACCTGGGCCCCGGTGACGGAGCAGTCCGCCGGTGCGCCCGCCGGTCGCTGGCTGGTCGTCACCCCGAGCGGCACCGCCGACGAGGCCTTGGCCCGGCAGTGCACGGCGGCCCTGACCGCCCGCGGCGCCGAGGCGGTGTCCCTCGACGTCCCGGCCGGGACGGTCGACCGTGCGGACCTCGCCGCACTGCTCGCCGAGGCGTTGGCGGACGGCGGGGAGCTGTCCGGCGTGCTGTCACTGCTGGCGACCGACGAGACCCCCCTGCCGGCCCACCCGGCGGTGTCCACCGGCCTCGGCACGACGCTCGCGCTCGTCCAGGCCCTCGGCGACGCCGGGGTGGCCGCGCCGCTCTGGGTCGCCACCCGCGGCGCCGTCGCGGCCACGCCGGGCGAGGTGCCGGCCGGTCCGGCGCAGGCCCAGGTCTGGGGCCTCGGCCGGGTCGTCGCACTTGAACACCCCGACCGCTGGGGCGGGCTGATCGACCTGCCCGAGGTGCTGGACGACCGGGCGGGCACCCAGCTGGCCGCCGTGCTGGCCGGCTGCGGCGAGGACCAGGTCGCCATCCGGCAGACCGGTGTGCTGGGCCGTCGCCTGACCCGCGCGCCGCAGCCCAAGGCGGGCCGGGACTGGACGCCGGGCGGCACCGCCCTGGTCACCGGCGGCACCGACGCCATCGGTGGGCACGTCGCCCGCTGGCTGGCCGACCGCGGTGCGTCCCGGTTGGTGCTGAGCAGCGCCGCGGGTCCCGCCGCTCCCGGTGTCGCCGCGCTGGCGGCCGAACTGGCCGCCCGGGGCTCCCGGGTGGACGTGCTGGCCTGCGACGCGGCCGACCGGTCCGAGCTGGCCGGCCTGCTCGACCGGATCGCCACGACCGGCCCCGCGCTGTCCTCCGTCCTGCACCTCGCGGAGGCCATCGACAACCAGCCGGTCGAGAACCTCGGCCTCGCGGACCTCGCCGCCGTGCTCGCGGTCAAGGCGGAGGCCGCGCGGTGGCTGGACGAGCTGACCGCCGACCTGGACCTCGACGCCTTCGTCCTGTTCTCCTCGGTCGCCGCCGTCTGGGGCGGTGGCCAGCAGCCCGGCTTCTCCGCCGCCAACGCCTCCCTGGACGCCCTGGCGGAGCGCCGGCTGGCCCGGGGCCTGGCCGCCACCTCGGTGGCCTGGGGCCCGTGGAGCGTCGGCGCGATGGGCTCCGGGGACGACGCGGCCCAGCTGGAGCGGCGCGGGCTGCGGCTGCTGGGCCCCGACCCGGCCACCCGCGCGCTGTCCCGGATCCTGGACGGCGGCGAGGCACTGACGACGGTCGTCGACGTGGACTGGGCGCGGTTCGCCCCGCCGTTCACGCTGCGCCGGCGCAGCCCGCTGATCGAGCACCTGCCCGAGGTCGCCGGGGCGCTGGCCGGCGACGGGCCCGACCCGGCCGTCGACCGGGAGGCCGGCACGCCCCTGCGCCGGCAGCTGGCCGACCTGCCGGCCGCCGAGCAGGACCGCACGCTGGTCACCCTGGTCCGGGCCGAGGCCGCCGCGGTGCTGGAGTACTCCTCGCCGGAGGCCATCGGCAGCGGCCGGGCCTTCAGCGAGCTGGGCTTCGACTCGCTGACCGCCGTCGAGCTCCGCAACCGGCTGGGCGCCGCCACCGGCCTCAAGCTGCCCGCCACGCTGCTCTTCGACTACCCGAGCCCGGTGGTGCTGGCCGGCTACCTGCGGACGGAGCTGCTGGGCGACCGGACCGCGAACGCCGGTGCGGTCGCCGTCACCGGCCGGGCGGCGGCGGACGACGACCCGGTGGTCATCGTCGGCATGGGCTGCCGCTTCCCCGGCGGGGTGCGAAGCCCGGAGGAGCTCTGGGAGATCCTCGACTCGGGCACGGACGCGATCGGTGCCTTCCCGCAGGACCGCGGCTGGGACCTGGACGGCCTCTACGACCCGGACCCGGAGAACCCCGGCACGGCGTACGTGCGTCAGGGCGGATTCGTCTACAACGCGGCCGAGTTCGACGCCGGCTTCTTCGGCATCAGCCCCCGCGAGGCGCTGGCCATGGACCCGCAGCAGCGGCTCCTGCTGGAGACCTCCTGGGAGGCCCTGGAGCGGGCCGGCATCTCCCAGGCGGCGCTGCGCGGCAGCCGCACCGGCGTGTTCGCGGGTGCGAGCTACGCGGGGTACGGCCTGGTCGGGCCGGACGCCTCGGAGGGCCTGGAGGCGCACCTGCTGACGGGCACCACGACCAGCGTGCTCTCCGGCCGGGTGGCCTACACCTTCGGCCTGGAGGGCCCCGCGGTCACCGTCGACACGGCCTGCTCGTCGGCCCTGGTCGCGGTCAACCTGGCCAGTCAGGCGCTGCGTTCGGGCGAGTGCTCGCTGGCGCTCGCCGGTGGCGCGTTCATCGCCTCCACGCCGGACCTCTTCGTCTGGGTGAGCAAGCAGCGGGGGCTGTCCCCCGACGGCCGGTCGAAGTCGTTCTCGGCCGGGGCGGACGGCATGGGCATCGCCGAGGGCGCGGGCATGGTGGTGCTGGAGCGGCTCTCCGACGCCCGCCGCAACGGGCACCCGGTGCTGGCCGTGGTGCGCGGCTCCGCGGTGAACCAGGACGGCGCGTCGAACGGTCTGACCGCGCCGAACGGCCCCTCGCAGCAGCGGGTGATCCGCGCGGCCCTGGCCGACGCCGGGCTGACCACCGCCGACGTGGACGTGGTCGAGGCGCACGGGTCCGGCACGGTGCTCGGCGACCCGATCGAGGCCCAGGCGGTGATCGCCACCTACGGCCAGGACCGGCCGGAGGGCCGGCCGATGTGGCTGGGGTCGGTGAAGTCCAACATCGGTCACACCCAGGGCGCGGCCGGTGTCAGCGGTCTGATCAAGATGGTGCTGGCGCTGCAGCACAGGAACCTGCCGGCCACGCTGCACGCGGACGAGCCCTCGCCGTACGTGGACTGGTCGGCCGGGGACGTCCGGCTGCTCACGGAGTCGCGGCCGTGGGAGACGGACGGACGGCCGCGCCGGGCCGGGGTGTCCTCCTTCGGGGTCAGCGGCACCAACGCCCACCTGATCCTGGAGGAGGCCCCCGAGCCGGCGGCCGTCGAGGCGCCCGCCGGGGACGACCCGGCCCCGGCCCTCTTCGACGCCCCCGGCGCCGGCGCCTGGGTGGTGTCCGGGCGGACGGCGGACGGTCTGCGCAGGCAGGCGGCCCGGCTGGGCGAGTACCTGGCGGCCCGGCCCGGGCTCGACCCGGCGGACGTGGCCTGGTCGCTGGCGGCGACCCGCTCGGTGTACGAGTACCGGGCCGTGGTGACCGGCACCGACCGCGCCGAGCTGGCCGAGGGCCTGGCCGCGGTGGCCGCCGGGGAGCGCGCCCCCGGGGTGGTCGCCGGCACGACCGCGGCCACCGAGGCGAGCGAGGCGGTCTTCGTCTTCCCCGGGCAGGGCGCCCAGTGGGAGGGCATGGGCCGGGAGCTGCTGGCGGTCTCGCCGGTGTTCGCGGCCCGGCTCGCCGAGTGCGAGCGGGCCCTGGCCCCGCACGTCGACTGGTCGTTGACCGAGGTGCTGGCCGGTGCGGACGGCGCGCCCGCGCTGGACCGCGCCGATGTCGTCCAACCGGCCCTGTGGGCGGTGATGGTGTCGCTGGCCGCCGTCTGGGAGGCCGCGGGCGTCACCCCGGGTGCGGTGGTCGGCCACTCGCAGGGCGAGATCGCGGCCGCGACGGTGGCCGGGATCCTGACGCTCGAGGACGCGGCCGAGGTGGTGACGGTCCGCAGCCGGGCGCTGTCCGGGCTCGGCACCGGCGGCGGGATGCTGTCGGTCGTCATGCCCGTCGCGGCGGTGCGCGAGGTACTGGCCCCGTGGGGCGACCGGCTGGCGGTCGCCGCGGTGAACGGGCCCGCCGCCACCGTGGTCTCCGGCGAGACCGAGGCGCTGGCGGAGTTCGGCGCCGAGCTGGCGGCCCGGCGGGTGATGCGCTGGCCGATCCCGGTGACCGACTTCGTGGCGCACTCCGCCGGGGTCGAGGAACTGGAAGGTGTGCTGACCGAGCGGCTGGCGGGGATCCGGCCGGGGGCCGGGCGGGTCCCGCTGTTCTCCACGGTCGAGTGCCGCTGGATGAACGGCCCGGAGCTGGACGCCGGCTACTGGTTCGCCAACGTCCGCCGCACGGTCCGCTTCGACGAGGCGGTCCGGGAGCTGGCCGCGGCCGGGAACCGGACCTTCGTCGAGGTCTCCCCGCAGCCGGTGCTGACCACCGGGATCGCCGACACGATCGAGGACCTGGGCACGGCCGGCGTCCCGGTGATCACCGGGACGCTGGACCGCGAGAACAGCGGCCCGCGCCGACTGCTCGCGGCATTCGCCCAGGTGCACGTCGGCGGCACGCCCGTCGACTGGCGCAGGGTCCTGCCCGCCGGGCGGCGCACCGACCTGCCCACCTACGCCTTCCAGCACCAGCGGTACTGGCTCACCGGCTCCCGCGCGGCCGCGCCGGTCGCGGCCGGCGGGGACGGCACGTCGTCGGAGGCCGAGGCCCGGTTCTGGGCCGCCGTCGAGGGCGGCGACCTCCAGCAGCTCGCCGACACGCTCGCCGTGGACGGACAGCGCTCCTTCGGCGAGGTGCTCCCGTCGCTGGCGTCCTGGCGGCGCCGCGAACGGGACCGGGACGTCACCGGCGCCTGGCGCTACCGGGTCGCCTGGGCCCCCGTCACCGACCCGGCCCCGGCCAAGCCGGCCGGCACCTGGCTGGTGGCCGTCCCGGCGCACCGCACCGGCCGCACCGCGGACCTCGTCGAGGCGTGCGTCCGCGCGCTGGCCGCGCGGGGTGCCCGGGTCGAGGTCGTCGAGGTCGAGACCGGGACGGCACGGCGCGAGCCGCTGGCCGCCGACCTCGCCCGGGCACTGTGCGACGCCACCGACGAGGCCGCGCCGCGCGTGACCGGCGTGGTGTCGCTGCTCGGCCTGGACGAGACACCGCTCGCGGAGCGGCCCGTGGTGCCGGCCGGCCTGGCAGCCGGCCTGGCCCTGCTGCAGGCAATGGCCGACGCCGCGATCACCGCCCCGCTGTGGACGCTCACCTCCGGGGCGGTCGCCACCGGCCCGGGCGACCCGCTGACCAACCCCGTGCAGGCGCAGGTCTGGGGCCTCGGCCGGGTCGTCTTCCTGGAACAGCCGGACCGCTGGGGCGGTCTGATCGACCTGCCCGCCGTGCTCGACGACCGGGCGGCGAGCCGCCTGTGCACCGTCCTCGCCGGCTGCGGTGAGGACGAGGTGGCGATCCGCCCCGCCGGGATCCTCGGCCGCCGCCTGACCCGGGCCCCGCAGCCCGCGCCCGGCCCGGACTGGACGCCGCGCGGCACCGTGCTGATCACCGGCGGGACCGGAGCGGTCGGCGGGCACGTGGCCCGCTGGCTGGCCGGCCGCGCCGAGCGGATCGTGCTGGCCAGCCGCTCCGGAGCCGCCGCCCGGGGCGCCGTGGCCCTGGCCGCGGGTCTGGCGGCCGCCGGGACGGACGTCGAGATCAGCTGCTGCGACAGCGCGGAGCGCGCCGACCTCGCCGGGGTGATCGACCGGATCGCCGCGGGCGGCCCGCCGCTGACCGCCGTCCTGCACACCGCCGGTGTGCTCGACGACGGCGTCCTCGACGGCCTCGACAACGACCGGCTGGCCAGTGCCCTCGCGCCCAAGGCCGCCGGCGCCGTCCACCTCGACGAGCTCACCGCGGACCTCGACCTCGACGCGTTCGTGCTGTTCTCCTCGGCCGCCGCCACCTTCGGCGGCGCGGGCCAGGCCAACTACTCGGCCGCCAACGCCTTCCTGGACGCGCTGGCGGAGCACCGGCGCTCCCGCGGCCTGCCCGCCCGCTCGGTGGCCTGGGGCCCCTGGGCCGGCGAGGGCGTGTCCGGCGGCAGCGAGGCGGCCCGGCAGCGGCTGCGCCGCAACCGCTGGGAGGTCCTGATGGACCCCGAGCTCGCGGTCAAGGCGCTGGGCGGCGTGCTGGCCGGCCCGGACACCGTGCTGACCGTCATGGACCTGGACTGGCCCGCCTTCGCGGCCGCGCCCGGCCAGGCCCAGATCCTGGACGTGCCGTTCCTGCGCGCTCTGCCGGACGCCCAGCGGCTGAAGGCGGCGCAGCGCACCGAGAGCGCCGGCGGACCGCAGGCCGAGGGCGAGCTGGCCCGGAGCCTGAGCGGCCTGTCGCGGGCCGAGCAGGACCGGATCCTGGTGGACACGATCCGCGACGAGGCGGCCGCCGTGCTCGGGCACGCGAGCTCCGACGACGTCGAGGCCGGGCGCGCCTTCAGCGAGCTGGGCTTCGACTCGCTGACCTCGGTCGAGCTGCGCAACCGGATCGCCACCGCGACCGGGCTGCGGCTGCCGACGACGCTGATGTTCGACTACCCCACCCCGACGGTGCTCGCCGAGCACCTGCGGACGGAGCTGCTCGGCGCCCTGGCCGGGCACGCGTCGGCGCGGGCCGTGCCGACGGCCGCCGTCTCCGACGACGAGCCGGTCGCCATCGTGGCGATGAGCTGCCGGTTCCCGGGCGGGCTCGACACCCCGGAGCAGCTCTGGGACCTGCTGGCGGTCGGCGGCGAGGGCATCTCCGGCCTCCCGCAGGACCGCGGCTGGGACGCGGAGGCGCTCTTCGACCCCGATCCGTCGCACGCCGGGACCAGCTACGCGCGGGAGGGCGGCTTCCTGCACCAGGCGAGCCGGTTCGACGCGGGCTTCTTCGGGATCAGCCCGCGCGAGGCGCTGGCGATGGACCCGCAGCAGCGGCTGATGCTCGAACTGTCCTGGGAGGCCCTGGAGTCCGCCGGACTCGACCCGGCCTCGCTGAGCGGCTCGCGCACCGGTGTGTTCATCGGCGGCTACTCGTCGAACTACGCGCTGGCCAGCATGCAGCTCGGCGGCCAGGACGGCGCCGCGCAGGTCGAGGGCCACCTGGTGACCGGCAACGCGACCAGCATCATCTCCGGCCGGGTCTCCTACGTCCTGGGCCTGGAGGGCCCGGCGCTCACGGTGGACACGGCCTGCTCGTCCTCGCTGGTGGCGCTGCACACGGCCGCCCGGTCGGTGCGGTCGGGCGAGTGCTCGCTGGCGCTGGTCGGCGGGGTCGCCGTGATGGCGACGCCGTGGGAGATGGTGGGCTTCGCCCGGCAGCGCGGACTGGCGGCGGACGGCCGCTCCAAGGCGTTCTCGGCCGCGGCCGACGGCATGGGCATGGGCGAGGGCGCCGGCATGGTGGTGCTGGAGCGGCTGTCCGACGCCCGCCGCAACGGGCACCGGGTGCTCGCGGTGGTGCGCGGTTCGGCGATCAACCAGGACGGCGCCTCCAACGGTCTGACGGCACCGAACGGTCCCTCGCAGCAGCGGGTGATCCGGGCGGCCCTGGCCAGTGGCGGGCTGACCGCCGCCGACGTGGACGTGGTGGAGGCGCACGGCACGGGCACCCCGCTCGGGGACCCGATCGAGGCGCAGGCCCTGCTGGCCACCTACGGCCAGGAACGCGCCGGGGAGCAGCCGCTGTGGCTGGGGTCGGTGAAGTCCAACATCGGGCACACCCAGGCCGCCGCCGGTATGGCCGGGGTGATCAAGATGGTGCTGGCGCTCCAGCACGAGGAGCTGCCGAGGACCCTGCACGTGGACGAGCCCTCGCCGCACGTGGACTGGTCGGCGGGCGAGGTGCGGCTGCTGGCCGAGCCGGTGCCGTGGCCCGCCGGGGACCGCCCGCGCCGGGCCGGTGTGTCGGCCTTCGGGATCAGCGGTACCAACGCGCACGTCATCGTCGAGGAGGCGCCGGCGGCCGTCGAGGCGGAGGAGGCGCCCGAGGACCTCGACGCGCCACCGGTGGTGTCGGGCGCCGGTGCGTGGCTGGTCTCGGGCCGGACGGCCGAGGGGCTGACGGCCCAGGCGGAGCGGCTGCACGACTGGGTGGCGGCGCGGCCGTCGGTGGACCTGGCGGATGTCGCGTGGTCGCTGGCGGCGACGCGGTCGGCGTTCGAGCACCGGGCGGTCGTGCTGGGTACCGGGCCGGCCGAACTGCTGGGTGGCCTGCGGAGCCTGGCCGCCGGGGCGTCTTCGGCCGCGGTGGTGTCGGGTGTGGCGCGGCCGGGTGCCCGGGTGGGTCTGGTCTTCGCCGGTCAGGGTTCGCAGTGGGTCGGCATGGGCCGGGGCCTCTACGAGGGCAGCGCGGTCTTCGCCGAGGTCTTCGACCGGGTGTGCGGGCTGCTGGAGCTGGAGTTGGGCGTCTCGGTCCGGGACGTGGTCCTGGGCGCCGAGGGTGTGGACGAGGCGCTGGCGCAGCAGACGCTGTACGCGCAGGCCGGGCTGTTCGCCTTCGAGGTCGCCGTCGCGGCGGTCCTGGAGGCCGCCGGTCTGACGCCGGACGCGGTGGTCGGTCATTCGGTGGGCGAGGTCGCGGCCGCTTACGTGGCCGGGGTGCTGTCGCTGCCGGACGCGGTGCGGCTGGTGGCGGCACGGGCGCGGTTGATGCAGGCGCTGCCGGCGGGCGGGGCGATGGCTGCGGTGAACGCGCCGGAGGCGGAGGTGCTGGCCGAGCTGGTGCCCGGAGTGGTGATCGCTTCGGTGAACGGCCCGGAGTCCGTGGTGGTTTCGGGTGAGGCCGAGGCCGTCGATCAGGTGGTGGAGCTGTGGCGTGAGCGGGGTCGCCGGGTGCGGCGGCTGCGGGTCTCGCACGCCTTCCACTCGCCGGCGATGGATCCGGTGCTCGACGAACTCACCGCCGTCGCGGCCGGGTTGGAGTACCACCGGCCGAACCTGACGTGGGCGGGCGCGCTTTCGGGTGAGCTGGTCACCGAGCCCGAGGCGGGCTACTGGCCGGCGCAGACCCGCCAGGCGGTGCGCTTCGCGGACGCGGTGGCGACGCTGGCCCGCCAGGGTGTCTCGGTGTTCGTCGAGGTCGGCCCCGACGGGTCGCTCTCCTCGCTGGGCCCGGACATCGTGGCCGGTAGCGGGAGCGAGGGGGCGGTCTTCGTCCCGCTCCAGCGGCGGACCGACGAGAGCGTCACGAGCCTGCTGACGGGGTTGGCTCGCGCGTACGTCAACGGTGCTGCGGTGGAGTGGAGGTCGGTGCTGCCGGCCGGTACGCCGGTCGAACTGCCCACCTACGCGTTCCGCCACCAGCGGTACTGGCCCAAGGGCGTGCAGACCCCGCCGAACGCCGGCGGGGACGGTACCGGCACGGCCGCCGAGGCGCAGTTCTGGTCCGCCGTCGACGGCGGGGACCTGGGCCGGCTCGCGGACACCCTGGCGATCGAGGACCAGCGGCAGCTCGCCGAGGTACTGCCCGCCCTGGCCTCCTGGCGCCGCCGGGCGCAGGACCGCTCGGTGACCGCGAACTGGCGGTACCGGGTCGGCTGGGCGCCGGTGGCCGACCCCGACCCGGCGGAGCTGGCCGGGCACTGGCTGCTGGTGGTCACGCCCGACCAGGCCGAGGAGGAGCTGACGCGGGACTGTGCGCGGGCGCTCGCCGCCCGGGGCGCGGAGGTGGTCACCATGGTGACCACGGAGACCACCGACCAGCAGCGGATGGCCGAGCGGATCGCCGCGACCCTGCCCGAGGCCGGAGTCGCCGGCGTCGTGTCCCTGCTCGCCCTGGACGAGACGCCGCTGCCCGGTCACCCGGTGCTGGCGAACGGCCTCGCCGGGACCCAGACCCTGATCCAGGCCCTCATCCTCCAGGGCGTCCACGCCCCGATGTGGGCGCTCACCCGCGGTGCGGTCGGTGCCACGCCGGACGAGGCGCCGACCAGCCCGGTGCAGGCCCAGAGCTGGGGCCTCGGCCGGGTCGCCACCCTGGAACACCCGGACCACGGCGGCGGGTTGATCGACCTCCCGGCCGAGTTCGACGAGCAGGCCGCGGCGCGGCTCTGCGCGGTGCTCGCCGAGTGCGGCGAGGACCAGGTCGCGATCCGGCCGGCCGGGATCTTCGGGCGCCGGCTCACCCGGGCCCCGCGACCCCGCGACGGCGCGGCGCAGTTCGTGCCGCGCGGCACCGTCCTGATCACCGGCGGGACCGGCGCGATCGGCGGCCACGTCGGGCGCTGGCTGGCCGGCCGGGGCGCCAAGCGGCTCGTCCTGACCAGCCGGTCCGGCGCCGGAGCGGCGGGGACGGCCGCGCTGGCCGCCGAGTTGGCGACGATCGGTGCCCAGGTCGACGTCTTCACCTGCGACGCGGCCGAGGACGCCGCGCTGGCCGGGGTGATCGCCAGGATCGGTGCGGGCGGCCCGCCGCTGACCGCGGTCATGCACGCCGCCGGTCTGGCGCAGGCGACCGCGCTGGACGACGTCTCGGTGGAGGAACTGGCGACGGTCCTGGCCGCCAAGGCCGCGGGCGCCGCCAGCCTCGACCGGCTGACGGCCGGTCTGGAGCTGGACGCGTTCGTCCTGTTCTCCTCCATCGCCGCCACCTGGGGCAGTGGTCTCCAGGCCGGCTACGCCGCCGCCAACTCCTACCTGGACGCGCTGGCGGAGAACCGGCTGGCCCGGGGCCTGGCCGCCACCTCGGTGGCCTGGGGCCCGTGGGGCGGCGGCGGAATGACCGACGCGGAGGGCGCGGCCCAGATGACCCGCCGCGGTCTGCGCCTGATCGACCCCGACCAGGCGATCCGGGCGCTGGCCCAGGTGCTCGACGGCCGCGACCCGATGATGACCGTCGTGGACGTGGACTGGGCGCGCTTCGCGCCGCCGTTCACGCTGCGCCGGCCCAGCCCGCTGATCGAGAGCCTGCCCGAGGTCGTCGAGGTGCTGGCCGGGAAGGGCGGCGACACCGGTCCGGCCGAGTCGCCGGCCGGGAACGCGCTGGCACGGCAGCTGGCGGAACTGCCCCGGGTGGAACAGGACCGCTTGCTGACCGATCTGGTCCGGACCGAGGCCGCCGCCGTCCTGGGACACCCGAGCATCGAGTCCGTCGAGGCCGACCGGGCCTTCAACGACCTCGGAGCCGACTCGCTGACCGCCGTCGAACTGCGCGACCGGCTGGGCGCGGCCACCGGCCTGCGCCTGCCCAGCACCCTGCTGTTCGACTACCCCACCTCGGCCGCGCTCGCCGACCACCTGCGGGCCGGTCTGACCGAGGAGACCAGTCCCGCCCAGCCCGTGCTGGCCGAACTGGACAAGCTGGAGGGCATGCTCGCCGCTTTCGCCGGCGACGACGAATCCACGCTGATCACGAACCGCCTCGAAGTCGTCCTTTCCAAGTGGAAGGAGGCTCGGGCACAGACCGCCGAGACCGGAGTTGCGGAGAAGCTCGAATCGTCAACCGACGACGAAGTCTTCGATTTCATCGGCAAAGAACTCGGAATCCACTGACTCGGCCAACGCCGCGACTTCTTCGACGAGGTGACGTAAGTGAGCGAAGAGAAGCTCCGCTACTTCCTCAAGCGGGTGACCGCTAATCTGCACGAGACCCGGCAACGTTTGCAGGAACTGGAAACGGCCGGTGGTGAGCCCATCGCCATCGTCGGCATGAGCTGCCGCTTCCCCGGCGGGGTACGCGACCCCGAAGCCCTGTGGGAACTGCTGGACGCCCAGCGGGAATCGGTGGCCGGACTGCCCCAGGACCGGGGGTGGGCCTTCGGCGACGCCGACGACCCCGGATCCGGCGCCGCGGAGGTGCAGGCGGGCAACTTCGTCTACGACGCCACCCAGTTCGACGCCGGGTTCTTCGGGATCAGCCCGCGCGAGGCGCTGTCGATGGACCCGCAGCAGCGGCTGCTGCTCGAAGTGGCCTGGGAGGCGCTGGAACGGGCCGGGATCGACCCCGCGTCGCTGCGCGGTTCGGCGACCGGCGTGTTCGCGGGCGCCTCCGCCTCCGGCTACGGCTGGATCACGGGCAAGCAGGGCGAGCTCGACGGCCACGTGATGACCGGCAACGCCACCAGCATCCTGTCCGGCCGGGTGTCCTACACGCTGGGCCTGGAGGGCCCGGCGGTGACGATCGACACCGCGTGCTCGTCGTCGCTGGTCTCGCTGCACCTGGCCGCGCAGGCGCTGCGCTCCGGCGAGTGCTCGATGGCCCTGGTCGGCGGCGCGTTCGTGGCGGCCACCCCGGTGCTGTTCACCGACTTCAGCCGCTCGCTGGGACTGTCTCCCGACGGGCGCTGCAAGACCTTCGGGGCCGGGGCGGACGGCATGGGCGTCGCCGAGGGCGCCGGCGTCGTGGTGGTGGAGAAGCTCTCCGACGCGCGCCGCAACGGGCACCGGGTGCTCGCGGTGGTACGCGGTTCGGCGATCAACCAGGACGGTGCGTCCAACGGTCTGACCGCTCCCAACGGCCCTTCGCAGCAGCGGGTGATCCGCGCGGCGCTGGCCAGCGCCAAGCTGTCGACGGCCGACGTCGACGTGGTGGAGGCGCACGGTACGGGCACCCCGCTTGGGGACCCGATCGAGGCCCAGGCGCTGCTGGCGACGTACGGCCAGAACCGGCCGGAGGAGCGGCCGCTGTGGCTGGGGTCGGTGAAGTCCAACATCGGGCACACCCAGCAGGCCGCCGGAATGGCCGGGATCATCAAGATGGTGCTGGCGCTCCAGCACGAGCGGCTGCCGGCGACGCTCCACGTGGCGGAGCCGACCCCGGAGGTCGACTGGTCGGCCGGTGAGGTGGAGCTGCTGGCCGAGCCCGTCCCGTGGCCGGCCGGGGAGCGGGTGCGCCGGGCCGGTGTGTCGGCCTTCGGGATGAGCGGCACCAACGTCCACATCATCCTGGAGGAGGCCCCGACCGGGGACGCCGAGACGGTGGAGACGCCGACCGGGGACGCCGACGAGGCGGACGCCCTGGACGAGCCGGCCGCGGAGGTGGCTCCGGCTCCGGTCGCTCCGGCCCTGCTGGAGCTCGACGGGTCCACCGCGTGGGTGGTGTCGGGTCGGTCGGCGCAGGGGCTGACGGCTCAGGCGGGCCGGTTGCGGGAGTGGGTGTCGGCGCGGCCGTCGCTCGAACCGGTGGATGTGGCGTGGTCGTTGGCGGCGACGCGGTCGGTGTTCGAGCACCGGGCGGTGGTGGTCGGTGGCGGTCGTGAGGAGTTGGTGTCGGGGCTGGGTGGCCTGGTGTCCGGGTCGGGTGCGGCCGGGGTGGTGTCGGGGGTTGCCCGTTCGGGTGGTCGGACGGCGTTCGTGTTCGCGGGTCAGGGTGCGCAGTGGGTTGGCATGGGCCGTGAACTGGTCTTGTGCAGTCCGGTGTTCGCGGCGCGTCTCGCGGAGTGTGAGGCGGCGCTGGCGCCGTATGTGGACTGGTCGTTGAGTGAGGTTCTGGCGGGTGCCGAGGGTGCGCCCGGTCTGGACGCGGCTGATGTGGTGCAGCCGGTGCTGTGGGCGGTGATGGTGTCGCTGGCGGCGGTGTGGGAGGCCGCCGGTGTTTCGCCGGACGCGGTGGTGGGTCATTCGCAGGGTGAGATCGCGGCGGCGACGGTCGCGGGGATGCTGTCCCTGGAGGATGGTGCGCGTGTGGTGGCGGTGCGGGCTCGGGCGCTGACGAGTTTGTCGGTGCAGGGTTCGATGGTGTCGGTGGTGATGCCGTCGCAGGCGGTGCGGGAGATCGTCGAGGGTTGGGGCGAGCGCCTGTCGGTGGCGGCGGTGAATGGCCCGGCTGCGGTGGTGGTGTCGGGTGAGCCGGAGGCGTTGTCGGAGTTCGAGCGTGAGTTGGCTTCGCGCAAGGTGTTGCGGTGGCGGATTCCGGCGACGGACTTCGTGGCGCATTCGCCGGCGGTGGAGCCGTTGGAGGCGGTGCTGGCGGCGGAGTTGGCCGGGATCGTGCCGCGGGCGGGTCGTGTTCCGATGATCTCGACGGTGACGGGCGAGTGGTTGTCCGGTACGGAGGTGGACGCCGCCTACTGGTTCGCGAACCTGCGGCGGATGGTCCGCTTCGAGGAGGCGGTCCGTACGCTGCTGGGTGGCGGTTACGGCTCGTTCGTCGAGGTCTCGACGCACCCGGTCCTCACCGCCGCGGTGGCGGAGACGGCCGAGGACGCCGGTGTCGCCGACGTTCTGACGGTGGGCTCGCTGGAGCGCGACAACGCGGGTGCCACCCGACTGCTCACGGCGTTCGCGCAGGCCTACGTCGGCGGCCTGTCGGTCGACTGGAAGACGGTGCTGCCCGCCGCCGAGGTGGTGGAGCTGCCGACCTACGCCTTCCAGAAGCAGCGGTACTGGCTGGAGCCCTCGGCCGCGACCGTCGTCCCGGTCGGTGGCGACGGTGCGAGTACGGCCGTCGAGGCCCGGTTCTGGGCCGCCGTCGAGGGCGGCGACCTGGCGCACCTCGCCGAGGAGCTGGAGCTGGACGACCGCCGCTCGCTCGGCGAGGTCCTGGAGGCGCTGACCTCGTGGCGCCGCCGCGAGCTCGACCGGTCGGCGACGGAGAACTGGCGCTACCGCGTCACCTGGGCGCCGGTCGCCGACCCCGCTCCGACCGCGCTCACCGGCCGCTGGCTGGTGCTCGCCGACCGGGCCGACGACGAGCTGACGCAGGACTGCGTCCGGGCCCTGACCGCTCGTGGCGCCGATGTCACGGTCGCCGAGGTACCGGCCGGTGTCACGGACCGGCAGGACGTGGCCGCCGTCATCGGCGGGGCCCTGCCGGGCGGCGAGGTGCCGGCCGGAGTGGTGTCGCTGCTGGCCCTGGACGAGACACCGGTGCCCGAGTACCCGGCGGTCACCCGGGGTTTCGCCGCCACGCTGGCCGTGGTGCAGGCGCTGGGCGACGCGGGCGTCGGCGCACCGCTGTGGGTGCTCACCCGCGGCGCCGTCGCGGCGACGCCGGAGGAGGCGCTGACGAACCCGCTGCAGACCCAGATCTGGGGCTTCGGCCGGGTCGTCGGACTGGAACACCCCGACCGCTGGGGCGGGTTGATCGACCTTCCGGCCGGATTCGACGAGCAGGCCGCAGGACGGCTGGCCGCCGTGCTGGCCGGGTGCGGCGAGGACCAGGTCGCGATCCGTCCGGCCGCGGTCTTCGGCCGCCGGCTCGGCCGGGCCGACCGGCCCCGCGCCCACGCCGAGCAGTGGACGCCGACCGGGACCGTCCTGGTCACCGGAGGCACCGGCGCGATCGGTGGACACGTGGCCGGCTGGCTGGCCGACCGCGGTGCGCAGCGGCTCGTGCTGACCAGCAGGTCCGGGGCCGGCGCCGCCGGTCTGGCCGCGAAGGTCGCCGGCCTGGCGGCCCGGGGCAGCCACGTGGACGTCGTCGCCTGCGACGTGGCCGACCGGTCCGACCTGGCCGGGCTGCTCGACCGGATCGCCGCGACCGGCCCCGCGCTGTCCGCGGTGATGCACGCCGCCGGTGTCGTCCAGCACACCACCGTGCACGAGACCGACCTGGCCGAGACGGCCGCCGTGCTGGCCGCCAAGGCCTCGGGGGCCGTCCACCTGGACGAGCTGACCAGGGGCCTGGACCTGGACGCCTTCGTGCTCTTCTCCTCGATCGCGGCGACCTGGGGCAGTGGTCTCCAGCCCGCCTACGCCGCGGCCAACACCTTCCTGGACGGCCTGGCCGAGCACCGCCGGTCCCAGGGCCTGACCGCCACCTCGGTGGCGTGGGGTTCGTGGGGCGGCGGCGGGATGACCGACGAGGCGGGTGCCGCCCAGGGCAGCCGCCGCGGGCTGATCGTCATGGACAAGGACCACGCCGTCCAGGCGCTGGCCCAGGTCCTGGACGGCGGCGAGTCCCAGCTGACGGTCGCAGACATCGACTGGGCGCGGTTCGCCCCGCCGTTCACGCTGCGCCGGCCCAGCCCGCTGATCGAGAACCTGCCCGAGGTCCGGCAGGCCCTGGCCGGTGACCTGCCGGAGGCCGGCGGGGCCGACCCGGCCGCGGGCTCGGACGCGAGCGCGTCCTGGCGGCGGCAGCTGGCCGGCCTGTCGCGCATCGAGCAGAACCGGCTGCTGGTCAACCTGGTGCAGACCCAGGCGGCCTCCGTGCTGGACTACCCGTCGCCCGAGGCCGTCGAGGCCACCCGGGCCTTCAGCGACCTGGGCTTCGACTCGCTGACCTCGGTGGAGCTGCGCAACCGGCTCGGCGCCGCGACCGGTCTGCAGCTGCCCGCCACGCTGATGTTCGACGCGCCCACCCCCACGGCCGCCGCCGAGTTCCTGCTGGTGCAGCTGGCCGGCGTCCCCGACGGCGCGCAGAGTGCTCCGGTGGTGGCGGCGGCGAGTGACGAGCCGCTGGCGATCGTCGGCATGGCGTGCCGCTACCCGGGCGGGGTGACCGGCCCGGAGGCGCTGTGGGACTTGGTGACCGCCCGGACCGACGCCATCTCCGTACTGCCGGAGGACCGGGGCTGGGTCATCGAGGACACCGCCGACGCGGCCGACGGCGGGCCCGTCCGGGCGGGCGGCTTCGTCTACGACGCGACCGGCTTCGACGCGGGGTTCTTCGGGATCAGCCCGCGCGAGGCCGTGTCGATGGACCCGCAGCAGCGGCTGCTGCTCGAAGTGGCCTGGGAGGCGCTGGAGCGGGCCGGACTGGACCCGGCGTCGCTGCGCGGTTCGGCGACCGGCGTGTTCGCGGGCGCCTCCGCCTCCGGCTACGGCTGGAGCTCCGGGCTGGAGGGCGAGCTGGACGGGCACCTCGTCACGGGGATCTCGACCAGCGTGGTCTCCGGCCGGGTGTCGTACGTGCTGGGCCTGGAGGGTCCGGCCGTGACGGTCGACACCGCGTGCTCCTCGTCGCTGGTGGCGCTGCACCTGGCCGCGCAGGCGGTGCGCTCCGGGGAGTGCACGCTGGCCCTGGCGGGCGGCGTCATGGTGGCGGCCAACCCGCTGCTGTTCGACCAGTTCAGCCGGCAGATGGGGCTGGCGCCGGACGGCCGGTGCAAGCCGTTCTCGGCGGAGGCCGACGGCATGGGCCTGGGCGAGGGCGCGGGCATGGTGGTCGTGGAGCGGCTGTCGGACGCGCAGCGCAACGGGCACCGGGTGCTCGCGGTGATCCGCGGCAGCGCGACCAACCAGGACGGTGCGTCCAACGGTCTGACCGCGCCGAACGGTCCCTCGCAGCAGCGGGTGATCCGCGCGGCGCTGGCGAACGCCGGGGTCCGCGCCGACGAGGTCGACGTGGTGGAGGCGCACGGCACGGGGACCCCGCTGGGCGACCCGATCGAGGCGCAGGCACTGCTGGCCACCTACGGCCAGGAGCGGGGCGGCCGGGGGCCGTTGCGGCTGGGTTCGGTGAAGTCGAACATCGGGCACACCCAGGCCGCGGCCGGTGTGGCCGGGGTGATCAAGATGGTGCTGGCCCTCCAGCACCGGGAGCTGCCGGCGACGCTGCACGCCGCCGAGCGCTCGCCGCACATCGACTGGTCGGCCGGTGAGGTGGAGCTGCTGACCGAGGCGGTGCCGTGGTCGGCCGAGAGCCGGGTGCGTCGTGCCGGTGTGTCGTCGTTCGGGATGAGCGGTACCAACGCGCACGTCATCCTGGAGGAGGCCCCGGCTCCGGTCGCCACCGAGGCGGCTCCGGCTCCGGTCGTTCCCGCGGTGGTCGTGCCCGGCGGTGCTGCCGCGTGGGTGGTGTCGGGTCGGTCGGCGCAGGGGCTGGCGGCTCAGGCGGGCCGGTTGCGGGAGTGGGTGTCGGCGCGGCCGTCGCTCGAACCGGTGGATGTGGCGTGGTCGTTGGCGGCGACGCGGTCGGTGTTCGAGCACCGGGCGGTGGTGGTCGGTGGCGGTCGTGAGGAGCTGGTGTCGGGGCTGGGTGGCCTGGTGTCCGGGTCGGGTGCGGCCGGGGTGGTGTCGGGGGTTGCCCGTTCGGGTGGTCGGACGGCGTTCGTGTTCGCGGGTCAGGGTGCGCAGTGGGTTGGCATGGGCCGTGAGCTGGCTTTGTGCAGTCCGGTGTTCGCGGCGCGTCTGGCGGAGTGTGAGGCGGCGCTGGCGCCGTATGTGCCGTGGTCGTTGAGTGAGGTTCTGGCGGGTGCCGAGGGTGCGCCCGGTCTGGACGCGGCTGATGTGGTGCAGCCGGTGCTGTGGGCGGTGATGGTGTCGCTGGCGGCGGTGTGGGAGGCCGCGGGCGTGACGCCCGATGCGGTGGTCGGTCACTCCCAGGGCGAGATCGCCGCGGCGACGGTCGCGGGGATGCTGTCCCTGGAGGACGGCGCGCGGGTGGTGGCGGTGCGGGCTCGGGCGCTGACGAGTTTGTCGGTGCAGGGTTCGATGGTGTCGGTGGTGATGCCGTCGCAGGCGGTGCGGGAGATCGTCGAGGGCTGGGGCGAACGCCTTTCAGTGGCGGCCGTCAACGGCCCCGCTGCGGTGGTCGTGTCGGGTGAGCCGGAGGCACTGTCGGAGTTCGAGCGTGAGTTGGCTTCGCGCAAGGTGCTGCGGTGGCGGATCCCGGCGACGGACTTCGTGGCGCACTCGCCGGCGGTCGAGCCCCTGGAGGCGTTGCTGGCGGCGGAGTTGGCCGGGATCGTGCCGCGGGCGGGCCGTGTCCCGATGATCTCGACGGTGACGGGCGAGTGGTTGTCCGGTACCGAGGTGGACGCCGCCTACTGGTTCGCGAACCTGCGGCGGATGGTCCGTTTCGAGGAGGCCGTCCGTACGCTGCTGGGCGGCGGCTACGGCTCGTTCGTCGAGGTCTCCACGCACCCGGTGCTGACGGCGGCGGTGGCGGAGACGGCCGAGGACGCCGGTGTCGCCGACGTCCTGACGGTGGGCTCGCTGGAGCGCGACAACGCGGGCGCCACCCGCCTCCTCACGGCGTTCGCGCAGGCCTACGTCGGCGGCCTGTCGGTCGACTGGAAGACGGTGCTGCCCGCCGCCGAGGCGCTGGAGCTGCCGACCTACGCCTTCCAGCACCAGCACTACTGGCTCCAGGCCGCTGCGACGGGGTCCCCGCTGGGCGGCGACGGTGCGAGCACGGCGGCGGAAGCGCAGTTCTGGGCCGCCGTCGAGGGCGGCGACCTGGCCCGGCTCGCGGACACCCTGGCGATCGAGGACCAGCAGCAGCTCAGCACCGTGCTGCCCGCCCTGGCGACCTGGCGCCGCCGGGAGCAGGACCGCTCGGTCACGGAGAACTGGCGCTACCGCGTCACCTGGGCGCCGGTCGCCGACCCCGCTCCCGCCCGGCTGTCCGGGTCGTGGCTGGTGGTGCTCCCCGCCGGGGAGACCGACGGCGGGGTGGCCCGGGGCTGCACGGCGGCGCTGACCGCCCGCGGCGCCGAGCCCGTCGTCCTGGAGGTCACGGCCGAGACCGACCGGAAGCAGCTGGCCGAGCGGATCCGCGCGGTGCGGCCGGAGTCCGGCTTCGCCGGGGTGCTGTCGCTGCTGGGCCTGGACGAGACGCCGGTGCCGGAGCACCCGGTGGTGCCCCGGGGCCTCGCCGCGACGCTGAGCCTGGTGCAGGCGCTGGGCTCCGCCGAGGTGGACGCGCCGCTCTGGGTGGTCACGTCCGGCGCGGTGGCCGGTGGGCCGGGCACCGGACCGGCGAGCCCGGTGCAGACGCAGGTGTGGGGTCTGGGGCGGGTCGTCGCCCTGGAGCACCCGGACCGCTGGGGCGGGTCGATCGACCTCCCCGGGACGGTCGACGAGCAGGCCGCGGGACGGCTGGCCGCGGTGCTGGCCGGCTGCGGCGAGGACCAGGTCGCGATCCGTCCGGCCGGGATCCTGGCCCGGCGGCTGACCCGCGCCCCGCACCCCCGCCCGGCGGAGCGGCCGTGGACGCCCACCGGGACCGTCCTGGTCACCGGAGGCACCGGCGCGATCGGCGGGCACGTGGCCCGCTGGCTGGCCGGTCGGGGCGCGCGGCGGCTCGTGCTGACCAGCAGGTCCGGCGCCGGCGCCGCCGGTGTCGCCGCACAGGCGGCCGAACTGGCCGCCCGGGGCAGCCGGGTGGACGTCGTCGCGTGCGACGTGAGCGACCGGTCCGGGCTGGCCGGGCTGCTCGACCGGATCGCCGCGACCGGCCCCGCGCTGTCCGCGGTGATGCACACCGCGGGCCTCGGACAGGCCACCACGGTCGAGGACACCGACCTGGCCGAGACGGCCGCCGTACTGGCCGCCAAGGCCGGGGGTGCCGTGCACCTGGACGAGCTGACCAGGGGCCTGGACCTGGACGCGTTCGTGCTCTTCTCGTCGATCTCGGCGACCTGGGGCAGCAGCGTCCAGCCCGCCTACGCCGCAGCCAACACCTTCCTGGACGGTCTGGCCGAGCACCGCCGGGCGCAGGGTCTGCCCGCCATCTCGGTGGCCTGGGGGCCGTGGGGCGGCGGCGGGATGACCGACGCCGACACCGGCGCCTGGATGGCCCGGGGCGGCCTGATGGTCATGGACCAGGACCACGCCGTCCAGGCGCTGGCCCAGATCCTGGACGGCCGCGAGGGCTCCGTCACGATCGCCGACGTGGACTGGGCGCGGTTCGCCCCGCCGTTCACCCTGCGCCGGCGCAGCCCGCTGATCGAGGGGCTGCCCGAGGTCGTCGCGGCGCTGGCCGGGGCGGGGGCCGGTGCGGCCGCCGACCCGGACGCGGGCGCGTCCCTGCGGGAGCAACTGGCGGGCCTGACCCGGGCCGAGCAGAACCGGACGCTGGTCAAGCTGGTCCAGGCGCAGGCGGCCGCGGTGCTCGACTACGCGTCCCCCGAGGCCGTCGAGGCCACCCGGGCCTTCAGCGACCTGGGCTTCGACTCGCTGACCTCGGTGGAGCTGCGCAACCGGCTCGGCGCCGCCACCGGCCTGCAGCTGCCGGCCACGCTGCTGTTCGACTGCCCCACCCCGGCGGTGCTGGCCGAGTACCTCTGGAACGAGGAGTTCCGGGACGGGTCCGGTCCGGTGTCCCTGGTGGAGGAGGTCGACCGGCTCGGGTCGGTGCTGACCGGGGCGGCGCCGGACGAGAAGACGCACCAATTGATCACCGATCGCCTGCAGGAGCTCCTTTCCCAGTGGATGGAGGCCGGTGCTCCCACGGAAACCCAGGCGGTCGCGGAGAAGATCGGGTCCGCGACGGACGACGAGATATTCGAGTTCATCCACAAGGAACTCGGCAGGTAAGTGGTTGTCCGTGTGCGCGGATGGCAGGCATGCGTTTCACAGACTGGAATGGTGAGATCCGATGGCGAACGAAGAGACTCTCCGCGACTACCTCAAATGGGTGACGACCGATCTCTACAACACGCGTCAGCGACTGCGTGAGGTGGAGGAACGCAGCCACGAACCGATAGCGATCGTCGGAATCGGCTGCCGGTACCCCGGTGGAATCCAGGCTCCGGAGGACTTCTGGAATCTGCTCTCCACCGGCCGGGACGGAGTCGCCGGAATTCCGACCGACCGCGGCTGGAACATCGAGGAGCTCTACGCGGAGGACCCGGACGGCATATCGCAGGTGCGCGAGGCCGGATTCATCGCGGACGCCAGCGGATTCGACGCGGGGTTCTTCGGTGTCAGCCCGCGGGAAGCGGTGGCGATGGACCCGCAGCAGCGCGTGCTGCTGGAGGTCTGCTGGGAGGCGCTGGAGCGGGCGGGCATCGACCCGACCTCGCTGCGCGGCTCGCTGACCGGTGTGTTCGCCGGCGCCGCGCTCTCCGGCTACGGCTTCGGCACGGACGAGGACCTGGACGTCCACCTGATGACCGGGACGTCGACCAGCGTCATCTCCGGCCGGGTGTCGTACTCGCTGGGCCTGGAGGGCCCGGCGGTGACGGTGGACACCGCCTGCTCGTCGTCCCTGGTGGCGCTGCACCTGGCCGCCCAGGCGGTGCGCTCGGGCGAGTGCACGCTGGCCCTGGCCGGCGGTGTCACGGTGACCGCCATCCCGATCATGTTCACCCAGTTCTCCAAGCAGCTCGGGCTGGCCCACGACGGACGCTGCAAGGCGTTCTCGGCGGAGGCCGACGGCATGGGCATCGCCGAGGGCGCGGGCATGGTCGTCCTGGAGAAGCTGTCCGACGCCCGGCGCAACGGGCACCCGGTGCTCGCGGTGATCCGCGGCTCGGCGATCAACCAGGACGGCGCCTCCAACGGCCTGGCCGCGCCGAACGGCCCCTCGCAGCAGCGGGTGATCCGCGCGGCGCTGGCCAACTCCCGGCTGTCGGCCGCCGACGTGGACGTGGTCGAGGCGCACGGCACGGGCACCACACTGGGCGACCCGATCGAGGCCCAGGCGGTGATCGCCACCTACGGCCAGGGCCGCCCGGAGGACCGTCCGGTCTTCCTCGGCTCGGTGAAGTCCAACATCGGGCACACCCAGGCCGCGGCCGGCGTCGCGGGCGTCATCAAGATGGTGCTGGCGCTGCAGAACCAGCGGATGCCGCAGACCCTGCACGCGCAGGAGCCGTCGCCGCACATCGACTGGTCGGCGGGTGACGTCCGGCTGCTGAACGAGGCCGAGTCCTGGCCCGCCGGCGAGCGGGTGCGCCGCGGTGGCGTCTCCTCGTTCGGCGTCAGCGGCACCAACGCGCACGTCATCATCGAGGAGGCCCCGGCCGAGGAGGCCGAGCCGGCGGAGGCCGTCGACGCCGGCGCGCCGGCCGAGCCCGGCGCCCCGGAGGGTGGGGCGCCGGTCGACGCGGAGGTCGTGGCACCGCTGGTGTCGGGCGCCGAGGCGTGGCTGGTGTCGGGCCGCTCGGCGGACGGGCTGGTCGCCCAGGCGGACCGGCTGCGCGACTGGATCGCCGCGCGGCCGGCCCTGGAGCCGGCCGCGGTGGCGCGGTCACTGGTGACCACGCGCGCGGCCTTCGAGCACCGGGCCGTGGTGCTGGGCACCGACCGGGCCGGACTCATGGGCGGCCTGGGCCAGTTGGCCGGCGGTCAGCAGACCGCCTCGGTCGTCGCGGGGGTGGCGCACGCGAGCGCGCGGGCGGTCTTCGTCTTCCCGGGCCAGGGCTCGCAGTGGCTCGGCATGGCCACCGAACTGGCGGCCGGCAGCCCGGTGTTCGCCGCGCGGCTGGCCGAGTGCGCGGCGGCGCTGGCGCCGTACGTGGACTGGTCGCTCGCCGACGTGCTGGCCGGCGCCGAGGGCGCGCCCGCGCTGGAGGCGGCCGATGTCGTGCAGCCCGTGCTGTGGGCGGTCATGGTCTCGCTGGCGGCGGTCTGGGAGGCCGCCGGCGTGACCCCCGAAGCGGTGGTGGGCCACTCGCAGGGCGAGATCGCCGCGGCCACCGTCGCGGGCATGCTGAGCCTGGAGGACGCGGCCAAGGTCGTCGCGCTGCGGTCCCGGGCGCTGCGGGCGATCACCGGCATCGGCGGGATGCTGTCGGTGACCGAGCCGGCCGCCCGGGTGGAGGAGCGGCTCGGACGCTGGGCGGGCCGGCTCTCGCTGGCCTGCGTCAACGGCCCCTCGGCGGTGGTGGTCTCCGGCGAGGCGGCCGCCCTGCGGGAGCTCCAGGAGGAGCTGAAGGCCGACGGCGTGCGCGAGCGGATGGTCGCGGTCGACTACGCCTCGCACTGCGCGCAGGTGGAGCGGCTGGAGGAGGAGATCACCTCCCTGCTGGCCGGGGTGACGCCGCGCGCTGGGCGGATCCCGATGATCTCGGCGGTCACCGGCGAGATGCTGACCGGCGAGGAGCTGGGCGCCGGGTACTGGTACGCGAGCCTGCGGGCCACCGTCCGGTTCGAGCGGGCGGTGCGGACCCTGGCCGGCCTCGGCCACCAGGTGTTCATCGAGGTCTCCCCGCACCCGGTGCTGATCGCGCCGATCACCGACACCCTGGAGGAGGCCGCCGTCGACGCCGGCCCGGCCGTCCAGGCCGGGCGGGTCTGCGGCACCCTGCGCCGGGACGACGGCGGGGCGCTGCGCCTGCTCACCTCGCTCGCCGAGGCCTTCGTGGCCGGGGTGCCCGTCGACTGGGCGCGGGTGTTGCCCGCCGCCGACCAGGTGGAACTGCCCACCTACGCCTTCCGCCACGAGCGGTACTGGCCGAAGGGCATGCTCGCGCTGCCCGGCGCGGCCAGGGCCGGGAGCGGCGACCCGGCCTCGCTGGGCCTGGGCACCGTCACCCACCCGCTGCTGCGCGCCGTGGTCGAACTCGCCGGCGACGCCGAACTGGTGTGCACCGGACGGCTGTCGCTGCGCACGCACGCCTGGCTCGCCGACCACGCGGTCGGCGGCGTGGTGCTGCTGCCCGGCACCGGCTTCGTCGAGATGGTGGTGAGCGCCGGCCACCAGGTGGGCTGCTCGCTGCTGGAGGAGCTGACCCTGCAGTCGCCGCTGGTGCTGCCCGCGGACGGCGCCGGCGTCCAGGTCCAGGTGGTGGTGACCGCGGCCGACGCCGAGGGCCGGCGCCAGGTGGACGTGTTCTCCCGCCCCGACCGCCCCGAGGAGGAGCAGGTCTGGGTGAAGCACGCCGCCGCGGTGATCGCCCCCGCCCCGGCCGCCGCCGAACCGGAGGAGGACCTCACGGTCTGGCCGCCGCGCGGGGCCGAGGCGCTCGACATCAGCGACCTGTACACCGTGCACCTGGCCGACATCTACGGACCGGCGTTCCAGGGCCTGCAGGCCGTCTGGCGCCGCGGCGAGGACATCTTCGCCGAGGTGGCCCTGCCGGAGGAGGCCGGGGACCCGGCCTCGTACGGGCTGCACCCGGTCCTGCTGGACGCGGCGCTGCTCGCGGGCGTGGTGGCCGAGGCAGCCGAGGCGCAGGAGTCCGGCGACGCCCAGCAGGGTCAGATCCGGATGCCGTTCGCCTGGACGGGCGTCGCGCTGCACGCCGCCGGGGCGCCGGTCCTGCGGGCCCGGCTGCGCCGGGACGCCCAGGGCAGCCTGACGCTGACCGCGGCCGACGCCACGGGCCGGCCGGTGGTGACGGTGGACTCGCTGATCACCCGCCCGGTCTCGCCGGAGCAGCTGCAGAGCGCCGACGACTGGATCCGCGACGCGCTGTTCACCGTGGAGTGGGCGCCGCTGCCGCAGGGCGCGGTGCAGGAGGGACCGTGGGCGCTGGTCGGCGCCGACCGCTTCGCCGTGGCCGAGCAGCTGGCCGCCGCCGGGATCCCTGTGCACGGCTACCCCGGCATCGCCGAACTGGCCGCCGCCACCGCCGAGGGGGAGGTCTCGCCCCGCGTGGTGATCGCCTGCGTGAGCGGCGAGGGCGTCGACGGGACGGCCGTGGCCGCCCGTCAGGTCGCCGGCGAGGCCCTGGAGCTGGCGCAGGACTGGCTGGCCGCGGCCGAGCTGGAGCCCGCGCAGCTGGTGGTCGTCACCCGTGGCGGCGTGGCCGTGCAGGCCGGCGACGCGGTGGCGGACCCGGCCGTGGGCGCGGTCTGGGGCCTGCTGCGCTCGGCCCAGCTGGAGAACCCCGGCCGGTTCGTCCTGGCCGACCTCCCCGCGGACGGCGGTGACGGCGAGGTGGCCGCGCTGCCGGCCGTGCTGGGCAGCGGAGAGCCCGAGGTGGCCGTCCGCGATCGGAAGGGCTACGGCCGGCGCCTGACCCGCCCGTCGGGCGACCTGGTGGTCCCCGACCGGACGGCGGCGGAGCGGCCGGCCGACCAGGACCCGCGGACGGTGCTCGTCACCGGTGGCACCGGAACGCTCGGCGGTGTGGTCGCCAAGCACATGGTGGCCACCGGACGGGCCGGCGGGGCCGTGCTGCTCAGCCGCTCCGGCCCGGGCGCCGCCGGGGTGGCCGCGCTGGCCGCCGAGGTGGCCGAGCTGGGCGGGTGGGTCCGGGTGGTCGCGTGCGACGTGGCCGACCGGGACGCGCTGGCCGGGGTGCTGGACTCGCTGCCGGCCGACTGCCCGCTGGGCTCCGTGTTCCACGCCGCGGGCATCATCGACGACGGCATGGTCGACTCGCTGAGCGCCGAGCGCGTGTCGGCGGTCATGCGTCCCAAGGTGGACGCGGCCTGGCACCTGCACGAGCTGACCCAGGGCCTGGACCTCGACCACTTCGTGCTGTTCTCCTCGGTCGCGGCCGCGTTCGGTGGTGCGGGCCAGGCCAACTACGCGGCCGCCAACGCCTTCCTGGACGCGCTGGCGGGCGCCCGGCGCGCCGCCGGACTGGCGGGCACCGCGCTCGCCTGGGGCCCGTGGATGCCCGAGGCCGGTATCGGCCGCGGCCTGGACGAGGTGATGCTCCGCCGGATGACCGGTTCGGGCCTCGCCGCGCTGAACGAGCAGGAGGGTCTGGTCCTGCTGGACCTCGCCCTGGAGCGGGCCGAGTCCATCCTGGTCCCGGCCCGGCTGGACAAGGCCGGCCTGCGGGCGCAGGCGGCCGCCACCGGCATCCCGCCGCTCTGGCAGGTGCTCGCGGACGACTTCATCCCGCGCCGGGCGGCCGTCACCTCGGCCGCCGGGGCGACCGGCGCCGGCGCCGCGGACGTGCTGCGCCAGCAGCTGGCCGGGCTGCCGGGCACCGAACGCGACCGGGTGCTGCTGGACCTGGTGCGCACCCACGCCGCGGCGGTGCTCGGACACGCCTCGGGCGACGCGATCGAGGCCGGCCGTCCGTTCACCGACCTGGGCTTCGACTCGCTGATCGCGGTCGAGTTCCGCAACCGGATGAACCCGGCGACCGGGCTGCGGCTGCCCGCCACCCTGGTCTTCGACTACCCCAACCCGGTCGCGCTCGCCGCGCTGCTGCGCGAACAGCTCGCCGGCGACCTGTCCGACGTCGTGGACCTCGGCGGTCCCGCGGCGACGGCGGCGCTCGCCATGGACGAGCCGGTCGCGATCGTCGGCATGGCCTGCCGCTTCCCGGGCGGCGCGACCAGCCCGGAGGAGCTGTGGCAGATGCTGGCCACCGGCACGGACGGGCTGTCGACCTTCCCGACCGACCGCGGCTGGGACCTCGACTCCCTCTACAACCCGGACGTGGACAACGTCGGGACCTCGTACACGCGGGTCGGCGGGTTCGTCCAGGAGGCCAGCGGCTTCGACGCGGGGTTCTTCGGGATCTCGCCGCGCGAGGCGCTGGCGATGGACCCGCAGCAGCGGCTGCTGCTGGAGACCTCGTGGGAGGCGCTGGAGCGGTCCGGCATCGACCCCGCGACGCTGCGCGGCAGCCAGACCGGCGCGTTCGTGGGCGGTTACGGCTCCTCGTACCTGGCCGTCACGATGGCCGACGAGGAGGAGGTGGAGAGCCTCGGGGCGCACCTGATGACCGGGAACGCGGCCAGCGTGCTGTCCGGCCGGGTCTCCTACGTGCTGGGCCTGGAGGGCCCGGCGGTGACCATCGACACGGCCTGCTCGTCCTCGCTGGTGGCCCTGCACCTGGCGGCCCAGGCGCTGCGCCAGGGCGAGTGCACGCTGGCGCTGGCCGGCGGCGTCACGATCATGGCGAGCCCGGACGGCTTCCGCGCGTTCTCGCACGCCCGCGGTCTCGCGGAGGACGGGCGCTCCAAGGCGTTCTCGGACGCGGCCGACGGCATGGGCATGGCCGAGGGCGCGGGCATGCTCGTGGTCGAGCGGCTCTCCGACGCCCGGCGCAACGGGCACCCGGTGCTCGCGGTGCTGCGCGGCTCGGCGATCAACCAGGACGGCGCGTCCAACGGTCTGACCGCGCCGAACGGCCCCTCGCAGCAGCGGGTGATCCGCGCCGCGCTGGCCAACTCCCGGCTCTCCACGGCCGATGTGGACGTGGTGGAGGCGCACGGCACGGGCACCACGCTGGGCGACCCGATCGAGGCGCAGGCGCTGCTGGCCACCTACGGCCAGGAGCGCGGCGACCGCGGGTCGCTCTGGCTGGGCTCGGTGAAGTCGAACCTCGGACACACCCAGGCGGCCGCGGGTGTCGCCGGGGTGATGAAGATGGTGCTGGCGCTCCAGCACGAGCAGCTGCCGCGGACGCTCTACGCGGACGTGCCCTCCTCGCACGTGGACTGGGAGGCCGGTGACATCAGGCTGCTGAACGAGCCGGTGCCGTGGCCCACCGGGGAGCGGGTGCGCCGGGCCGGTGTGTCGGCCTTCGGCATCAGCGGCACCAATGTGCACGTCATCGTGGAGGAGGCCCCGGCCGAGGAGCCCGAAGCGGTGGAGACCGTGGACGGGCCGGCCGAGGACGTCCGGTCCGCCGCGGTGGTGGAGCTGGACGGGCCGGCCGCGTGGCTGGTCTCGGGCCGGACGGCCGAGGGGCTGACCGCCCAGGCGGGCCGGCTGCGGGAGTGGGTCGCGGCGCGGCCGGACCAGGCGCCGGCGGAGGTGGCCTGGTCGCTGGCGACGACGCGGTCCGTGTTCGAGCACCGGTCGGTGGTGGTGGGCACCGAGCGCGCCGAGCTGGTCGCGGGCCTGCAGAGCCTGGCCGCCGGTGCGCCGTCGGGTGCGGTGGTGTCGGGTGTGGCCCGCCCGGGTGCGCGGGTGGTCTTCGCCTTCGCCGGTCAGGGATCGCAGTGGGTCGGCATGGGGCGTGAACTCGCCTCGTGCAGCCCGGTGTTCGCCGCGCGCCTCGCGGAGTGCGAGGCGGCGCTGGCGCCGTATGTGGAGTGGTCGCTGAGCGACGTCCTGGCGGGTGCCGAGGGTGCCCCCGCACTGGAGGCGGCGGATGTCGTTCAGCCGGCGTTGTGGGCGGTGATGGTGTCGCTGGCGGCGGTCTGGGAGGCAGCCGGTGTCGCGCCGGACGCCGTGGTCGGTCACTCGCAGGGCGAGATCGCGGCGGCGACCGTCGCGGGGATGCTGTCGCTGGAGGACGGCGCCCGGGTGGTGGCGCTGCGTTCGCGGTCGTTGAAGGTGCTGGCCGGTCTGGGCGGGATGTTGTCGGTGAGCCGGTCGGCCGCGGTGGTGGTGGAGCGGATCGCCCGCTTCGGTGAGCGTGTTGCCCTGGCGGCGGTCAACGGGCCTTCGGCGGTGGTGGTTTCGGGTGAGCCCGAGGCCCTGGAGGAGTTGAAGGCGGAGTTCGAGGCGGAGGGCGTGCGCGCTCGGATGGTCGCGGTGGACTACGCCTCGCACTCGGCGCAGGTGGACCGCCTCGAAGCGGAGATCACCGAGGTCCTGGCCGGTATCGCGCCGCGCCGGGGCCGGATCCCGATGGTGTCCGCGATGACCGGTGAGACGCTGACCGGTGAGGAGCTGGACGCCGCCTACTGGTACGGCAGCCTGCGCGCCACGGTCCACTTCGACCGCGCGGTGCGCACGCTGGCGGGCCAGGGCTACCAGGTCTTCGTCGAGTCCACGCCGCACCCGGTGCTGCTCGGTGCGATGAACGACACCCTGGAGGAGGTCGCCCAGGCGGCCGGGCCGGGCGCCGTGACGGCCGCCGTCTGCGGCACCCTGCGCCGCGACGACGGCGGCGCCCAGCGCCTGCTGATTTCGCTCGCCGAGGCCTTCGTCCAGGGCGCGACCGTCAACTGGCGCGCGGTGCTGACCGCCGCCGAACCGGTCGAGCTGCCCACCTATGCCTTCCGCCATCAGCGGTACTGGCCGCAGGGCGCCCTGGCGCTGCCGGCGGCCGGACCGGTCCTCGGTGGGGACGGGGCGAGCACGGCGGCGGAGGCCCAGTTCTGGGCAGCCGTCGAGGGCGGGGACCTCACGCAGCTGGCCGACACGCTGGCCTTCGACGGCGGTCGTCCGTTCAACGAGGTGCTGCCGGCCCTGGCGTCCTGGCGGCGCCGGGAGCAGGACCGGTCGGTGACGGCCGGCTGGCGCTACCGGGTGAACTGGGCGGCGATCGCCGAGCCCGATGCCCGGGTGCTGTCCGGCACGTGGGTGCTGGCGGTGCCGGCCGGTGCGGGCGAGCAGGCGTGCGCGGCCGCGCTGGCGGCGCGTGGCGCGGAGGTGGTCGTGGTCGAGGTCCCGGCGGGTGCCGTGGACCGGGCCGAGGTGGCCGCGCTGCTGGCCGGCGCGGTCGAGCCGTCGGCGGTGGCGGGTGTGCTGTCGCTGCTGGCGCTGGACGAGGCGCCGGTCGCGGAGTTCCCGGTGGTGGCCGGTGGTCTGGCCGCGACGCTGGCGCTGGTCCAGGCGCTGGGCGACGCCGGGATCGGCGCGCCGCTCTGGCTGGCGACGCGCGGCGCCGTGGCGGCCGGTCCGGGTGAGGCGCTGGCCAGTCCGGTGCAGGCGCAGGTCTGGGGGCTGGGCCGGGTCGTCGGCCTGGAACACCCGGAGCGCTGGGGCGGGTTGGTCGACCTGCCCGAGGTGCTGGACGAGCGTGCTGGTGTGCGGCTGGTCGCGGTGCTGGCCGGCTGCGGCGAGGAGCAGATCGCGATCCGGACGGCCGGGATCCTCGGCCGCCGGCTGTCGCGGGTCCCGCAGCGCGGCTCCGAGCGGAGCTGGGCGCCGCGCGGCAGCGTACTGATCACCGGCGGCACCGGTGCCATCGCCGGGCACGTGTCGCGGTGGCTGGCCGGCCTCGGTGCCGGGCGGCTGGTGCTGACCGGTCGCTCCGGCCCGGCGGCCACCGGGGTCGCGGCGACGGTCGCGGACCTCGCCGCCCGGGGCATGGACGTCGACGTGGTGTCCTGCGACGTGACCGACCGCTCGGCGCTGGCCGGGCTGGTCGACTGGATCGGCGGGACCGGTCCGGCGTTGTCCTCGGTGTTCCACACGGCCGCCGTCCTGGACGACGGCGTGGTCGACCGGCTGTCGGTGGAGCGGCTGGAGACGGTGCTGGCCGCCAAGGCGGCGAGCGCGGTCCACCTGGACGAGCTCACCGCCGGCCTGGACCTGGACGCCTTCGTGCTGTTCTCCTCGGCCGCGTCCACGCTGGGCGGGCCCGGGCAGGGCAACTACGCGGCGGCGAACGCCTTCCTCGACGCCCTGGCGGAGAACCGCCGCAGCCGCGGCCTGGCCGGTCTCGCGGTGGCCTGGGGCCTGTGGGGCGGCGGCGGACTCGCGGAGTCCAACGAGGCGATCCGGTCGCGGATGCGCCGGATCCCGATGCCGCCGATGGACCCGCAGCTGGCCGTCCGGGCGCTGGCCGAGTCGCTGGACGGCCCGGAGCCCGTCGTCACGGTGATGGACGTCGACTGGCGGCAGCTCGGCACCGCGCCGGGCACGGCCGACGTGCTGGACATGCCGCTGGTGCGCGACATGCCCGAGATCCGCCGGCTGGCCGCCGACCGGGCGGGCGTCGCGGACACCACCCGCAACGACGGCGAACTGGCCCACCGGCTCGCCGGGTTGGGCCGGGCCGAGCAGGACCGGGTGCTCACCGACATGGTCCGGGCGCAGGCCGCCGCTGTGCTGGGCCACTCCTCGGCGGAGATGGTGCAGGCCAGGCAGGCGTTCAAGGACCTGGGCTTCGACTCGCTGACCGCGGTCGAGCTGCGCAACCAGCTGAACGCGGCGACCAGGCTGCGGCTGCCCGCCACGCTGGTGTTCGACTACCCCACCCCGGTCGCCATGGCGGAGTTCCTGCGCGGCGAGCTGGTCGGGGAGCAGACGGGCGGGACTCCCGCCCCGGTGGCCGCCGTGGTGGCCCCGGTGGTGGACGAACCGCTGGCGATCGTCGGGATGGCCTGCCGCTTCCCCGGCGGTGCGGGCACTCCGGAGGAGTTCTGGCAGCTGCTGGCCTCGGGCGGCGACGCGGTGGGCGGCTTCCCGACCGACCGCGGCTGGGACCTCGACGGCTTCTTCGACCCGGACGGGGGGACGGCGGGGACGTCGTCCACCCAGTCGGGCGCGTTCCTGCGCGGTGCCGCGGAGTTCGACGCGGGGTTCTTCGGGATCTCGCCGCGCGAGGCGCTGGCGATGGACCCGCAGCAGCGACTGATGCTGGAGACCTCGTGGGAGGCGCTGGAGCGGGCGGGCATCGACCCGGCCTCGCTGCGGGGATCGTCGACCGGTGTGTTCGCCGGCGGCTTCGGGTCCGGCTACGCCATCGGCATGGCGTTGACGGGCCAGGACTCCTCGGGCGTCGAGGGCCACCTGATGACCGGCAACTCGACGAGCGTGCTGTCCGGCCGGGTCTCCTATGTGCTGGGCCTGGAGGGCCCGGCGGTGACCGTGGACACCGCGTGCTCGTCCTCGCTGGTGGCGCTGCACCTGGCGGCCCAGGCGGTGCGCTCGGGCGAGTGCTCGCTCGCGCTGGCCGGCGGTGTCACCGTGATGGCGACGCCGTTCTCCTTCGTCGAGTTCTCGCGCCAGCAGGGTCTGGCGACGGACGGCCGGTGCCGGGCGTTCTCCGAGGACGCCAACGGGACGGGCTGGGCCGAAGGCGCCGGCGTGCTGGTGGTGGAGCGGCTGTCGGACGCGCAGCGCAAGGGCCACAAGGTGCTCGCGGTGGTGCGCGGTTCGGCGATCAACCAGGACGGCGCCTCCAACGGCCTGTCCGCGCCGAACGGCCCGTCGCAGCAGCGGGTGATCCGGGCGGCGCTGGCCAGTGGCGGGCTGACCGCCGCCGACGTCGACGTGGTCGAGGCGCACGGCACCGGTACGACGCTGGGCGACCCGATCGAGGCGCAGGCGCTGCTGGCCACCTACGGCCAGGAGCGGGCCGGCGGGCAGCCGCTGTGGCTGGGGTCGGTGAAGTCCAACATCGGGCACACCCAGGCGGCCGCCGGTGTGGCGGGCGTGATCAAGATGGTGCTGGCGCTGCAGAACGAGCGGCTGCCGCGGACGCTGCACGCCGAGGTGCCGTCCTCGCACGTGGACTGGACGGCCGGTGACGTCAGGCTGCTGACCGAGTCGGTGCCGTGGCCGTCCGACGGGCGTCCGCGCCGAGCGGGTGTGTCGGCCTTCGGGATCAGCGGGACCAACGCGCACGTCATCGTCGAGGAGGCGCCGGCTGCCGTCGAGGCTTCCGCGACGGTGTCGGCTCCGGTGGTGTCGGGTGCCGGTGCGTGGATCGTCTCGGGCCGGTCGGCCGAGGGGCTGACGGCTCAGGCGGGCCGCCTGCGCGAATGGATGTCGGTGCGCTCCGACCTGGCGCCGGTGGATGTCGCGTGGTCGCTGGCGGTGACCCGGTCGGCGTTCGAGCACCGGGCCGTGGTGCTCGGGGTCGGGCGGGACGAGCTGATGGCGGGGCTGGGGAGCCTGGCCACCGGGGCCTCTTCGGGGTCGGTGGTGTCGGGTGTGGCGCGGGCGGATGCCCGGGTGGGTCTGGTCTTCGCCGGTCAGGGCTCGCAGTGGGTCGGGATGGGCCGGGGGCTGTACGAGGGCAGTGCGGTCTTCGCCGAGGTCTTCGACCGGGTGTGCGGGCTGCTGGAGTTGGAGTTGGGTGTCTCGGTCCGGGACGTGGTCCTGGGCGCCGAGGGTGTGGACGAGGCGCTGGCGAACCAGACCTTGTACGCGCAGGCCGGTCTGTTCGCCTTCGAGGTCGCTGTCGCGGCGGTGCTGGAGGCCGCAGGTGTGACGCCGGACGCGGTGGTCGGTCACTCGGTGGGCGAGGTCGCGGCCGCGTATGTGGCCGGAGTGCTGTCGCTGTCCGAGGCCTCGCGGCTGGTGGCGGCGCGGGCACGGCTGATGCAGGCGCTGCCGGCGGGCGGGGCGATGGCGGCGGTCAACGTCCCGGAGGCGGAGGTGCTGGCGGAGCTGGTGCCCGGTGTGGTGATCGCGGCGGTCAACGGCCCGGAGTCCGTGGTGGTTTCGGGTGAGGTCGAGGCCGTCGACCGGGTGGTGGAGCTGTGGCGTGAGCGGGGTCGCCGGGTGCGGCGGCTGCGGGTCTCGCACGCCTTCCACTCCCCGGCGATGGATCCGGTGCTGGACGAACTCACCGCCGTCGCGGCCGGGTTGGAGTACCGCCGGCCGGACATGATGTGGGCGGGCGCGCTCACCGGTGAACTGGTCACCGAGCCCGAGGCGGGCTACTGGCCGGCGCAGACCCGCCAGGCGGTGCGCTTCGCCGACGCGGTCGCCGCGCTGGCCCGCGAGGGCGTCTCGGTGTTCATCGAGGTCGGCCCCGACGGATCGCTCTCCTCGCTGGGCCCCGACGCCGTGGCCGGCATCGGGAGCGAGGAGCCCGTCTTCGTCCCGCTCCAGCGGCGCGACGAGCAGGGGGTGACCGGCCTGCTGGGCGGTCTCGCCCAGGCCTTCGTCAACGGCGCCGGGGTGGAGTGGAGTTCGGTGCTGCCGACCGGTACGCCGGTCGAGCTGCCCACCTACGCGTTCCGGCACCAGCGGTTCTGGCCGGAAGGCATCCTGGCCCTGCCGGTCGCCGGTGGGGACGGGGCGAGCACCGAGGCGGAGGCCCGGTTCTGGGCGGCCGTCGAGGGCGGGGACCTCACGCAGCTGGCCGACACGCTGGCCTTCGACGGCGGTCGTCCGTTCAACGAGGTGCTGCCGGCCCTGGCGTCCTGGCGGCGCCGGGAGCAGGACCGCTCGCTGACCGCCAACTGGCGCTACCGGACCGCCTGGTCCGCCGTCGCCGAGCCCGACTCCGGCGTGCTGTCGGGGACGTGGCTGGCGGTGGTGCCGGCCGGAGCGACCGAGCAGGCGTGCGCGGCCGCGCTGGCGGCGCGTGGCGCGGAGGTGGTCGTGGTCGAGGTCCCGGCGGGTGCCGTGGACCGGGCCGAGGTGGCCGCGCTGCTGGCCGCGGCGGTCGAGCCGTCGGCGGTGGCGGGTGTGCTGTCGCTGCTGGCGCTCGACGAGACGCCGGTGCCCGGCCACCCCGCGGTGACCGGCGGCATGGCCGCCACCCTGGCACTCGTCCAGGCGCTGGGCGACGCCGGGATCGCCGCCCCGCTCTGGCTGGCGACGCGCGGCGCCGTGGCGGCCGGTCCGGGTGAGGCGCTGGCCCACCCGGTGCAGGCGCTCGTCTGGGGGCTGGGCCGGGTCGTCGGCCTGGAACAGCCGGACCGCTGGGGCGGGTTGGTCGACCTGCCCGAGGTGCTGGACGACCGGGCCGGTGCCCGACTGGTCGCCGTGCTCGCCGGTTGCGGCGAGAACGAGATCGCGATCCGGACGGCCGGGATCCTCGGCCGCCGGCTCACCCGGGCCGCCCAGCTCCGCGGCAAGGACCGCTGGGCACCGCGCGGCAGCGTGCTGATCACCGGCGGCACCGGCGCCATCGCCGGGCACGTCGCCCGGTGGCTGGCCGGTCGCGACGCGCCCCGCCAGGTGCTGACCAGCCGTTCCGGCCCCGCCGCGAGGGGGGCGGCGGCGCTCGCCGCCGAGCTCGCGACGGCCGGCTCCGCGGTCGACGTCGTCGCCTGCGACGTGACCGACCGCTCGGCGCTGGCCGGGCTGGTGAGCTGGATCGGCGGGACCGGTCCGGCGCTGTCCTCGGTGCTGCACACCGCGGCGGTGCTGGACGACGGTGTCGTGGACCGGCTCTCGGTCGAGCGACTGGAGACGGTGCTGGCCGCGAAGGCGTTGAGCGCGGCCCACCTGGACGAGCTCACCGCGGACCTGGACCTGGACGCCTTCGTACTCTTCTCCTCGGTGTCCTCGACGATCGGCGCCGCCGGTCAGGGCAACTACGCGGCGGCGAACGCCTACCTGGACGCCCTGGCGGAGAACCGCCGGGGCCGGGGGCTGGCCGCCCTCACCGTCGCCTGGGGTGCCTGGGCCGGCGGTGGCATGGCGGAGTCCAGCAGCGTGGTGCAGGCCCGGGTCAAGCGCGGCCCGATGCCGGCGATGGACCCGCAGCTCGCCGCCCGCGCCCTGGGCGAGGCCCTGGAGGGCCCGGACGCCCTGGTGACGGTGATGGACGTGGACTGGGCGCTGCTGGCCTCCGGACCGGGCGCGGCGGACCTGCCGAAGCGCCCGCTCGTCCGGGACCTGCCGGAGATCCGGCAGCTGGCCTCGGCCGGCGGGAGCGCGGCGGCCGTGGTCCACGCCGAGGGAGAGCTGGCCCACCGGCTGGCCGGGCTCGGCCGGGCCGAGCAGGAGCGGGTGCTCACCGAGGTGGTGCGGGCCGAGGTCGCGGTCGTGCTGGGGCACGCCTCGGTCGACGCGGTCGAGGACCGGCGCGCCTTCAAGGACCTGGGCTTCGACTCGCTGACCGCGGTCGAGCTGCGCAACCGCCTGGGCGTGGCGACCGGCATCCGGCTGCCCGCCACGCTGGTGTTCGACTACCCGACCCCGGTGGTCCTCGCCGAGTTCCTGCGCGGCGAGCTGACCGGGAGGGTGGCGGACGCCGCCGCTCCGGTGTCCACCGCCGTGGCGGTCGCGGCGGCGGACGAGCCGCTGGCGATCGTCGGGATGGCCTGCCGCTTCCCGGGGGGTGCGGGCAGCCCGGAGGAGTTCTGGCGGCTGCTCGCCTCGGGCGGCGACGCGGTGGGCGCCTTCCCGACCGACCGCGGCTGGGACCTGGAGGGCTTCTACGACCCGGAGCGCGGCAACGCGGGGACGTCCTACACCCGGTCGGGTGCCTTCCTGCGGGACGCGGCCGAGTTCGACGCGGGCTTCTTCGGGATCTCGCCGCGCGAGGCGCTGGCGATGGACCCGCAGCAGCGGCAGCTCCTGGAGACCTCGTGGGAGGCGCTGGAGCGGGCGGGCATCGATCCGGCCTCGCTGCGGGGATCGTCGACCGGTGTGTTCGCCGGCGGCTTCGCCTCGGGCTACGGCTTCGGGGTGACGCTGGCGAGCCAGGGCGACTCCGGCTCCGAGGGCCACGTGATGACCGGGAACGCGACGAGTGTGCTGTCCGGCCGGGTCTCCTACGTGCTGGGTCTGGAGGGCCCGGCGGTGACGGTGGACACGGCGTGCTCCTCGTCGCTGGTGGCGCTGCACCTGGCGGCCCAGGCGGTGCGCTCGGGCGAGTGCTCGCTCGCGCTGGCCGGCGGTGTCACCGTGATGGCGACGCCGGGGACGTTCATCGACTTCTCGCGGCAGCAGGGTCTGGCGGCGGACGGCCGCTGCCGGGCGTTCTCCGAGGACGCCGACGGGACCGGCTGGGCCGAGGGCGCGGGCATGCTCGTGGTCGAGCGCCTGTCGGACGCGCGCCGCAACGGGCACAAGGTGCTCGCGGTGCTGCGCGGCTCCGCCGTCAACCAGGACGGCGCGTCCAACGGTCTGACGGCGCCCAATGGTCCGTCGCAGCAGCGGGTGATCCGGGCGGCGCTGGCCAGTGGCCGGCTGACCGCCGCGGACGTGGACGTGGTCGAGGCACACGGGACGGGGACCACGCTGGGTGACCCGATCGAGGCGCAGGCGCTGCTGGCCACCTACGGCCAGGAGCGGCCGGAGGGGCGGCCGTTGCTGCTCGGCTCGGTGAAGTCCAACATCGGGCACACCCAGGCGGCCGCCGGTGTGGCGGGCGTGATCAAGATGATCCTCGCCCTTCAGCACGAGGAGCTGCCGCGGACGCTGCACGCCGAGGTGCCGTCCTCGCACGTGGACTGGTCGGCGGGTGAGGTCAGCCTGCTGACGGAGCCGGTGCCGTGGCCGTCGGACGGGCGTCCGCGTCGTGCGGGTGTGTCGGCCTTCGGGATGAGCGGTACCAACGCGCACGTCATCGTCGAGGAGGCGCCGGCGGCAGTCGAGGCGCCCGAGACGGTGTCGGCACCGGTCCTCTCGGACGCCGGTGCGTGGCTGGTGTCGGGCCGGACGGCCGAGGGGCTGACGGCCCAGGCGGGTCGGCTGCGCGAGTGGATGGTGGCGCGGCCGTCGGTGGATCCGGCGGATGTCGCGTGGTCGCTGGCGGCGACCCGGTCGGCGTTCGAGCACCGGGCCGTGGTGCTCGGAGCCGAGCGCGGCGAGCTGATGGCGGGGCTGGGGAGCCTGGCCGCCGGAGCCTCGTCGGGTTCGGTGGTGTCGGGTGTGGCGCGGCCGGGTGCCCGGGTGGGTCTGGTCTTCGCCGGGCAGGGCTCGCAGTGGGTCGGGATGGGCCGGGGGCTCTACGAGGGCAGCGCCGTGTTCGCCGAGGTCTTCGACCGGGTGTGCGGGCTGCTGGAGCTGGAGTTGGGCGTCTCGGTCCGGGACGTGGTCCTGGGCGCCGAGGGTGTGGACGAGGCGCTGGCGCAGCAGACGTTGTACGCGCAGGCCGGGCTGTTCGCCTTCGAGGTCGCCGTCGCGGCGGTCCTGGAGGCCGCCGGTCTGACGCCGGACGCGGTGGTCGGTCACTCGGTGGGCGAGGTCGCGGCCGCTTACGTGGCCGGGGTCCTCTCGCTGCCGGACGCGGTGCGGCTGGTGGCGGCGCGGGCTCGCTTGATGCAGGCGCTGCCGGCGGGCGGGGCGATGGCTGCGGTCAACGTCTCGGAGGCGGAGGTGCTGGCCGAGCTGGTGCCCGGGGTGGTGATCGCTTCGGTGAACGGCCCGGAGTCCGTGGTGGTTTCGGGTGAGGCCGACGCGGTGGACCACGTGGTGGAGCTGTGGCGGGAGCGGGGTCGCCGGGTGCGGCGGCTGCGGGTCTCGCACGCATTCCACTCCCCGGCGATGGATCCGGTGATCGACGAACTCGCCGCTGTGACAGCCGGGTTGGAGTACCACCGGCCGAACCTGATGTGGGCGGGCGCGCTTTCGGGTGAGCTGGTCACCGAGCCCGAGGCGGGCTACTGGCCGGCCCAGACGCGGGGAGCGGTGCGCTTCGCCGACGCGGTCGCCGCGCTGGCCCGCCAGGGTGTCTCGGTGTTCGTCGAGGTCGGCCCGGACGGGTCGCTCTCCTCGCTGGGCCCGGACGCGGTGGCAGGCATCGACGGTGACGAGGCCGTGTTCGTCCCGCTCCAGCGGCGCGACGAGCAGGGGGTGACCGGCCTGCTGGGCGGCCTCGCCCGGGCCTACGTCAACGGTGCTGCGGTGGACTGGAGTTCGGTGCTGCCGGCCGGTACGCCGGTCGAGCTGCCCACCTACGCGTTCCGGCACCAGCGGTTCTGGCCGGAGGGCATCCTCTCGCTGCCGACGGCCGCGCCGGCGGTCGGCGGGGACGGTACGAGCACCGAGGCGGAGGCCCGGTTCTGGGCGGCCGTCGAGGACGGCGACCTGGCGAGCATCGCCGACACGCTGGCCATCGAGGACCAGCACCGGCTCGGCGAGGTGCTGCCGGCGCTGGCGTCCTGGCGGCGCCGGGAGCAGGACCGGTCGATGACCGCGAACTGGCGCTACCGTGGCGGCTGGGCGGCGATCGCCGAGCCCGACGCCCGGGTGCTGTCCGGCACCTGGCTGGTGGTCGTGCCGGCCGGAGCGGCCGAGCAGGCGTGCGCTGCCGCGCTCGCCGACCGTGGTGCCGAGGTCGTCACGGTCGAGGTCCCGGCGGGTGCCGTGGACCGGGCCGAGGTGTCCGCGCTGCTGGGCGCGGCGGTCGAGCCGTCGGCGGTGGCGGGCGTGCTGTCGCTGCTGGCGCTCGACGAGACGCCGGTGCCGGGCCACCCCGCGGTGACCGGCGGTCTGGCCGCCACCCTGGCGCTGGTCCAGGCCCTGGGCGACGCCCGGATCGGCGCGCCGCTCTGGCTGGCGACGCGCGGCGCCGTGGCGGCCGGTCCGGGTGAGGCGTTGGCCCACCCGGTGCAGGCGCAGGCCTGGGGGCTGGGCCGGGTCGTCGGCCTGGAACAGCCGGACCGCTGGGGCGGGTTGGTCGACCTGCCGGAGACCGTCGACGAGCGGGCGGGTGCGCGACTGGTCGCGGTGCTCGCCGGCTGCGGCGAGAACCAGGTCGCGATCCGGACGGCCGGGATCCTCGGCCGCCGGCTCACCCGGGCCGCCCAGCCCCGCGGCACCGCCCGGTGGACACCGCGCGGAAGCGTGCTGATCACCGGCGGCACCGGCGCCATCGCCGGGCACGTGTCGCGGTGGCTGGCCGGCCGCGAGGCGCAGCGGCTGGTGCTGACCGGTCGTTCCGGTCCGGCGGCCGCCGGGGTCGCGGCGACGGTCGCGGACCTCGCCGCCCGGGGCATGGACGTCGACGTGGTGTCCTGCGACGTGACCGACCGCTCGGCCCTGGCCGGGCTGGTGGAGTGGACGGGGAAGACCGGTCCGGCGCTGTCCTCGGTGCTGCACACGGCCGCCGTCCTGGACGACGGCGTCGTGGACCGGCTGTCGGTGGAGCGGCTGGAGACGGTGCTGGCCGCCAAGGCGGCGAGCGCGGTCCACCTGGACGAGCTCACGGCCGATCTCGACCTGGACGCCTTCGTGCTGTTCTCCTCGGCCGCGTCCACGCTGGGCGCCGCCGGGCAGGGCAACTACGCGGCGGCGAACGCCTTCCTGGACGCCCTGGCGGAGAACCGCCGCAGCCGCGGCCTGGCCGCGCTCACCGTCGCCTGGGGTGCCTGGGCCGGTGGCGGAATGGCCGGGTCCAGCAAGGTGGTCCGGGCGAGGGTCGAGCGGGCCCCGATGCCGGCGATGGACCCGCAGCTCGCGGTGCGCGCGCTGGGCGAGTCGCTGGACGGCCCGGACGCCGTGGTCACGGTGATGGACGTCAACTGGGCCGAGCTGGTGGCCTCGCCGGGCCCGGTGGACCCGCGGGAGATGCCGCTGGTGCGGGACCTGCCCGAGATCCGCCGGCTGGCCGCGGCGGGTGCGAGCGGCGGCGCGGTCCGCGAGGAGGGCGGACTGGCCCGGCAGCTGGCCGGGCTCGGCCGGGCCGAGCAGGAGCGGGTGCTCACCGAGGTGGTGCGGGCCGAGGTGGCCGTCGTGCTGGGGCACGCCTCGGCCGACGCGGTCGAGGACCGGCGCGCGTTCAAGGACCTCGGCTTCGACTCGCTGACCTCGGTCGAACTGCGCAACCGGCTGAACGGTGTGACGGGGCTCCGGCTGCCCGCCACGCTGGTGTTCGACTACCCCACCCCGAACGCCCTTGCCGCGTGGCTGCGAACCGAGGTTGTCTCGGACGAAGCGGTGTCGGTGCCGGTCCTCGCGGAGCTCGACCGGCTCGAAGCCGCCCTCCGCACCGGGTCGATGGCGGACCAGGTGCGGGAGGAGGCCACCGACCGGCTGCGCCGGCTGCTGGACGCCATCGGTGACCAGGCCGCCGACAAGAGCAAGGAACGGCGCGAAGCGGAACTCCGGGAAGCGACCGACGACGAGCTGTTCGCTCTCGTCGACGAACTGGAGTGACGCCTGCCAGGCCCTGACGGGCTCCGTTCGAACCCGGGCTGCCCCGCACACACCGTGCGGGGCAGCCCGCCCCTGACTCTGCCGAAAAACACCATTGCTGGGAGATGACCGTGTCCGACGAGGACAAGCTCCGTAGTTACCTGAAGCGGGCCATCGCAGACGCCCAGGACGCCCGCGCCCGACTGCGCGAGGTGCAGGAGCAGACGGCGGAGCCGGTGGCGATCGTCGGAATGGCATGCCGCTTCCCGGGGGGTGCGGACACCCCCGAGGAGTTCTGGGAGCTGCTGGCCTCGGGCGGTGACGCGGTGGGCGCCTTCCCGACCGACCGCGGCTGGGACCTGGACGGCGTCTACGACCCGGACGGCGAGCGCGAGGGCACCTCGTACGTGGCGCAGGGGGCGTTCCTGCGGAACGCGACCCGGTTCGACGCCGGGTTCTTCGGCATCTCACCGCGCGAGGCCATGGCGATGGACCCGCAGCAGCGGCTCCTGCTGGAGACCTCGTGGGAGGCGCTGGAGCGGGCGGGCATCGACCCGGCGACCCTGCGGGAGAGCGCGACCGGGGTGTTCGCGGGCGGCTTCGCGTCCAACTACGGGATCGGGGTCTCCTGGTCCGCCGAGGCCGGGTCCGGCGTCGAGGGCCACCTGATGACCGGCAACGCGACCAGCGTGCTGTCCGGCCGGGTCTCCTACGCACTGGGCCTGGAGGGCCCGGCGGTGACCATCGACACCGCCTGCTCGTCCTCGCTGGTCGCACTGCACCTGGCGGCCCAGGCGCTGCGCTCGGGCGAGTGCACGCTGGCCCTGGCGGGCGGTGTCACCGTCCTGGTGTCGCCGGGGACCTTCGTGGAGTTCTCGCGGCAGCAGGGGCTGTCGGCGGACGGCCGGTGCCGGGCGTTCTCCGAGGACGCGGACGGCACGGGCTGGGCCGAGGGCGTGGGCATGCTCGTCGTGGAGCGGCTGTCGGACGCGCGCCGCAACGGGCACAAGGTGCTCGCGGTGCTGCGCGGCTCGGCGGTGAACCAGGACGGCGCGTCGAACGGTCTGACGGCGCCGAACGGGCCTTCGCAACGGCGGGTGATCCGGTCCGCGCTGGCGAACGCGCGGCTGTCGGCCGCGGACGTGGACGTGGTGGAGGCGCACGGGACGGGGACCACGCTGGGTGACCCGATCGAGGCGCAGGCGCTGCTGGCCACCTACGGCCGGGAGCGGCCGGAGGGCCGGCCGTTGTGGCTGGGCTCGGTGAAGTCCAACATCGGGCACACCCAGGCGGCCGCCGGGGTGGCGGGCGTGATCAAGATGGTGCTGGCGATGCAGCACGAGGAGCTGCCGAAGACCCTGCACGCCGAGGTGCCGTCCTCGCACGTGGACTGGACGGCCGGTGAGATCGAGCTGCTGACGGCGCCGGTGCCGTGGCCCGCCGGGGAGCGGCCGCGCCGGGCGGCGGTCTCCTCGTTCGGGATCAGCGGCACCAACGCGCACGTCATCGTGGAGGAGGCGCCGGCTCCCGAGACGGCCCGGGCCGAGGCCGTGGCACCGGTGCTGGCGGGTGCCGGTGCGTGGCTGGTGTCGGGCCGGACGGCCGAGAGTCTGACGGCGCAGGCAGGCCGGCTGCGCGCCTGGACGGTGGCGCGTCCGGAGCTGGCGCCGGTGGACGTGGCGTGGTCGCTGGCGGCGACGCGTTCGGCGTTCGAGCACCGGGCCGTGGTGGTGGGCACCGAGCGGGCCGAACTGGTCGGTGGCATCGAGAGCCTGGCTGCCGGGGTCTCCTCGGCCGCGGTGGTGTCGGGCGTGGCGCGGCCGGGTGCCCGGGTGGGTCTGGTCTTCGCCGGGCAGGGTTCGCAGTGGGTCGGCATGGGTCGGGGTCTGTACACGGCGAGCACGGTCTTCGCCGAGGTCTTCGACCGGGTGTGCGGGCTGCTGGAGCTGGAGTTGGGCGTCTCGGTCCGGGACGTCGTGCTCGGCGCCGAAGGTGTGGACGAGGCGCTGGCGCAGCAGACGCTGTACGCGCAGGCCGGGCTGTTCGCCTTCGAGGTCGCTGTCGCGGCGGTGCTGGAGGCCGCGGGTGTGACGCCGGACGCGGTGGTCGGTCACTCGGTGGGCGAGGTCGCGGCCGCGTATGTGGCCGGAGTGCTGTCGCTGTCCGAGGCCTCGCGGCTGGTGGCGGCGCGGGCTCGGTTGATGCAGGCGCTGCCGGCGGGCGGGGCGATGGCTGCGGTGAACGCGCCGGAGGCGGAGGTGCTGGCCGAGCTGGTGCCCGGGGTGGTGATCGCCTCGGTGAACGGCCCGGAGTCGGTGGTGGTCTCCGGCTCGGTCGAGGCCGTCGATGAGGTGGTGGAGCTGTGGCGGGAGCGGGGTCGCCGGGTGCGGCGGCTGCGGGTCTCGCACGCCTTCCACTCCCCGGCGATGGACCCGGTGCTGGAGGAACTCACAGCCGTGGCCGATGGGTTGGAGTACCACCGGCCGGCTGTGCTGTGGGCGGGCGCGCTCACCGGTGAGCTGGTCACCGAGCCCGGGGCGGGCTACTGGCCGGCGCAGACCCGCCAGGCGGTGCGCTTCGCGGACGCGGTGGCGACGCTGGCCCGCCAGGGTGTCTCGGTGTTCGTCGAGGTCGGCCCCGACGGGTCGCTCTCCTCACTCGGCCCGGACGCGGTGGCGGGGATCGACGGGGACGAGCCCGTGTTCGTCCCCCTCCAGCGGCGCGACGCGGAGGGCGTCGCGAGTTTCGTCACGGGTCTCGCCCGTGCCTTCGTGCACGGCGTGCCGGTGAACTGGAGTTCGGTTCTGCCGGCCGGTAAGCCTGTCGAGCTGCCCACCTATGCCTTCCGTCGGCAGCGCTTCTGGCCGGAGGGCGTGGTGCCGCTCACGCCGCCGGCGGCGGGCGGCGGCGACGGTGCGGGCACGGCGGGGGAGGCGCGGTTCTGGGCGGCCGTCGAGGACGGGGACCTGGCGAGCATCGCCGACACGCTGGCCATCGAGGACCAGCGGCAGCTCGCCGAGGTACTGCCGGCGCTGGCGTCCTGGCGGCGCCGCGAGCTGGACCGCCTGGTGACCACGGACTGGCGCTACCGGACGGCCTGGGCGGCCGTGGCGGAGCCCGACGCGCGGGTGCTGTCGGGGACGTGGCTGGTGGTGGTGCCGGCCGGCGCGGGCGAGCAGCCGTGCGCGGCCGCGCTGGCCGCCCGTGGTGCGGAGGTCGTCGTGGTCGAGGTCCCGGCCGGTGCCGTGGACCGGGCCGAGGTGGCCGCGCTGCTGGCCGCGGCGGTCGAGCCTTCCGCCGTCTCCGGTGTGCTGTCACTGCTGGCCCTGGACGAGACGCGCGTGCCGGACCACCCGGGGGTGACCGCCGGGCTGGCGGCCACCCTGGCGCTCGTCCAGGCGCTGGGCGACGCCGGGATCGGCGCGCCGCTCTGGCCGGCGACGCGCGGCGCCGTGGCCGCCGGTCCGGGCGAGGCGCTGGCGCACCCCGTGCAGGCGCAGGTCTGGGGGCTCGGCCGGGTCGTCGGTCTGGAACACCCCGAGCGCTGGGGCGGGTTGATCGACCTACCCGAGGTGCTGGACGACCGGGCCGGTGCCCGGCTGGTCGCGGTGCTGGCCGGTGCCGGGGAGAACGAGGTCGCGATCCGGGCCGACGGGATCCTCGGCCGCCGGCTCAAGCGGGCCGGGCAGACTCGCGACCGGGACCGCTGGTCGCCGCGCGGCAGCGTGCTGATCACCGGCGGTACCGGCGCCATCGCCGGGCACGTGTCGCGGTGGCTGGCCGAGCGCGGAGCCGAGCGGCTGGTGCTGACCAGCCGCTCCGGCCCCGCGGCCGCCGGGGTCGCGGCCACGGCCGCCGAACTGGCCGCCCGGGGTACGGGAGTGGACGTCGTGGCGTGCGACGTCGGCGACCGGTCGGCGCTGACCGGGCTGCTGGCCCGGATCGGGGAGACCGGTCCGGCGCTGTCCTCGGTGCTGCACACCGCCGCGGTGCTGGACGACGGCGTGGTCGACCGCCTCTCGGCGGCGCGCCTGGCGTCCGTGCTCGGGGTGAAGGCCGAAGGCGCGCTGCTGCTCGACGAGTTGACCGCCGACCTCGATCTCGACGCCTTCGTGCTGTTCTCCTCGGCCGCGTCCACGCTGGGCGCCGCCGGGCAGGGCAACTACGCGGCGGCCAACGCCTACCTGGACGCCCTCGCCGAGAACCGCCGCGGCCGCGGCCTGCCGGGCCTGTCGGTCGCGTGGGGCGCCTGGGGCGGCGGCGGGTTCGCCGAGTCCAGCGCGGCGGCCCGGGCGCGGGTCGAGCGCGGCCCGATGCCGCCGCTGGACCCGCAGCTCGCCGCCCGCGCCCTGGGCGGGGCACTGGAGGGGCCGGACGCCGTCGTCACCGTGATGGACGTCGACTGGGCCCAGCTGGCGTCCGCGCAGGGCACGGCGGACCTGCGGGAGGCACCGCTCTTCCGCGAGCTGCCGGAGGTCCGCCGGCTGACCGCCCGGGGCGCCGGGAACGGGGACGGCACCCGGACCGAGGGTGAACTGCCCCGGCGACTGGCCGGGCTCACCCGGGCCGAGCAGGAGCGGGCGCTCACCGACATCGTCCGGGCCGAGGTGGCCGTCGTGCTCGGGCACGCCTCCGCGGAGGCGGTCGAGGACCGGCGGTCGTTCAAGGACCTCGGCTTCGACTCGCTGACCGCCGTCGAACTGCGCAACCGGCTGGGCGTGGCGACCGGCATCCGGCTGCCCGCCACCCTGGTCTTCGACTACCCCACCCCGCTGCTGCTGGCCGGCTACCTGCGGGGCGAACTGACCGGGGACGCGGCCGGACCGGGGCCGGTCCTCGTGGCGGCCGCGGCCGTGGACGAACCGCTGGCGATCGTGGGCATGGCCTGCCGCTTCCCGGGCGGGGCCGGCAGCCCCGAGGAGTTCTGGGAGCTGCTGGCCTCGGGCGGTGACGCGGTGGGCGCCTTCCCGGCCGACCGCGGCTGGGACCTGGACGGCGTCTACGACCCGGACGGCGAACGCGAGGGCACCTCGTACGTGGCGCAGGGCGCCTTCGTGCGGGACGCCACGGAGTTCGACGCCGGGTTCTTCGGGATCTCGCCGCGCGAGGCGCTGGCCATGGACCCGCAGCAGCGGCTGCTGCTGGAGACCTCCTGGGAGGCGCTGGAGCGGGCGGGCATCGACCCGGCGGCGCTGCACGGCAGTGCGACGGGCGTCTTCGCCGGCGGCTACGCGTCCGGGTACGGCTTCACCCTGGCGGGGGAGGGCGGGGCCGGCGTCGAGGGCCACCTGCTGACCGGGAACGCGACCAGCGTGCTGTCCGGCCGGGTCTCCTACGTGCTGGGCCTGGAGGGCCCGGCGGTGACCATCGACACCGCGTGCTCGTCCTCGCTGGTCGCGCTGCACCTGGCGGCCCAGGCGCTGCGCTCGGGCGAGTGCACGCTGGCGCTGGCCGGTGGTGCCACGGTGATGGCCACGCCCGGCATGTTCATCGACTTCTCGCGGCAGCAGGGGCTGTCGGCCGACGGCCGCTGCCGGGCGTTCTCCGAGGACGCCGACGGGACCGGCTGGGCCGAGGGCGCGGGCATGCTCGTGGTCGAGCGGCTCTCCGACGCCCGGCGCAACGGCCACCCGGTACTCGCGGTGCTGCGCGGCTCCGCCGTGAACCAGGACGGTGCGTCCAACGGTCTGACGGCGCCGAATGGTCCTTCGCAGCAGCGGGTGATCCGGTCCGCGCTGGCGAACGCGCGGCTGTCGGCCGCCGACGTGGACGTGGTGGAGGCGCACGGGACGGGGACCACGCTGGGTGACCCGATCGAGGCGCAGGCGCTGCTGGCCACCTACGGCCGGGAGCGGCCGGAGGGCCGGCCGTTGTGGCTGGGGTCGGTGAAGTCCAACATCGGGCACACCCAGGCGGCCGCCGGTGTGGCGGGCGTGATCAAGATGATCCTCGCCCTGCAGCACGAGGAACTGCCGAAGACCCTGCACGCGGACGAGCCCTCCTCGCACGTGGACTGGTCGATGGGTGAGGTGCGGCTGCTGGCCGAGTCGGTGCCGTGGCCGGTGGGGGAGCGGCCGCGCCGGGCGGCGGTCTCCTCGTTCGGGATGAGCGGGACCAACGCGCACGTCATCGTCGAGGAGGCGCCGGCGGTCGTCGAGGCCGCCGAGGTGGTCGAGGCCGTGGCGCCGGTGGTGTCAGGGGCCGGTGCCTGGCTGGTGTCGGGCCAGTCGGCCGAGGGGCTGACGGCGCAGGCGGAGCGGCTGCACGCGTGGGTGTCGGCGCGGCCGTCGGTGGCGCCGGCGGAGGTGGCGTGGTCGCTGGCGACGACGCGGTCGGCCTTCGAGCGCCGGTCGGTGGTGGTCGGTACCGACCGCGCGGAGCTGGTCGCGGGCCTGCAGAGCCTGGCCGCCGGTGTGCCGTCGGGGTTGGTGGTGTCGGGTGTGGCGCGGCCGGGTGCGCGGGTGGTGTTCGCGTTCGCGGGGCAGGGTTCGCAGTGGGTGGGGATGGGTCGTGAACTGGCGGCGTGCAGCCCGGTGTTCGCGGCGCGGCTCGCGGAGTGCGAGGCGGCGCTGGCGCCTTATGTGGACTGGTCGCTGGCCGATGTCCTCGCGGGTATGCCGGAGTTCACGGCGGCGGATGTCGTTCAGCCGGCGTTGTGGGCGGTGATGGTGTCGCTGGCGGCGGTCTGGGAGGCCGCCGGTGTCGCGCCGGACGCCGTGGTCGGGCACTCGCAGGGCGAGATAGCGGCGGCGACGGTGGCCGGGATGCTGTCGCTGGAGGACGGCGCCCGGGTGGTGGCGCTGCGTTCGAAGTCGTTGAAGGTGCTGGCCGGTCTCGGCGGGATGCTGTCGGTGAGCCGGAGCGCCGCGGTGGTGGAGGAGCGGATCGCCCGGTTCGGTGAGCGGCTGTCGCTCGCGGCGGTCAACGGGCCGTCGGCGGTGGTGGTTTCGGGTGAGCCGGAGGCCCTGGAGGAGTTGAAGGCCGAGTTCGAGGCGGAGGGCGTGCGCGCCCGGATGGTCGCGGTGGACTACGCCTCGCACTCGGCGCAGGTGGACCGCCTCGAAGCGGAGATCACCGAGGTCCTGGCCGGTATCGCGCCGCGCCGGGGCCGGATCCCGATGGTCTCGGCGATGACCGGTGAGACGCTCACCGGCGAGGAGCTGGACCCCGCCTACTGGTACGGCAGCCTGCGCGCGACGGTGCACTTCGACCGCGCGGTGCGCACGCTCGCCGGTCAGGGGCACCAGCTGTTCGTCGAGGTGACTCCGCACCCGGTGCTGCTGGGCGCGATGAACGACACGCTCGAAGAGGTCGCCCAGGAGGCCGGCCCGGGCATCGTGCCCGCCGCCGTCTGCGGCACGCTGCGCCGCGACGAGGGCGGCGTGACCCGGCTGGTCACCTCGCTCGCCGAGGCCTTCGTCAACGGCGCCTCCGTGGAGTGGACTTCCGTCCTCCCCGCCGCCGAGCGGGTCGAGCTGCCGACGTACGCCTTCCAGCACGAGCGGTACTGGCCGCAGGGGATGCTGCCCCTGTCGCCGGTGGGTGCGGGCCGGGACGCGGCGTCGCTGGGCCTGGGCGCGGTGGACCATCCGCTGCTGGGCGCGGCGGTCGAACTGGCCGGCGGCGCGGGCCTGGTCTGCACCGGGCGGCTGTCCGTGCGGACGCACCCGTGGCTGGCCGACCACACGGTGGGCGGGACGGTGCTGCTGCCGGGGACCGGCTTCGTCGAGCTGGTGGTCCGGGCCGGGGACCAGGTGGGCTGCGGCCTGCTGGAGGAACTGACGCTCCAGGCGCCGCTGGTCCTGCCCGCCGACGGCGGCGGGGTCCAGGTCCAGGTGGTGCTGGCCGAGGCGGACTCCGAGGGCCACCGCGCGGTCGAGGTGTTCTCCCGCCCCGACGTGTCCGACCCGCAGCAGGACTGGACGCGGCACGCGAGCGGCGCGGTGGCCCCGGCCCCGGCGGAGCGGCCGGCCCCCGGGGAGCTGTCGGTCTGGCCGCCGGAGGGCGCGACCGCGCTCGACGTCGGCGAGGTGTACGCCGTCCGGCTGGCGGAGGTGTACGGTCCGGCGTTCCACGGGCTTCGGGCCGCCTGGCGGCGCGGCGAGGACGTCTTCGCCGAGGTGGCGCTGCCGGAGCCGGTGGCGCGCGAGGCGGGTGCGTTCGGTCTGCACCCGGCGCTGCTCGACGCGGCCCTGCACGCCGCGCTGCTGGAGGGCACGGCCCCGGCGGACGCGGACGGCGGGCCTGGCGAGGTCCGGATGCCGTTCGCCTGGACGGGCGTCGAGCTGCACGCGAGCGGGGCGACCGTCCTGCGGGTGCGGCTGCGGCGGGACGCCCGGGGCGCGCTGGCGCTGACGGCCGTGGACCCGGCCGGCTCCCCGGTGGTGTCGGTGGAGTCGCTGGTCAGCCGGCCGGTGTCGGCCGCGCAGCTGCGGGCCGCCGACAGCGGGGTGTCGGACGCGCTGTTCGTGGAGGAGTGGGCCCCGGTGGCCGAGGTCCCGGTGGCCGAGGTGCCGACCGGGGACTGGGCGCTGATCGGCGCCGACCGGTTCGGTCTGGTCGAGGCGCTGGCCGCGGCCGGTGTGCCGGTCCGGTCCTTCACCGGTCCGGCCGAGGCGGCCGAGGCCGAGCCGCAGGTCGTGCTGGTCTGTGCGGGGGCCGAGGAGGCCGAGGACGGCGACGTGGCCGGGGCCGCCCGCCGCCGCACCGCCGACGCGCTGGCGCTGGCCCAGGAGTGGCTGGCCGAGGAGCGCCTGGAGAACGCCCGGCTGGTGGTCGTCACCCGGGGCGGCGTGGCCGCCGGGGAGGGTGAGGCCGTGGCCGACCTGGCCGCCGCCGCCGTCCGGGGTCTGCTGCGCTCGGCGCAGTCGGAGAACCCCGGCCGGCTGGTCCTGGTGGACCTGCCCGCCACCGGTACGGCCGAGCGGATCGCCGTTCTCCCGGGCGTCCTCGCCACCGGCGAACCGGAGCTGGCCCTCCGTGACACGGCCGTGCTGGGCCGGCGGCTGGGCCGTCCGTCCGGCGCTGGAGCAGCGGTTGAACGCCTCGCGGGCCGCGCGGCCGACGGCCCGCGGACGCTGCTGGTGACCGGTGGGACGGGCACCCTGGGCGGCCTGGTGGCCCGGCACCTGGTGGTGACCGGGCAGGTCAACGGCGTCGTGCTGACCAGCCGTTCGGGCCCCGCCGCCGCCGGGGCGGCCGCGCTGGCGGCCGAGCTGGCGCAGCTGGGCGCCCCGGTCCGGATCGTGGCGTGCGACGTGGCGGACCGGGACGCGCTGGCCGCGCTGCTGGCCACGATCCCGGCCGGCCGCCCGCTGGGCTCCGTCTTCCACGCCGCCGGGATCATCGACGACGGCGTGATCGGCACCCTCACCGCCGACCGGCTGGCGGCGGTCATGCGGCCGAAGGTCGATGCCGCCTGGCACCTGCACGAACTCACCCGGGACCTGGACCTGGCGCACTTCGTCCTGTTCTCCTCGGCCGCCGCCGTCTTCGGCGCACCCGGGCAGGGCAACTACGTCGCCGCCAACTCCTTCCTGGACGCGCTGGCCGGGTACCGCCGGGCCGCCGGCCTGGCGGGCCTGTCGCTGGCCTGGGGCCCCTGGGTGCACGAGGCGGGCATCGGCCGGGAGCTGGGCGAGCGGCTGCTGACCCGGATCAGCCGGTCCGGGGTCGCGGCGCTGGGCGCGGACGAGGGCCTGGCCGTGCTGGACGAGGCGCTCACCCGCGGCGAGGCGGTCCTGGTGCCGGCCCGGCTGGACCTGGCGGACCTGCGGGCGCGGGCCGCCCGCAGCGGGGACGTCCCGCCGCTGTGGCGGGCGCTGGCCGGTGGCCGGGTCCGGCGGGCCGCCGCCGCGGCCGGCACCGGGGCCGAGGCCGGCGAGGCGCTGCGGCACCGGCTGGCCGGGCTCTCCGGCCAGGACCGTGACCGGGCGCTGCTGGACCTGGTCCGGGCGCACGTGGCCGCGGTGCTCGGGCACGCCTCCGCCGAGGCGGTCGAGCCCACCCGGGCCTTCACCGACCTGGGCTTCGACTCGCTGACCGCGGTGGAGCTCCGGAACCGGCTGCGGACCGAGACCGGGCTGCGGCTGCCGGCCACGCTGGTCTTCGACCACCCCACCCCCGTCGCGCTGGCCGCGCTGCTGCGCGGCGAGCTCGCGGGCGGCCTGCCCGCCGCGGCCCCGGCGGTCCGGCCGTCCGCCGCGGTGGCGGACGAGCCGATCGCGATCGTCGGCATGGCCTGCCGGTTCCCCGGCGGCGCCGCCGGCCCGGAGGAGCTGTGGGAGCTGCTGGCCTCGGGCCGGGACGCGATCGGCCCGTTCCCGCAGGACCGCGGCTGGGACCTCGACGCCCTGTACGACCCGGACACCGAGCACGCCGGGACGTCCTACACCCGCGAGGGCGGCTTCGTCCGGGACGTCAGCGGCTTCGACCCGGCGTTCTTCGGGATCTCGCCGCGCGAGGCGCTGGCGATGGACCCGCAGCAGCGGCTGCTCCTCGAAGTGTCCTGGGAGGCCTTCGAGCGGGCCGGGATCGACCCGGCCGCCCTGCGCGGCAGCCTGACCGGCGCCTTCGTCGGCGGCTACGGGTCGGGGTACGCCGGGATGAGCCTCGAAGGCGAGTCCGAGTTCGAGGGCATCGACGGCCATGTGATGACCGGGAACGCGACCAGCGTGCTCTCGGGCCGGCTGTCCTACACCTTCGGCCTGGAGGGGCCCGCCGTCACGATGGACACGGCGTGCTCCTCGTCGCTGGTGGCGCTGCACCTGGCCTGCCAGTCGGTCCGGGCGGGGGAGTGCTCGCTCGCGCTCGCGGGCGGCATCACCGTCATGGCGGCCCCGGACGGCTTCATCGCCTTCTCCCAGGCGCGCGGGCTGGCCGTGGACGGCCGGTCCAAGGCGTTCGCCGCGTCCGCCGACGGGATGGGCATGGCCGAGGGCGTCGGCATGCTCGTGGTGGAGCGGCTGTCCGACGCGCGCCGCAACGGGCACCCGGTGCTCGCGGTGGTGCGCGGTTCGGCGATCAACCAGGACGGCGCGTCCAACGGCCTCACCGCCCCCAACGGGCCTTCGCAGCAGCGGGTGATCCGGGCCGCGCTGGCCAGTGGCGGGCTGACGGCCGCCGACGTGGACGCGGTCGAGTCGCACGGCACGGGCACCAAGCTCGGCGACCCGATCGAGGCCCAGGCGCTGCTGGCGACCTACGGGCAGGACCGCCCCGAGGACCGTCCGGTCTGGCTGGGGTCGGTGAAGTCCAACCTCGGGCACACCCAGGCGGCCGCCGGGGTGGCCGGGGTGATGAAGATGCTGCTGGCGCTCCAGCACGAGGAACTGCCGCGGACGCTGCACGTGGACGAGCCGTCCCCGCACATCGACTGGTCGGCCGGGCACGTGCGGCTGCTCACCGAGCCGGTGCCGTGGCGGGCGAACGGGCGGCCGCGCCGGGCGGGCGTCTCCTCGTTCGGGATCAGCGGCACCAACGCGCACATCATCCTGGAGGAGGCACCGGCGGCCGGGGCGGCCGACGCCGTCGAGCCCGCGGCGCCGGCGCCGTCCGGGGCCGGCGCGTGGGTGCTGTCGGGCCGCTCGCCCAAGGCGCTGGCGGGCCAGGCGGGCCGGCTGCGCGAGTGGGTGGCCGCCCGGCCCGGGGCGGAGCCGGCCGATCTGGCCTGGTCGCTGGTCGCGACCCGGTCGCTGTTCGAGCACCGGGCCGTGGTCGTGGGCGGGGACGGCGCGGAGCTGGCGGCCGGGCTGGAGAGCCTGGCGGCGGGCGTGTCCGCGGGGTCGGTGGTGTCGGGGGTGGCCCGGGCCGACGCGCGGCCGGTGTTCGCCTTCCCCGGCCAGGGCTCGCAGTGGGTCGGGATGGGCCGTGAACTGGCCGCGGTGAACCCGGTGTTCGCGGCGCGGCTGGCGGAGTGCGAGGCGGCGCTGGCGCCTTATGTGGACTGGTCGCTGGGTGAGGTCCTGGCGGGCGCCGAGGGCGCGCCGGAGCTGAAGGCGGCGGATGTCGTCCAGCCCGCGCTGTGGGCCGTGATGGTGTCACTGGCGGCGGTCTGGGAGGCCGCCGGGGTGGTGCCCGAGGCGGTGGTCGGTCACTCGCAGGGCGAGATAGCGGCGGCGACGGTGGCGGGGATGCTGTCGCTGGAGGACGGCGCCCGGGTGGTGGCGCTGCGTTCGAAGTCGTTGAAGGTGCTGGCCGGTCTCGGCGGGATGCTGTCGGTGAGCCGGAGCGCCGCGGTGGTGGAGGAGCGGATCGCCCGGTTCGGTGAGCGGCTGTCGCTGGCGGCGGTCAACGGCCCTTCGGCGGTGGTGGTTTCGGGTGAGCCGGAGGCGCTGGAGGAGTTGAAGGCGGAGCTCGAGGCCGAGGGAGTCCGGGCCCGGATGGTCGCGGTGGACTACGCCTCGCACAGTGCGCAGGTCGAGCGGCTGGAAGCGGAGATCACGTCCGTGCTGGCCGCGGTGGAACCGCGCCCGGGCCGGATCCCGATGGTGTCCGCGATGACCGGTGAGACGCTGACCGGTGAGGAGTTGGACGCCGCCTACTGGTACGGCAGCCTGCGGGCGACGGTGCACTTCGACCGGGCGGTGCGCACGCTCGCGGGTCAGGGGCACCGGGTGTTCGTCGAGGTCTCCCCGCACCCGGTGCTGCTCGGCGCGATGACGGAGTCGCTGGAGGAGGTCGCGCAGCAGGCGGGCGCGGCCGCCGTGCCCGCCGCCGTCTGCGGCACCCTGCGCCGTGACGACGGCGGTGCGACCCGCCTGGTCACCTCCTTCGCCGAGGCCTTCGTGAACGGCGCGGCCGTCGACTGGACGGCCGTCCTCCCGGCCGGCCGGCGGGTGGACCTGCCGACGTACGCCTTCCGGCACGACCGCTTCTGGCCGAAGGTCCCGTCGGCGCTGCCGGCGGGCGGCCCGGCCACCGGCCGGGACGGGGCGGCCACACCGGCCGAGTCCGCGTTCTGGGCGGCCGTCGAGGGCGGCGACCTGGAGCAGCTCGCGGACACCCTGGCGATCGAGGACGGACGCGAGCGGCTCGGCGAACTGCTGCCCGCGCTGACGACGTGGCGGCGCCACGACCTGGACCGCTCGACCACCGCGAGCTGGCGCTACCGGATGGGCTGGGCGCCGGTCGCCGAGCCCGACCCGGGCGTGCTCACCGGCACCTGGCTCGTCGCGGTGCCCGAGGCGGACGCCGCCGGCGACCTGGCGCAGGGCTGCGCGGTCGCGCTGGGTGTGCGCGGGGCCGAGGTCGTGCCGGTCGAGGTCCCGGCCGGGACGACGGACCGTGCCGTCCTGTCCGCGCTGCTCGCCCGGGCGCTCCGGGAGGCGGGCGCGGAGCCGTCCGGCGTGACCGGCGTGCTGTCGCTGCTGGCGCTGGACGGGACACCGCTGCCGGACCACCCGGTGGTGACCGGCGGGCTGGCCGCCACCCTGACCCTCATCCAGGCGCTCGGCGACGCCGGGATCGAGGCACCGCTCTGGCCGGCCACCCGCGGCGCGGTCGCGGCCACGCCCGGCGAGCTGCCGACCGCTCCGGCGCAGGCACAGGTCTGGGGCCTCGGCCGGGTCGTCGGCCTGGAGCACCCGGACCGCTGGGGCGGTCTGATCGACCTGCCCGAGGTGCTGGACGACCGGGCCGGCGCCCGGCTGGTCGCGGTGCTCGCCGGCTGCGGCGAGGACCAGGTCGCCATCCGCCCGGCCGGGATGCTGGGCCGCCGGATGAGCCGGGCCGCCGGGGTGCGGGCCGGTGAGGACCGCTGGACCCCGCGCGGCAGCGTGCTGATCACCGGCGGCACCGGCGCCATCGCCGGGCACGTGGCCCGCTGGCTGGCCGAAGGGGGCGCGCCGCGCGTCGTGCTGACGGGCCGTTCCGGCCCGGCGGCCGCCGGGGTCGCGGCCACGGTCGCCGAACTGGCGGAGCGCGGCACCGCGGTGGACGTCGTCTCCTGCGACGTGAGCGACCGCGCGGCGCTGGCCGGGCTGGTGGACCGGATCGGGAAGACCGGTCCGGCGCTGTCCTCGGTGCTGCACACCGCCGCCGTCCTGGACGACGGCGTGGTCGACCGCCTCACCCCGGCCCGACTGGAGACGGTGCTGGCCGCCAAGGCTGCGAGCGCCGCCCACCTCGACGAGCTGACCGCCGACCTGGACCTGGACGCCTTCGTGCTGTTCTCCTCCGCGGCCTCGACCCTCGGCTCCGCCGGGCAGGGCAACTACGCGGCCGCCAACGCCCACCTCGACGCCCTGGCCGAGAACCGGCGGGCCCGCGGGCTGACCGGTCTGTCGGTGGCCTGGGGCCAGTGGGGCGGCGGCGGCCTGGCGGAGTCCAAGGAGGCGATCCGGGAGCGGATGAAGAAGCTCCCGATGTCGGCGATGGACCCGCAGCTGGCGGTCCGGGCCCTGGACGAGTCGCTGCGCGGCCCCGACGCCGTGGTGACGGTGATGGACGTGGACTGGGCCCTGCTGGCGCAGACCGCGGTGGACCTGCCGAAGGCCCCGCTGGTGCGGGACCTGCCGGAGGTCCGCCGGATCGCCACCACCGCCGCCGCCCGGCCCGCCGAGGCGGCCGGCGCGGGGGAGGGCGAGCTGGGCCGGCGGCTGGCGGGCCTGGACCGGGCCGAGCAGGAGCGGCTGCTGTCGGACCTCGTACGGGCCGAGGCGGCCGTGGTCCTGGGCCACGCGTCGGCGGACGGCGTCCAGGCCCAGCAGGCCTTCAAGGACCTCGGGTTCGACTCGCTGACCGCGGTGGAGATCCGCAACCGGTTGAACACCGCGACCGGACTGCGGGTGCCCGCTACGTTGATTTTCGACTACCCCACCCCGGTGGCGGTGGCCGCCTGGCTGCGCACCGAACTCGCCCCGGACGAGGCGGACTCGGTGCCGGTGCTCGACGACCTCGACCGGCTCGAATCCAGCCTGTCCGGTCCGGCACCCGACCAGGACACGAGCGAGCGAATCACGAGGCGGCTGCAGAGCATTCTGTCGAAGTGGATCGAGAAGCAGGGCGAAGCGGAATCCGGCAGCGGCGAGGTTGAACTCGAATCGGCGACACCCGACCAGGTGTTTGAGTTTCTCGACAAGGAACTTGGTCTGTCCAACTAGTTACTTCGCGCTAATTGACGGCATGTTTTGGTAAGGGGTCACTGTGGATAACCAAGAGAAACTCTTCGACTACCTCAAGAAGACCGCGGCCGAGCTCCAGGAGACGCGCAAGCGCCTGCACAAGCTGGAGGCCGGCGAGTACGAGCCGCTGGCGATCGTCGGCATGGCGTGCCGCTACCCGGGCAACGTGGAGACCCCGGAGGACCTCTGGGAGCTGCTGGCGGCCGGCGGCGACGCGGTGGGCGAGTTCCCCACCGACCGCGGCTGGGACCTGGAGAGCATCTACGACCCGGACCCGGAGAAGTCCGGCCGGTCGTACACCCAGTCCGGGGCCTTCGTGAAGGACGCCAGCGGATTCGACGCCGCGTTCTTCGGGATCAGCCCGCGGGAAGCCGTCGCGATGGACCCGCAGCAGCGTCTGCTGCTCGAAGTCGCCTGGGAGGCGCTGGAGCGCGCGGGAATCGACGCGGGAACGCTGAAGGGCAGCCGGACGGGCGTTTTCGTCGGTGGTTTCACCTCGAACTACCTGGTGAACCTGGAGCTGGCGGAAGGGGGCACGGCCGGGCTGGAAGGCCACATGATGACCGGCAACCTGACCGCCGTGCTCTCCGGCCGGGTCTCCTACGTCATGGGCCTGGAGGGCCCCGCCGTCACGGTGGACACGGCGTGCTCCTCCTCGCTGGTCGCGCTGCACCTGGCCTGCCAGGCGATCCGCGCCGGGGAGTGCTCGATGGCACTCGCCGGCGGTGTGACCGTGCTGGCGCAGCCCGGCATGTTCGTCGAGTTCTCCCGCCAGCAGGGCCTGTCGGTGGACGGCCGCTGCCGCGCCTTCTCCGACGACGCGAACGGCACCGGCTGGGCCGAGGGCACCGGCATGCTCGTCGTGGAGAAGCTCTCCGACGCGCGCCGCAACGGGCACAAGGTGCTCGCGGTGATCCGTGGCTCGGCGATCAACCAGGACGGCGCGTCCAACGGTCTGACCGCCCCCAACGGCCCCTCGCAGCAGCGGGTGATCCGCGCCGCGCTGGAGAGCTCCCGGCTGTCCGCCGCCGACATCGACGCGGTGGAGGCCCACGGCACCGGCACCAAGCTCGGGGACCCGATCGAGGCGCAGGCGCTGCTGGCGACGTACGGCCAGGAGCGCGGCGGCGGGCAGCCGCTCTGGCTGGGGTCGGTGAAGTCCAACCTCGGACACACCCAGGCCGCCTCCGGGGTGGCCGGCGTGATCAAGATGGTGATGGCGCTGCGCAACGGCCGGTTGCCGCGGACGCTGCACGTCAACGAGCCCACCCCGCACGTCGACTGGTCCGCCGGTGAGGTGGAGCTGCTGACCGAGTCCGTCCCGTGGCCGGCCGGCGAGCGGGTCCGCCGCGCGGGCGTGTCGTCCTTCGGTGGCAGCGGCACCAACGCCCACCTGATCCTGGAGGAGGCACCCGCCGAGGAGGACGCGGCCGAGCCGGTGGAGGCCGCGCCGCGGGTCGTCTCGGGCGCCGGCGCGTGGCCGGTGTCGGGCCGCTCGGCCGAGGGGCTGGCGGCGCAGGCCGGCCGGCTGCGGGACTGGGTGGCGGCGCGGCCGGAGGCGGAGCCCGCGGACGTGGCGTGGTCGCTGGCGACCATGCGCGCGACCTTCGAGCACCGCGCCGTGGTCGTGGGCGGGGACGGCGCGGAGCTGGCGGCCGGGCTGGAGAGCCTGGCCGACGGCGTGCCCAGCGGCGCCGTCGTCGCGGGGGTGGCCCGGGCCGACGCGCGGCCGGTCTTCGTCTTCCCCGGTCAGGGTTCGCAATGGCTCGGCATGGGCCAGGAGTTGGCGCGGTCGAGCCCGGTGTTCGCGGCGCGGCTGGCGGAGTGCGAGGCGGCGCTGGCGCCGTATGTGGACTGGTCGCTGGGTGAGGTCCTGGCAGGCGCCGAGGGCGCGCCGGAGCTGAAGGCGGCGGATGTCGTCCAGCCGGCGCTGTGGGCCGTGATGGTGTCGCTGGCGGCGGTCTGGGAGGCCGCCGGGGTGGTGCCCGAGGCGGTGGTCGGTCACTCGCAGGGCGAGATAGCGGCGGCGACCGTCGCGGGGATGCTGTCGCTGGAGGACGGCGCCCGGGTGGTGGCGCTGCGTTCGAAGTCGTTGAAGGTGCTGGCCGGGCTTGGCGGGATGCTCTCGGTGAGCCGGTCGGCGGCCGTGGTGGAGGAGCGGATCGCCCGGTTCGGTGAGCGGCTGGCGCTGGCGGCCGTCAACGGCCCGTCGGCGGTGGTGGTTTCGGGTGAGCCGGAGGCGCTGGAGGAGCTGAAGGCGGAGTTCGAGGCCGAGGGCGTGCGTGCCCGGCTGGTCGCGGTGGACTACGCCTCGCACAGTGCGCAGGTCGAGCGGCTGGAAGCGGAGATCACGTCCGTGCTGGCCGCGGTGGAACCGCGCCCGGGCCGGATCCCGATGGTGTCCGCGATGACCGGCGAGACGCTGACCGGTGAGGAGTTGGACGCCGCCTACTGGTACGGCAGCCTGCGCGCCACGGTGCACTTCGACCGCGCGGTGCGGACCCTGGCGGGCCAGGGGCACCGGGTGTTCGTCGAGGTCTCCCCGCACCCGGTGCTGCTCGGCGCGATGACGGAGTCGCTGGAGGAGGTCACCCAGGAGGCCGGGCCGGGTGCGGTGCCCGCCGCCGTCTGCGGCACCCTGCGCCGTGACGACGGCGGTGCGACCCGCCTGGTCACCTCCTTCGCCGAGGCCTTCGTCAGCGGCGCGGCCGTCGACTGGGCCGCCGTGCTCCCGGCCGGACCGGGAGTGGACCTGCCGACCTACGCCTTCCAGCACGAACGGTTCTGGCCCAAGGGCACGCTGGGCGAGCTGCGCTCCGCGCGCCCGGGCGGCGGCGACGCGCTGTCGCTCGGCCTGGGCGCGGTGGGCCACCCCATGCTCGGCGCGGTGGTGGAACTGGCCGGTGGCGCGGGCCTGGTGTGCATGGGCCGGGTGTCGCTGCGCACGCACGCCTGGCTGGCCGACCACGCCGTCGGCGGCGTCGTCCTGCTGCCCGGCACCGGCTTCGTGGAGCTCGCGGTGCGCGCCGGTGACCAGGTGGGCTGCGGCCTGCTGGAGGAACTGACGCTGCACGCACCGTTGGTGCTGCCCGCCGACCGCGGCGGGGTCCAGCTCCAGGTGGTCGTGGCCGCGCCCGACACAGAGGGCCGCCGCGGGGTCGAGGTGTTCTCCCGCCCCGAGGAGACGGCCGCCCCGCAGGCCTGGGTCCTGCACGCGAGCGGCGTGGTCGCCCCCGCCACCGCGGCCGGGCGGACCGACGAGGACTTCCTGGTGTGGCCGCCGAAGGACGCCGCACCGGTGGACATCACCGACGTGTACGCGGTGCACCTCGCCGAGGTGTACGGCCCGACGTTCCACGGCCTGCGGGCTGCCTGGCGCCGGGGCGAGGACGTCTTCGCCGAGGTCGCGCTGCCCGAGGAGGCGGCGGCCGAGGCCGGCGCGTTCGGCCTGCACCCGGCGCTGCTCGACGCCGCCCTGCACGCCTCGCTGCTGGCGGAGCCGGTTGTCGAGGCCGAGCCGGGCCAGGTGCCGATGCCGTTCGCGTGGACCGGCGTCGAGCTGCACGCCGGTGGCGCGTCGGTGCTGCGGGTGCGGCTGCGCCAGGACGCCCAGGGCGGTGTGTCGCTGACCGCGGCGGACGCCACCGGCGCACCCGTGGTGTCGGTGGGGTCGCTGGTGAAGCGACTCGTCGCGATGGACCAGCTGCGCTCCGCGCAGAACGAGTTGAACGACTCGCTGTTCGTCCAGGAGTGGACCGAGGTGCCCGCCGGCGCCGCCCCGGCCGGCGAGTGGGCGCTGATCGGCGCCGACCGCTTCGGGCTGGTCGACGAGCTGGGCGCCGCCGCTGTGCCGGTGCGCGCCTTCGCCGGCATCGCCGAGCTGGCCGCCGCCGTCGAGACGGGCGAGGCCGCTCCCGGCACCGTCCTGCTGTGCGCGGACGCCCTGCTCGGCGGGGACGCGGACCAGGGCGCCGGCCTCCCGGACACGGTGCGCCGGGCCGGTGCCGAGGCACTGCGGCTGGTGCGCGAGTGGCTGGACGAACCACGCCTGGACGCCGTGCGGTTGGTGGTCGTCACCCGGGGCGCCGTGGACGCCGGCGGCGAGGCGGTGACGGACCTGGCGGCGGCCTCCGTACGGGGGCTGCTGCGGTCCGCCCAGGCCGAGAACCCGGGCCGGCTGGTCCTGGCCGACCTCCCGGCCGTCGAGGCCGGCGCCCGAAGCGCGCTGCTGGCCACCGTGGTCGGCGGCGACGAGCCCGAGCTGGCGATCCGCGGCGAGGCCGCCTACGGCCGGCGCCTGACCCGCCCCTCGGGCGAGCTGGAGCCGGTCATCTGGCCGGCCGACGCGGTGGCCGACCCGGCGGCGCGTTCGCTGCTGGTGACGGGCGGCACCGGGACGCTGGGCGGGCTGGTCGCCAAGCACCTGGTGGCGACCGGCCGGGCCGGTGGTGTAGTGCTGACCAGCCGCTCCGGCCCGGCCGCCGCCGGAGCCGCCGCGCTGGCGGCCGAGCTGGCGGAGCTGGGCGTCTGGGTCCGGATCGTCGCGTGCGACGCGGCCGACCGGGACGCGCTGGCCGAGGTGCTGGACCGGATCCCGGCCGAGAACCCGCTGGGCTCCGTGGTCCACTCGGCGGGCGTCGTCGACGACGGCGTGATCGCGTCGCTGACGCCGGAGCGGCTGGCGGCCGTCATGCGGCCGAAGGTCGACGCGGCCTGGAACCTGCACGAGCTGACGGCCGGGCTGGACCTGGAGCGCTTCGTCCTGTTCTCGTCCGCGGCCTCCACCTTCGGCGCGGCCGGCCAGGCCAGCTACGTGGCGTCGAACTCCTTCCTGGACGCCCTGGCCGGGTACCGCCGGGCCGCCGGCCTCGCGGGGATGTCGCTGCAGCTCGGCCCGTGGATGCACGAGGCGGGCATCGGCCGGAACCTGGACCGGACCTCGCTGTCGCGGATCGACCGCGGCTTCGTCCCGCTCGGCGCCGAGGACGGCCTGGTCGTCCTGGACGTGGCGCTGGCCCGGGACGAGGCGGTGCTGATGCCCGCCCGCCTCGATCTGGCGGCGCTGCGGGCGCAGGCCGCCGGCAGCGCGGACGTCCCGCCGCTGTGGCGCACGCTGGCCGGGGTGTCCGTCCGGCGCACGGCCGTCTCGGCCGCCGCCACCGGTACCGGCGCCGACGCGGCCGAGGCGCTCCGGCGCCGGCTCGCGGCGGTCTCCGGCCCCGAGCGGGACCGGGTGCTGCTGGACCTCGTCCTCGCCCATGTCGCCGCCACGCTGGGGCACGCCTCGGCGGACGCGATCGACACCGGCCGCCCGTTCACCGACGTCGGCTTCGACTCGCTGACCGCCGTCGAGCTGCGCAACCGCCTGAACGCCGAGACCGGCTTGCGGCTGCCCGCGACGCTGGTCTTCGACTACCCCACCCCGACCGCGCTCGCCACGCTGCTGCGCGGCGAGCTGGCGGGCGACCTGCCCGCCGTCGCGGCACCCGCGGCGCCGGTGGCCACCGGCGCCGCGGACGAGCCCATCGCGATCGTCGGCATGGCCTGCCGGTTCCCCGGCGGCGCGGCCAGCCCGGAGGAGCTGTGGCGCCTGCTGGCCTCGGGCTCGGACGCGATCGGCCCGTTCCCGCGCGACCGCGGCTGGGACTTGGAGAGCCTCTACCCGGACACCGACCCGCACGGCGAGTCGTACACCCAGGCCGGCGGCTTCGTCCAGGACGCCAGCGCCTTCGACGCGGGGTTCTTCGGCATCTCGCCGCGTGAGGCGCTGGCGATGGACCCGCAGCAGCGGCTGCTGCTGGAGACCTCCTGGGAGGCGTTCGAGCGGGCCGGGATCGACCCCGCGACGCTGCGCGGCAGCCAGACCGGCGCCTTCGTCGGCGGCTACAGCTCCCGGTACGCGACCGACGTCCAACTGGAGGGCACCGAGGTCGTCGAGGGCCACCTCGTGACCGGCAACGCGACCAGCGTGCTCTCGGGCCGGCTGTCCTACACCTTCGGCCTGGAGGGCCCGGCGGTCACGGTGGACACGGCGTGCTCCTCCTCGCTGGTGGCGCTGCACCTGGCCGCCCAGGCGCTGCGTTCCGGCGAGTGCTCGCTCGCCCTGGCCGGCGGGGCCACCGTCACCGCCACCCCCGGGGTGTTCGTGGCCTTCGCCAAGGCCGGCGGCATCTCGATGGACGGGCACTGCAAGTCCTTCGCCGCGGCGGCCGACGGCTCCGGCTTCGCCGAGGGCGCGGGCATGCTCGTGGTGGAGCGGCTGTCGGACGCGCGGCGCAACGGGCACAAGGTGCTCGCGGTGATCCGCGGTTCGGCGATCAACCAGGACGGTGCGTCCAACGGTCTGACCGCACCCAACGGCCCCTCCCAGCAGCGGGTGATCCGCGCGGCCCTGGCCAGCGCCCGGGTGTCGCCCGCCGACGTGGACGTGGTCGAGGCGCACGGTTCGGCGACCACGCTGGGCGACCCGATCGAGGCACAGGCGCTGATCGCCACCTACGGCCAGGACCGGCCGGAGGGCCGGCCGCTGTGGCTGGGGTCGGTGAAGTCGAACATCGGGCACACCCAGGCCGCGGCCGGTGTGGCCGGGGTGATGAAGATGGTGCTGGCGCTGCAGAACGAGCAGCTCCCGCAGACGCTGCACGTGGACGAGCCGACCCCGCACGTGGACTGGTCGGCGGGCGAGGTGCGGCTGCTGACCGAGCCGGTGGCGTGGCCCACCGGCGAGCACGTCCGCCGGGCCGGTGTGTCCGGCTTCGGGATGAGCGGCACCAACGTGCACGTCATCCTGGAGGAGGCGCCGGCCGCGGTCGCCGAGGAGGCGGACGCCCTGGACGAGCCGGCCGGTGAGGCCGGGGTGGTGGCGGTGCTGGAGCCGGCCGGGCCGGTGGCGTGGCCGGTGTCGGCGCAGTCGTCGGAGGCGTTGGCGGGTCAGGCGGATCGGTTGCGGGAGTGGGTGTCGGCGCAGCCGTCGCTCGAACCGGTGGATGTGGCGTGGTCGTTGGCGGCGACGCGGTCGGTGTTCGAGCACCGGGCGGTGGTGGTCGGTGGCGGTCGTGAGGAGCTGGTGTCGGGGCTGGGTGGCCTGGTGGCCGGGTCGGGTGCGGCCGGGGTGGTGTCGGGGGTTGCCCGTTCGGGTGGTCGGTCGGCGTTCGTGTTCGCGGGTCAGGGTGCGCAGTGGGTTGGCATGGGCCGTGAACTGGCTTTGTGCAGTCCGGTGTTCGCGGCGCGTCTGGCGGAGTGTGAGGCGGCGCTGGCGCCGTATGTGGACTGGTCGTTGAGTGAGGTTCTGGCGGGTGCCGAGGGTGCGCCCGGTCTGGACGCGGCTGATGTGGTGCAGCCGGTGCTGTGGGCGGTGATGGTGTCGCTGGCGGCGGTGTGGGAGGCCGCGGGCGTCACGCCGGACGCGGTGGTGGGTCATTCGCAGGGTGAGATCGCGGCGGCGACGGTCGCGGGGATGCTGTCCCTGGAGGATGGTGCGCGTGTGGTGGCGGTGCGGGCTCGGGCGCTGACGAGTTTGTCGGTGCAGGGTTCGATGGTGTCGGTGGTGATGCCGTCGCAGGCGGTGCGGGAGATCGTCGAGGGTTGGGGCGAGCGCCTGTCGGTGGCGGCGGTGAATGGCCCGGCTGCGGTGGTGGTGTCGGGTGAGCCGGAGGCGTTGTCGGAGTTCGAGCGTGAGTTGGCTTCGCGCAAGGTGTTGCGGTGGCGGATTCCGGCGACGGACTTCGTGGCGCATTCGCCGGCGGTGGAGCCGTTGGAGGCGGTGCTGGCGGCGGAGTTGGCCGGGATCGTGCCGCGGGCGGGTCGTGTTCCGATGATCTCGACGGTGACGGGCGAGTGGTTGTCCGGTACGGAGGTGGACGCGGGCTACTGGTTCGCGAACCTGCGGCGGATGGTTCGTTTCGAGGAGGCCGTTCGCACCCTGCTGGGCGGCGGTTACGGCTCGTTCGTGGAGGTCTCCACGCACCCGGTGCTGACGGCGGCGGTGGCGGAGACGGCCGAGGACGCCGGTGTCGCCGATGTCCTGACGGTGGGCTCGCTGGAGCGCGACAACGCTGGCGCCACCCGCCTCCTCACGGCATTCGCCCAGGCCTACGTCGGCGGCCTGTCGGTCGACTGGAAGACGGTGCTGCCCGCCGCCGAGACGGTGGAGCTGCCGACCTACGCCTTCCAGCACCAGCACTACTGGCTCCAGTCCGCCGCAGCGCCGTCCCCGCTGGGCGGCGACGGTGCGAGCACGGCCGCGGAGGCGCAGTTCTGGGCCGCCGTCGAAGGCGGCGACCTGGCCCACCTCACCGAGGCGCTGGCCATCGAGGACCAGCAGCTCATCGAGGTGCTGCCCGCGCTGGCATCCTGGCGTCGCCGGGAGCGGGACCGCTCGGTCACGGAGGCCTGGCGCTACCGGGTGACCTGGTCCCCGGCGACCGTCCCCGGCGGCCTCGCCCGGCTGTCCGGCCGGTGGCTGGTGGTGCTCCCCGCCGGGGAGACCGACGGCGATGTGGCCCAGGGCTGCGTGGCCGCGCTGTCCTCCCGCGGCGCCGAGCTCGTCTTCGTCGAGGTCCCGGCCGGGACGGTCGACCGGGCGGCTCTCGCCGCACTGCTCGGCGAGGCGCTGCGGGGCACCGGGGAGGTGTCCGGCGTGCTGTCGCTGCTCGCGACCGACGAGACCCGTCTGCCGGATCACCCGGTGGTGACCGTGGGCCTGGCCGCCACACTGGGCCTGGTGCAGGCGCTGGGCGACGTCGAGGTCGTCGCGCCGCTCTGGGTCCTCACCCGGGGCGCCGTGGCCACCGCCCCGAACGAGGTGCTGACCAGCCCGCTGCAGTCCCAGGTCTGGGGCTTCGGCCGGGTCGTCGGACTCGAATACCCGGACCGCTGGGGCGGGTTGATCGACCTCCCACCCGTCCTGGACGAGCGGACCGGCTCGCAGCTGGTGGCCGTACTGGCCGGCTGCGACGAGAACCAGGCCGCGCTCCGCCCGGCCGGGATCGTGGGCCGCAGGCTGACCCACGCCCCCCAGCCGGCGGCGGCCGGGACGTGGCGGCCGACCAACGGCACCGCGCTGATCACCGGCGGTACCGGTGCGCTCGGCGGGCACGTGGCCCGCTGGCTGGTCGGACGCGGTGTGGAGCGCCTGGTGCTGACCAGCCGGTCCGGCGCCGGCGCCGCCGGTGTCGCCGCGCTCGCGGCCGAACTGGCCGCCCGGGGCTCCCGGGTGGACGTGCTGGCCTGCGACGCGGCCGACCGGTCCGACCTGGCCGGCCTGCTCGACCGGCTCGCCACGACCGGCCCCGCGCTGGGCACCGTGGTGCACACCGCGGCGGTGCTGGACGACGGCGTGATCGACGGCCTCTCGGCGGCGCGCCTGGAGTCCGTGCTCGCGGCCAAGGCCGCCGGTGCGGCCTACCTGGACGAGCTGACGGCCGACCTCGACCTGGACGCCTTCGTACTGTTCTCCTCCGTGGTGGCCACCACGGGCGGCCCGGGCCAGGCCAACTACGGTGCGGCGAACGCCTACCTGGACGCCGTGGCCGAGAACCGGCGCAGCCGCGGCCTGGCCGCGCTCGCCGTGGCCTGGGGCCCGTGGGCGGCCGGCGTGGCGCAGGGCTCCGAGGCGGCCCGGCAGCGGCTGGCCCGCAACCAGTGGGAGGGCGTGATGGACCCGGACCTCGCGGTCCGGGCCCTGGGCGAGGCACTGGACTGCCGCGACACCGTGCTGACCGTCACCAACATCGACTGGTCCGTCATCCTCGCGCAGCCGCAGCAGGCGGCGAGCCTGCTGACCGTCCCCCTGATGCGTGACCTGCCGGAGATCCACCGGCTGGCCGCCCTGCTGGCCGAGGTCCCGGCCGCGCCGGTCGAGCAGGACCTGGTCCGCCGACTGGCCGGGATGAGCCGGGCCGAGCAGCGCCGGGTGCTGACCGAACTCGTCCAGGCCAAGGCCGCCCATGTGCTCGGCTACGCCTCGTCCGAGGCGGTCGAGACCAACCGCGCCTTCAGCGAACTCGGCTTCGACTCGCTGACCGCGGTCGAGCTGCGCAACGACCTCAGCTCCGCCACGGAGCTGCGGCTGCCCGCGACCCTGCTGTTCGACTACCCGACCGCGGCCGCGCTGGCCGACTACCTGGAGGCGGAACTGCTCGGGGCGGTGCCGGACGGCGCCGGGACGCCGGCGGCCGTGCCGGCCACGATCGCGGCCGACGAGCCGATCGCGATCGTCGGGATGGCCTGCCGCTACCCCGGCGGGGTGGTCGACCCCGACGGGCTGTGGGCGCTGCTGGCCTCCGGCGGGGACGGGATATCCGGCTTCCCGGACGACCGCGGCTGGGACCTGGAGGCGCTCGGCGAGTCCTCGTACGTCAGGTCCGGCGGGTTCGTCCAGGACATGAGCGGGTTCGACGCCGGCTTCTTCGGCATCAGCCCCCGCGAGGCGCTGGCGATGGACCCGCAGCAGCGGCTGCTGCTGGAGCTGTCCTGGGAGGCGGTGGAGCGGGTCGGCATCGACCCGGAGTCGCTGCGCGGCAGCGCGACCGGCGTCTTCGTCGGCGGCTACACCTCCGGCTACGGCTACGGCGCGGACATCGAGGGCATGGCCCACCTGATCACCGGCAACGCCACGAGCGTGCTGTCCGGCCGGGTCTCCTACGCGCTCGGGCTGGAAGGCCCGGCGGTGACGATCGACACGGCCTGCTCGTCGTCCCTGGTGGCGATGCACATGGCCGCCCAGGCGCTGCGCTCCGGCGAGTGCTCGATGGCGCTGGCCGGCGGTGTCACCATCCTGGTGTCCCCGGAAGGCTTCGTCGGCTTCAGCGAGCAGAGCGGACTGGCGGCGGACGGCCGCTGCAAGGCCTTCTCGGCCGACGCGGACGGCATGGGCTTCGCCGAGGGCGCGGGCATCCTGGTGGTGGAGCGGCTGTCCGACGCGCGGCGCAACGGGCACCAGGTGCTCGCGGTGCTGCGGGGCAGCGCGACCAACCAGGACGGTGCGTCCAACGGTCTGACGGCGCCGAACGGTCCGTCCCAGCAGCGGGTGATCCGCGCGGCGCTGGCGAACGCCGGCCTCACGGCCGCCGATGTGGACGCCGTCGAGGCGCACGGGACGGGTACCAAGCTGGGTGACCCGATCGAGGCGCAGGCGCTGCTGGCGACCTACGGGCAGGACCGTGGTGCCCAGAAGCCGCTGTGGCTGGGGTCGGTGAAGTCCAACATCGGGCACACCCAGGCGGCCGCCGGTGTGGCGGGTGTGATCAAGATGGTGCTGGCGTTGCAGCACCAGGAGCTGCCGAGGACGCTGCACGCGGACGAGCCGTCGCCGCACGTGGACTGGTCCGCCGGTGAGGTGGAGCTGCTGACGGAGGCGGCGCCCTGGCCGAGCAACGGCCGGGTGCGGCGAGCGGGGGTGTCCTCGTTCGGTCTGAGCGGCACCAACGCGCACGTCATCCTGGAGGAGGCCCCGGCGGTCGCCGAGCCGGCCGATGCCGGGAACGACGCCGGGAACGACGGCCGGGGCGACGTCCCGAACAAGGTGGTCGAGCCCGGCGCGGTGGGCGCCTGGCTGGTGTCGGGCCGCTCGGCCGAGGGCCTCACCGCTCAGGCGGGCCGGCTGTACGACTGGGCCGTGGCACGGCCGTCGGTGGATCCGGCGGAGGTGGCGTGGTCGCTGGCGACGACGCGGTCCGTGTTCGAGCACCGGTCGGTGGTGGTCGGTGCCGACGCCGGCGAGCTGCTTTCCGGCCTGCAGAACCTCGCGGCCGGTGTGCCGTCGGGTGCGGTCGTGTCGGGTGTGGCGCGGCCGGGTGCGCGGGTGGTGTTCGCCTTCGCCGGTCAGGGTTCGCAGTGGGTCGGCATGGGGCGTGAACTCGCCTCGTGCAGCCCGGTGTTCGCGGCGCGGTTGGCGGAGTGCGAGGCGGCGCTGGCGCCGTATGTGGAGTGGTCGCTGAGCGACGTCCTGGCGGGTGCCGAGGGTGCCCCCGCACTGGAGGCGGCGGATGTTGTCCAGCCGGCGTTGTGGGCGGTGATGGTGTCGCTGGCGGCGGTCTGGGAGGCCGCGGGCGTCACGCCTGCTGCGGTGGTGGGGCATTCGCAGGGTGAGATCGCGGCGGCGACGGTGGCGGGGATGCTGTCGCTGGAGGACGGCGCGCGCGTCGTGGCGCTGCGTTCGCGGTCGTTGAAGGTCCTGGCAGGTCTGGGCGGGATGCTGTCGGTGAGCCGGAGCGCCGCGGTGGTGGAGGAGCGGATTGCCCGCTTCGGTGAGCGGCTGTCGCTCGCGGCCGTCAACGGGCCCTCGGCGGTGGTGGTTTCGGGTGAGCCCGAGGCCCTGGAGGAGCTGAAGGCCGAGTTCGAGGCCGAGGGCGTGCGCGCTCGGATGGTCGCGGTGGACTACGCCTCGCACTCGGCGCAGGTGGACCGCCTCGAAGCGGAGATCACCGAGGTCCTGGCCGGTATCGCGCCGCGCCGGGGCCGGATCCCGATGGTGTCCGCGATGACCGGCGAGACGCTGACCGGTGAGGAGCTGGACGCCGCCTACTGGTACGGCAGCCTGCGCGCGACGGTCCACTTCGACCGGGCGGTGCGCACCCTGGCCGGTCAGGGCCACCAGGTCTTCGTCGAGGTGACTCCGCACCCGGTGCTGCTGGGCGCGATGAACGACACGCTCGAAGAGGTCGCGCTGGACTCCGCCGCGCTGCCGGCGGCCGTCTGCGGCACGCTGCGCCGCGACGACGGCGGTGCCCAGCGCCTGCTGGCTTCACTCGCCGAGGCCCATGTCAACGGCGTGGCGGTCGACTGGACGACGGTTCTGCCCTCCGCCGACCTCGTCAAGCTGCCGACGTACGCCTTCCAGCACGAGCGGTACTGGCCGCGTGCGGCCGGACCGGCTCTGGGCGGGGACGCGGTGTCGCTGGGCCTGGGCGCGGTCGGTCACCCGCTGCTGGGCGCGGCGGTCGAACTGGCCGGTGGTGCGGGGCTGGTCTGCACCGGGCGGCTGTCCGTGCGGACGCACCCGTGGCTGGCCGATCACGCGATCGGCGGGGCGGTGCTGCTGCCGGGGACCGGCTTCGTCGAGATGGTGGTCCGGGCCGGTGACCAGGTGGGCTGCGGCCTGCTGGAGGAGCTGACGCTCCAGGCGCCGCTGGTGCTGCCCGCCGACGGCTCCGGTGTGCAGGTCCAGGTCGTGGTGGCCGCCGCCGATGCGGACGGCCGTCGGACGGTCGAGGTGTTCTCCCGCCCCGACGGGCAGGAGGAGTGGGCGCAGCACGCCGGTGGCGTCGTCGCTCCCGCCGGGGAGGCGCCGGTCGCGGAGGAGGACTTCGCGGTCTGGCCTCCGCGCGGGGCCACGGCGGTGGACGTGACCGGCATCTACGAGGCCGGCGCCGGGGCGTCCTACGGTTACGGCCCGGCGTTCCGGGGGCTGCGCGCGGTGTGGCGCCGGGGCGAGGACCTCTTCGCGGAGGTGGCACTGCCCGAGGGTGTGGCCGCCGATGCGGGTGCGTTCGGTCTGCACCCGGCGCTGCTGGACGGTGTGCTGCACGCCAGCGCCCTGGTCGCCGGGGCCGAGGACGAGGGCCAGGTGCGGTTGCCGTTCGCGTGGACGGGTGTCGAGCTGCACGCGGCGGGTGCGTCCGTGCTGCGGGCCCGGCTGCGCCGGGATGCGCAGGGCAGTCTGGTGCTGTCGGCGGCGGATGCCACGGGTGCGCCGGTGGTCTCCGTCGAGTCGCTGATCACTCGTCCGGTGTCGGCCGAGCAACTCCGTTCGAACGATGCCGGGGTGGCGGATTCCCTGTTCACCGTCGAGTGGGCCGCGGTGACTGTTGCCGAGGCTTCGGCCGGGGCGTGGGCGCTGATCGGCGCCGACCGCTTCGGCCTCGCCGAGGCGCTGGAGGCCTCCGGCGTTCCGGTCCGCTCGTTCACGGACCTGGCCGGTCTGGCCGCCGCCACCGAGGCGGGGGAGATCGAGCCCGCCCTGGTGCTGGCCTGCGCCGGCGACCAGGGGGAGGGCGACAACGCGGCCGAGGCCGCCCGCCGGGCGACCGGCGACGCCCTGGGCCTGGCCCAGACCTGGCTGGCCGAGGAGCGTCTGGCCGAGGCCCGGTTGGTGGTCGTCACCCGAGGGGCCGTCGCCGCCGCGGCCGGTGAGCGGATCGCCGATCTGCCCGCCGCCGCCGTCTGGGGCCTGCTGCGCTCGGCGCAGTCGGAGAACCCCGGCCGACTCGTCCTGGTCGACCTGCCGACCGGCGCGGGCGCCGAGCAGATCGCCGCCCTCCCGACGGCACTCGCCACCGGCGAACCGGAACTCGCCGTGCGCGGCACCCTGGCCCACGCACGGCGCCTGGCGCGCCCGGCGGGCGAGCTGGCGGTGCCCGAGGGCCCGTGGCGGCTGGAGCCCGATGCCGGCGGCTCGCTGGAGGGCCTCGTGCTCGCGGCGGCGCCGCAGACGGGCGACGCGCTGGAGCCCGGGCAGGTTCGGGTGGCGGTCCGCGTCGCCGGGCTGAACTTCCGGGACGTGCTGATCGGCCTGGGGATGTACCCGGGCGGCGGTGTGATGGGCAGTGAGCTCGCCGGAACGGTGCTCGAAGTCGGCTCCGGAGTCTCCGGGCCGGCCGTGGGCGACCGGGTGATGGGCGTCGCCGAGGGCGCGTTCGGCCCGGTGGCGGTCACGGACGCCCGGCAGCTGGTGCGGATCCCGGAGGGCTGGACCTTCGCCGAGGCCGCGTCCGTCCCGAGCGCGTTCATGACGGCCTGGTACGCCCTGGTCGAACTGGCCGAGGCCGAGGCCGGCCGGCGGGTGCTCGTGCACGCGGGTACCGGTGGCGTCGGCATGGCGGCGGTGCAGCTCGCCCGGCACCTGGGCCTGGAGGTGTTCGCGACGGCGAGTCCGGCGAAGTGGCCGGTGCTGGCCGCGATGGGCCTGGACGAAGCGCACATCTCCTCGTCCCGCGACGCCGGGTTCGAGGCGGAGTTCCTCGCCGCCACCGGCGGCGCGGGTGTGGACATCGTGGTCAACTCCCTGGCGGGCGAGCTGACGGACGCCTCGCTTCGGCTGCTGCCGCGCGGCGGGGCCTTCGTCGAGATGGGCCGCACCGACCTCCGGGACGCGGAGGCCCTGGCCGTCCAGTACCCGGGGGTCTTCTACCGGCCCTTCGACCTGGGCGAGGCCGGGCCCGAGCGGATGGGCGCGATGCTCGGCCGGATCGTCGACCTGATGGCCGCCGGCACGCTGACGAAGCTGCCGGTCCGGGCCTGGGACGTGCGGCGGGCGCGTGAGGCGTTCCGCTTCATGCAACAGGCACGCCACACCGGCAAGCTCGTCCTCACCGTCACCGCCGGCCCGGCCGAACCCCGCGAGCGCGGCAGGTCGGCGCTGGTCACGGGCGGCACGGGCACGCTCGGCGGCCTGGTGGCCAGGCATCTGGTGACCACCGGGCGGGCCGACGGGCTGGTGCTGACCGGCCGTTCCGGCCCGGCCGCGCCGGGTGCGGCCGCGCTCGCCGCGGAGCTGGCGCAGTCGGGCGCGTCGGTGGACGTGCTCGCCTGCGACGCGGCGGACCGCGACGCCCTGGCCGCCGTCCTGGCCGGAGTCCCGGCCGGGGCTCCGCTGACGACCGTGGTCCACACCGCCGGTGTCCTGGACGACGCGACCATCGCGTCGCTGACCCCCGAGCGGGTGGCCGCCGTGATGCGGCCCAAGGCCGACGGTGCCTGGAACCTGCACGAACTCACCCTGGGGCTGGACCTGGAGCACTTCGCCCTGTTCTCCTCGGCCGCGGCGACCTTCGCCAGCCCCGGTCAGGGCAACTACGTGGCGGCCAACGCGTTCCTGGACGCGCTGGCGGCCGACCGCCGGGCGGCCGGACTGCCCGCCACCTCGCTCGCCTGGGGCATGTGGGCCGAGGCCAGCGCACTGACCGGGCGGCTCAGCGACTCCGAGCGCGCCCGGATCAACCGCGGCGGCGTCGCCGCGCTCAGCGCGGACGAGGGCCTGGCGCTGCTGGACCTGGCGCTCGCCAGGGACGAGGCGGTGCTGGTCCCGGCCAAGCTGGACCTGGCCGGGCTCCGGGCCCAGGCCGGCCGCGCCGCCGACGTCCCGCCGCTGTGGCGGGCCCTGGTCGGCGGCGGGACGGGCCGGCGCCACGCCGCCTCGGGCGCCGTCGGTGCGGACTCGCTGCGCAAGCAGCTGGCCGGGGTGTCGGAGCCGGGGCGGCTGCGGCTGCTCGTCGACCTGGTCCGGGCCCACGTGGGCGCCGTGCTGGGGCACGCCTCCGTCGAGGCGGTCGAGTCCACCCGGGCCTTCACCGACCTGGGCTTCGACTCGCTCACCGCGGTCGAACTGCGCAACCGCCTGGGCACGGCGAGCGGACTGCGGCTGCCGGCCACCCTGGTGTTCGACTACCCCAACCCCACGGAACTGGCCGGGCTCCTGCTGGAGAAGCTGCTGCCGGAGCTCGCCGAGCACGGCGAGGCGGACGCGGCCGAGGAGAAGCTGCGGAAGGCCCTCGCGACCGTCCCGCTGTCCAGGTTCCGCGATGCCGGGCTGATGGAGGCGCTCATGCGGCTCGCCGACGTCCGGGACGCCGCGCTGATCGGCGACCAGGGCGAAGAGGCCGAGGCCATCGACGAGTTGGACGCGGACAGCCTGATCCGCCTGGCCCTGGACGGCGAGTCGGAGTGATGTTGATGATGCTCGATGCGTGGAGGCAGCGATGACCGGACAGGCCGACAAGCTCCTTGAAGCGCTGCGTGCCTCCGTGAAGGAAACCGAGCGGCTGCGACAGCGGAACCGCCAGCTCGTCTCGGCGGCCTCGGAACCGCTGGCGATCGTCGGCATGAGCTGCCGCTACCCCGGGGGCGTGACGACCCCCGAGGAACTGTGGGAGCTGCTCGCCTCCGGCGGGGACGCGATCTCCGGGTTCCCGGACGACCGCGGCTGGGACACCGAGGGTGTCTACGACCCCGACCCCGACCACCAGGGCACGTCCTACGTGGTCGAAGGCGGGTTCCTGCGGGACGCGGCCGGCTTCGACGCCGGGTTCTTCGGGATCTCGCCGCGTGAGGCGCTGGCGATGGACCCGCAGCAGCGGCTGCTGCTGGAGACCTCCTGGGAGGCGCTGGAGCGGGCCGGGGTCGACCCGGCCTCGCTCCGGGGCTCGCAGACCGGCGTGTTCGTCGGCGTCGCCCCCTCCGACTACGTCGCGCACCAGTCCCTGCAGACCATGGAGGGGCTCGACTGGCACCTCATGACCGGTGGTGCGGCCAGCGTGATGTCCGGCCGTATCTCCTACCTGCTCGGTCTGCAGGGGCCGGCGGTCTCCGTCGACACGGCGTGTTCGTCGTCGCTGGTGGCGCTGCACCTGGCCTGCCAGGCGGTGCGCGCCGGGGAGTGCTCGCTGGCGCTGGCCGGCGGTGTCACGGTCATGGCCACCACCATGGGCTTCGTCGGGTTCTCCCGGCAGCGCGGCCTGGCCGAGGACGGGCGTTGCAAGGCGTTCTCGGCCGACGCGGACGGCATGGGGATGGGCGAGGGCGCCGGCATGGTCGTCGTCGAGCGCCTGTCGGACGCGCTGCGCAACGGGCACAAGGTGCTCGCGGTGGTGCGCGGTTCGGCCGTGAACCAGGACGGCGCGTCCAACGGTCTGACGGCGCCGAACGGTCCGTCCCAGCAGCGGGTGATCCGCGCGGCCCTGGCGAACGCGCGGATCTCGGCCGCCGACGTGGACGCGGTCGAGGCGCACGGCACGGGCACCACGCTGGGCGACCCGATCGAGGCGCAGGCGCTGCTCACCACGTACGGCCAGGACCGTCCGGAGGGACGGCCGCTGCTGCTGGGGTCGGTGAAGTCCAACATCGGCCACTCCCAGCAGGCGGCGGGTGTCGCCGGGGTGATCAAGATGGTGCTGGCCCTCCAGCACGAGCAGCTGCCGAAGACCCTGCACGCGGACGTGCCGTCGCCGCACGTCGACTGGACGGAAGGCGAGGTCCGGCTGCTGACCGAGGCCGTGCCGTGGCCGGCCGGTGAGCGGGCCCGTCGGGCCGGGGTGTCCTCGTTCGGTCTGAGCGGTACCAACGCGCACATCATCCTGGAGGAGGCCCCGGCCGGGGGCGGGGAGCCCCAGGAGGGTGACACCCCGGCGACGGCGCCGGTGGTGTCGGGGGCGGACGCCTGGCTGGTGTCGGGCCGCACGGCCGAGGGCCTGACGGCGCAGGCGGAGCGGCTGCACGCATGGGTGTCGGCGCGGCCGTCGGTGGAGTCGGCGGAGGTGGCGTGGTCGCTGGCGACGACGCGGTCGGTGTTCGAGCACCGGGCGGTCGTGCTGGGTGGCGGGCGCGGCGAGTTGGTGGCCGGGTTGGAGAGTCTGGCGGCCGGTGTGCCGTCGGGGTCGGTGGTGTCGGGTGTGGCGCGGCCGGGTGCGCGGGCGGTGTTCGCGTTCGCGGGGCAGGGTTCGCAGTGGGTGGGGATGGGTCGTGAACTGGCTCTGTCGAGCCCGGTGTTCGCGGCGCGGCTGGCCGAGTGCGAGGCGGCGCTGGCGCCTTATGTGGACTGGTCACTGGCCGATGTCCTGGCGGGTGTGCCGGAGTTGAAGGCGGCGGATGTCGTCCAGCCGGCGTTGTGGGCGGTGATGGTGTCGCTGGCGGCGGTCTGGGAGGCCGCCGGTGTCAAGCCTGCTGCGGTGGTGGGGCATTCGCAGGGTGAGATCGCGGCGGCGACGGTGGCGGGGATGCTGTCGCTGGAGGACGGCGCGCGCGTCGTGGCGCTGCGTTCGCGGTCGTTGAAGGTCCTGGCAGGTCTGGGCGGGATGCTGTCGGTGAGCCGGTCGGCCGCGGTGGTGGAGGAGCGGATTGCCCGCTTCGGTGAGCGTGTTGCCCTGGCGGCGGTCAACGGGCCGTCGGCGGTGGTGGTTTCGGGTGAGCCGGAGGCCCTGGAGGAGCTGAAGGCCGAGTTCGAGGTCGAGGGCGTGCGCGCTCGGATGGTCGCGGTGGACTACGCCTCGCACTCGGCGCAGGTCGACCGCCTCGAAGCGGAGATCACCGAGGTCCTGGCCGGTATCGCGCCGCGCCGGGGCCGGATCCCGATGGTGTCCGCGATGACCGGCGAGACGCTGACCGGTGAGGAGCTGGACCCCGCCTACTGGTACGGCAGCCTGCGCGCCACGGTCCACTTCGACCGCGCGGTGCGCACCCTGGCCGGTCAGGGCCACCAAGTCTTCGTCGAAGTGACTCCGCACCCGGTGCTGCTGGGCGCGATGAACGACACGCTCGAAGAGGTCGCGCTGGACTCCGCCGCGCTGCCGGCGGCCGTCTGCGGCACGCTGCGCCGCGACGACGGCGGCGCCCAGCGCCTGCTGGCCTCACTCGCCGAGGCCTTCGTCAACGGTGCCCCCGTGGACTGGCGCACGGTGCTCCCGGCCGCCGAGTCGGTGGAGCTGCCCACCTACGCCTTCCAGCACGAGCAGTTCTGGCCGCCGGCTGCGGCGCCGTCCCTCGGTGGGGACGCGGTGTCGCTGGGCCTGGGCGCGGTCGGTCACCCCCTGCTGGGCGCGGCCGTCGAGCTGGCCGGCGGCGCGGGGCTGGTCTGCACCGGGCGGCTGTCGCTGCGGACGCACCCCTGGCTGGCCGACCACGTAGTCGGCGGGGTCGCGCTCCTGCCGGGGACCGGCTTCGTCGAGATGGTGGTCCGGGCCGGTGACCAGGTGGGGTGCGGCCTGCTGGAGGAACTGACCCTCCAGGCGCCGCTGATCTTCCCGGCGGACGGTTCCGGTGTGCAGGTCCAGGTCGTGGTGGCCGCCGCCGATGCGGACGGCCGTCGGACGGTCGAGGTGTTCTCCCGCCCCGACGCCGCCGACGCGCAGCAGGCGTGGCTCCAACACGCGAGCGGTCTGGTCGCCCACGCCGGTGAACCCGCGCTCGCCGAGGAGGACTTCGCGGTCTGGCCTCCGCGCGGGGCCACGGCGGTGGACGTCAGCGGTATGTACGAGGCGCTGGCCGGGACGCCCTACGGCTACGGCCCGGCGTTCCGGGGGCTGCGCGCGGTGTGGCGCCGGGGCGACGAGGTCTTCGCGGAGGTGGCACTGCCCGAGGGTGTGGCCGCCGATGCGGGTGCGTTCGGTCTGCACCCGGCGCTGCTGGACGGTGTGCTGCACGCCAGCGCCCTGGTCGGCGGTTCCGAGGAGGGCGATTCCGGGCAGGTGCGGCTGCCGTTCGCGTGGACGGGCGTCGAGCTGCACGCGGCGGGTGCGTCCGTGCTGCGGGCCCGGCTGCGCCGTGATGCGCAGGGCAGTCTGGTGCTGACGGCAGCGGACGCCACGGGTGCTCCGGTGGTCTCCGTCGAGTCGCTGGTCACCCGTCCGGTGGCGGCCGACCAACTGAACTCCGCTGCCTCGACGGTGGCGGATGCCCTGTTCACCGTCGAGTGGGCCCCGCTGAGCGTTGCCGAGGCTCCGGTCGGGGCGTGGGCGCTGATCGGCGCCGACCGCTTCGGTCTGGCCGAGGCGCTGGAGGCCTCCGGCGTTCCGGTCCGGGCCTTCGCCGACCTGGCCGGTCTGACCGCCGCCACCGAGGCGAGGGAGATCGAGCCCGCCCTGGTGCTGGCCTGCGCCGGTGACCAGGACAGTGGAAACCCGGCGCAGGCGGCCGCGCGTGTGACCGGTGAGGTGCTCGGCCTGGCCCAGGCCTGGCTGGCCGAGGAGCGTCTGGCCGAGGCCCGGTTGGTGGTCGTCACCCGGGGAGCCGTCGCTGCCGCGGCCGGTGAGCGGATCGCCGATCTGCCCGCCGCCGCCGTCTGGGGCCTGCTGCGCTCGGCGCAGTCGGAGAACCCCGGCCGACTCGTCCTGGTCGACCTGCCCGCCGGTGAGTCCGGTGCGCCCGCCACGGTGCTGCCGTCGGCGGTGGGCAGCGGTGAGTCCGAGCTGGTCGTCCGCGCCGACCAGGCCCACGGGCGGCGTCTGGCGCGCCCAGCGGGCGAGTTGGCGGTGCCCGAGGGCCCGTGGCGGCTGGAGCCGGACGCCGGCGGGTCACTGGAGGGGCTGACACCGGCGGCGGCGCCGCAGACGGGCGACCCGCTGGAGCCCGGGCAGGTTCGGGTGGCGGTCCACGCGGCCGGGCTGAACTTCCGGGACGTGCTGATCGGCCTGGGGATGTACCCGGGCGGCGGTGTGATGGGCAGTGAGCTCGCGGGTACGGTGCTCGACCTCGGCCCCGAGGTGACCGGCCTCGCGGTCGGCGACCGGGTGATGGGCGTCGCCGCAGGCGGGTTCGGGCCGGTGGCGGTCACGGACGCCCGGCAGTTGGTGCGGATCCCGGAGGGCTGGACCTTCGCCGAGGCCGCGTCGGTGCCCGTGGCGTTCATGACGGCCTGGTACGCCCTGGTGGAACTGGCCGAGGCCGAGGCGGGCCGGCGGGTGCTCGTGCACGCGGGCGCCGGTGGCGTCGGCATGGCGGCGGTGCAGCTCGCCCGGCACCTGGGCCTGGAGGTGTTCGCGACGGCGAGTCCGGCGAAGTGGCCGGTGCTGGCCGCGATGGGCCTGGACGAAGCGCACATCTCCTCGTCCCGCGACGCCGGGTTCGAGGCGGAGTTCCTCGCCGCCACCGGCGGCGCGGGTGTGGACATCGTGGTGAACTCCCTGGCGGGCGAGCTGACGGACGCCTCGCTGCGGCTGCTGCCGCGCGGTGGGGCCTTCGTCGAGATGGGCCGTACCGACCTCCGGGACGCGGAGGCCCTGGCCGTTCAGTACCCGGGGGTCTTCTACCGGCCGTTCGATCTCGGTGAGGCCGGGCCCGAGCGGATGGGGGCGATGCTCGGCCGGATCGTCGACCTGATGGCGGCGGGCGAGCTGACGCGGCTCCCGGTCCGGGCCTGGGACATCCGGCGGGCGCGTGAGGCGTTCCGCTTCATGCAGCAGGCGCGCCACACCGGCAAGCTGGTCCTGACCGTGCCCGCCGAACTGCGCGCCCCCCGCCCATCCGGGCGGACGGCGCTGGTGACGGGTGGCACGGGCACGCTGGGTGGTCTGGTCGCGCGGCATCTGGTGACCGCGGCCCAGGCGGACGGTCTGGTGCTGACCAGCCGTTCCGGTCCGGCCGCCGCCGGGGTGGCGGTGCTGGCGGCGGAGTTGGCGCGGGCGGGTGCGTCGGTGGACGTGGTCGCCTGTGACACGGCGGACCGTGAGGCGCTGGCCGCGCTGCTGGCGGCGATTCCGGCGGGGCGTCCGCTGCGGAGCGTGATCCACACCGCCGGAGTGCTCGACGACGGGATCATCGCGTCGCTGACGCCCGAGCGGGTGGCCGCGGTGATGCGGCCGAAGGCCGACGGTGCCTGGCACCTGCACGAGCTCACCCGGGGTCTGGATCTGGACCGGTTCGTGCTGTTCTCCTCGGCCGCGGCGACGTTCGGCGTCCCGGGTCAGGGCAACTACGTGGCGGCCAACGCGTTCCTGGACGCGTTGGCGGCCGACCGGCGGGCGGCCGGACTGCCCGGCACCTCGCTGGCCTGGGGCCTCTGGGCGGAGGTCAGCGGCCTGACCGGGCAGCTCTCGGACTCCGACCGGTCCCGCCTGACCCGCGGTGGCGCCGTGGCACTGAGCGCGGACGAGGGCCTGGCCCTGCTGGACCAGGGGACCGCCCGCTCCGAGGCGCTGCTGGTGGCGACCCGGCTGGACCTCGCCGGGCTGCGCGCGCAGGCCACGCGGAGCGCGGAGGTCCCGCCGCTCTGGCGGACCCTGGTCACGGCCGGGACCGGCCGGCGGACCGCCGCCTCGGGCGGCGTCGGCGCGGACTCGCTGCAACGGCAGCTGGCCGGCCTCTCCGAACAGGAGCGCACCCGGCTGCTCACCGACCTGGTCCGGACCCACGTGGCGGCCGTGCTGGGGCACAGCTCCGCCGAGGCCGTCGAGCCCGGCCGGGCCTTCACCGACCTGGGCTTCGACTCGCTCACCGCGGTCGAACTGCGCAACCGCCTGGGCACCGCGACCGGTCAGCGGCTGCCGGCCACCCTGGTCTTCGACTACCCCAACCCGGTCGCGCTGGCCGGTCACCTGCGGGCCCGGCTGCTCGGTGACACCGAGCAGCCCGTGGACCTCCTGCCGGTCCGCCCGGCGGAAGCGGGATCCGACGAGCCGATCGCGATCGTCGGGATGGCCTGCCGGCTCCCCGGCGACGTGAACGACCCCGACGGGTTCTGGCAGCTGCTCACCACCGGGGCGGACGCGATCTCCCGCTTCCCGGACGACCGCGGCTGGAACGTGGAGGGCCTCTACGACCCGGACCCCGAGAGCGTCGGCACCTCCTACACCCAGGAGGGCGGCTTCGTCGCGGACGCCGGCGGCTTCGACGCCGGGTTCTTCGGGATCTCGCCGCGCGAGGCGCTGGCGATGGACCCGCAGCAGCGTCAGCTGCTGGAGACGTCCTGGGAGGCGCTGGAGCGGGCCGGGATCGACCCCGCGACGCTGCGCGGCAGTCAGACCGGCGTCTTCGTCGGCGGGTTCGCGTCGGCCTACGGGCTCGGACTGGCGACCGGCGGCGAGGGAGCCGAAGGGCACCTGACGACCGGCTTCGCGACGAGCGTGATGTCCGGCCGGGTGTCCTACACGCTGGGCCTGGAGGGCCCGGCGGTGACCATCGACACCGCGTGCTCGTCCTCGCTGGTGGCGCTGCACCTGGCCACCCAGGCGATCCGCGCCGGGGAGTGCTCGATGGCGCTCGCCGGCGGGGCAACCGTGATGGCGACCCCCGACGGCATCGTCGGGTTCAGCCAGCAGCGCGGTCTCGCGGTGGACGGCCGCTGCAAGGCCTTCTCGGCCGACGCGGACGGCATGGGCTTCGCCGAGGGCGCCGGCATGGTGGTCCTGGAGCGGCTCTCGGACGCGCGACGCAACGGGCACCGGGTGCTCGCCGTGGTGCGCGGCTCGGCGGTGAACCAGGACGGGGCGTCCAACGGTCTGACGGCGCCGAACGGTCCGTCCCAGCAGCGGGTGATCCGCGCCGCGCTGGCGAACGCCGGCCTCACGGCCGCCGATGTGGACGTGGTGGAGGCGCACGGGACGGGTACCAAGCTGGGTGACCCGATCGAGGCGCAGGCGCTGCTGGCGACCTACGGTCAGGACCGTGGTGCCCAGAAGCCGCTGTGGCTGGGGTCGGTGAAGTCCAACATCGGGCACACCCAGGCGGCCGCCGGTGTGGCGGGTGTGATCAAGATGGTGCTGGCGTTGCAGCACCAGGAGCTGCCGAGGACGCTGCACGCGGACGAGCCGTCGCCGCACGTGGACTGGTCCGCCGGTGAGGTGGAGCTGCTGACGGAGGCGGCGCCCTGGCCGGTGGGGGAGCGGCCGCGTCGGGCCGGTGTGTCCTCGTTCGGGATCAGCGGCACCAACGCGCACGTCCTGCTGGAGGAGGCGCCCGCCGAGGCCGGTACCGCGACCGACGCGGAGCCGGTCGAGCCGGCAGCTGCCTCGTCGGTGGTCGAACCCGGCGGGGTCGGGGCCTGGGCGGTCTCGGGGCGTTCCGCCCAGGGGCTGACGGCGCAGGCGGAGCGGCTGCACGCGTGGGTGTCGGCGCGGCCGTCGGTGGAGTCGGCGGAGGTGGCGTGGTCGCTGGCGACGACGCGGTCGGTGTTCGAGCACCGGGCGGTCGTGCTGGGTGGCGGGCGCGGCGAGTTGGTGGCCGGGTTGGAGAGTCTGGCGGCCGGTGTGCCGTCGGGTGCGGTGGTCTCGGGTGTGGCGCGGCCGGGTGCGCGGGTGGTGTTCGCGTTCGCGGGGCAGGGTTCGCAGTGGGTGGGGATGGGCCGTGAACTGGCGGCGTGCAGCCCGGTGTTCGCAGCGCGCCTCGCGGAGTGCGAGGCGGCGCTGGCGCCGTATGTGGAGTGGTCGCTGAGCGACGTCCTGGCGGGTGCCGAGGGTGCCCCCGCACTGGAGGCGGCGGATGTCGTCCAGCCGGCGTTGTGGGCGGTGATGGTGTCGCTGGCGGCGCTCTGGGAGGCAGCCGGTGTCGCCCCGGACGCCGTGGTCGGTCACTCGCAGGGCGAGATAGCGGCGGCGACCGTGGCCGGGATGCTGTCGCTGGAGGACGGCGCCCGGGTGGTGGCGCTGCGTTCGCGGTCGTTGAAGGTGCTGGCGGGCCTGGGCGGGATGCTGTCGGTGAGCCGGTCGGCCGCGGTGGTGGAGGAGCGGATCGCCCGCTTCGGTGAGCGGCTGTCGCTCGCGGCGGTCAACGGGCCTTCGGCGGTGGTGGTTTCGGGTGAGCCGGAGGCGCTGGAGGAGCTGAAGGCCGAGTTCGAGGTCGAGGGCGTGCGCGCTCGGATGGTCGCGGTGGACTACGCCTCGCACTCGGCGCAGGTGGACCGCCTCGAAGCGGAGATCACCGAGGTCCTGGCCGGTATCGCGCCGCGCCGGGGCCGGATCCCGATGGTCTCGGCGATGACCGGCGAGACGCTGACCGGTGAGGAGTTGGACGCCGCCTACTGGTACGGCAGCCTGCGCGCGACGGTCCACTTCGACCGCGCGGTGCGCACGCTCGCCGGTCAGGGGCACCAGCTGTTCGTCGAGGTGACTCCGCACCCGGTGCTGCTGGGCGCGATGAACGACACGCTCGAAGAGGTCGCCCAGGAGGCCGGCCCGGGCATCGTGCCCGCCGCCGTCTGCGGCACCCTGCGCCGCGACGAGGGCGGCGTGACCCGGCTGGTCACCTCGCTCGCCGAGGCCTTCGTCAACGGCGCCTCCGTGGAGTGGACTTCCGTCCTCCCCGCCGCCGAGCGGGTCGAGCTGCCGACGTACGCCTTCCAGCACGAGCGGTACTGGCCGCGTGCGGCCGGACCGGCTCTGGGCGGGGACGCGGTGTCGCTGGGCCTGGGCGCGGTCGGTCACCCGCTGCTGGGCGCGGCGGTCGAACTGGCCGGCGGTGCGGGCCTGGTCTGCACCGGGCGGCTGTCCGTGCGGACGCACCCGTGGCTGGCCGATCACGCGATCGGTGGGGCGGTGCTGCTGCCGGGGACCGGCTTCGTCGAGATGGTGGTCCGGGCCGGGGACGAACTCGGTTGCGGCCTGCTGGAGGAGCTGACGCTCCAGGCGCCGCTGGTCCTGCCCGCCGACGGCGGCGGGGTCCAGGTCCAGGTGGTGCTGGCCGAGGCGGACTCCGAGGGCCGTCGGACGGTCGAGGTGTTCTCCCGCCCCGACGGGCAGGAGGAGTGGACGCAGCACGCCGACGGCGTCCTCGCTCCCGCCGGGGAGGCGCCGGTCGCGGAGGAGGACTTCGCGGTCTGGCCTCCGCGCGGGGCCACGGCGGTGGACGTCAGCGGTATGTACGAGGCCGCGGCCGACGGGCCGTACGGCTACGGGCCGGCGTTCCAGGGCTTGCGGGCCGCCTGGCGCCGGGGCGACGAGGTCTTCGCGGAGGTCGCGCTGCCGGACTCGGTGGCCGCCGATGCGGGTACGTTCGGTCTGCACCCGGCGCTGCTGGACGGCGTGTTGCAGGCCAGCGCCCTGGTGTCGGAGGCCGGGGACGAGGTGCGGTTGCCGTTCGCGTGGACGGGTGTCGAGCTGCACGCGGCGGGTGCGTCCGTGCTGCGGGCCCGGCTGCGCCGGGATGCGCAGGGCAGTCTGGTGCTGTCGGCGGCGGATGCCACGGGTGCGCCGGTGGTCTCCGTCGAGTCGCTGATCACCCGTCCGGTGGCGGCCGACCAACTGAACTCCGCTGCCTCGACGGTGGCGGATTCCCTGTTCACCGTCGAGTGGGCCGCGGTGAGCGCTGCCGAGGCTCCGGCCGGGGCGTGGGCGCTGATCGGCGCCGATCGCTTCGGTCTGGCCGAGGCGCTGGAGGCCTCCGGCGTTCCGGTCCGCTCGTTCACGGACCTGGCCGGTCTGGCCGCTGCCACCGAGGCGGGGGAGATCGAGCCCGCCCTGGTGCTGGCCTGCGCCGGTGACCAGGCGGAGGGCGACAACGCGGCCGAGGCCGCCCGCCGGGCGACCGGCGACGCCCTGGGCCTGGCCCAGGCCTGGCTGGCCGAGGAGCGTCTGGCCGAGGCCCGGTTGGTGGTCGTCACCCGAGGGGCCGTCGCTGCCGCGGCCGGTGAGCGGGTCGCCGATCTGCCCGCCGCCGCCGTCTGGGGCCTGCTGCGCTCGGCGCAGTCGGAGAACCCCGGCCGACTCGTCCTGGTCGACCTGCCGACCGGCGCGGGCGCCGAGCAGATCACCGCCCTCCCGACGGCACTCGCCACCGGCGAGCCGGAACTCGCCGTGCGCGGCACCCTGGCCCACGGACGACGGCTGACGCGTCCATCCCGTTCCACGGAGGCAGTTGAACAGCTGCCGGGCCGCCCATCCGGGCGGACGGCGCTGGTGACGGGTGGCACGGGCACGCTGGGCGGTCTGGTCGCGCGGCATCTGGTGACCGCGGCCCAGGCGGACGGTCTGGTGCTGACCAGCCGTTCCGGTCCGGCCGCCGCCGGGGTGGCCGTGCTGGCGGCGGAGTTGGCGCGGGCGGGTGCGTCGGTGGACGTGGTCGCCTGTGACACGGCAGACCGAGAGGCGCTGGCCGCGCTGCTGGCGGCGATTCCGGCCGGGCGTCCGCTGCGGAGCGTGATCCACACCGCCGGAGTGCTCGACGACGGGACGATTCCGTCGCTGACGCCCGAGCGGGTGGCCGCGGTGATGCGGCCGAAGGCCGACGGTGCCTGGCACCTGCACGAGCTCACCCGGGAGCTGGATCTGGACCGGTTCGTGCTGTTCTCCTCGGCCGCGGCGACGTTCGGCGTCCCGGGTCAGGGCAACTACGTGGCGGCCAACGCGTTCCTGGACGCGTTGGCGGCCGACCGGCGGGCGGCCGGGCTGCCCGGCACCTCGCTGGCCTGGGGCCTCTGGGCGGAGGTCAGCGGCCTGACCGGGCAGCTCACCGACGCCGAGCGGTCCCGGATGACCCGGAGCGGGACCAGCGGGCTGAGCGCGGCCGAGGGCCTGGCCCTGCTGGACCTGGCGCTCGGCCGGGACGAGGCGGTGCTGGTACCGGCCCGGCTGGACCTGGCCGGGCTGCGGTCCCAGGCGGCCCGCACCGGTGACGTCCCGCCGCTGTGGCGGGCACTGGCCGGCCGACCGGCCCGGCGCACCGCCGCCGCTTCCGACGGGGCGGGCGCGGACTCGCTGCGGCAGCGGCTCGCCGCGCTGCCCGCCGCGGACGGCGACCGGATGCTGCTGGACCTGGTCCGGGCGCACGTGGCGGCCGTGCTGGGGCACAGCTCCGCCGAGGCCGTCGAGCCGGGCCGGGCCTTCACCGACCTGGGCTTCGACTCGCTCACCGCCGTCCAGTTGCGCAACCGCCTCACCACCGGGACCGGACTGCGGCTGCCGGCGACCCTGGTCTTCGACTACCCCAACCCGGCCGTGCTGGCCGGGCACCTGCGGGGCCGGCTCGGCGGCGGAGCCTCGGCGGCCGTGGCACCGCCGGCCCCGGTCGGGGCGGCGGCCCACGACGAGCCGATCGCGATCGTCGGCATGAGCTGCCGGTTCCCGGGCGGTGTGACGGGGTCCGAGGACCTCTGGCGGATGATCTCCGAGGGGCAGGACGCGATCTCGCCGTTCCCCGCCGACCGCGGCTGGGACCTGGACTCCCTCTACGACCCGGACGCCGCGCACATCGGCACCTCGTACACCCAGGCGGGCGGGTTCGTGCAGGACGCCAGCGCCTTCGACGCCGGGTTCTTCGAGATCAGCCCGCGTGAGGCGCTGGCCATGGACCCGCAGCAGCGGCTGCTCCTGGAGCTGTCCTGGGAGGCCATCGAGGGAGCCGGGATCGACCCGGTGTCCCTGCGCGGCAGCCAGACCGGCACCTTCGTGGGCGGCTACACCTCCGGCTACGAGATGAGCGTGCTGGCGCACGGCGGCGCGGAGGCCGAGGGCCACCTGATGACCGGGATCGCGACCAGCATCCTGTCCGGCCGGCTGGCCTACACCTTCGGTCTGGAGGGGCCGGCGGTCACGGTCGACACGGCGTGCTCGTCGGCGCTGGTGGCGCTGCACCTGGCGGCCCAGGCACTGCGGTCCGGCGAGTGCACGATGGCGCTCGCCGGGGGCGTGACGATCATGGCCACGCCGGGGACGTTCGTCGAGTTCTCCCGCCAGCGCGGGCTGGCCCCGGACGGCCGCTGCAAGGCGTTCGCCGCCGCGGCGGACGGCACCGGCTTCGCCGAGGGCGCGGGCGTGCTGGTGGTCGAGCGGCTGTCCGACGCGCAGCGCAACGGGCACCGGGTGCTCGCGGTGCTGCGGGGCAGCGCGACCAACCAGGACGGTGCGTCCAACGGTCTGACCGCCCCCAACGGGCCCTCGCAGCAGCGGGTGATCCGGGCCGCGCTGGCCAACGCCGGCGTCCGCGCCGACGAGGTCGACGTGGTGGAGGCGCACGGCACGGGCACCAGGCTGGGCGACCCGATCGAGGCCCAGGCGCTGCTGGCCACCTACGGCCAGGACCGGCCGGAGGACCGGCCGCTCTGGCTGGGGTCGGTGAAGTCCAACATCGGACACACCCAGGCCGCGGCCGGCATCGCCGGAGTGATCAAGATGGTGCTCGCCCTGCGACACGGCCGGATGCCCGCCACGCTGCACGTCGACGAGCCCACGCCGCAGGTCGACTGGACGGAGGGCCGGGTGCGGCTGCTGACCGAGCCGGTGCCGTGGCAGCCGAACGGGCGGCCGCGCCGGGCGGGCGTCTCGTCGTTCGGGATCAGCGGTACCAACGCGCACGTCATCGTGGAGGAGGCCCCCGCGCCTGCCGCGCCCGTCGCCCCCGCCGCTCCGTCGGCAGCGCCGGCGGTGGTGCCGTGGGTGCTGTCCGGGCGGACCGAGGAGGCGCTGCGGGCCCAGGCCGGGCGGCTGCGCGACTTCCTCCTCGACCGGCCGGACGCGGACCCGGTGGACATCGGGTTCTCCCTGGCCACCACGCGCACGGTCTTCGACCACCGGGCGGTCGTGCTGGGCGCGGACCGGGACGGCCTGCTCGCGGGCCTCGCGGTGGCCGCCGCCGGCGTGCCCACCAGGGACGTGCTGACCGGCACCGCGACGGCGGGCCACCGGCCCGTGTTCGTCTTCCCCGGCAGCGAGTCCCGGTGGCTCGGCTGCGCCGCCGCGCTGCTGGACGAGGCGCCGGTCTTCGCGGACCGGATCGCCGCGTGCGAGCGGGACCTGGCCCCGTACGTGGACTGGAAGGTCACCGAGGTACTGCGGGAGGGCCCGGCCGGTCCGGCGCTCGACCGCCCCGAGGTCCTCCAGCCGGTGCTCTGGGCGGTGATGGTGTCGCTGGCCGCGCTGTGGCGCTCGGCGGGCGTCCACCCGGCGGCCGTCGCGGGCCACGCGGTGGGCGAGGTCGCGGCCGCCCAGGTGGCCGGTGTGCTGTCACCGGCGGACGCGGCCCGGATCGCGGTGCTGACCGGCCGGTCGGCGGCCGGCGTGGCCGCCGACCGGGCGGAACTCGCCGCCGTCCGCCCGCGGGCGGGCACGGTGCCGCTGTTCTCCACCCGGGCGATGGCCTGGGCCGAGGGCGCCGGACTGGGCGCCGACCACTGGGTCCGGAGCCCGCAGGACGCCCTGCCGGCCGAGGAGTTGGCGGCGGCCCTGGCCGACGGCGGCTTCGGTGCGTACATCGAGGTCAGCGCCGACCCGGTGCTCACCGCGGCCCTCGCCCGGGCCCTGGACGACCGGGGCCTGCGGGCCGGGGCGGGCGCCACCGTCACCGGGACGCTGCGCCACGGGGAAGGGGGCCTGCGGTCGTTCACCTCCGGTCTGGCCGCCCTCCACGTCCTCGGTGTCCCCGTGGACTGGGCCGCGGTCCTGGGTGGCGGGCGCCGCGTCGACCTGCCGACGTACGCGTTCCAGCGACAGCCCTACTGGCCGCAGCCGCCGGCCCGCAGGCCCGGTGCCGAACCGGTCGCGGCCGGCTCCGCCACCCCGGGCGAGCAGCGCTTCTGGGCCGCGCTGGAGGGCGGGGACATGGCCGCCCTGGCCGAAGTCCTCGGCCTGGCCGAGCCGTTGCGGGAGGACATGCCGCTGGGCACGGTGCTGGCGCGGCTCTCGACCTGGCGTCAGCAGGAGCGCGAGCAGGCGCCGCTCGACGGCCCCGACGGGTCCGCCGACGGCTCCGGTGACCTCGACTGGCTCCGGCAGCTGGCCGGCCTCGGCGAGGCCGAGCAGCGGGAGCTGGTGCTCGACCTGCTCCGCCAGGAGATCGCCACGATGCTCGGCTACGCGTCGGTCGATTCGGTCCGCCCGAACGGCGACGTGTTCGAGATGGGCATGACGTCCATGTCGGCCGTTCAACTGCGGGAAAGAATTACCGGGCTGACCGGCCTTAAGCTGCCGGAGGGCTTCATCTATGACCTCTATCTGCCGGAAGCGATCGCGGATTTCCTGCTCGGCGAGCTGACGGCGGTCCTCCGGGAAAGCGCCGACGGGCAATGAGCCGACGGGCCATGAGCCGGGGGCCGATGAGCGGCCCCCGGCGATCCGGGGCCGTGCCGGTGTCCGACCGGTTCTTCGAGGAAATGTTCCACGGGCTGTGCCGCAGGGAAACCAGCCGTCCGACTCCGAAGATGGGATGAGAAAGTGCCGAACGAGAACGCCTGGAGCGTCATAACCGCCCCGACGTCGAAGTCCCTTGTTCTCGGAATCGATTTCCCCGCCGCCGGGCGGCGCGAGGCCGGATTCGAGGACCTCGCACGGAAGATGGGCCCGGCCTGGGCCGGGCACGGGTTCCTGCAGACCACGCCCCCGCCGGTCCGCCTGGCCGACCGCCCGGCCGGCGACTACTACACCGAGCACTGGCTGAACGCCGGCGAGTGGGAGAAGTACGAGGTGGTGGCCGTGCTCGGCTACTGCGTCGGCGGCGTCTACGCCGGTGAGATCGCCGACCGCCTGGCGCAGCGTCAGGGCACCGCACCCAAGGTGATCCTGTTCGACCCGCAGGTCACCGACCTGCAGCTGCTGGAGTCCGAGATCCACAAGATGATCGCGCTGGCCGGCCCGGTCTTCACCGCGGAGGAGGCGGAGCACGCCCGCGAGCGGGCCGCCGAGATCGTCGGGACTCCTTCGATCGGCCTGCTCGACGCCGCCGTAGAGATCGTCGGCCTCTACCGCGAGATGGCCTCCATCGCCTTCCGGCGGATCGGTCTCGCCGACGCCCGCCGGGACGAGGTCGTGCTGCTCTTCGAGTCGTACATGACGTGGCTCTCCGCCGCCTCCCAGATCGACCCGAGCCGGGCCTGGGGCGAGGCGCTCGCCGTCACCTCCTCCGACTACGCGGAGCTGGAGCGGACCGGCGCGGCGACGGTGGTCAACGCCAGCAAGGTGCTGGGCCGGCGGCTCTCGCTGGAGATCGGCCACGTCGACCTCCTGCGGGACGACTCGACGGTCCGGCTCCTCCTCGACAACGCCGAATTCTGAGGGCGATGAACTCCGACCTGGGCGCGTCCGGCCGGCCGCCGGAACCGGACCGCGCGAACGCACCGACGAACGCACCGACGAACGCTCCGACTACCGCGACGACGAACGCACCGACGACCTCGGCGCCGACCGCGACGACGAGCAAGGAGAAGGCCCTCTGGCTGCTGGAGCAGCTGGTCCCGGAGACCGGGGTCAACAACCTGGGGCTGGCCCTCCAGGTGAGCGGGCGGCTGCGGCCGGACGCGCTGCGGGCGGCCCTGGCGATCGTGGTCGGCCGGTACGAGGTGCTGCGGACCGTCTACCGCACCACCGGGGCGGACCTGGTCAAGGAGGTCGTCCCCGCGAGCGGGTTCGCCGTGGAGATCGAGCCGCTCGACCTGTCGGGCGACCCGGTGGAGCGGCAGCTGACCGCGTTCGCGGACCGGCCGTTCCGGCTCGACGGCCGGCCGCTGGTCAGGATCGGGCACGCCGTCCGTCCGGACGGCGACGTGCTCTGCGTGGCCGTGCACCACCTGGTCTTCGACATGGTCTCGGTGGCCCTGTTCCTCCAGGCGTTCATCCCGGTCTACGACGCGATCGCGGCGGGCCGGCCGGTGCCGCCGCAGGCCACCGCACCGGCCCCGGCGCTCGCCGAGCCCGAGCCGCGGCCCGCCGACCTCGCCTACTGGCGGGAGACCCTGGAGGGCTTCGACCCGGCCGGGCTGGAGCTGTGGTGCGGCACCCCGCGCGACCGGCAGCCGCGGCTGCGGGGCGAGACCGCGAGCCGCGCGCTCTCCCCCGGGGCGCAGCAGGCCGTGCTGCAGTTGCAGCGCGCGGTCAGGGCGCCGCTCGGCGCGGTGATGCTGGCCGCCTACGCGGCCCTCCTCGCGGCGCACGGCGCCGGACCGGACCTCGTCATCGGCTCCCCGGTCAACGTCCGCGGGGCGAACACCGCCGCCATCGGCTACCACGTCAACGTCGTGCCGATCCGGATCCGGGTGGACCTCGCCGAAGGCTTCCGGGCGCTGGCCCGGCAGGCCCGGGACGCGTTCCTCGGGGCGATGGCGCACGCCGACACCCCGGTCGACGAGCTGACCGGGGAGCTGCCGGGGATCGGTACGTCCTGGCAGACCCAGCTCTTCCGCCACCTGTTCAACTTCCTGCCCGAGGCGCCGGCCGGCGAGCTGTCGGTCGGCGGCATGGCCGCCCGGGTGCTGACGGTGGAGAACCCGCACAGCAAGTTCGACCTGGAGCTGGTCGGCTCGCCGTCCCGGGCGGAGATCGTGTTCCGCCGCTCCGAGACGCTGGCCCCGGCCGAGGTCGAGGCGATGCTGGACCGGTTCGACGCCCTGCTGGTCGCGGCCGCGCAGGACCCGGACCGGCCGCTCGCCGGGACGGCGGGCTGGAGCGACGCCGACCGCCGGGCCGTCGACCGGGCCGACGGGACGGCCGCCCCGGCCGTGCGCCCGACGGTGCCCGCGGCGTTCCGGGCCTGGGCGGAGAAGACACCCGAGGCCCCGGCCGTGACCGACGGCGACCACGGCGTCGACTACCGGCAGGTGGACGGGGCGGCATCCGCCGTCCGCGCGCTGCTGGCCGGTGCCGGCATCGGGCCGGGCGACACGGTGGCGATCGCCGTGCCGCGGCGCGAGGCCGCGGCCGCCGCCCTCGGCGTCTGGCGGGCCGGCGCCGTCTGCCTGCCGCTCGACGCCGGACACGACCCGTCCTGGCTGACCCGGCAGCTAACCCACGCGCGGGCGAAGGCCGTCCTCACCGGGACGGGTGTCCGGCTGCCCGACGACGCCGACCTGCCGCCGGTCCTGACGTCGGCCGACGCCCCTGCGCCCGGTCCCGCCGGACCGGCCGCGGACGGCGAACCGACCACGCCCGCCTGCCTGTTCTACACCTGCGGGGAGGCCGGAGAACCGGTCGCCACCGTGCTCAGCCACGCCGGCCTCGCGGACGCGGTCGGCCACTTCGCGGCCGAGCTCGGCGTCGGGCCCGGCACCGGTGTGCCGGCGCTCGCCGCGCCGGCCGGCTTCGACGCGCTCTTCGAGACCTTCCTGGCGCTGGGCGCGGGCGGCCGCTGCGTGGTCCTGCCCGACGGCGCCCGGACCGACGCGACCGCCCTCCGGGCCGCCGCCGACGGGCTCGACGCGACCGTCGCCGTCGTCCCGCCCGGCACCCCGGCCCGCCTCCTGGCGGACCCGGCCGGGCAGCTGCCCGGACTGACGGTGCTGGCCAGGGGCGACGAGCTGACCGCCGAGGTGGCGGAGCGGCTCCTCGCGGCCGGCTGCCGACTGCACAGCGGCCTCGGCATTCCGGGGACCACCGGCTGGGTGCTGTCCGGCCGGGTGGAGAGCCCCGACGGGCTGACCCGGGGGCGGCCGGTGGCCGGCACCCGGGCCTTCGTCACCGCCCCCGACGGGCGCGAGCTGCCCGTGGGACTGCGCGGTGAACTCCGCCTCGCGGGAACGGCTGCGGCCCCGAGCGGGCCGGACGGCCCGGCGGTCGCGACCGACGCACGGTACGGGCGCCACCACCGCACCGGCGAACTCGCCCGCCGGCGGTCCGACGGGGCGATCGAGTGGCTCGGCCGGGCCGACCGCCGGGTCACCACCGAGGACGGCCCGGTCGACCTCGGCCGCGTGGAGGCCGACCTGCTCGGCCGGGCCGGGGTGACGGCGGCCGCCGCGCTGGCCGTGCCGCGGCCCGACGGCGGGCACACCGTCGTCGCCTTCGCCGAGACGACCACCGAGACGACCACCGAGGCGTCCACCGATCCGACCACCGACCCGGCCGTTGCCCCGGGCACGGCCACCGACACCGGCGCCCCCACCGGGTCCCGGCTGTTCGTCCGCCTGGCCGCGCTGCCCAGGACACCGGACGGCCGCCCCGACCACGAGGCCCTCCGCGCGCTGGCCCGCAAGGCCGTCGAGCAGGGCGCCGACCTGCCGGACCCGGCGGAGGACGACGCGCTCGTCCGCAGCCTCGTCGGGATCTGGGGGCAGCTGCTGAGCACCGGCGCCACGGCACAGACGAACTTCTTCGACTCGGGCGGCCACTCGCTGCTCGCGGCCGTCCTGGCGCAGCGGGTCGAAGAGCTCACCGGCAGGAACCTCGAACTCGCCGACGTGTTCAAGCACCCGACCCCCGCCGCTCTCGCCGCGCTGCTGCGCGCCTGAGCGGCGGACCACACCGGGCCGCGTCACCACGACCGGGCCGGCCGACAGGAACCGGCTCACGAAACAGCAGGGAAGAATCCATGAGCACTGCTCTTGAGGAGCACCGCCTCGCCATCATCGGCGCCGGTGTGATGGGTACCAACATCTCGGCGCTCGCCCTCGGCCACGGCGTCTCCGTCGTCCTGGTCGACGTCGACGAGACCGTGCTGGAGACGGCCCGGCAGACCATCCGGCAGAAGCTGCGGCACGCCCAGCTCATGGGCGTCCTGCCGGCCGACCGCCCGCAGGGCACGCTGACCACCAGCGTCAACCTCGACGACATCGCCGAGGCCACCACCGTGGTCGAGGCCGTCACCGAGGTCGACAAGGTCAAGCAGGAGGTGCTCTCCGCGGCCTCCCGGGTCGTGACGCCCGGCACCACCCTGATCTCCAACACCTCGTGCATCCCGATCGACGAGATGGCCGAGTGGATCGTGCGCCCCGAGGACCTGGTGGGCGTGCACTTCATGAACCCCTCCTACATGATCAAGATGGTCGAGGTCATCCGCGGCCCGCGCACCGACCCGGCCGTCCTGGAGCAGGCCACCGAGCTGCTCACCGTCCTCGGCCGCGAGGCACTCGTCATCGAGGACTCGGCGGGCTTCGTGATCAACCGCCTGCTCCACCCGCTGATCAACACCGCGGCCATGCTCGTCCAGGAGGGCGTCGCCTCCGTCGAGGTCGTCGACGGCCTGCTGGAGGGCTGCCTCGGCCACTCCACCGGCCCGCTGCGCACCGGCGACCTGATCGGCCTGGAGAACCTGGTCGACTCGCTCAACGTGCTCTACGAGCGCCGCGGTGACGAAAGCTGCCGCCCCTGTGACCTCCTGCTCGAAAAGGTGCGGGACGGCCACCTCGGCCGGAAGACCGGCCGGGGCTTCTACGACTACGGAAAGGTCGCGTCATGACCGTCCACGGGGACAACACTCCGCTGACCGCTGAGACCCTCCAGAAGGAGATCCTCGGCTTCCTCGCCGAGCGCATCAAGACCGACGTCGAGCTGGACCAGGACCTCTTCGCCTCCGGCGTGGTCTCCTCGATGTTCGCCATGCAGCTCGTCGTCCACCTGGAGGACGCCTACGACATCGCCATCGTCGGCGGCGACCTCAAGCTCGACAACTTCCGCACCGTCGGGGGCATGGCCGGCCTCGTGCTGCGCCTGCGCGGCGACGCGGTGGCGGCCGGGAATGCCTGACCGACCGGCCGACGAGCGCGCCCTCATCGGCGAGCTCGTCGGCTCCCGGGCCGGCTCCTGGGACGTCGCGGGCGAACTGCCCCTCGACGTGCTGCGCACGCTCGGCGCCAAGGGCCTGCTGTGCGCGCAGGTGCCGGCCTCCTACGGCGGCCTCGGGCTGAGCAGCCAGGACAACGGCGAACTCACCGCGTACGTGGGGAGCCTGTGCAGCTCCCTGCGGTCCATCATGACCTCGCAGGGCATCGCGGCCTGGACCATCCAGCGCTTCGGCGACCGCGAGCAGCGGCGCACCTTCCTGGCGGAGCTGACCGGCGGGAAGCTCACCGCGGTCGGCTTCAGCGAGCCGGGGGCCGGCAGTGACCTGGCGGCCATGCGCACCCGGATCAAGGCCGACGGCGACGGGTTCGTCATCGACGGCGAGAAGAAGTGGGTCACCGGCACCCGGTACGCCGACTTCGTCGTCGTCATCGGCCGGCAGGGGGACAGCGACGGCGCGGCCGCCGCGATCGTCCCCGTCGACGCGCCGGGCGTGCACATCGACCTGGTACCCCAGCCGATGGGCTGCCGGGCCGCCGGCCACGCCAACATCCGCCTGGACAACGTCCGGCTGCCGGCCACCCACGTGCTGGGCGGCGGCGGACAGCCCCTGTCGATGCTCTTCACCACGGCGCTCTCCTACGGGCGGGTGTCGATCGCGTGGGGCTGCGTCGGCATCCTGCAGGCCTGCCTGAGCGCCGCCACCCGGCACGTGAAGCACCGGCACCAGGCGGGCGTGGCGCTCGCCGAGCACCAACTCGTCCGCGGGCACCTCGCGGAGCTGCTCGTCGCCGAGCAGGTCTCGCGGCGCAGCTGCGAGCACGCCAGCCGGCAATGGGACTCCGCCGCCCCGGACATGGGGCTCACGGCGGTCCTCGCCAAGCACGTCAGCGCCAACCACGCGGCCCGCGGCGCCGCCACCGCGGTCCAACTGCTCGGATCGACCGGTGCCGAGGACGGCCACGTGGTGGCCCGCGCGTTCCGGGACGCCAAGCTCATGGAGCTCATCGAAGGCAGCAACGAGATCTGCCGGCTGATCCTGGCGGACCACGCCCTGTCGATTTCCGACTGACGTCCATCCGACCGAAGTCCGACCGAAAGCTGGTAGGAGACCCCCGTGGCTGAGAAGCCAACCCTCGTGAAGTGCCTGGTCTGGGACCTGGACAACACCGTCTGGGACGGCACGTTGCTGGAGGACCCGACCGTCGAACTGTTCCCCGGAATCCACGACACCATCGTCGAGCTCGACTCCAGGGGAGTCCTGCACTCGGTGTCGAGCAAGAACGACCACGACCTCGCCTGGAAGCGGCTCGAAGACCTGGGCCTCGCCGAGTACTTCGTGCATCCCCAGATCGGGTGGGGGCGCAAGTCCGACGCGGTTAGGCTGATCGCCGAGCGGCTGAACTTCGCGGAGACGGCCGTCGCCTTCATCGACGACCTGCCCACCGAGCGCGCCGAGGTCAACTACCACGCGCCCGACATCCGTTGCTACCCGGCCGAGCGGGCGGCCGAGCTGACCGCACTGCCCGAGTTCAGCCCCGAGATCGTCACGGTCGACGCCCGGCGCCGCCGGGAGATGTACCAGGCGAGCTTCCGCCGGGACGCCGAGAAGGACACCTTCAGCGGCCCCGACGAGGAGTTCCTGCGCACCCTCGACCTCGTCATGGAGATCAAGCGCGCCGACCAGGAGGACATCTCCCGGGTCGAGGAACTGACCCTGCGCACCAGCCAGATGAACGCGACCGGCGTCCACTACTCGGACGCCGCGCTGCGTGCGCTGCTGGTCGACCCGGACCACGAGGTCCTGACCGTCAACCTCACCGACCGCTTCGGTCCGCACGGCGCCGTGGGCGTGCTCCTCCTGGAGCGCCACGCGGATCTGTGGCACCTCAAGCTCCTCGCGACCTCGTGCCGCGTGGTGACCTTCGGTGCCGGCGCGGTCATCCTCAACTGGCTGATCGACCAGGCGGCCCGCTCCGGCGCCCACCTCGTCGCCGACTTCCGGCGCACCGAGCGCAACCGCATGATGGACATCGCCTACCGGTTCGCAGGCTTCGCCGACGACCCCTGCGCCTGCCAGGCCGTCCTCGGCGAGCCCGCCGGGGAGGGCGTCCAGCGCCTGCACCTGGTCGCGGATCGCCGCGAGGGGCCGACGACGATGCGGCTGGACTCGCCCGAACTCGCCGCGGCCGCCTCCGAGAAGGACGCTGTCGCCCGAGGGTGAGCGGTACCGGGACTCCCCGGCCGAACGGAAAGGCGCGCCGATCAACCGGCGCGCCTTTCTCGGTTGAACACGTGGTCCTCCGGACGGACCGGCTCATATCCTGACCGTCGGGGGCTCCGGCGGGCCATTTCCCGGATTTCCTCGCACAGCTCCAGTGCGGTTCTTCGACGCAGCTTTCTGTGCGGCCGTTCTGTTCAGCCCTTTTGCATTGCTGTTTCTCCTTGGCTGAAAGACATTCGACCAGGTATCGCACTCCCAGACTCCGGAATGCCGAGGGATTTGTGAACGAGACTGATGGGCCGGCCCTGACGGAACGTGCCGCAGCCGGTGCGGAGCCGTTGGCGATCGTCGGCATGAGCTGCCGCTACCCCGGCGGGGTCCGTTCGCCCGAGGACCTGTGGAGCCTGCTGGCCGAACGCCGGGACGCCCTCTCCGACTTCCCCGCGGACCGGAACTGGAACCTCGAATCCCTCTACGACGCCGACCCGGAGAGCGCCGGGAGGACCTACCTCACCCGGGGCGGCTTCCTCGACGACGCCGCCGGTTTCGACGCCGCCTTCTTCGGCATCCCGCCGCGCGAGGCGCTGGCGATGGACCCGCAGCAGCGGCTGCTGCTGGAGACCTCGTGGGAGGCGCTGGAGCGCTCCGGCATCACCCCGTCCGCGATCCGGGGCACCCGGACCGGCGTGTTCGTGGGCGCCGAGCCGAGGGAGTACGGCCCCCGGCTGCAGGAGGCGCCGGAGGGCGTGAAGGGCTACCTGCTCACCGGCACCACGACCAGCGTGATGTCCGGCCGGATCTCCTACCTGCTCGGGCTGCACGGGCCGTCCCTCACGGTGGACACCTCCGCCTCCAGCTCCCTGGTCGCCATCCACCTCGCCGTGCAGGCGCTGCGGTCCGGCGAGTGCTCGCTGGCGCTCGCCGGCGGCGTGTCCGTGATGGCCACCCCGGGCAACTTCGTCGCGTTCAGCGGGCTGCGGGCGCTGTCCTCGGACGGCGTCTGCCGCCCGTTCTCGGCCGCCGCCGACGGCACCGTCTGGTCCGAGGGCGCCGGCCTGATCGTCCTGGAGCGGCTGTCCGACGCCCTGCGCAACGGCCACTCCGTGCTGGCCGTGCTGCGCGGCTCGGCGATCAACTCCGACGGGACCAGCGACGGCCTGACCGCCCCGAACGGCCGCGCCCAGCAGGCGGTCATCCGCCGCGCCCTGGCGAACGCGAGCCTGTCCGCCGCCGACGTCGACGCGGTGGAGGCACACGGCACGGGCACCCGGGTCGGCGACCCGATCGAGGCGGGCGCACTGCTCGCCACCTACGGCCGGGAGCGCCCCGAGGGCCGGCCGCTGTGGCTCGGCTCGGTGAAGTCCAACATCGGGCACACCCAGGCGGCCGCCGGTGTGGCCGGGGTGATCAAGATGGTGCTGGCGCTCCAGCACGGCGAGTTGCCCGCGATGCTGCACGCGGAGGAGCCGTCGCCGCAGGTGGACTGGTCGGCGGGTGCGGTGCGGCTGCTGGCCGAGCCGGTGCCGTGGCCCGCCGGGGAGCACACGCGGCGCGCGGGCGTGTCGGCGTTCGGGATCAGCGGGACCAACGTCCACGTCGTCCTGGAGGAGGCACCGCCGGCTGTCGAGACCGCCGAGGTGCCCGACGTGGCGCCGGTCCTCCCGGGCGCCGGTGCGTGGCTGGTCTCGGGCCGGTCGGCCGAGGGGCTGACGGCCCAGGCGGAGCGGCTGCACGACTGGGTGACGGCCCGGCCGTCGGTGGAACCGGCGGATGTCGCGTGGTCGCTGGCGGCGACGCGGTCGGCGTTCGAGCACCGGGCGGTCGTGCTGGGTACCGGGCCGGCCGAACTGCTGGGTGGCCTGCGGAGCCTGGCCGCCGGGGCGTCTTCGGCCTCGGTGGTGTCGGGCGTGGCGCGGCCGGGTGCCCGGGTGGGTCTGGTCTTCGCCGGTCAGGGCTCGCAGTGGGTCGGCATGGGCCGGGGCCTCTATGAGGGCAGCGCGGTCTTCGCCGAGGTCTTCGACCGGGTGTGCGGGCTGCTGGAGCTGGAGTTGGGCGTCTCGGTCCGGGACGTCGTGCTCGGCGCCGAGGGCGTGGACGAGGCGCTGGCGAACCAGACCTTGTACGCGCAGGCCGGTCTGTTCGCCTTCGAGGTCGCTGTCGCGGCGGTGCTGGAGGCCGCGGGTGTGACGCCGGACGCGGTGGTCGGTCACTCGGTGGGCGAGGTCGCGGCCGCGTATGTGGCCGGAGTGCTGTCGCTGTCCGAGGCCTCGCGGCTGGTGGCGGCGCGGGCACGGCTGATGCAGGCGCTGCCGGCGGGCGGCGCGATGGCTGCGGTGAACGCGCCGGAGGCCGAGGTGCTGGCGGAGCTGGTGCCCGGTGTGGTGATCGCGGCGGTCAACGGCCCGGAGTCCGTGGTGGTTTCGGGTGAGGTCGAGGCCGTCGATCAGGTGGTGGAGCTGTGGCGTGAGCGGGGCCGCCGGGTGCGGCGGCTGCGGGTCTCGCACGCCTTCCACTCCCCGGCGATGGACCCGGTGATCGACGAACTCACCGCCGTCGCGGCCGGGTTGGAGTACCGCCGGCCGAACATGATGTGGGCGGGCGCGCTCACCGGTGAACTGGTCACCGAGCCCGAGGCGGGCTACTGGCCGGCCCAGACGCGGGGAGCGGTGCGCTTCGCCGACGCGGTCGCCGCGCTGGCCCGCGAGGGCGTCTCGGTGTTCATCGAGGTCGGCCCGGACGGGTCACTCTCCTCGCTCGGCGCGGACATCGTGGCCGGCACCGCGAAGGACGAGCCCGACTTCGTCCCGCTCCAGCGGCGCGACGACGAAGGCACCACGAGCCTGGTGACGGGCCTGGCCCGCGCCTTCGTGCACGGCGTGCCGGTGGACTGGCGTGCGGTCCTGCCCACCGGGAGGCCGGTGGAGCTGCCGACGTACGCCTTCCGGCACAAGCGCTTCTGGCTCGACAGCGGCCCCTCCGCGCAGGTGATGGAGCTACCGCACGCGGCGGACGACACGGCCGGGGCGCCTCCCCTCGACGCCGCCGAGGGCTTGCTGCGCCGGCTCGCGGGCCTGTCGCGGCCCGAGCAGGACCAGGTGGTCCTCGACCTGATCGCGGCGCACGCCGCGGCCGTCCTCGGACACCCCTCCGCGCAGGCGCTCGACCCCGCGCACACCTTCAAGGAACTCGGCTTCGACTCGGTGACCGGGGTCGAGCTGCGCAACCGGCTGAGCAGCGCGGTCGCCCTGCGGCTGCCCACCACACTGATCTTCGACTACCCGACCCCGGTGGCACTGTCCGAGTACCTGCGGGCGCAGACGCTGGGGCACGCCGACGACACCACGGCGGCGGCCCGGACGGCAGCGGCCGCCGACGAGCCGATCGCGATCGTGGCGATGAGCTGCCGCCTCCCCGGTGACGTCAGTGCCCCCGAGCAGCTCTGGGACCTGCTGGCCACCGGCGGCGACGCGGTCGGCGAACTCCCCACCGACCGCGGCTGGGACCTCTCGCAGCTCTTCGACCTGGACGCGGAGCGAGCCGGCACCTTCTACACGCGCGGCGGCGGATTCATCATCGGAGCCGGGGAGTTCGACGCCGGGTTCTTCGGGATCAGCCCGCGTGAGGCGCTGGCGATGGACCCGCAGCAGCGGCTGCTCCTCGAACTGTCCTGGGAGGCCTTCGAGCGGGCGGCCATCGACCCCAGGCGGCTGCGCGGCTCGGCGACCGGCGTCTTCGTGGGCGCCTCCTCGTCCGGCTACGGCGCCAACGCGCCCGAGGAGCTCGAAGGGCACCTCCAGTCGGGCATCGCGCCCAGCGTGATCTCCGGCCGGGTGGCCTACACGCTCGGCCTCGAAGGGCCGGCGCTCACCGTCGACACGGCGTGCTCGTCCTCCCTGGTGGCACTGCACCTGGCAAGCCAGTCGCTGCGGTCGGGGGAGTGCTCGCTGGCGCTGGCGGGCGGCGTCACCGTGCACGCCACCACGGCGTGGCTCGCCTGGTTCAGCCGGCAGCAGGGCCTCGCGGCGGACGGCCGCTGCAAGGCGTACTCGGAGCGGGCCGACGGCATGGGTATGGCCGAGGGCGCCGGCATCGTCGTGCTGGAGCGGTTGTCGGACGCGCTGCGCAACGGGCACAAGGTGCTCGCGGTGGTGCGGGGTTCGGCGGTGAACCAGGACGGTGCGTCCAACGGTCTGACGGCGCCGAACGGGCCGTCGCAGCAGCGGGTGATCCGGGCGGCGCTGGCGGGCGCCGGGTTGTCGGCGGCCGAGGTGGACGTGGTCGAGGGCCACGGCACCGGCACGCGGTTGGGTGACCCGATCGAGGCGCAGGCACTGCTGGCGACCTACGGCCAGGACCGGCCGCAGGACCGGCCGCTGTTGCTCGGCTCGCTGAAGTCCAACATCGGGCACACCCAGTGGTCCTCGGGTGTCGCGGGCGTGATCAAGATGGTGCTCGCCCTGCAGCACGAGCAGGTGCCCCAGACGCTGCACGCCGACGAACCCTCCTCGCACGTGGACTGGGAGGCGGGCGCGGTCCGGCTGGCGACATCGGCGGTGGCCTGGCCGCACTCCGAGGAGCGGCCGCGACGCGCGGGTGTGTCGTCGTTCGGCATCAGCGGGACCAATGCGCACGTGATCATCGAGCAGGCGCCGGTGCAGGACGCTCCGGTGGCCCGTTCCGGTGGTGTTGACCTGCCGGTGGTGCCGTGGTCCCTTTCGGCGCGGTCGGCGGAGGGTCTTGCCGGCCAGGCGGAGCGGCTGTCGGCGTTCGGTGAGCGCTCCGATGCTGATGTCCTGGACGTGGGTTGGTCGTTGGCGGTGTCGCGGGCGGCGTTGGAGCAGCGGGCGGTGGTCCTCGGTGCGGACCGCGAGGAGTTGCTGGCCGGTGTTGCGGCGTTGGCCGAGGGCCGTGAGGTTCCGGGTGTGGTGATCGGGTCCGTGGGCGGTGTGGGCAAGGTCGGGTTCGTGTTCACCGGTCAGGGTGCGCAGCGCGTTGGCATGGGGCAGGGCTTGTATGCCGCGTTCCCGGTGTTCGCCGAGGCATTCGACGCGGTGTGCGCGGGTCTGGCCGAGCACCTGGACGGTTCCCTCGCCGCCGTCATCCGGGGTGAGGGCCCGATCGACGAGACGGGGTGGGCGCAGCCCGCACTGTTCGCGGTCGAGGTGGCCCTTCACCGCCTGCTGGAGTCGTGGGGTGTGAGCCCGCAGGTGGTGGCCGGTCATTCGATCGGTGAGCTGGCCGCGGCGCATGTGGCGGGTGTGTGGTCGCTGGAGGACGCCTGCGCGGTGGTGGCCGCGCGTGGCCGGCTGATGCAGCAACTGCCTTCCGGTGGTGCGATGGTGGCTGTCGAGGCGACTGAGGAGCAGGTTCTCGAAGCGATCGCGGGTCGTACCGGTGTCGGTATCGCCGCGGTGAACGGCCCCAAGGCCGTGGTGATCTCGGGTGTCGAGGACGAAGTGCTTCAGGCCGCCGCGCAGTTGGCCGCGTCCGGCGCTCGGACGAAGCGTCTGCAGGTCTCGCACGCGTTCCACTCGCCGCTGATGGAGCCGATGCTGGAGGAGTTCGCCCGTGTCGTCGCCGCCGTCAGCTACCGCGCGCCCAAGCTGGCGATGGTTTCCGCCCTGACCGGTCTCCCGGTGATGGACGAGGTGACGGACCCGGCCTACTGGGTGAAGCATGTCCGCGAGGCGGTCCGCTTCCACGACGCCGCGCAGTCCCTTCGCGCCGCCGGTGTGCGGACGTTCGTGGAGATCGGGCCCGACGGTGTGCTGTCCGGCATGGGCCCGCAGACCCGCACGGACGACCAGGGCGAGCCCGAGCTCTGGCTGCCGCTGCTCCGTCGCGGCCGTGACGAACCCCGCGCCCTGTTCACCGCCCTTGCGAAGCTCTTCGTGCGCGGTGTGCCGGTCGCCTGGGAGCAGGTCTACGCGGACACCGGTGCCCAGCAGGTCGACCTGCCCACCTACGCCTTCCAGCGGCAGCGCTACTGGTTGACCGCGACGGCGGGTAGCCGCGCCGAGGACCTCGGCCTGGAGAATCCCGGACACCCGCTGCTCGGCGCCGCCGTCACCCTGCCGGCCACCGGCGGCGTCGTCCTGACCGGAAGGCTGTCACTCGCCGCACAGCCCTGGCTGGCCGATCACGTGGTCGCCGGGCAGGTCGTCGTCCCCGGCGCCGCGCTGGTCGAGATGGCCGTGCGCGCGGGCGACGAGGCCGGCTGCACCCGGGTCGAGGAGCTGGTCATCGAGGCGCCGCTGGTCCTCCCGGCGCAGGGTGGCGTCCGGGTCCAGGTGACGGTGGACGGCCCCGACGAGTCCGGTCGCCGGGAGCTCGGTGTCTATGCCCAGGCCGAGGAGGCCGCGCCCGACGGGGAGTGGACCCGGCATGCGTCGGGCACGCTGTCGGTCGCCACGGCGTCGGCCGACAGCCTGCCGGCCGAGTGGCCCCCGGCAGGCGCCGAGGCGGTGGACCTCGCAGGGTTCTACCCGGCGCTGGCCGCCAGCGGCCTCGCCTACGGACCGGCGTTCCAGGGGATACGGGCGGCCTGGCGGCGCGGCGAGGAGCTGTTCGCCGAGGTCGCGCTGCCGGACGGCGTGAGCGCCGCCGACTTCGGGCTGCACCCCGCGTTGCTGGACGCCGCCCTGCACGTGATCGTGGGCACGGGCGAGCGCCGGGACCGGCTTGAGGTCCCGTTCTCCTGGGGGAACGTCGACCTGCATGCCACCGGCGCCGCCCTGGCCCGGGTCCGGGTGACCCCGGAGCTGACCGGTGAGGGCGTGTCGCTGACCCTGGCCGACGCGACGGGCGCGTTGATCGCCTCGGTCGGTTCGCTGGTCCTGCGGCCCTTCGCGGGCGCCGCGGCACCCGCGAGCGACGGCCTGTTCGGCGTGGAGTGGGTCCCGGCTGCCCTGGACGGCGCCGCGACGGAGGGCGGCCGGTGGGCGGTCCTCGGGACCATGGATCTGCCGGGCGCGGAGTCGTTCCCGGATCTGGCGGCGCTGGTGGCGTCGGCGGAGCCGGCCCCCGAGGTCGTGGCGGTGCGGGTCGTGCCGGAGCCGGGTGACGTCCCGGCCGGGGCTCGTCGTGCAGCCGCCGACGTGCTGGGTCTGGTGCAGGAGTGGCTGGCGGCGGAGTCCCTGGCCGCGTCCCGTCTGCTGGTGGTGACCGAGCGGGCCGTCGACGCCGGTCCGGAGGCGCCGACGGAGGTCGCGGCCGCTCCGGTGTGGGGTCTGGTCCGGGTGGCGCAGGCGGAGAACCCGGGCCGGATCGTCCTCGCCGACGTCGAGGATGCCTCCATGGAGGCGCTGCGCCAGGGTGTGGCCTCCGGTGAGCCGCAGTTCGCGGTGCGGGCCGGCCAGCTGCGGGTGCCCCGGCTGGCGCGCGTCGCGGAGGGGTTGCCGGTCCCGGCGGAGCGGGTGTGGAGCCTGGGCTTCCACGAGCGCGGCACGCTGGAGAACCTCACCCTGCTGGGTGGCGAGGAAGCGGGTGCGCTCGACGCCGGTCAGGTGCGGGTCGCCCTGCGTGCGGCGGGCGTGAACTTCCGCGATGTGCTCAACGTGCTGGACATGTACCCGGGTGACGCGGGCCGGCTGGGCCTGGAGGGCGCCGGTGTCGTGCTGGAGGTCGGTCCGGGCGTGACCGGGCTCCGGCCGGGCGATGCGGTGATGGGCCTGTTCACGGGCGCGTTCACCACCGAGGCGGTGACCGACCAGCGGCTGCTGGCCCCGGTGCCGTCCGGATGGACGATGGCGGAGGCGGCCGGTGCGCCGCTGGTGTTCCTGACCGCCTGGTACGCGCTGGTGGAGCTGGCCGGCCTGCGGCGGGACGAGCGGGTGCTGGTCCACGCCGCCGCCGGTGGGGTGGGCATCGCGGCGGTGCAACTGGCCCGGCAGCTGGGGGCGGAGGTGTTCGCGACCGCGTCGCCCGCCAAGTGGGCGGCGGTGCGCGGACTGGGTGTCGGTGCGTCGCACATCGCGTCGTCCCGCACGACCGACTTCGAGGAGACCTTCCGGACCGCGTCCGCCGGCCACGGGGTGGACGTGGTGCTGGACTCCCTGGCCGGGGAGTTCGTGGACGCGTCGCTCCGGCTGACCCGCGCGGGCGGCCGGTTCGTCGAGATGGGCAAGACCGACATCCGTGACCCGGAGCAGGTGCGCCGCGACCACGGGGTCGCCTACCGGGCGTTCGACCTGCTGGACCTGGACCCGGACGTGCTCGGCCGGATGCTGCGGTCGCTGACCCTGCTGTTCGAGGAGGGCGCCCTGCGGCCGCTGCCGGTGGCCTGCTGGGACGCACGCCGCGCGGTGGACGCCTTCCGGTTCCTGAGCCAGGCGCGGCACATCGGCAAGGTCGTCCTGACCCTGCCCGCGACGGCCGCCGGGGCGGGCACGGTCCTGGTGACCGGCGCGTCCGGTGCGCTGGGCGGTCTGGTGGCCCGGCACCTCGCCGAGAGCGGGCGGGCCGAGCACCTGGTGCTGGTCTCGCGTCGGGGCATCGAGGCCGCCGGGATGCCGGAGCTGGTCGCCGACCTGGAGGCGCTGGGCGCCGAGGTCACGGTGGCGGCCTGCGACGTGGCCGACCGCGACGAGCTCGCGGCCGTCCTGGCGGGTGTGCCGCTGACGGGCGTCGTGCACGCCGCCGGGATCGTCGACGACGGGATCGCGGCCTCGCTGAGCCCGGAGCGGGTGGCGGCGGTGATGCGGCCGAAGGCCGACGCGGCCTGGCACCTGCACGAGCTGACCCGCGGCCTCGACCTGGACATGTTCGTCCTGTTCTCCTCGATCGCCGGCGTCTGGGGCAACCCGGGCCAGGCCAACTACGCGGCCGGGAACACCTTCCTGGACGCGCTGGCGGCCTCCCGCCGCCGGGCCGGTCTGCCCGCCGCGTCCCTGGTGTGGGGGCCGTGGGAACACGGCATGACCGCCAAGCTCGACCGGGCCGACTGGCAGCGGATGTCCCGCCAGGGGCTGAAGCCGCTGCCCGCGGCCGACGGTCTCGCCATGCTGGACACGGCGGCCCGCGCCGCCGACGCCCTGACGGTGACGGCCAAGCTGGACCTCGCCGCCCTGCGCCGCTCGGGCGAGGTCCCGCCCTTCCTGTCCGGTCTGGTCCGAACCGGGCATGCGGGCCCGCCCGCCCGGCGCACGGCCGGCGGACCGGCCGCCGACGGCCGGAACGCGCTGAGCACCAGGCTCCTGGCGCTCGACCCCGCCGCGCGGACCGCCGCCGTCCTCGACGTGATCGCGGCGCAGGCCGCCCTGGTGCTGGGCATGGCCGGACCGGAGAGCATCGAGGCCGGCCGAGCCTTCCGCGAGACCGGCTTCGACTCGCTGACCTCCGTGGAACTGCGCAACCGGCTGAACTCGGCGACGGGCCTGCGCCTGTCGGCGACGACGGTCTTCGACTACCCGACGCCGGCGGCACTGGCCGGGTTCATGCTGGGCGAGCTGGTCGGCGCGGCCGAGCCCGGCCCGGCGGGGGCCGCGCCCGCGGTCACCGCCGGCGTGCCCGCCGACGAGGACCCGGTGGTCATCGTCGGCATGGGATGCCGGTTCCCCGGCGGGGTGTCGTCCCCCACCGAGTTCTGGGAGCTGCTGGAGGCGCGCGGGGACGCGATCGGTCCGTTCCCGACGGACCGCGGCTGGGCGCCGGACGTCCACGATCCGGACCCGGAGGCGGTCGGCAAGAGCCTGTCCGGCGAGGGCGGATTCCTTTACGACGCAGGGGAGTTCGACGCCGGGTTCTTCGGGATCAGCCCGCGTGAGGCGATCGCGATGGACCCGCAGCAGCGACTGCTGCTGGAGACGTCGTGGGAGGCACTGGAGGACGCCGGGATCGACCCGAACACACTGCGCGGCTCCGCGACCGGTGTCTTCGCCGGCCTGATCTACCACGACTACCTGCCGTTCGGCGCGGTGTCCGAGAACGTCGAGGGCTATGCCGGCACCGGCGGCTCGGGCGGGGTCGCCTCCGGGCGGGTGGCGTACGCGCTGGGGCTGGAGGGCCCGGCGGTGACGGTGGACACGGCGTGCTCCTCGTCGCTGGTGGCGCTGCACCTGGCCTGCCAGTCGCTGCGGTCGGGCGAGAGCACGCTGGCCTTCGCCGGCGGCGTCAACGTGATGTCGACGCCCGGCACCTTCATCGACTTCACCCGGCAGGGCGGTCTGGCCGCCGACGGGCGCTGCAAGGCGTTCGCGGAGTCCGCGGACGGCACCGGGTGGGGCGAGGGCGTCGGCGTCCTGGTGCTGGAGCGGCTGTCGGACGCACGCCGCAACGGTCACAAGGTGCTCGCGGTGGTGGCCGGTACGGCGGTCAACCAGGACGGCGCGTCCAACGGTCTGACGGCGCCGAACGGGCCGTCGCAGCAGCGGGTGATCCGGGCCGCGCTGGCCGGCGCCGGGTTGTCCGCGGCCGACGTGGACGTGGTCGAGGCCCATGGCACCGGCACGCGGTTGGGTGACCCGATCGAGGCGCAGGCGTTGCTGGCGACCTACGGCCAGGGGCGACCGGAGGACCGGCCGCTGCTCCTGGGGTCCGTGAAGTCCAACATCGGGCACGCCCAGGCGGCCGCCGGTGTGGCGGGTGTCATCAAGATGGTCGCCGCGATGCAGCGCGGTGTGGTGCCGGCGACCCTGCATGTGGACGCGCCGTCCTCGCACGTGGACTGGGAGTCGGGCGCGGTCCGGCTGGTCACCGAGGCGCAGCCGTGGCCGGATGCCGGGCATCCCCGGCGGGCGGGCGTGTCCTCGTTCGGGTTCTCCGGGACCAATGCGCACGTGATCATCGAGCAGGCACCGGTGCAGGACGCTCCGGTCGCCTGTTCCGGTGGTGTTGACCTGCCGGTGGTGCCGTGGTCCCTCTCGGCGCGATCGGCGGAGGGTCTTGCCGGTCAGGCGGAGCGGCTGTCGGCGTTCGGTGAGCGCTCCGATGCTGATGTCCTGGACGTGGGTTGGTCGTTGGCGGTGTCGCGGGCGGCGCTGGAGCAGCGGGCGGTGGTGCTGGGCTCGGACCGCGAGGAGCTGCTGGCCGGTCTTGCGGCGCTGGCCGAGGGCCGCGAGGTTCCGGGAGTGGTGACCGGGTCCGTGGGCGGTGCGGGCAAGGTCGGGTTCGTGTTCACCGGCCAGGGTGCGCAGCGCGTCGGTATGGGGCAGGGCCTCTACCAGGCGTTCCCGGTCTTCGCCGACGCGTTCGACGCGGTGTGTGCGGGGCTGGCTGAGCACTTGGACGGTTCCCTGGCGGGTGTGATCCGGGGTGAGGGCCCGATCGACGAGACGGGGTGGGCGCAGCCCGCTTTGTTCGCCGTTGAGGTGGCCCTTCACCGCCTGCTGGAGTCCTGGGGCGTGAGTCCCCAGGTGGTGGCCGGTCATTCGATCGGTGAGCTGGCGGCGGCGCATGTGGCGGGGGTGTGGTCGCTGGAGGACGCCTGCGCGGTAGTGGCCGCACGCGGTCGGCTGATGCAGCAACTGCCTTCCGGTGGTGCGATGGTGGCCGTCGAGGCCACGGAGGGGCAGGTTCTCGAAGCGATCGTGGGTCGTACCGGTGTCGGTATCGCCGCGGTGAACGGCCCCAAGGCCGTGGTGATCTCGGGCGTCGAGGACGAAGTGCTCCAGGCCGCCGCGCAGTTGGCCGCGTCCGGCGCTCGGACGAAGCGTCTGCAGGTCTCGCACGCGTTCCACTCGCCGCTGATGGAGCCGATGCTGGAGGAGTTCGCCCGCGTCGTCGCCGCCGTCAGCTACCGCGCGCCCAAGCTGGCGATGGTTTCCGCCCTGACCGGTCTCCCGGTGACGGACGAGGTGACGGACCCCGCTTACTGGGTGAAGCACGTCCGCGAGGCGGTCCGCTTCCACGACGCCGCACAGTCCCTGCGTGCGGCCGGGGTCCGGACGTTCGTGGAGATCGGGCCCGACGGTGTGCTGTCCGGCATGGGCCCGCAGACCCGGATCGACACCGAGGGCGAGGCAGCCGCCGAGGTCTGGCTGCCGCTGCTGCGCCGGGGCCGTGACGAACCCCGCGCTCTGCTCACCGCCCTCGCGAAGCTCTTCGTGCGCGGTCTGGCGGTCGCGTGGGGCGAGGTCTTCGCGGGCACCGGCGCCCAGCGGATCGATCTGCCCACCTATGCCTTCCAGCGGCAGCGTCACTGGCTCCCGGCCGTTGCCGCCGCGGTGGACGCGGCCGGGCTGGGCCAGTCACCGGCGCGTCATCCGCTGCTGGGTGCGGCGGTGACCCTGCCGGCCAGTGGGGGTCTCGTGCTGACCGGGCGGCTGTCGCTGGCCGGACAACCGTGGCTGGCCGATCACGTGGTGGCCGGGCAGGTGGTCCTGCCGGGGACGGCGCTGGTCGAGATGGCCGTGCGGGCCGGGGACGAGACCGGGTGCGGGCGGGTCGAGGAACTGGTGATCGAGGCGCCGTTGGTGCTGCCCTCCCAAGGGGCGGTCCGGGTGCAGGTCACGGTGGACGAGGCGGACGAGTCCGGCCGCCGTGCCGTGGCCGTCTACGCCCAGGCCGAGGACGTGGCGTTCGGGGAGGAGTGGACCCGTCATGCGTCGGGAACGCTGACGCCGGTCGCGCCGGAGGCGGGGGAGGCGCTGACCGAGTGGCCACCGGCGGGTACCGAGGTGGTGGACCTCGAAGGCTTCTACCCGGCCCTGGTCGACAGCGGTCTCGCCTACGGTCCGGTGTTCCAGGGGGTGCGTGCGGCGTGGCGGCGTGGCGAGGAGCTGTTCGCCGAGGTCGCGCTGCCGGACGGTGTCAGCGTGTCCGGGTTCGGGCTGCACCCCGCGTTGCTGGACGCCTCCCTCCACGTGATCGTGGGCACGGGCGAGCGCCTGGCGCGGCCCGAAGTACCGTTCGCCTGGGGCGATGTGGTCGTCCATGCCGCGGATGCGGCGGCTGCCCGGGTGCGGGTCACGCCTTCGGGTGAGGGCGTGTCGCTGACCCTCGCCGATGCCACGGGTGCGTTGATCGCCTCGGTGGGTTCGGTGGTCCTGCGCCCCTTCGCAGCGGTGGCGGCGCCGGCCCATGGTGACCTGTTCGGTGTGGAGTGGGTTCCGGCTGACCTGACCGGCGCCGCGACGGAGGGCGGTCGGTGGGCTGTCCTCGGGACGGCGGAGCTGGCGGGTGCGGAGTCGTTCCCGGATCTGGCCGCGCTGGTGGCGTCGGCGGAGGCCGTGCCCGATGTGGTGGTGGTGCGGGTCGTGCCGGACGCCGTGGACGAGGTCCCGGCTGCGGCTGGTCGTACGGCTGCCGGTGTGCTGGGTCTGGTGCACGAGTGGTTGGCGGCGGAGTCCCTGGCCGGGTCCCGTTTGCTGGTGGTGACGGACCGAGCGGTGGACGCCGGTCCGGAGGCGCCGATGGATGTCGCGGCTGCCCCGGTGTGGGGTCTGGTCCGGGTGGCGCAGGCGGAGAACCCGGACCGGATCGTTCTCGCCGACGTCGACGAGATGTCCGCAGAGTGGTTGCGCCTGGGTGTGGCCTCGGGTGAGCCGCAGTTCGCGGTGCGGGCCGGCCAGGTGCGTGTACCCAGGCTGGTGCGGGTGCCGTCGACGCCTGCCGCCGACTCGGGTGGTCGTCCGGGCACGGTGCTGATCACCGGTGCGTCCGGTGTGTTGGGTGGTCTGGTGGCCCGGCGTCTCGCGGAGAGCGGGCATGCCGAGCACCTGGTCCTGCTGTCGCGTCGGGGCATCGAGGCCGGCGGGATGCCGGAGCTGGTGGCCGATCTGAAGGGGCTGGGTGTCGAGGTCACGGTCGCGGCCTGTGACGTGGCCGATCGCGAGGAACTCGCCGACGTCCTGGCGGGTGTGCCGCTGACGGGTGTCGTCCACGCGGCCGGGATCGTCGACGACGGGCTCGTCGCCTCGCTGACCCCGGAGCGGTTGGCGGCGGTGATGCGGCCGAAGGTCGACGCGGCGTGGCACCTGCACGAGCTGACCCGTCACCTGGACCTGGACATGTTCGTCCTGTTCTCCTCGGTGGCCGGCGTCTGGGGCAACCCGGGGCAGGCGAACTACGCGGCGGGGAACACGTTCCTGGACGCGCTGGCCGCTCACCGGCGGCACGAGGGCCTGGCTGCGGTGTCGCTGGCCTGGGGCCCGTGGGAGGACGGCATGGCCGGCGGTCTCACTGACGCCGACTGGCGCCGGCTGTCCCGCCAGGGGCTGAGGCCGCTGCCCGCGGCCGACGGGCTCGGCATGCTCGACGCGGCCGCCCGCGCCGCCGCGCCGCTCGTGGTGACGGCCAGGCTGGACCTGGGCGCCCTGCGGAACTCCGGCGAGGTGCCGCCGCTGCTGACCGGTCTGGTCCGCGCCGGGCACCAGGGCTCCCGCACCCGCCGCTCGGCGGGCCGGGCCGCCGTCGGCGCCCAGAACGCCCTGGCCGCGCGGCTGGCCGGGCTGGGGCCGGACGAGCAGCGGGAAGTGGTGCGGGAGCTGGTGCTGTCGCAGGCCGCTCTGGTGCTGGGGATGGCCGGACCGGCCGGCCTGGACGCCGAACGTTCCTTCCGGGACGTCGGGTTCGACTCGCTCACCGCCGTCGAACTGCGCAGCCGACTGAGCAATGTGACGGGCCTGCGGCTCTCGGCGACGATCGTGTTCGACTACCCGACACCGGCGGCCCTGGTCGGCCACCTGGTGGGCGAGCTGGTCGGTGGGGCCGATCCCGTGTCGGCGGGCTCCGCACGGTCCGTGGTCCGACGCGCGTCGGCCGAGGACGACCGCGTGGTGATCGTCGGGATGGCGTGCCGGTTCCCGGGCGGGGTGTCGTCCCCTACCGAGTTCTGGGAGCTGCTGGAGGCGCGCGGGGACGCGATCGGCCTCTTCCCGACGGACCGCGGCTGGCCCGGCGACGTGGTCGATCCGGATCCGGACGCGGTGGGCAAGAGCGTGTCCGGTGAGGGCGGGTTCCTCTACGACGCGGGGGAGTTCGACGCGGAGTTCTTCGGGATCAGTCCGCGTGAGGCGGTGGCGACGGATCCGCAGCAGCGGTTGTTGCTGGAGGCGTCGTGGGAGGCGTTGGAGGACGCGGGGATCGACCCGACGGGGCTGCGGGGCAGTGCGACGGGGGTGTTCTCGGGGCTCTTCTACCACGACTACCTGCCGTCGCACTTCGTGCCGGAGGAGGTCGAGGGGTATCTGGGGACGGGTGGCACGGGTTCGGTGGCCTCGGGGCGGGTGGCGTATGCGCTGGGGCTGGAAGGTCCGGCGGTGACGGTGGACACGGCGTGTTCGTCGTCGCTGGTGGCGCTGCACCTGGCCTGCCAGTCGCTGCGCTCGGGGGAGAGTTCGCTCGCGCTGGCGGGCGGTGTGACGGTGATGTCGACACCGGGTACCTTCATCGACTTCTCGCGGCAGCGCGGTCTTGCGGCCGATGGCCGGTGCAAGGCGTTCGCGGAGTCCGCGGACGGCACGGGCTGGGGCGAGGGCGTCGGCGTCCTGGTGGTGGAGCGCATGTCCGACGCGCTGCGCAACGGGCACCGCATCCTGGCCGTGGTCGCCGGTACGGCGGTCAACCAGGACGGCGCGTCCAACGGTCTGACGGCGCCGAACGGGCCATCCCAGCAGCGGGTCATCCGGGCCGCGCTGGCCAACGCCGGGTTGTCCGCGGCCGAGGTGGACGTGGTCGAGGGCCACGGCACCGGGACCAGGCTGGGCGACCCGATCGAGGCGCAGGCGCTGCTGGCGACGTACGGCCAGGACCGGCCGCAGGACCGGCCGCTGCTCCTGGGGTCCGTGAAGTCCAACATCGGTCACGCGCAGGCGGCCGCCGGTGCCGCGGGGATCATCAAGATGGTCGCCGCGATGCAGCACGGCGTGGTGCCGGCGACGCTGCACGCGGACGAGCCGTCCTCGCGGATCGACTGGGAGTCGGGCGCCGTCCGACTGGTGACCGAAGCGGTGCCGTGGCCGGATGCCGGGCACCCCCGGCGCGCGGGTGTTTCGTCCTTCGGGTTCTCCGGGACCAATGCGCACGTGATCATCGAGCAGGCGCCGGACCAGGACACTTCGGGCTCCGGTTCCGGTGGTGTTGACCTGCCGGTGGTGCCGTGGTCCCTTTCGGCGCGGTCAGCGGAGGGTCTTGCCGGTCAGGCGGAGCGGTTGGCGGCGTTCGTTGAGCGTGCTGATGCTGATGCTGATGTCCTGGACGTGGGTTGGTCGTTGGCGGTGTCGCGGGCGGCGTTGGAGCAGCGGGCGGTGGTGCTGGGCTCGGACCGCGAGGAGTTGCTGGCCGGTCTTGCGGCGTTGGCCGAGGGCCGTGAGGTTCCGGGTGTGGTGACCGGGTCCGTGGGCGGTGCGGGCAAGGTCGGGTTCGTGTTCACCGGCCAGGGTGCGCAGCGCGTCGGTATGGGGCAGGGCCTCTACCAGGCGTTCCCGGTCTTCGCCGACGCGTTCGACGCGGTGTGTGCGGGGCTGGCTGAGCACTTGGACGGTTCGCTGGCGGGTGTGATCCGGGGTGAGGGCCCGATCGACGAGACGGGGTGGGCGCAGCCCGCGCTGTTCGCGGTCGAGGTGGCGTTGTTCCGTCTGCTGGAGTCGTGGGGTGTGAGTCCGCAGGTGGTGGCCGGGCATTCGATCGGTGAGCTGGCGGCGGCGCATGTGGCGGGTGTGTGGTCGCTGGAGGACGCCTGTGCGGTGGTTGCCGCACGCGGTCGGCTGATGCAGCAACTGCCTTCCGGTGGTGCGATGGTGGCTGTCGAGGCCACGGAGGAGCAGGTTCTCGAAGCGATCGCGGGTCGTACCGGTGTCGGTATCGCCGCGGTGAACGGCCCCAAGGCCGTGGTGATCTCGGGTGTCGAGGACGAAGTGCTTCAGGCCGCCGCGCAGTTGGCCGCGTCCGGCGCTCGGACGAAGCGTCTGCAGGTCTCGCACGCGTTCCACTCGCCGCTGATGGAGCCGATGCTGGAGGAGTTCGCCCGTGTCGTCGCCGCCGTCAGCTACCGCGCGCCCAAGCTGGCGATGGTCTCCGCCCTCACCGGTCTCCCGGTGATGGACGAGGTGACGGACCCCGCTTACTGGGTGAAGCATGTCCGCGAGGCGGTCCGCTTCCACGACGCCGCGCAGTCCCTTCGCGCCGCCGGTGTGCGGACGTTCGTGGAGATCGGCCCCGACGGTGTGCTGTCCGGCATGGGCCCGCAGACCCGCACGGACGACCAGGGCGAGCCCGAGGTCTGGCTCCCCCTTCTGCGCCGGGGCCGTGACGAACCCCGCGCCCTGTTCACCGCCCTCGCGAAGCTCTTCGTGCGGGGTGTGCCGGTCGCCTGGGAGCAGGTCTACGCGGACACCGGTGCCCAGCAGGTCGACCTGCCCACCTACGCCTTCCAGCGTCAGCGCTACTGGCTGACCGCGACGGCGGGCAGCCGCGCCGAGGACCTCGGTCTGGAGAGCGCAGGGCACCCCCTGCTGGGCGCGGCGGTCACCCTGCCGTCGAGTGGTGGCGTGGTCCTGACCGGGCGACTGTCATTGGCCGCACAGCCCTGGCTGGCCGATCACGTGGTCGCCGGGCAGGTCGTCGTCCCCGGCGCCGCGCTGGTCGAGATGGCCGTGCGTGCGGGCGACGAGGCCGGCTGCACCCGGGTCGAGGAGCTGCTCGTCGAGGCGCCGCTGGTGCTGCCGCCCCAGGGCGGAGCGCGGGTGCAGGTGACGGTCGACGAGGCGGACGAGTCCGGCCGCCGCGTGGTGGCCCTCTACGCCCAGGCCGAGGAAGCGGCTCAGGAGGAGGAGTGGACCCGGCACGCCGCCGGCGTTCTAGCTCCGGCCGACACGTCTGCCGACGTTCACGGCGATCTGGCGCAATGGCCTCCGGCTGGTGCCGAGGCGGTGGATCTGGACGGGTTCTACCCGGGGCTCGCCGCCAGCGGTCTCGCCTACGGTCCGGTGTTCCAGGGGGTGCGTGCGGCGTGGCGGCGTGGCGAGGAGCTGTTCGCCGAGGTCGCGCTGCCGGACGGGGTGAGCGCCGCCGACTTCGGGCTGCACCCCGCTCTGCTGGACGCCTCCCTCCACGTGATCGTGGGCACGGGCGAGCGCCGGGACCGGCCGGAAGTGCCGTTCGCCTGGGGCGATGTGGTGGTGCACGCCGCGGATGCGGTGGCCGCCCGGGTGCGGGTCACGCCTGTGGGCGAAGGCGTGTCGCTGACCCTGGCCGATGCCACGGGTGCGTTGATCGCGTCGGTCGGTTCGGTGGTCCTGCGGCCTTTCGCGGCTGCTGAGGCACCGGCTCGCGACGACCTGTTCGGTGTGGAGTGGGTTCCGGCTGCTCTGGACGGTGTCGCGACGGAGGGTGGTCGGTGGGCTGTCCTCGGGACGGCGGAGCTGGCGGGTGCGGAGTCGTTCCCGGATCTGGCGGCGCTGGTGGCGTCGGCGGAGCCGGCCCCCGAGGTGGTGGTGGTGCGGGTCGTGCCGGAGCCGGGTGACATTCCGGCTGCGGCTGGTCGCACAACCGCTGACGTGCTGGGTCTGGTGCAGGAGTGGCTGGCGGCGGAGTCCCTGGCCGGGTCCCGGTTGCTGGTGGTGACGGACCGAGCGGTGGACGCCGGTCCGGAGGCGTCGATGGACGTCGCGGCTGCTCCGGTGTGGGGTCTGGTCCGGGTGGCGCAGGCGGAGAACCCGGGCCGGATCGTTCTCGCCGACGTCGACGAGATGTCCGCAGAGTGGTTGCGCCTGGGTGTGGCCTCGGGTGAGGCGCAGTTCGCGGTGCGGGCCGGCCAGGTGCGTGTACCCAGGCTGGTGCGGGTGCCGTCGACGCCTGCTGCCGTTGGCGGGGACCGTCCGGGCACGGTGCTGATCACGGGCGCGTCGGGTGTGTTGGGTGGTCTGGTGGCCCGGCGCCTCGGGGAGAGCGGGCGGGCCGAGCACCTGGTCCTGCTGTCGCGTCGGGGTATCGAGGCCGTCGGGATGTCGGAGCTGGTGGCCGATCTGAAGGGGCTGGGTGTCGAGGTCACAGTCGCGGCCTGTGACGTGGCCGATCGCGAGGAACTCGCCGAGGCCCTGGCGGGTGTGCCGCTGACGGGTGTCGTCCACGCGGCGGGTGTCCTGGACGACGGGCTTGTCGCCTCGCTGACCCCGGAGCGGTTGGCGGCGGTGATGCGGCCGAAGGTCGACGCGGCGTGGTATCTGCATGAGCTGACGCGCGAGCTGGACCTGGACATGTTCGTCCTGTTCTCCTCGATCGCGGGTGTGATCGGTAACGCGGGTCAGGCGAACTACGCGGCGGGGAACACGTTCTTGGACGCGCTGGCCGCTCACCGGCGGCACGAGGGCCTGCCGGGGGTGTCGTTGGCCTGGGGTCCGTGGGAGAACGGCATGGCGGGTGAGCTCTCGGAGGCGGACCGCCGCCGGATGGGCCGGCAGGGTCTGCGGCCATTCTCCGACGCACGCGGGCTCGCCGTCCTGGAGGCGGCCGTCGGCCGGCCCGAAGCGCTCTTCGTGGCAGCGGAGTTGAACTTGGCTGCCCTGAGGGGATCCGGCGAGGTCCCGCCGCTGCTGTCCGGCCTGGTGCGCGGATCGCGGGCCAGTGGGTCGGCCCGTCGATCGGTCGCGGAGCCTCCCGCCGACGGTCGGAGCGCCCTGGCCGCGCGGTTGGCCGGGCTGGGGCCGGACGAGCAGCGGGAGGTGGTGCGGGAGCTGGTGCTGTCGCAGGCCGCCCTGGTGCTGGGGATGGCCGGTCCGGGCAGTCTGGACGCCGAACGTTCCTTCCGGGACGTCGGTTTCGACTCGCTCACCGCCGTCGAACTGCGCAACCGGCTGAACAGCGCCACCGGCCTGCGGCTGCCGGCCACGGCGGTCTTCGACTATCCGAGCCCGACGGCCCTGGCCGACTTCCTGGCCCAGGAGACCTTCGAGTCGGTCGCCGAGGTGTCGGGCGCCCTGGCGGCGTACTCCGGACTCGACCGGCTCGAAGCCTCGGTCACCGAGCTCCTGGGCGACGAAGACGCCCGGGCCCGGGTCACGGCGCGGCTCAAGGACATCCTCTCGGCGCTGAGCGACACCGCCGGGTCCGGCGAGGGCGACGAGGGCGCCTCGGTCGCCGAGACGATCCAATCGGCCAGTGACGACGACATGTTCGACTTCATCGACAACCAGCTCGGGCTCTGAGTACGTCGCCGTACCACCGTGCGAAATGAGGAAGGCGTCCATCGGATGGCGAACGAAGAGAAGCTCCGTGACTACCTCAAGCGGGTCACCACCGACCTGGCGCAGACCCGGGAGCGCCTGCGCGAGGTGGAGGGCCGGCAACAGGAACCCGTGGCCATCGTCGGTATGGCCTGCCGGTTCCCGGGCGGGGTGTCGTCACCGGAGGAGTTCTGGCAGCTGCTGGCCTCGGGCGGGGACGCGATCGGCCACTTCCCGACGGACCGCGGCTGGCCGGGGAACCTGGTTGATCCGGATCCGGACGCGGTGGGCAAGAGCGTCTCCGGCGAGGGTGGATTCCTCTACGAAGCTGCCGAGTTCGACGCGGAGTTCTTCGGGATCAGTCCGCGTGAGGCGGTCGTGATGGATCCGCAGCAGCGCTTGCTGCTGGAGACGTCCTGGCACGCGCTGGAGGGTGCCGGGATCGACCCGACGGGGCTGCGGGGCAGCGCGACGGGCGTGTTCGCCGGCCTCTTCTACCACGACTACCTGCCGTTCTACCCCGTACCGGAGGAGGCCGAGGGCTATCTCGGCACCGGAGGCATGGGGTCGGTCGTCTCCGGGCGGGTGGCGTATGCGCTCGGGCTGGAGGGCCCGGCGGTGACGGTGGACACGGCGTGCTCCTCGTCGCTGGTGGCGCTGCACCTGGCCTGCCAGTCGCTGCGCTCGGGGGAGAGTTCGCTCGCGCTGGCGGGCGGTGTGACGGTGATGTCGACGCCCGGCACGTTCATCGACTTCTCGCGGCAGCGCGGCCTGGCCGCTGACGGGCGCTGCAAGGCCTACGCGGAGTCCGCCGACGGCACCGGCTGGGGCGAGGGCGTCGGCGTCCTGGTGGTCGAACGGCTTTCGGACGCACGCCGCAACGGTCACAAGGTGCTCGCGGTGGTGACCGGTACGGCGGTCAACCAGGACGGCGCGTCCAACGGTCTGACGGCGCCGAACGGCCCGTCCCAGCAGCGGGTGATCCGGGCCGCGCTGGCCAGCGCCGGAGTCGGCGCCGACGGCGTGGATGTTGTCGAGGGCCACGGCACCGGCACGCGGTTGGGTGACCCGATCGAGGCGCAGGCGTTGCTGGCGACCTACGGCCAGGAGCGGCCGGCCGACCGGCCGCTGCTGCTGGGCTCGGTGAAGTCGAACATCGGGCACGCCCAGGCGGCCGCCGGTGTGGCGGGTGTCATCAAGATGGTTGCCGCGATGCAGCACGGTGTGGTGCCGGCGACGCTGCACGCGGACGAGCCGTCCTCGCGGATCGACTGGGAGTCGGGCGCGGTCCGACTGGTCACCGAGGCGCAGCCGTGGCCGGAGACGGGTGAGCGGCCGCGTCGGGCGGGTGTGTCGTCGTTCGGGTTCTCCGGGACCAACGCACACGTGATCGTCGAGCAGGCGCCGGCCGAGGAGGCTGTCGCGCCGAGGGGCGAGGGCTGGACGCTGCCGGTGGTGCCGTGGTCCCTCTCGGGGCGGTCGGCGGAGGGTCTTGCCGGGCAGGCGGAGCGGTTGGCGGCGTTCGTTGAGCGCTCCGATGCGGATGTCCTGGACGTGGGTTGGTCGTTGGTGGTGTCGCGGGCGGCGTTGGAGCAGCGGGCGGTGGTGCTGGGCTCGGACCGCGAGGAGTTGCTGGCTGGTCTTGCGGCGCTGGCCGAGGGCCGTGAGGTTCCGGGTGTGGTGACCGGGTCCGTGGGCGGTGCGGGCAAGGTCGGGTTCGTGTTCACCGGCCAGGGTGCGCAGCGCGTCGGTATGGGGCAGGGCTTGTATGCCGCGTTCCCGGTGTTCGCCGACGCGTTCGACGCGGTCTGTGCGGGGCTGGCCGAGCACTTGGACGGTTCGCTGGCGGGTGTGATCCGGGGTGAGGGCCCGATCGACGAGACGGGGTGGGCGCAGCCCGCGCTGTTCGCGGTCGAGGTGGCGCTGTTTCGTCTGCTGGAGTCGTGGGGTGTGAGTCCGCAGGTGGTGGCCGGTCATTCGATCGGTGAGCTGGCGGCGGCGCATGTGGCGGGTGTGTGGTCGCTGGAGGACGCCTGTGCGGTGGTTGCCGCGCGTGGCCGGCTGATGCAGCAACTGCCGTCCGGTGGTGCGATGGTGGCTGTCGAGGCCACGGAGGAGCAGGTTCTCGAAGCGATCGCGGGTCGTACCGGTGTCGGTATCGCCGCGGTGAACGGCCCCAAGGCCGTGGTGATCTCGGGCGTCGAGGACGAAGTGCTTCAGGCCGCCGCGCAGTTGGCCGCGTCCGGCGCTCGGACGAAGCGTCTGCAGGTTTCCCACGCGTTCCACTCGCCGCTGATGGAGCCGATGCTGGAGGAGTTCGCCCGCGTCGTCGCCGCCGTCAGCTACCGCGTGCCCAAGCTGGCGATGGTCTCCGCCCTGACCGGTCTCCTGGTGACGGATGAGGTCACGGACCCCGCTTACTGGGTGAAGCATGTCCGCGAGGCGGTCCGCTTCCACGACGCCGCGCAGTCCCTTCGCGCCGCCGGTGTGCGGACGTTCGTGGAGATCGGGCCCGACGGTGTGCTGTCCGGCATGGGCCCGCAGACCCGCACGGACGACCAAGGCGAGCCCGAGGTCTGGCTCCCCCTCCTGCGCCGGGGCCGTGACGAACCCCGCGCCCTGTTCACCGCCCTCGCGAAGCTCTTCGTGCGCGGTGTGCCGGTCGCCTGGGAGCAGGTCTACGCGGACACCGGTGCCCAGCAGGTCGACCTGCCCACCTACGCCTTCCAGCGCCGGCGCTACTGGCTGCCGACCGGTTCCGGCGTGGTGGACGCGGCCGGGCTGGGTCAGTCACCGGCGCGTCATCCGCTGCTGGGTGCGGCGGTGACCCTGCCGGCCAGCGGGGGTCTGGTGCTGACCGGGCGCCTGTCACTGGCTGCACAGCCCTGGCTGGCCGACCACGTGGTGGCCGGGCAGGTCGTCGTCCCAGGGGCGGCGCTGGTCGAGATGGCCGTGCGCGCGGGCGACGAAGCCGAGTACAGCCGGGTCGAGGAACTGCTGATCGAGGCGCCGCTGGTGCTCCCGCCGCAGGGCGCGGTCCGGGTGCAGGTGACGGTGGACGAGGCGGACGAGTCCGGCCGCCGTGCGGTCGCGGTGTATGCCCAGTCCGAGGAGGCGGCCTTCGCGGAGGAGTGGACCCGGCACGCGACGGGCGCGCTGGCACCGGTCGCGCCGAGTGCCGACACTGCGCTGCCGGGCGAGTGGCCGCCGGCGGGCGCCGAGACCGTAGACCTGGACGGGTTCTACCCGCGCCTGGCCGCCAGTGGCCTCGCCTACGGTCCGGTGTTCCAGGGTATGCAGGCAGCCTGGCGGCGTGGCGAGGAGCTGTTCGCCGAGGTCGCGCTGCCGGACGGTGTCGGCGTGTCCGGATTCGGGCTGCACCCGGCCCTGCTGGACAGCGCGCTGCACGTGGCGGGCCTGAGCGACGACGGGGACGGCCTGACGCTGCCGTTCGCGTGGAGTGACGTCGAGGTGCACGCATCGGGTGCGGTGGCGGCCCGGGTGCGTGTGGCACCGGCTGCCTCGGGCGAGGGCGTGTCGATCACGTTGGTCGATGCTGCGGGCGAGCTGGTGGCGTCGGTCGGTTCGTTGGTGCTGAGGGCGGCCTCGGCCGAGGACCTGGCGGGTGGCACCGGGGCGGCGAATGAGTCGATGTTCGGTGTGGAGTGGGCTCCGGCTGCTCTGGACGGTGTCGCGACGGAGGGTGGTCGGTGGGCTGTCCTCGGGACGGCGGAGCTGGCGGGTGCGGAGTCGTTCCCGGATCTGGCGGCGCTGGTGGCGTCGGCGGAGCCGGCCCCTGAGGTGGTGGTGGTGCGGGTCGTGCCGGAGCCGGGTGATGTCCCGGCCGGGGCTCGGTCCACGGCTGCCGGTGTGCTGGGTCTGGTGCAGGAGTGGTTGGCGGCGGAGTCCTTGTCCGGGTCCCGTCTGCTGGTGGTGACCGAGCGGGCCGTCGACGCCGGTCCGGAGGCGCCGATGGAGGTCGTGGCGGCTCCGGTGTGGGGTCTGGTCCGGGTGGCGCAGGCGGAGAACCCGGGCCGGATCGTTCTGGCCGATGTGGACGAGATGTCCGCAGAGTGGTTGCGCGTGGGTGTGGCGTCGGGTGAGGCGCAGTTCGCGGTGCGGGCGGGCCAGGTGCGTGTACCCAGGTTGGTGCGGGTGCCGTCGACGCCTGCCGCCGTTGCCGGGGGCCGTCCGGGCACGGTGCTGATCACGGGCGCGTCGGGTGCGCTGGGTGGTCTGGTGGCGCGGCATCTCGCGGAGAGCGGGCGGGTCGAGCACCTGGTCCTGCTGTCGCGTCGGGGTATCGAGGCCGCCGGGATGCCGGAGCTGGTGGCCGATCTGAAGGGGCTGGGTGTCGAGGTCACGGTCGCGGCCTGTGACGTGGCCGATCGCGAGGAACTCGCGGACGCGCTGGAGGGCTTGGCGCTGAACGGTGTCGTCCACGCGGCGGGTGTTCTGGATGACGGGCTCGTCGCCTCGCTGACCCCGGAGCGGTTGGCGGCGGTGATGCGGCCGAAGGTCGACGCGGCGTGGTATCTGCATGAGCTGACCCGTCACCTGGACCTGGACATGTTCGTCCTGTTCTCCTCGATCGCGGGTGTGATCGGTAACGCGGGTCAGGCGAACTACGCGGCGGGGAACACGTTCTTGGACGCGCTGGCCGCTCACCGGCGGCACGAGGGCCTGCCGGGGGTGTCGTTGGCGTGGGGTCCGTGGGAGAACGGCATGGCGGGTGAGCTCTCGGAGGCGGACCGCCGCCGGATGGGCCGGCAGGGTCTGCGGCCATTCTCCGACGCACGCGGGCTCGCCGTCCTGGAGGCGGCCGTCGGCCGGCCCGAAGCGCTCTTCGTGGCAGCGGAGTTGAACCTGGCTGCCCTGAGGGGATCCGGCGAGGTCCCGCCGCTGCTGTCCGGCCTCGTCCGTGCGACACGCGCAGGCTCGCGCACCCGCCGCACGGCCGGACTGCCGAGCGCCGACGGTCGGAGCGCCCTGGCCGCGCGGCTGGCAGGGCTGGGGCCGGACGAGCAGCGGGAGGTGGTGCGGGAGCTGGTGCTGTCGCAGGCCGCTCTGGTGCTGGGGATGGCCGGTCCGGGCAGTCTGGACGCCGAACGTTCCTTCCGGGACGTCGGTTTCGACTCGCTCACCGCCGTCGAACTGCGTAACCGGCTGAACAGCGCCACCGGTCTGCGGCTGCCGGCCACGGCGGTCTTCGACTATCCGACCCCGGCGGCCCTGGCCGGCTTCCTGCTGGGTGAGCTGGTCGGTGGCAACGACCCCGTCTCGACGGGTGCCGCGCTCCCGGCCTCCGGGCGCGCACGGGTCGAGGACGACCCGCTGGTGATCGTCGGGATGGCGTGCCGGTTCCCGGGCGGCGTGTCGTCCCCGGGCGACTTCTGGGAGTTGCTCGCCTCGGGTGGGGACGCCATCGGGGAGTTCCCCACCGACCGGGGCTGGGCGACGGACGTTTATGACCCCGATCCGGCGGCCGCAGGCCGGAGCGTTTCGCGGGAGGGCGGGTTCCTCTACGACGCGGGGGAGTTCGACGCGGAGTTCTTCGGGATCAGTCCGCGTGAGGCGGTGGCGATGGATCCGCAGCAGCGGTTGTTGCTGGAGGCGTCGTGGGAGGCGTTGGAGGACGCGGGGATCGACCCGACGGGGCTGCGGGGCAGTGCGACGGGGGTGTTCTCGGGGCTCTTCTATCACGACTACCTGCCGTCGCACTTCGTGCCGGAGGAGGTCGAGGGGTATCTGGGGACGGGTGGCACGGGTTCGGTGGCCTCGGGGCGGGTGGCGTATGCGCTGGGGCTGGAAGGTCCGGCGGTGACGGTGGACACGGCGTGTTCGTCGTCGCTGGTGGCGCTGCACCTGGCCTGCCAGTCGCTGCGCTCGGGGGAGAGTTCGCTCGCGCTGGCGGGTGGTGTGACGGTGATGTCGACACCGGGTACGTTCATCGACTTCTCGCGGCAGCGCGGTCTTGCGGCCGATGGCCGGTGCAAGGCGTTCGCGGAGTCCGCGGACGGCACGGGCTGGGGCGAGGGCGTCGGCGTCCTGGTGGTGGAGCGGCTGTCGGACGCGCGCCGCAACGGTCACAAGGTGCTCGCGGTCGTGCGGGGTTCGGCGGTCAACCAGGACGGTGCGTCCAACGGTCTGACGGCGCCGAACGGGCCGTCGCAGCAGCGAGTGATCCGGGCGGCCCTGGCCAACGCCGGTCTGTCGGCGGCCGAGGTGGACGTGGTCGAGGGCCACGGCACCGGGACCAGGCTGGGCGACCCGATCGAGGCGCAGGCGCTGCTGGCGACCTACGGCCAGGACCGGCCGCAGGACCGGCCGCTGCTCCTGGGCTCGGTGAAGTCGAACATCGGGCACGCCCAGGCGGCCGCCGGTGTGGCGGGTGTCATCAAGATGGTCGCCGCGATGCAGCACGGGAGCGTTCCGGCGACGCTGCACGTGGACGAGCCGTCCTCGCACGTGGACTGGGCGGCGGGCGCGGTCCGGCTGGTCACCGAGGCGCAGCCGTGGCCGGAGACGGGTGAGCGGCCGCGTCGGGCGGGCGTGTCGTCGTTCGGGTTCTCCGGGACCAACGCGCATGTGATCATCGAGCAGGCTCCCGAGCAGGACATTCCGCGCCCCCGGGCGGACCACCGGACGCTCCCGGTGGTGCCGTGGGTGGTGTCGGGGCGGTCGGCGGAAGCGCTTGCCGGTCAGGCGGAGCGGCTCGCGGACTTCGTACAGCAGTCTGACGCTGATCTTCTGGACGCTGGTTGGTCGTTGGCGGTGTCGCGGGCGGCGCTGGAGCAGCGGGCGGTGGTCCTCGGTGCGGACCGCGAAGAGCTGCTGGCCGGTCTTGCCGCGTTGGCCGAGGGCCGTGAGGTCCCCGGTGTGGTGACCGGAGCCGTGGGCGGTGCGGGCAAGGTCGGGTTCGTGTTCACCGGCCAGGGTGCGCAGCGCGTCGGTATGGGGCAGGGCTTGTATGCCGCGTTCCCGGTGTTCGCCGACGCGTTCGACGCGGTGTGTGCGGGTCTGGCTGAGCACTTGGACGGTTCCCTGGCGGGTGTGATTCGGGGTGAGGGCCCGATCGATGAGACGGGGTGGGCGCAGCCCGCTTTGTTCGCCGTTGAGGTGGCGCTTCACCGCCTGCTGGAGTCCTGGGGTGTGAGTCCGCAGGTGGTGGCCGGTCATTCGATCGGTGAGCTGGCCGCGGCGCATGTGGCCGGGGTGTGGTCGCTGGAGGACGCCTGCGCTGTAGTGGCCGCACGCGGTCGGCTGATGCAGCAACTGCCGTCCGGTGGTGCGATGGTGGCCGTCGAGGCCACGGAGGGGCAGGTTCTCGAAGCGATCGTGGGTCGTACCGGTGTCGGTATCGCCGCGGTGAACGGCCCCAAGGCCGTGGTGATCTCGGGCGTCGAGGACGAAGTGCTGCAGGCCGCCGAACAGTTGACCGCATCCGGCGCGCGCACGAAGCGTCTCCAGGTTTCCCACGCGTTCCATTCCCCGCTGATGGAGCCGATGCTGGAGGAGTTCACCCGTGTCGTCGCCGCCGTCAGCTACCGCACGCCCAAGCTGACGATGGTCTCCGCCCTGACCGGTCTCCCGGTGACGGACGAGGTCACGGACCCGGCCTACTGGGTGAAGCATGTCCGCGAGGCGGTCCGCTTCCACGACGCCGCGCAGTCCCTTCGCGCGGCCGGTGTGCGGACGTTCGTGGAGATCGGGCCCGACGGTGTGCTGTCCGGCATGGGCCCGCAGACCCGCACGGACGACCAGGGCGAGCCCGAGGTCTGGCTCCCCCTTCTGCGCCGGGGCCGCGACGAACCCCGCGCCCTGTTCACCGCCCTCGCGAAGCTCTTCGTGCGGGGCGTGCCGGTCGCCTGGGAGCAGGTCTACGCGGACACCGGCGCCCAGCAGGTCGACCTGCCCACCTACGCCTTCCAGCGTCAGCGCTACTGGCTGACCGCGACGGCGGGCAGCCGCGCCGAGGACCTCGGTCTGGAGAACCCCGGACACCCGTTGCTCGGCGCGGCCGTCACCCTGCCCGGCACCGGCGGCGTCGTCCTGACCGGGCAGCTGTCACTGGCCGCGCAACCGTGGCTGGCCCAGTCGCTCCTCAGGGACCGGGTCATGGTCCCCACGGCGGCGCTGGTCGAGATGGCCGTGCGCGCGGGCGACGAGGTCGGCTGCGGACGGGTCGAGGAACTGACCGTCGAGATGCCGGTCGTGCTGCCGGAGCGCGGCGGCGTGCGCGTCCAGGTGACCGTCGGGGAGAGCGGTCCCGCCGGGCGGCGGGAGGTCGCGCTGTTCGCGCGGGCGGACGACGGGGAGTGGGTGCGGCACGCGTCCGGCACCCTGGCCCCGGACGAGCCCGGCGAGCCGGCCGGCCACTCCGGAGCGGACACGGCGGCGTGGAGCGTGCAGTGGCCGCCGGTGGGTGCCGAGGCGGCCGACGTGGACGCGATGTACGCACGGCTGGCGGCGGCCGGGCTCGGCTACCGGCCGGCGGTCCGGGCCGCGTGGCGGCGCGGCGACGAGGTGTTCGCCGAGGTGGCGTCGGCCGAGGGGACCGAGGTGGCCGGGTTCGGGGTGCACCCCGCCCTGCTGGACGCCGCGCTGCACCTCATCGGCCTGGAACAGGCCGCCGAGGAGGGCCCGCTGCTGCCCCTCGGGTGGGCCGACGTGACGGTCCATGCCTCGGGCGCCCCGGCGGCGCGCGTACGGGTGGCGCCGTCGGCCTCGGGTGAGGGCGTCTCGGTGGCCCTGGCCGACCAGTCCGGACAGCCGATCGTCTCGGTCGGCTCGGTGGTGCTCGGAGCGCCGGCCGCCGGCTTGCTGGACCGGGCCGCGGGGGCGGTCGGTGACGGACTCTTCCGGGTGGACTGGGTGCCGGTCGCCGCGCCGGAGACGGCCGGCGAGCCGGGTCGGGTGTGGGCGGTGCTGGGCGACGACGGTGGCCTGGCCGTGCCCGGCGCCGCGGCGTACGCGGACGTGGCGGATCTGGTCGCCGAGGTGGAGGCGGGGGCTGCGGTCCCGGACGTCGTGCTGGTCTGCGGCGTTCCCGGAACAGCACCCTTCGGAACAACCACCGGCGAAGGCGCGGACGACGTCCCGGCCGCGGCGCGGGCCGCCGTGCTGCGTGTGCTGGCGGTGCTCCGGGACTGGCTGGCGGCGGGCTCGCTCGACGGGACGCGGCTGGTCGTGGTGACCGAGCGCGGTGTGGATGCCGGCTGCGGCGCGAGCGTGCGACTGGACAGCGCGGGCGTGGTCGGACTGGTGCGGGCGGCGGCCGGTGAGCATCCGGAGCGGATCGTGTCGGCGGACGTGGCGGAGCTGGCGGGCTCCGGGCCGCTCGTCGTGGCCGGAACGGCGCTGGGGGAGCCCGGGTTCGCGGTGCGGGACAGCACCGTGCGAGTGCCGCGCCTGACGCGTGCGGCCGATCAGGACCGGCAGGAGCCGGGCGAGCAGGCCTCCAACCGGAACGACCGGAACGACCGGAACGACCGGAACAACCAGAACGACAGGAACAATCGGAACAACCAGAACGGCCGGGACGACCGGCACCGGCTCCACGCCACCGACCGCCCGCGCACCGTCCTCGTGACCGGCGCCTCCGGTGCGCTGGGCGGTCTGGTCGCCCGGCACCTGGCGGCGAGCGGACAGGCCGGACGGCTCCTGCTGGCCTCCCGTCGCGGCCCGGCCGCCGCCCAGCTGTCCGCGCTGGCGGCCGAGTTGGCCGGTGCCGGGACGAGCGTGCGGGTGGTGGCGTGCGACGCCGCCGACCGCGCGCAATTGGCGGGCGTACTGAACGGCGAGCCGCTCACCGGGGTCGTCCACACGGCGGGCGTTCTCGACGACGGTGTCGTCGGCTCGCTCACCGACGACCGCGTCGAGCGGGTCATGCGGCCGAAGACCGACGCAGCCTGGCACCTGCACGAGCTGACCCGCCACCTGGACCTGGACACCTTCACCCTCTTCTCCTCGGTGGCCGGTGTCTGGGGCACCCCGGGGCAGGCCAACTACGCGGCCGGCAACACCTTCCTGGACGCGCTGGCCGCCCACCGGCGGCACGAGGGCCTGCCCGGTGTGTCGCTGGCGTGGGGCCCCTGGGAGCAGGGCATGGCCGGTGAGCTCACCGAGGCCGACCGCCGTCGGATGGCCCGGCAGGGCCTGAAGCCGCTGTCCGCCTCCGAAGGGCTCGCGCTGCTCGACGCGGCCGCGCACGCCGTCGACCCCCTGCTGGTCGCGGCCCGGCTGGACCTGCCCGCGATGCGTCGCCCCGGGAGCGTCGTGCCGGCGCTGGTGACCGGGCTCGTCCGCCCCGGTCGGCGCTCGGTGGGGCGCGGGGCCGGTCCGGAGGGCGGGAGGAGCCTCCTGAACCAGCTGGTCGCCCTCCCGCCGGAGCAGCTGGAGGGCGCGGTCCTGAACCTGGTGCTGACCCAGGCGGCCCTGGTGCTCAACCGGCCGGGCTCCGAATCCATCGAGGCCGGCCGGTACTTCCGTCAGCTCGGCTTCGACTCGCTGACGGCGCTGGAGTTCCGCAACCGGATCAGCGGCGCCCTCGGGCTGCGGCTGCCCGCGGCGGTGGTCTTCGACTACCCCACCCCCGCGGAGCTGGCCCGGTACCTCCGGGACCGGGTCGCCGAGCAGGAGATCGACTACGAGCCGGTGCTGGGCGAGCTCGACCGGCTCAAGTCCCTGCTGACCGCGATCGCCCGGCGGGGCGGCGGCCAGAACGCGAAGATCACGAGCCGTCTCGAACTGCTCCTGGAGGAGTTCCGCGGTGCGGACGCGAACGGCGCGCCCTCCGACGAGGACATCATCGGGGCGACGGACGACGAGATCTTCGACCTGATCGACAAAGAGCTGGGGATCTGAGCGGTCGGGCAGCAGCGGGAACGCCGGCGGACCCAACGGACTGGTAACGGGTAGAGGAGTGACGTGATGATTTCCGCGGAAGGGCGTACGCCTGCGGATCCGGCTGACGACGCGGGAGTCTCCCCCAGGGAAGAGGCGCTGTGGCTGCTGGAGTCGCTGGTGCCGGGCACGCCCGTGAACAACGTGTCCGCGGCGTTCGCCGTCGCGGGCCGGCTGGACCCGTTGCGGCTGGACGCGGCGCTGGCCGTCGTGCTGCGGGGCCACGCGGCCCTGCGCACCGTCTACCGCGCCGACGGCACCCGGCTGACCAAGCGGGTGGTCGCCGCGGCCGACTTCCGGCTGGAGCTCGTCCAGGTCGTGCTGGCGGGCGAACCCGGCGAGGCCGACCTGGCATCGGTGGCCGCCGTGCCGTTCCGGCTGGACGGGGGGCCGATGCTGCGGGCGGTGCTCCTCCGCTCGCCGGCGTCGGACGTCCTCTGCGTCACGGCGCACCAGCTGGTCTTCGACGAGGTGTCCGTCCCGGTGTTCCTGGCGGACCTGGCATCGGCCTACGAGAACGCCGACGCCGCCGCCGACACCGAGAGGAACGCAGCGCCCGCGCCCGTGCCCGGCTGGACCGAGCCGGATCCGACCCCGGAGAGCCTCGCCCACTGGCGCGCGGAGCTGGCGGGCGCGAGCACCGGCACCATGGAGCTGGCCTGCACCGAGCCCGAGCCGGACCGCCCGACGCTGGCGGCGGCGCAGCTCGACCGCACCCTGCCGCCCGGTACGGTGGCCGGGGTCCGCCGCCTCGCCGAGGACCTCGGCGTCCCGGAGTCCGCCGTTCTGCTGGCCGCCTACTACGTGCTGCTGGAGGCGTCCGGCGCCGGGCCCGACCTGCTGGTCGGGTGCCCGGTCGATCTCCGGCCGCCGCACGCCGCCCGCACGATCGGGTACCACGTGACCCATGTGCCGCTGCGGCTGCGGCTGGACCGCGCGGAGAGCGTCCGCGCGCTGGTGCGCCGCAGCGGCGAGCGGCTGCGCACGAGCGCGGCGCACGCCGACGTGGCCGTGGACGCCCGGGCGGACCTCATGCCCGCGGCGCGGACCGGCCGGTGGTCGCTGCCCTTCCGGCACGTGTTCGACCACCGGACGGCGAGCGGCGCCGCCGCGCCGGCCCTGGACGGGCTGCCGGTCAGGCCGTTCGCCGTCGGGAGCGGCTTCGGCAAGTTCGACCTCCAGCTCTGCGCCACCTCGACGGCGGACGCCGTCTCGCTGCGGGCCGTGTACCGGACGGAGCTCTTCGAACGGGCCCATGCCGAGCTGCTGTTGGGCCGCTTCGAGGCGGTGCTGGCCTCCTTCGCCGAGGACCCGGACCGCGCGGTCGGCGACGTGCGGTGCTGGAGCGACCGGGACCACGCGATCATCGGCGCGGCGAACGACACCGCCCGGCCCGTGCGGCCCGGCTCCGTCCTGGAAGCCGTCCACGCCCAGGTCCTGCGCTCGCCCGACGCGGTCGCCGTCGTCGAGGGCGACCGTTCGGTGCGGTACCGGCAGCTGTGGAGCGCGGCGCACGCGATGGGCGCCCTCCTCCGGGGCGCCGGGGTCCGGGCCGGCGACGTGGTGGCGACGGCCCTTCCGCGCGGGCCCGAACTGGTCGCGTCCGTCCTGGGGGCGTGGCTCGCGGGTGCGGCGTACCTGCCGGTCGACACGGCCCACCCCGAGGAGCGGATCCGCCACCAGCTCTCCGACTCCGGCGCGAAGGTGCTGGTCGCGGGCCCGGCCGGGGCCACGGGCGGGACCGGTGGCCCCGAGCAGGCGGTCGGGACCGGCCCGGTGGTGCTGACCGCGCCGGCCGTCGAGGACGCGCCGGACCGGGTGCCGGCCGAGGCCCGGCCCGCGGCGGTGGATCCGGCGGCCTGCGCGTACCTGATGTACACCTCGGGCTCGACCGGCCTGCCCAAGGGCACGCTGGTCGACCACGCGGCGCTGGCCAACGTGGTCGCGCACTTCGCCGAGCAGTTCGGCGCGGCGGCCGGGGACACGACGCTGTGGACGACCACCTTCGCGTTCGACATCTCCGGTCTCGAACTGTTCGTGTCGCTGAGCTCCGGCGGCCGGCTGGTGGCCGCCCCCGACCGGGCCAGGAGCGACGGCCGGGTCCTGCGGGAGCTGATCGAGCGGTACGGGGCACGGTTCGTCCAGGCGACGCCGACCACCTGGCGGCTGGTGATCGACCGGGTGGCGGACTGCCTGCGCGGCCGCGGCGTCGTCGTGGGCGGCGAGCCCGTGCCGCTGTCCCTCGCCCGGCGGCTGGTGGCGGCCGGCTGCGTGCTGCACCACGCCTACGGGCCGACCGAGACGACCATCTGGTCGACGTCACGCGTCGTCACCGAGGCGCCGGCCGGCCGCCTGGACGTCGGCGCGCCCATCCGCAACACCCGGGTCCACGTGCTCGACCGCCACGGCCGCGAGCTGCCGGTCGGCGTCCGCGGCGAGCTCTGCATCTCGGGCGTCGGGGTGGCGATCGGGTACCACGGCCGGCCGGACCTCAACGCCCAGCGCTTCGGCGAGCACCCCGGGTTCGGCCGGTTCTACCGGACGGGCGACGTCGCCTGCTGGCGCGCGGACGGCCTGCTCGACCTGTTCGGCCGCAGCGACCGGCAGGTCAAGCTCCGGGGCAACCGCATGGAACTGGGCGAGATCGAGGCGACCCTGCTGGCGCACCCCGAGGTCGGCGGCGCCGCGGTGGTCATGGTCGGCGACCCGAGCGCGGACGCCGTGCTGATCGGCTGCCTGGAGCCGGCCGCCGGGCCGATCGACACCGGGAGCGTGTGGGCGCACGCCCGCGCCCGGCTGTCCCGGTCGATGCTGCCGGGGGACCTCGTGACGGTCGACTCGCTGCCGGTCAACGGCAGCGGGAAGGTCGACTACCCCGCGCTGCAGCGGATGGTCGAAGCCCGGCGCGCGGCCGCCACCCGGTCCGGCCCGGACCGCCCGGAGCGGCGCGACGTCGACGACCTGACGGCCGAGCTGACGGGGCTGTGGCGGAGCATCCTGCGGGACGAGGCGCTCGACGCCGACACCGACTTCTTCGCCAACGGCGGGAACTCGATGCTCGCCGCGCTGGCGATGCAGGAGTTCCAGAACATCAGCGGGGTGTCGGTCAGCCTGGCCGAGGTGTTCGAGCGCCGTACGCCGCGGGAACTGGCCGCCGCCGTCCGGGACTCGGCACGGGCGCAGGCGCCGGCCGGCTGACCGTCCCGCGCACACGGCAGCGGCCCTGCGGGAGGACATCCCGCAGGGCCGCTGCTGTGTGCTGTCCGGCTGCCCGGTGCTCAGTCCTCGCCCTGCCCGTCGGCGCCGAGGTAGGTGAGGACGGCGCGGACCCGGCGGTTGGTGTCGTCGTCGTTGGCGAGCCCGAGCTTGGCGAAGATCGCCGTCGTGTACTTGCTGATGGAGCCCTCGCTGAGGAACAGCTGGTTGGCGATCGCCGTGTTGGAGAGCCCCTCGGCCATCAGCGCGAGGACGGAGCGCTCCCGTTCGGTGAGGGTGGCGAGCGGGTCGGCCCGCATCGGCCGGCCCAGCAGCTTGGCGACCACCGTGGGGTCGAGCGCGGTGCCGCCGTCGGCCACCCGCTGGACCGCGTCCATGAACTGGTTGGCGTCCAGGACACGGTCCTTGAGCTGGTAGCCGATGCCGCCGTGGCCGTCGGCGAGCAGCTCGCGCGCGTACAGCTGCTCCACGTGCTGGGAGAGGATCAGCACCGGCAGGCCGGGGACGACCCGGCGGGCGGAGAGCGCGGCCTGGAGTCCTTCGTCGGAGAACGTCGGCGGCAGCCGGACGTCCACGATCGCCGCGTCCGGTTTGTGGGTGACCAGCGCGTCGAGCGCGGCCGGCCCCGAGTCGACGGCCGCGACGACGGTGTGGCCGTACGCCTCGACGAGGCGCACCAGCCCGTCGCGGAGCAGGAAGAGGTCTTCGGCTACGACAATTCGCACGGCACCGCCACGGTGATACGAGTGGGTCCACCGGCCGGGCTGTCGATCTCCAGACGTCCGCCGAACGCCGCCATGCGGCGCTCGATGCCACTCAGCCCGGACCCTGTGGATGCGGCCGCTCCGCCGATTCCGTCGTCGCTCACGGTAGCAGTCAGCAACCGTGCCGCGTAGTTCAGTTCGACCTTGACCCGTTCGGCGCGGGAGTGCTTCGCGACGTTCGCCAGCAGTTCCGCGACGGAGAAGTAGACGGCCGACTCGACGGGGCGTTCGGGCCGGGCCGGCACCTCGCTGAAGACGTTGACCTTCACCGAGGAGTCCAGGGCCAGGGCCCGCAGGGCGTCGACCAGTCCGCGTTCGGCGAGGACGGGCGGGTTGATGCCGCGGACGAGCGAGCGCAGCTCGGCGAGCGCGGTGGCGGAGGTGGCCCGGGCCTCGGCGAGGATCGCCTTCGCGGCGTCGGGGTTGGTGTCCACCAGCTGCTCGGCGGCGCCCATCGACATCCCCATGGCCACCAGCCGGGCCTGGGCGCCGTCGTGCAGGCCCCGTTCGATGCGCTCCAGCTCGGCGGCCTGGGTCTGGGTCAGGTCGGCGCGGATGGCCTCCAGCTCCTCGACCCGCCGCCCGAGCCGGGTGCTCGGGACCGGCCCGAGGAACCGCCGGGCCATCGGGCCCAGGATCCGCCAGGCGAAGGGGGCGCCGACCAGGCCGGCCGCGATCACGGCGACGCCGTAACCGGTGAGGGCGGGCGTCAGCGCCATGTAGCCGCCGTAGCCGAGCGCGAGCAGCGGCAGGGCCGCGACCGGGAGCACGGTGACCGAGGCGACCAGGGACCAGACGCCGTCCCAGTGCAGCTGCGGGTCGTGGAACCGGGCGTGCACCTTGGCCCGCCGGCGGGCCTCCCGCTCGGACTTGTGGTACTCGTGACCGTCCCACCAGAAGCCCGTGGCCATCCTGGTGACCGGCGGGACGGGGCGGTAGGCCACCCGGATCTCCAGGTCGAGCCACTTCTTCGCGCAGTGGCGCGCGCCCCTGGCGAGGGCCCGGCTGGTCAGCGGGTGGACCACCCAGAGCGACACGGCGACCCAGAGGACCACCACCAGGGTCTCCCCGAGGGTGGCCAGCGCGCGGACGGCCAGCGGGGCGGACAGTCCGTCGGACCAGGAGTAGGCGAGGGCGGAGCCGGCCACCGCGACGGGCACGGCGACCAGGGCCATCACACAGGTGAGGCCGGTCAGCACGACGGACCGGTACAGCCCGAGCCCGATCCCGGCGCCCCACCGCAGGGGATTGCCTCCGAGCGGTATCCGCATCTGCCAGTTCCTTTCGCAAGGGTGATCATTGTGTCAGCCGGGCGCCGGTTCCTCAGGCGGTACCTGCGAACGTACGCCGGGCGGGTCCCCTACCGGGGCTGCCGGTACGCCACGCGCGCGGGTGTCCCGCGTGCACCGGGGGCCCGGACGCCGGATGGCCGGATGCCCAGGGGGGTCCGGCCATCGGAGGGGCGGAGCAGGTCCTCAGCACGTCACTTCTTGTCGGGGGTGGGGAAGACGGCGCTCAGCGCGGAGCCGCGGGTGAGGACGGCGACGCCGATCAGGGCCAGCGCGGACAGGCCCTGGAGGACGGCGTACCAGACCGGGCAGAGGCCGGGGATCAGGTCGACGACGATGATCGCGATCGGCATGATCGTGGAGAGGGTGCGCACCCGGTCGAAGGCCTTGTAGGAGCCCTGGGCGGCGCGGGCCGTCATCCGGTGCAGCAGGAAGGTGATCAGGAAGAGGATCGCGCCGCGGATCCACATGAACGGCGAGGCCTCGTGGCCGGTGAACGCCATGACGGCGACCGTGCCCAGGACGATGGCGCCGACGGCGCCGAAGAGCGTGATGCACTTCTTCACGGTGTCGAATGCGTCCTGCGTGCGGGACTCGCCGAGCTGCGCCGCCGAGGCCGTGATGTCGCTGGTGTTCGCCATGGTTCCTGCTCCTTCGTGTCGTTGTGCTAACGACATTACGGATCGCCGGCCCGCCCCGACATGGGTCTGTCCGTACGGGTGGGTGGGTCTGGACCCACTCCCCGCGGAACCCTCCCGAGCAGGCCGTTCGACTGTTCAACTGCCGCACGGCCAAGGGCGATTGGGATTGTTACGATCATGCGCAAGGCCAGGGCCGGGTGCGCTCCCCCGAAGCACCCGGCCCTTCCCTCTTCCGGCCGGGCCGACCCGGCCCCGGGGGAGAGCGGAACCACCGCGCGCGCCTCGTCGAGGGACGTCGAGGAACCGAGACCGGAGAAGAACAGGAATCCCGAACCCCAGAGAAGTGAGGGTGATCATGAACGACAACGGTGCACCCAACGTGTTCCTCACCGGCGCCCCCGTGCTCACCGGTGCGGAGCGGCTGCGCCATGTGGCGGATACCGGTGCGACCAAGGTGAAGGTCCCGCTCGGCAACCGCTACGAGCACTTCGAGGCCAGTTCCGAGACCACTCTCGTCGACGACCGCGAGCTGCGGGTCTTCGTCTGGACCCACAGCACGTACGTGGCCGAGTAGCGCGACCGGGACGCCGAACGACCCGCACGTCGACGGCGTACGGCAGAGCGGAACCGTGCGCCGGAGCCGTGCACCGACCGGGACCGTCCGGTCGGTGCACGGCTCCGGCGTGTTGGGGGTCCGCGGGCGGCCGGCGTCGATCGGCCGGCGAACCGTCGGCGAGCCGGCGGAGCGCGGCGGGTGCCAAGGGCCCGGCGGGACGGACGGCGAAGGCCCCGCAACCGCCCGGACGTGCCGGGCGGTTGCGGGGCCTGAGGACCATGGAGGCCCGGGGGGCGGGAGTCGCCGGGTGGTGCGGCCGGACCGTCAGCCGGCGGTCCGGGCGCCCGCACCCCGGAAGTGCTCGACGAGGACCTGCATGACGTCCTTGCTCCGCTCGCTGATGAAGAAGTGCCCGCCCTCGAACACCCGCAGGTCGAGCTCCGCCGTCGTGTGCTCGGCCCAGGCCTTCGCCTCGTCCAGGGTGGTCTTGGGGTCGTTGTCGCCGGTCAGCACGGTGATCGGGCTGTTCACCGTGATCCCGGGCGCGCAGCGGTAGCCCTCGACCGCCGTGTAGTCGGCCCGGAGGGCGGGCAGCGCGGCCCGCATCATCTCCTCGTCCCCGAGCAGGGCCGACGCGGTGCCGCTCAGCCGGCGGACCTCGGCCAGGATGGCGTCGTCACTGCGGAAGGTGTTCTCCTGCCGGACCGTCGACGGCGCGCGGCGCCCGGAGGCGAACAGCCGCACCGGAGCGTGCCCGTCGGCCTCCAGCCGACGGGTCAGCTCGAACCCGATGACGGCCCCCATGCTGTGGCCGAGGAAGGTGAGCGGGAGTTCCGGCTGGCGCCGGAGCACCTCGTAGAGGCGGTCGACGAGGACCGCCAGGTCGTCGATGGCCGGCTCCATCCGCCGGTCCTGCCGTCCCGGGTACTGGATGGCGAGGACGTCGACCGCGGGGCTCAGTGCCGCCGAGACCGGAAGGTAGAAGGAGGCCGAGCCGCCCGCGTGCGGGAGGCATACGAGTCGGGCGGTCGCGTTTTCGGCAGGGTGAAAACGTCGGCACCACAGTTCATCTCCGGGCGAAGGCCGAGACATGCCACTCCAGAAGGTCGTCATACCGGATTGTCAATTGAATCCGAACATAGCGAATTGCCGGAACGGCGGCAAGGAGATCGGCGGGCCCGGCCCCGCGTTATCCGCTCAACTGGCGAGCGGGCGGCAGTTGAACGGTGGCCGGGCGGCCGGCCGACTGGTATTCCTTTGGACCGAGGGAGCGTGGCTGCCTGTTGCGTTGCCCCGATGATCCCGGTTACTGTTCCAAAATACGCGGCGACATTGAGAGGTGACGTACGTGGGACACAAGTTCTCTCTGGTGCTCAGTCGGGAGATCTCCGACGAGGAATCGACGATCCTGCAGGACGCGGGTTTCGCCGGCGCGACTTTCTCGACCGATGCGCTTCCGACCAACGCGGAGGTCCCGGTCACGAGGATCGAGTTCGACGACGAGGTCGCGCCCTCCCTGGCCGAGGCCATCGAGTCGGCCCTGGAGACGGTGAAGACGGTTCCGGACCTCACGGTCCCGGGCCTCAGCGTCCCGGCGGTGCCGCAGGCGCCGGTCGAGGAGGCGGCCGCCGAGGCGGCCTAGCCTGTCGGCACGAGACGAAGAAACCGCCCAGGTGGCGGCGGGTGTGAATGCGGCGGAGCTCCGGCCGAGGGTGAACTTTCGAGTCACCCCGACCGGAGCTTCGCCGCGTTTTCCGTGCGGCCGGCGGTCGGCCGCCGCGGCCACCCCGTGGAGCACCTCCGCCCACGCCGTGGAGCACCCCCTGCCACCCCGTCGAGCACCTCCGGCCCTCCCCGGGCAGGGGCCGGCCGCGGCCGGAGCAGGCCGGCAGGAGGGGGGAATCGGGGGGCCCTTACATCCGGTGAGGGGACCCCTATATCCCCAGGCGGAAGCTTCCGGGGCGGTGTCCGGGGCTGCTAGCGTGCGGTTCTGGTTAATCCGATCGAACGCTATTGACTTTTGGGGGTCGGTGCGACGTTCCTCCGGCTGCCGACCTGCCGGAACAGACAGCTTCCGCTTCCGCTGCAAATGACTCGACCGAGTTGTCATGGGGGTGCAGTATGGGACTTCTAGCCCACAGTGTCATGCCGCTCAGAATTGATGAGCACTGGATTGGCGAGTCGGAAATCGTCTCGGTTCCGATCATGCAGATCCTGCCCGGGGACTCACCGCGTCTGGAGGGTGAGGACAAGATTCACGTCCTGCGGCTGGCGGCGATCGAGAGTCCGCTGCCGCCGATTCTGGTCGACCGGCGGACGATGCGGGTGATCGACGGAATCCACCGGCTGATGGCGGCCTCCCTCAGGGGGCGCCACGCGATCGACGTCAGGTTCTTCGACGGCAGCAGCGAGGAGGCGTTCCTCAAGGCGGTCGAGTCGAACATCGAGCACGGCCTTCCGCTGTCGCAGGCCGATCGCAACGCGGCCGCGCTGCGGATCCTCAAGTCGCACCCCACCATGTCGGACCGCGCCGTCGCCAAGTCGACCGGACTGGGCGCCAGGGCGGTCGCCGAGCTGCGCCGCTCCTCCGACTGCGTGCCCGCCTCGAACTTCCGGGTGGGGCGCGACGGCAAGGTCCGACCGCTGAACGGCGCGACGGGGCGGCTGCGGGTGGCGGAGCTGATCAGGGAGAACCCCGAGGCCTCGCTGCGCCAGGTGGCCCGGTCGGCCGGCGTCTCGCCCGCGACGGCGCTCGACGTGCGCCGGAGGCTGGAGCGCGGGGAGGGTCCCGTGCCCTGTCAGCGGACCCCCGCCGGTACCCCGGCGGGCTCCGCCCGGGAGCAGCAGCCGGACCGCACCCCGGTCGTCGTCGGTCCGCCCTCGACCGTCACGCTGGAGAAGCTCATGCGGGACCCGTCGCTGCGTCAGAACGAGCTGGGCCGGCGGCTGCTGCGGATGTTCAAGGAGAACGTGCTGGGCGCCAAGGAGATGTCGGACATCTGCGCGTCCGTGCCCTCGCACTGCATCGAGCTGATCGTCCAGCTCTCCCGTCAGAACTCCCAGATCTGGGAGGACTTCGCCCAGGAGCTGAACCGGCGGGCCCAGGTCGTCGCCGCCGAGTAGGGCGGCACCGGGCCGGACGGTGTCCGGGGGCGCCGCGGTCCGCGCGCCCCCGTGCGGGCTCAGGCGGAGCGCCTGCTGATCAGACCGAGGAACGCCTCCAGGGCGTCCTGGTCGACGCGGAGGTTCTCGGCCAGGACCTGGTGCCGCGCCAGCAGCGAGGTGACCTTCCCCAGGGCCTCGTCCGTGCCGGTCACCACGACGTGGTCGCCCTGGCGGTTGACGCCGCTGACCTCGGGCAGCCGCGCCAGCAGGCGGTGGTCGAACGGGGCGGACGGGCGGAACTGGATCCGCTGCCCGCTCCGGACGCGCTCCAGCAGCCTGGCCGGCGTGTCGGTGACGGTGAGCCGGCCCCGGTCGATCAGTGCGACCCGGTCGCACAGGCGCTCGGCCTCCTCCCAGGAACCGGTGACCAGCAGGATGGTGACGCCACTGGCGCGAACGGCCTCGATCAGCTCCCAGGTGTCTCGCCGCGACCGCGGGTCCAGCCCGGTGGTCAGCTCGTCGAAGACCGCCACCTTCGGGTTCCCGACCTGCTCCAGCGCGCTCGCCAGCACCTGGTCCGGCCGCTGGTCCGGACGCCCGGACGCCGGACCGGCCACCTCGGTCCCGTTCCCGGTGGTCTCGGTCCCGTTCCCGGTGGTGAAGCCGAGCGCGTCCATGAGCCGCTGCCAGTCGCCGGGGTCGCGGTAGAACGAGCTGAAGAGCGACAGCGCCTCCGCGATCCGCGGGTGGTCGGGTGCCCGGTCGTCCTGGAGGCGGGCGTCGATCTGGCGCGTCACCCCGGTCCGTTCCGGCCGGGGATCGCGGCCGAGCACCTCGATCCGGCCGCCGTCCCGGTCCCGGAGCCCTTCGAGGCATTCCAGGATCGTGGTCTTGCCCGCACCAGCCGGCCCGAGAATCCCGAAGATCTCACCTTCCTCGACGGAGAAGGAGACGTCATCGACCGCGACCCGGTCACCGTACGTCTTGTGCAGGTTCCGCACCTCGATCACCACGGACATCGGTTGTCCTTTCGAATGCTGGCTGCGCGTGCCGGTGTCGGCCCGGACTGGAAAACCTACGGTTCGCCCGGCCGCCCGGCCACCCCGCTATGCCCCGTACGCAGTGGGCCTACCCCCACCGGCTTTCCTGACTGTTCGATTTCAAGACGCCCCAGGGATATCCCACCGAATCGATTCCGTGCACAAGACGACCGGTGGAATGGGCAGGAGGAGGGAAAACGATCGGAAATCGCCGAATCCGGGGGAGGGGCGAGTGTGCTCCCGGCGGACCGGTCGAACGGACCGGCGAGCGGAACGACCTCGGTGCACGAACCACGGGAAGGCGCGGGACCGGACACCGGGCGCCGGCCGTGCGGTGGCGAACCCCTGACTTCGCGACGGGCACCCCTGTTCCGGGGCCCGCGAACAGGGGTCGAGGCCGCCGCTACCCCTAAGGGGTGGCCGAGTGGCTCTTGGCCGCCGCCCGTGCGCCCTACTGTCGGAGCCGAAGGTCCCGGAGCGACCACCGCAGTGGACGGCGTCGAGCGGACGCTACCGAACCGACCGCCGGAGGAGCCGTGAGCAGCATGCCGTCCCCAGCGGCCGAGCGGCCGACGGGCCTGCCCGCCGTCGCCCGGGCGCGGGGGCACGCGACGGCCCTCGGCCGGCTGGCGGTGCTGGCCGTCCTCGTCCCGCCCGCGCTCGGACTGCTCGTCACGACCCTGATCGGCTTCGTGCTCTGGTTCTGCCTCGGGGTCTTCCCACTGTTCCCCGCGGTCACCGGACTCACCAGGGCGGCGGCCGGCCTCGCCCGGCGGCTGGCCGGGGCGTGGTCCGGGGTGCCCGTGCCGTCGCCCTACCTGCCGCGCCCGGAGCCGGAGCGCCCGCCGCCCCTCCGGAGGACGACCGCGGGGGAGCACCAGCGGTGCGGCCGGCCCACCGGGGACACCCGCACCGTCCGCTGGCTCTGGACCGACCCGGCGACCTGGCGGGACTACCTCTGGGTGCTGCTGAACCCGCTGATCGGCGGCGCGACCGCCGCTGTCCCGCTGCTCCTGGTCGGCTGCGGCCTGGCCGGGCTCGCGCAGCCGGCCCTGCACACCGCCCTCCTCCCGCTGGACGGCGCCGACACCGCGCTCCTCGGCTTCGCCCTGGCGGCGGCCGGCCTCGCTCTGGCGGAGCGGGTGCTGCGCCTGCACGGCCGCTGGACCCGCGCCCTGCTCGGGCCCACCGAGCGGGCTGTGCCGACCTCCCTGCTCGGGCCCACCGAGCGGGCCGCGCCGACCGGCCGGGGCGGGCCGCCGGTCGGGGGCCGCCCGGACCTCGGCGAGACCCGGGCTCCCGAACTGCGCCGGATCGAACGCGACCTGCACGACGGCGCCCAGGCCCGGCTGGTCGCGGTCGGCCTGCGCCTCGGCGCGGTCGGGGCGCTGATCGACCGCGATCCGCAGGCGGCGAAGGAGCTGGTGTCGGAGACCCAGGCGAACGTCGTCCGGGCCCTCCAGGAACTGCGCGACCTGGTCCGGGGCATCCACCCCCCGGTCCTCGCCGAGCGGGGACTCGTCGCCGCGGTGCGCGCCCTCGCCCTGGACGTCCCGCTGAAGGTCGAGGTGCGGGCCGACGTCCCCGGCCGGGCCGAGGTGCCGGTCGAGTCGGCCGTCTACTTCGCCGTCAGCGAGGCGCTCGCCAACGCCGTGAAGCACGGGGGTGCCCGGCGCGCCAGCGTGGAGTTCTCGCACGCCGCCGGGCGGTTGCGGGCCGAGGTGGCCGACGACGGCCACGGCGGTGCGGACCCCCGGCTGGGCAGCGGGCTGCGGGGCATCCAGTGCCGGCTCGCCGCGTTCGACGGCACGCTCACGCTGAGCAGCCCGCCCGGCGGCCCGACCCGGCTGACCATGGAGCTGCCGTGCGCGCTGTCCGCGCCCGGGGCCGCCACCTCGGGCGGGCCGGGCCGCCCCTGCCGCTGACCGCCCACGGGTTCGCGGCCGCCCCGGGCACCGATCGCGAGATATCCCGCACCTAAGCGGGGCTTTAGCGGTCCGCGCGACCATCGGGGCGTATGACGGGCCCGGTGTGCGGGACCCGCAGGACCGGAGACGACCCGAGGGGGGTGTCATGTCACGTTCCGTCAGCACCACCGGGCGCGCGCGGGCCCGGGCCGGCGCCCCGGCGGAGCCGGGCGGCCCGGCCGCCGGGACGCCCGGCCGTGCCCGCCCGGGCCGTCGTGCGCTGCGCTCCGGGGCGTCGACGGACCCCGCCCACCGCACGATCACCCGTCACCGCGCCGCCACCCGTCACCGCGTTCCCACCCGTCACCGCGCCCTCCCGCAGGCGCGCGGCCCCGCAACGACCCACCCAGTTCTGGAGCGACGAGCATGACCGACCCGGGAAACTCCACGATCGGACCGCCGGTCGGCCGGCCCAGGCGGGTGGCCGCCCTCGACGGGTCCTGGGACGGGGTGCGCGCCGACCTGGCCGCGTACGGCACCGCCGTGGTCCACGCCGACCTCGCCGACCTGGCGCCCGTCCCGCCAGGCGGCGGGGAACCGCGCGGGCCGCTCGACCGGGACCGGTCGCGCTACCTGGACCTCGCCCACCCCGAGGTGCGCCACCGCCACGCCGCCTCCAGGGCGCTGCTCGAACACGCCGCCGCCGCCCTCCCGGACGGTGGCCCGGACGCCCCGGAGCTGGCGTACGGCCCCACCGGCCGGCCGTACCTGCGCGGCTGCGACCGGGTGGACATCAGCCTCAGCCAGGCCGACGGCCTGCTGCTGCTGGGCATCACCACCCGGGGCCTGATCGGGGTGGACGCCGAGCCCGCCGAGCGCCCGATGCACCAGGGCGGCCTGAGCCGCCAGGTGTGCACCGCGTACGAGCTGATCACGCTGGCGGCGCAGGCCGAGGAGGAGCGCAACCCGGCCCTGGTGCGGCTGTGGACCCTCAAGGAGGCGTACCGGAAGGCGACCGGGCAGGGCATGCGGTTCGACTTCACGGAGTTCGGCTTCGGTCCGGACGGCCGGCCCGTCCCGGTGCGGCGACCCGACGGCAGCACCGGGACCGGCGAGGAGTGGGGGTTCCACACCTTCGAACTGGACAGCGGGTACCGGGTCGGCGTCGCGGTCTACGACGCCGGGCCCGACCCCCTCGAAGACATGAATATGACAACCGGGCCCGATCACGACCGCGCGTGATGCGAGCCCGTGACCGGTCAGGCGGGCGGCTTCGGCGGCGGTTCGGCGCCCGCCGGACCCTTCCCGAGCAGACCCGCCATCGCCACGTTGTACCCGGCCTGGAAGCGGCTGGTGGCCTCCAGCTCCTCGGTGATCTCCGATATGTGACGACGACAGGTGCGCACCGACATGCCCAGCCGGCGTGCCACCATCTCGTCCTTGTAGCCCCGGGCCATCAGCCGGATGATCGACTGCTTGAGGTCGTCCGTGGTCGGGGTGTCGTAGACGAACGGGGTCGCGCTGTCCCACAGGTGCTCGAACACCGCGCAGAGGAAGGCCACCAGGGTCGGCTCACGGACGATCGCCGCGCCCGTCGACTCCTCCTCGTCCGCGGTGCGCACCGGCAGGAACACCGTCTCGCGGTCGTAGATCAGCATCCGGTCGATCACTTGGTCCGCGGTACGGATCTCGGCACCCATCGCGGTGACGTCGCGGACGTACGCCTTGGTCGGGAGGTCGCTGCGGGCGGTGTGCTGGTAGATGGTGTGCATCCGCACCCCGCGCTCCAGCATGCCTTCGGCGGACTTGCGCGCGGCCGGCAGCAGCGTGGAGGGGCGGGCGCCGCCCGGCTGGACGGTGAGCACCTCCTTGCGACAGGTCTGCCCCAGGTGGTCGAGCATGTTCTGGATCGCGTCGACGTCGGTGACCACGTCGAACGCCTCGAACCGGTTGCGCAGCCGGCGGCCCTCGAAGTACAGGGGGCTGAGCGACAGCAACTTGCTGCGGACGTCGGTGACCGCCTGCCGCAGGTCGCGGATCTGATGCTCCGCCGGCCCGACCAGGTCGGCCGCGGCCACGTCCGGGCTGACCGGCACCAGGACGTTCGGGTCGCCCGGTCTCGGCTGCAGCAGGTGCATCAGCCGCAGCACCTGCTCGATGCGGCTGACCTCGGCCTCGTCCAGTTTCAGCACGGCGGCGATGGCATTCCGGTCGAAGCGGCCCGACTCGACGGCGTGTCCATAGGCGCTCGCACTCAGATCGTCTAGTTCGGCGAAGCCGGTCTGAAGCTGTGGGTGTCCGAACACTCTGAAGCCCCCGTCGGAATGCGAAGTTCCTGCCATGCAACTTTACGCCATGGTGATCCGCTCGGACCGGGCGTTGTCCGCGCGGCAGAGTAGAGCCCAGGCAAGCGGTGAAAGGCTGTGCGGCCGTCGCCCTGCCGGAGTTTCCGACCTGTTCCGACTGCTTGGGGGACAAGATGAAGGTCTCGACCATCAGGATTCGGGTGGCGGCGAAGAGCGCCCTGCTCGCGGTGGGTGTCGCAACCCTGCTCGGGCTCGGCCACAGCTCGGCCTCCGGCGTCGGTGTCACCGGCCCCGGAGACGACCGCTGGGGGATCACCCACCTCATACCGTCCCCCGTCGCGAGCGACGACTGGGGCCTGAAGAAGGAACTGCTCATCAAGGCCGCCGACGCGCGCCTGGGCTTCAAGGTCACCGCGACCGAGGACGACGACCGCTGGGGCTGATCCCCCGCGAACACCCGTCGGACCGGCCGGGGGTGCGGGGCAGTGCCCGGACGCCCCCGGCCCGGCCGGCGGCCGCCCGGCGGCACCCCGCCCGCCGGCTGACGGCCCACCGGGGCGGGCGCGGTGAGTCGTTCCCCGCCCGCCGTTCCGGGCCGCGCGCTCCACCCGTCGCCGGTGGGTCCGCCGCCGACCGGCCGGAGCGCGCCCCCGCCCGCCGATCACGACCCGCTCCGAGCGCCCCGAGGTGTGTACTCCCTCGCCCCGGCGCTCGCGCCGCCGCCGGTGCCCTTCCCGGCCCGCGGCCCCCGCTCCGCTCTCCGGCCCCGGCCCGCCCGTCGCGCACCGGGTGGCCCGGCGGCCCGCCGTCGAACTCCGCGCTGCCGCGGCCCGACCGGTCGTCGCCGCCGACGTGGGCGGACCCGCCGGCGCGCGGCCCGGACCTGACGGCCACTCGCCCCGGACGCGGCGCCCGGCAGCCTCCCGCCCGCCGGTGCGCCGGCGCCCGGGTGCCACCCCTTCCCCGACACCCGCCGGAACCACCGCGTCCGGTCGCGGCAAGTCGGTCCGCGCGCAGACCGCTCCGCGCGCAGGCCGGGCCGCACGCAGACCGCTCCGCGCGCAGGCCGGTCGGCTCGTAGGCCGATCGGCGGGCAGGCCGGTCCGCACGCAGGCCGGTCGGACCCCCCGCCGTACCCGACCCGACCCCTCGTCACCCCGCCCCGGACAGCCGCCGTCGAGGCGGGGGGAAGTTGTTGCCGTGCAGCTTTCGGACGGCCCTCGGCGGCCCGTCCGGGCGGTCCCGCCTGCCTAGACTCGAACCGCCGGCGGATCACTTTCCGGGTGGCAAGTCTCAACCGCGCCCACGACTCTCCGGCGATCGCCGTGAGGCGGGCGCGCCGACCGTGACGCGGACGAAGCCGGGGGCCGAAAGTGCTGATGGACCGTGAACGAGAACTGGCCGTACTGGACTCCGCCCTCGCGGACAGCCTGCAGGGAACCCCCAGGATCGTCCTGATCGAGGGCGCGGTCGGCTGCGGGAAGAGCGAACTCGTCGAGACGGTCGCCGAACGCGCGGCCGCCTCCGGCGCGGTGGTGCTGCGCGCCATCGGCACCGCCGTCGAGCACGACCTCCCGCTCGGTGTGCTGGGCCAGTTGCTCGCCGCCGCCCCCGCCGGATCCCTGCCGGACCCGGCGGGGGCGCCGGACCCGTCCCGGATCGACGTGATGCAGTCCCTGTGCGCCGCCGTGCACCGGCTGGCCGAGACCACGCCGGCCGTGATCTGCATCGACGACCTGCACCACATCGACGACCTGTCCTGCCAGTACCTGCTCCACCTGGTCCGCCGCACCCGCGCCGCCCGCGTCCTGCTGGTCTGCACCGAGTCGGTCCACGAGCGCGGCGACGACCCCGTCTACGGCACCGAGTTGCTGCGCCAGCGCAGCTTCGTCCGGATCCGGGCCGAGCGGCTGCGCCCCGAGGCCGTCGACCGGCTGGTCCGCACGGAACTCGCCGCCTCCCCGGCCGACGGCAGAACCCCGCCGCCCGCCGACGCCGCCGGCGGCAACCCGCTGCTGCTGCGCGCCCTGATCGAGGAGCACCGGGCCGGCGGCCGCGCCCCCGAACTCGGCGGCGCCTTCACCCAGGCCGTCCTCGCCTGCCTGACCCGCTGCGGACCGGTCGCGCGCCGCCTCGCCGAGGTGGTCGCGGTCCTCGGCGAGCTCGGCTCGCGCGAACTGGCCGTCCGCCTGCTCGGCGGCACCGACGGCGCCGTCGTCCGGGGCAGCGCCACGCTCGGCGCCGCCGGCATCCTGGACGGCTACCGCTTCCGCCACCCCGTCGCCCGGCAGGCGGTGCTCGACCGGATGGACCCGGACGACCGGGCCGCCCTGCACCGCCGCGCCGCCGAACTCGCCTACCAGGACGGCGCCCCGACCACCGCCGTGGCCGCCCAGCTCCTCGCCGTCGGCCCCACCGAGCTGCCGTGGGCGGTGGCGGTGCTCTCCACCGCCGCCGAGCAACTGCTCGCCGACGGCGCGACCGACCGGGCCGCCGCCTGCCTCGAACTCGCCCACCGCGGCCGGGCCGACGACGAACAGCGCGCCCAGTTCCGCACCATGCTCGCCGCCATCACCTGGCGGACCAACCCCAGTGCCGCCGAGCGCAGCCTCGCCGGACCGCTGGAGACCCTCAGGGCCGGCCGGCTCGGCCCGGCCCGGCTCGGACCGCTCGCCCGGCTGCTCACCGAACAGGGCCGGATCGACGAGGCCGGCCAGGCCCTGGAACGGCTGGCCGCCGCCCGCGAGGCCGAGCGCGCCGGACAGCCCGCCCGGCTCGGCCGCGGCGCCGACCCGCTGGACGGCCTCTCGGCGTTCCCCCGGTGGGCCGGCCCGGCCCCGTCGGCCGCGGGCGCCCGGCCCGGCGAACCGCTGCCCGCCCGCACCCAGGGGCCCGCGACCCTGTGGGCGGTCCCCGAGTACACCGCGGCCGGGGCGGCCGGGGCCGCGGCCGAGACCTTCCTGCGCGGCGCCACGCTCGGCGACGGCACCGCCGCCCCGATCGTGCAGGCCGTCCGGGCGCTGCTCGCCACCGACGGCCCGGCCCGCGCCCTGCCCTGGTGCCAGGTGTTCCTGGAGGAGGCCGTCCGGCGCGGCGCACCCGGCTGGCAGACCACCTTCACCGCCCTGCACGCCGAGGCCCTGCTCCGGCAGGGCGACCTGGCGGGCGCCCAGCGGCGGGCCGAGGCCGCCCTGGCCTTGCTGCCCGAACGCGGCGGCAGCGTCTACGCCGGGGGCGTGGCGGCCACCCTGATCCGGGCCGCCACCGCCGCCGGCCGCCACGACACCGCCGCCCGCGAACTCGGCCGCCCGCTGCCCGAAGGCCTGACCGGCAGCATCCACGGCCTCGCCCACCTGCGGGCCCGCGGCGAGTACCACCTCGCCACCCACCGCTTCCACGCCGCACTCGGCGACTTCCTCGACATCGGCCGCAGCCTGAAGCGCTGGGGCCTGGACCGGCCGCTGCTGATGCCCTGGCGCAGCGGCGCGGCCGAGGCACTGATCCGGCTCGGCGAAGTCCCGCAGGCCGCCCGGCTCATCGCCGAGCAGCTCGCCCACCGGGACGCCGCCCACCCGTGGATCTGCGGCCTCACCCTGCGCGTACGGGCGGGCCTGTGCGAGCCCCGCGAGCGGCACGCGCTGCTCGCCCGCGCGGTGGACGAGCTGCACGAGGCCGAGGACCGCTACGAACTCGCCCGCACGCTCGCCGACTTCGCCCGGGTGCTGAAGGAACTCGGCGACACCAACCGGGCCGGCATGGTCGGCCGCCGCGCCTGGCAACTCGCCAAGGAGTGCGGCGCCCAGGCCCTGTGCGAGCAGATCGCCCCCGGCCCCGGCGGACCCGGCGGGCCGTCCGAGGACACCCGGTGCGGGGGCGTCGACTTCGCCGAACTCCACGCCAGGCTCAGCGACTCGGAGAAGCGGGTGGCGATGCTCGCGGTGCACGGCCACACCAACCGCGAGATCGCGATGAAGCTCTACATCACCGTCAGCACGGTCGAGCAGCACCTCACCCGGGTCTACCGCAAGCTCAACATCACCTGCCGGCGGGAACTGCCCGCGGAACTCCACCTGCTCGGCTCGGGCGGCCGGGTGTGACGGCCCGGCGGACCGGGTGACGGGAGTCCGGCACCGCGGTGAACAGCCAGGACCGGCGGCGGGAGCCCCCCGGGCCCGCGGCGTCGGCCGGACCGGCCGACCGCCGGACCGGCCCGGTGCGACGCCGCGCCTACCCACGGAGACACCATGACGACGCACACCGGTCCGCCGGACGCGGCCCTGCCCGAGGTGCTGCGCACCGGCATGCTGGCCCGGGTCGAGAAGCGGCTGCGGGGTCAGCTCCATGCCGAGCACGCTCGCTGCCGGGCCGTCGACCCGCCGGCCGCGGGCATGGTGGAGGCGCTGGCCGACCTGGTCGCCGCCGGTGGCGAGCGGATCCGGCCGACCGTGCTGCTCACCGGCTACCTCGCGGCGGGCGGCGATCCGGCGGGCGGCCCCGCCGTCGACGCGGCGGCGGCCCTCGAACTCCTCGACACCTGCTACCTGATCCGCCGGGACGCCCGGGAGAACGCCCCGCTCCGGCAGGGCGCGCCGACCCTGCACGTCCGGCACGCGGCCGAGCACGAGCGCAACGGCTGGTGCGGTGACGCCCAGGGGTTCGGCGTCGGCATGGCCTCCCTGATCGGGGACCTCGCGACGGCCCTCGCCGACCGGCTCGCCGCGGGCCTGCCGGACGCCGCCCGGCAGGTCTGGCACGACCTGCGGATCGGCCGGCTGGGCGGCAGTTACGTCGATTCCGAGCTGTCCAGCAGCTACCTCGCCGACCCGTGGCCGGCCGGCTGCCTCGCGGGCTGCGCCCGAGGCTGCGGCACCGGCTGGTACGCGCTCCAGCACCCGCTGCTGATGGGCGCCGCGCTGGCGGGCCGCGGCGACCTGGCGGTGGTGTACCAGGACTACGCCCGCCTCCTGCACGCCGCCTGGCGGGTGCGCGGCTTCCTCAGCGGCAGCGGGGACCGCGACTGGTACGGCGACCTGCTGCGGGAGATGCTGCTGGGCGGCGAGGACCCGGACCGCGCCGAGCGCACCATCGGCCACCTCCTCGACCGCACCCGGCGGGTCGTCGCCGCAGCCCCGCTGACCATCGCCTGGCGCACCGAACTCGCCACCCTGGCCACCCGCCTGGCCGCACCCTGACCGGCCCGGCCGGCGTGTGATCTCGCCCGCCCGCCGCCGGGGCACTCGGCCCGGTCCCGACGGTCGGCGCTCCGATGCCCCTCGTACCTCGGACCTCGTACCGGCCGGCCCACCCCGCCGGGGCCGCCCGCCCTTCGGCTACCCCTTCGGCTGCCCCGCCGGCTCGGCCCGGCGGCCGGGGGCGGGCAGGCGCCAGACGCCGGGGCGGACCTCCAGGTGGTCGCCCGGGCCGGGCCGGGCGGTGCGCAGGGCGCGGTGGGCGAAGGACTCCAGCCGGCGGTCGTGGAGGGTGCGGGCGAGGTCGAGGCAGTCGGTGAAGCGGGCGTGTGCCCGGGCGTGGTCACCGGCCGCGAGCGCGTGGAGTCCGAGGGCGCGCAGCACGTCGAACCGGGCCCGCGGGTCGGCCGGTCCGGAGTCGTCGGCGAGCGCGGTGGCGTGGGCGGAGGCGAGCAGGGCGTCGGCGTCGGCGCCGTCCCCGGCGTCCATCCGCAGTTCGGCCAGGCCGACCAGGGCCCGGCTCAGCTCGGCCCGGTGACCGGTCTCCTCGGCGACCCGGCGGGCCAGCCCGTAGTACTCCCCGGCCTCCTCCGGGCGCCGTTGCTGCCAGGCGAGATCGCCGAGCGAGCGGAGCGTCCGGGCCTCGGCCCCGCGGTCGCCGCAGCGCCGGGCCGCGTCCAGGGCGAGCGCGTGCGTCTCGGCCCAGGCGTCCCAGGCGGCGTGCGTCTCCAGGTGGCCGTCCAGCGCCGCCACCAGCCGGACGACGGCGGCCGGCCGCCCCGCCCGGTGGGCCTGCCGGACGGCGCGGACGAGCGCCTCCCGCTCACGGGTGAACCAGCCGGCGGGCTCGTGCGGCTCCTGCCCGGTGGGCCGGGCGTGCGTCAGCGCGGCGGTGACCCGCTCGGCCGCGCGGGCGTGCTCCGCACAGAGCCGCTCGATCGCGTCCCCGGTGTCCTGGGGGTCCTCCTCCTCCGTGAGCCGTTCGACGGCCAGGAGCCGCAGCAGCTCGGGGAGGTGGTGGCCGGTCCGGTCGGCGGCCAGCAGCCGGTCGTCGAGCAGCCCGTCCAGCAGGCGAGCGGTCTCGGCGGGGGAGCGGCCCAGCACCGCAGCGGCCGTCGCGCGGTCGAACCGGCCGGCCGGTAGCAGCCCGAGCAGCCGGAAGGCTTGCCGCAGCTCCGGTTGGGCGTCCCGGTAGGCTCGCAACAGCGGCTCCCGGACGTCGAGTTCGCCGATCCGCAGCTCGCCGAGCCGGTACCGTTCGTCCCGCAGCCGGTCCACCAGGCAGGCGACCTTCCAGTGCGGGCGCGCCGTCAGCTGGGCGGCGGCGACCCGGACGGCCAGCGGCAGTCGCCCGCACAGCTCCAGCAGTTCGCGGACGGCGGCGGGCTCGGCCGCCTCCCGCTCCGGGCCGGCGGCCGCCGCGAACAGCAGCCGCGCCTCCTCGGGGTCGAGGGTGTCCAGCAGCACCGGCCGGATGCCGCCGAGCCCGGCGGGCAGCCGGCGGGCGGTGACGATCGCGCTGCTCCCGCCGGTGGTCGGCAGCAGCGGGCGCAGCTGCGCCTCGGAGTCGGCGTTGTCGAGGACCAGCAGGAGTTGACGACCGGCCAGCTGGGCCTGCCAGGCGGCGCGGAGCTCGCCCGCCCCGGCGCCCTTCGCCGGCCGTACCCCGCGCCGTCGCAGCAGGGTGGACATCGCCTCGGTGGCGCGCAACGGCCGCCCTCGTTCGGGGTGGAGGTCCAGGAAGAGCCGGCCGTCGGGGAAGGACGGGTCACTGCGGCGGGCGGCCTCCAGGGCGAACGCGGTCTTGCCGACCCCCGGCTGCCCGGCGACCGCGACGAACGATCCGGCCGGGGCGTCCCGCAGCAGCTCCTCGACCTGGGCGAGGGCCGTGCCGCGGCCCGCGAAGACCGGGTCGGCGGGCGGCATCGCCCTCTCGTGCCCGGGCCGGACGGCCACGGCGACGGCCCGGGCGCCGCCCGCCGCCGTGCGCAGCAGCCCGGGATCGCCCGCCAGGATCCGCCGGTGCAGGCGTTGCAGCGGCGGCGCGGGTTCGATCGCCAGCTCCGCGACCAGCGTCCGGCGCAGCTCGGCGAAGGCCTCCAGCGCCTCGGCCTGCCGCCCTGCCCGGTACAGGGCCAGGATCAGGTGGCCGTGCAGTTCCTCCCGCAACGGGTGTTCGGCGGCCAGCGACCGTAGCTCGGCGATCAGTTCGTGGTGCCGGCCGAGTTCGAGGTCGGCCCGGATCCGCTGGTCCAGGGCGGCGACGCCGGCCTCGGCGAGCCGGGCGGCGGCCCCTTCGAGCAGCGGCCCGTGCGGGGTGTCGGAGAGCAGCGGGCCGCGCCGGAGCGCGAGGGCCCGGCGCTGGAGGTCGGCGGCGGCGCGGTGGCGGCCGGCGGCGAGTGCCTCCCGGCCGCGCCGGTGCAGCCGCTCGAACTCGGACAGGTCGAGCCGGTCCGGCGGGACGCAGAGCCGGTAGCCCGGGGACTGGGTGCGCAGCAGCTCCCGGCCCCGGTCGGGGTCGGCGGCGTGCAGCAGCTTGCGCAGCTGCGAGACGTAGACGTGCACGGTGGCGGTCGCCGTGCGGGGCGGCTCGTCCCGCCACAGCTCGGCGACCAGGCTGTCGACCGAGACCACCCGGTCGGCGTGGACCAGCAGGGTGCCGAGGACGACCCGCAGCTTGGCCGCCCGCGGTGTGTGCGGGCCCGTGCCGCCCTCGATCTCCATCGGTCCCAGGATCCGGAACCTCACCGGGCCCACCCCTCGTACTCGCTGTGCTCTCGTGCGCCGGGTCCCCGGCGGTGACGACGGTGACGGTGGCCCGTCGGCCGGCGGCGGGTCAGAAGTCCTGCACCACGGTGGTGCGTGCCTCGGCGACGGTCCGCCGGTGCTGGGTCAGCGTCAGGGTGACCGGGACGGCCGGCCGCCCCGCCGTGTCCCGCCCGACCGGCCCGGCGACGGCCGCGCAGTGCACCGGCGGGTCCACCTCGGCGAGGCCGCGGACGCGCACGTCGCAGGAGGCCGGCAGGGTCCGCCCGGGGACCAGCCCGCCGACGCGCCCGGCGACCAGCACCGAGGCCTGCCGCACCGCCTCCAGCAGTGACGGAGCGGGGAGCCGGCCGTCGGCCGGGCGGTCCCGGCGGAGGAGGACCCAGGTGTCGAGCCTGCCGCGGGAGTCCCAGGCGGGCTCGCTCAGCACCACGTCCGCCGCCGAGGCGAGGCCGACCGAACCGGGGTCGGCCCGGGCGCCCGCCGGCCCGGGGGCGGCGCGCACCGCCCACCGGCCGGCCCGCTCGCGGGGCGGCCCGGGCGGGTCGAACGCCAGGCTCGCGGTGCCCGTCGCGCACGGTACGTCGTCGAGCGACACCTCCAGGCGGAGGTCGAGGCCGCGCGGTACCCCGTCGACCGTCGCGGTCGGGGTGGCCCGCAGCTCGGCGGTCAGCCGGGCCGGACCGCGCCCGGCCCGCCAGGCGGCCACCTCGGTCACGTCGAGTCCGAACCGGCGGAACCATCCGGCCCGGTCCGGGGGCCCGCCGAAGTACTGCCGTCCGACGAACTCGGCGGTCTCCCGGACCGCCTCGGCGACCAGCAGCGGATCGTGGAAGTGGCCCGGCCCGTCGTCGGCCCCCGGGACCTCCCCGATCAGCCGAAACCGCTCCTCATCGCGGCTCGGCGCCTCCAGCAGGCAGTGGTCCCAGGACGGCGGACAGTGGACCAGGTGCCGGGCGGCCCCCGGCCCGGGCGCCCCGCGGTCCCGCACGGTGCTCCCGACGGCCATGGCCGCGCCTCCCCGGGTCGTCCGACGGCCGCCCCCTCGACAGCCCTCCCCCCAGCATGGCCCCACCGGGCGGTACGCGGGCACCCCGCCCCCGTGGCAGCAAGTTGCGCGACCGCTACTCCCACCCGGCCCGTGCGGGGCCCGTGCGGGGGCCGGTGGACCGGGAACCGGGCGGGCGCGCGGGTCGGGCGCGGGGGCGTGGGTAGGCGCCGTACGGGGTGGAGGGAGGACGGGATGGGCGGCTCGGACGCGCTGTCGGGCTACCACCGCAAGCGCGACTTCGACAGGACCGCCGAACCCGAGGGCGGCGGCCGCGCCGCACCGGGCGCGCGGCCCGGGTTCGTGGTGCAGGCCCACGACGCCCGCACCCTGCACTTCGACTTCCGCCTGGAGGTCGACGGCGTGCTCAAGTCCTGGGCGGTCCCCAAGGGGCCGTCCGGTGACCCGCACGACAGGCGGCTGGCGATGCCGACCGAGGACCACCCGATGGCGTACCGCGACTTCGAGGGGGTCATCGCCGAGGCCGAGTACGGCGGTGGCACGGTGATCATCTGGGACGAGGGCGGACATGAGAACCGCAGTACGGACCGGCGCGGCCAGGAGCTCCCGGTCGCGGAGGCGCTTGACGCCGGTCACGCGTCGTTCCGGCTGGCCGGCCGCAAGCTGCGCGGGGACTGGGCACTCACCCGGTTCCGCGAGGACGGCGCCGGCGAGCGCGCGGCCTGGCTGCTGGCGCGGCACGGCCACGGTGGTGGCCGGCCCGCCCCCGACCCCCGGCGGGCCCGCTCGGTGCGTAGCGGACGGACGCTGCGGCAGGTCGCCGAAGAGGCGGCCGGGGCCTGACCACGACCCGCCTCCAGGAGCGCCTCGGCGCAGGGGCTCCCCGGCGGCGGCCGCCGCCGGGGAGCGCTCGCCGATCCCGGGCCCGCATGACGAGACCTGTCAGAAGACGGGTTCCGGTGCCGGGCCCGGGCCCGGGAGGGGGCCGGGGCGGGGGTGCGGATCCGGTCCCGGGGCGGGTGTCGGCTGCGGGTCCGGACCCGGCCGGGGCGGTGCGGGCGGTACCGGGTCCGGCCCGCCCGGGCCGGGGACCGGACCGGGCAGGGGACCGGGCTGCGGGCCGGGGCCGGGGCCCGGGGCCGGTGTGGGACTGGGCGGTACGGGGTCGTTCGGGGGTGTCCCCATAGGGCTGCTCCTGGGCTCGATTCGATCGTTCGGCATCGTCTTCTCGGCACCGCCTACCCGGGCTGCGCCCGGGGACACGGGGCCGAACGGGGTTCGGCGGGCCCGGACGTCAGCCGGCCCCCGGCAGCCGTACCTCCAGGTGGCCCGAGAGCACCCTGGTCTCCAGGACCGGCTGGGGCGCGGTGGCCGGGCCGCGCACCACCTCGCCGTCCCGCAACCGGAACTCGCTGCCGTGCCAGGGGCAGCGCAGGCAGCCGTCCACCACCGTCCCGGCGGACAGCGGCCCGGACAGGTGCGCGCAGCGCTCGGCGAGCACGTGGTAGCGCTCGCCCTCGTGGACCACGACCACCGTCAGTTCGCCCGCCGTCCGGCGGACGGGCTCGCCGTCGGGGAAGTCGTCGACCGGACCGAGGCCGACCCAGTCGGGCGGCGCCAGCCGGGGCACCGCGGCGGACCGGTCGGGCCCGGCGGCCAGCCGGTAGGAGAGGTGCCCGCCGAGCGCCCCACCGACCGAGACGGCGGTCAGCCCGGCCAGGCCGAGCATCCGGCCGCGGGCGCGGTGCCCCCGGCAACGGGCCAGCAGCGATCCGGCGTACAGCAGCACACCGGTGGTGTTGGACAGCGCGTGCACCAGGCCGGTGCGCCGGCGCGGCGGGTCGAGTCGCGCCCAGTCCACCCAGCCGGCGAGCGCGGCCGGCCCGGCGGCCAGCAGCCCGGCCGCCACCAGGGTGGCGGCCGCCCGGCGGCCGCCCGGGGTGAAGTCCAGCAGACCCGCGGACATCCAGCAGCCGATCGGGAGCTGGACCAGCACGGGGTGGAGCGGGTGGCCGAGCCACACCCCGTGCAGGGCGTCGCGGGACGGCCCGAGCGGGACGGACTCCACGGCGTCGGCGAGCGAGGAGGCCGGGGCGTCGAGGAACTCCCAGTGCGCCGGGGCGTCCAGCGCCCGGCGCAGTCGGCGGGACCACGGGTGCAGGTGCAGAGCTGAGGCATCCATACCGGGCGGCTTGCCGGGCACCGCTCCGCCAAACCCGAATCCGGCCGCCGGTGAGACGACACGCGGTCGAGTCCACACCGCCGGGTGTACCGCCGTCGGCGGCGTTTGGGCGGGCCGCTACGGGGGACCCGCCCGGGTACCGGAGGAGTTCCGGAAGGCCCGGAGGTCCGGACGGCGGTCCCGACCGGATCGCCGGCCCGTCGGCGTCGGCCGTGGTGCCGGGTGATCGTGCCCGCGCCCGACCGGGTGCCGCGGGTACGGGTACGGGCCGGTCAGCCGGGGGTGGGGAGCAGGAGCCCGCCATGCGAAGCCTCGAACGCCGTTACGCGGTGACACTGCCCGGCCCGGTCGGCGGCCACGCCCCGCCCACCACCGTCGTCGTCCACGCGACCGACGCGACGGGCCCCGACGGCGAACCGGTCTGGGAGAGCGCGGACGGGAGCCTGCGGGTGGAGATCACCGGCGGCGTGGCCACCGTCCTCACGGCGCCCGCCGGCAGCGGCCGGCACCCCTGCCTCCAGGCGTACGCGCTGCCGTGATCGACGGTGCGGCGGCAAACGGTGCCGTGACCGACGGCGCCGGGAGCCCGACACCGTCGGTCGACGCGGGCCTCCGGCCGGTGCCGGGGCCGCCCTCAGGGTGCGGCGCTGTCGGCGGCCGGAGGCCCCGGCCGGTCCTCGCCGCGCCCCGCCGCCGGTGCGTCGGCGGACGACGGGGCGGCGCCCGGTGGGCCTGTGCCGTCGGTCGGGCGCCCTCGCAGGCCACCCGCACCACCCGTACCATCCGCACCGTCCCGCCCGTCCCGCTCCCGCCCGTCCTGCTCCCGCCCGGACCGGTTCTGCACCGCCAGGGCCCAGGACCGTCGTCTGATGCTCACCGCTGCCTCCCGGTGGTCCGGAGCGGGCGTCACCCGCCCGCCGATGCCGCGCGGCTACCCGAACCGGACGCCACCAATCCGGCATGCCGGGCGCGAAGCCGGGTACCCGCCGGCTCCCGGGGCGCGGAGGGGTGCCGGCGTCCACGTCCCCGCCCACCGGCTACGCCCGCCCACCGAACGGCCGAGCCCCGAGGAACGTCTCCGCCCACCCAATCCCGACCTTCAGGAGGAACGATGACCAGCGACACCAAGGTCCTCGCGATCGTGACGAACTACGGGGTCGAACAGGACGAGCTCCTCGTCCCCGCCCAGCACCTGCGCGACGACGGCGTGCGGGTCGACATCGCCGCCCCCACCGCGGACGACATCCGCACGCTCGTCGGGGACGAGGAGCCGGGGGAGCGGGTGCGCCCGACCCACACCCTCGACGAGGTCGACCCCGCCGACTACGACCTGCTGCTCATCCCCGGCGGGACCATCAACGCGGACACCCTCCGACTCCACCGGAAGGCGGTCGACGCGGTGCTCGCCTTCACCACCTCCGGCCGCCCGGTCGCCGCCATCTGCCACGGGCCCTGGTTGCTCGCCGAGGCCGGGGTGGCGTTCGGCAAGCGGCTCACCTCGTACCCGTCGCTGCGCACCGACCTCGCCAACGCCGGCGCGACCTGGCTCGACGAACCGCTGGTCACGGACGATGCCAACGGCTGGCGACTGGTGACCTCCCGCAATCCCGGTGACCTCGACCACTTCCTGCGGGGCATCGACGTCGCCCTGCGGGTGACGGCCGGGGCCGCCGGTCCGTCCTGACCGCGGCCCGTTCCGACCGGGCGCGTCGAGGCGGCCCGCCCCACACGAGGGGCGGGCCGCCTCGACGCCTGGCGGCGCCGGTCCGGATCAGGCCGGGTGGGGCTCGTGCGGGAGGTCGTCCCAGCCGGGGGCGTCCTGGTCGTCGAGCTGCTCGCGCAGCCGGGCCAGGGTGGTGGTGAGCAGACGGGAGACGTGCATCTGGGAGACGCCGATGCGTTCGGCGATCTCGGACTGGGTGCAGCCGTCCCAGAACCGGAGCTTCAGGACGGTCTGTTCACGGGTGGGCAGCTGGGCCAGCAGCGGCCGGACGGCGGTGCGGAAGTCGGCGAGTTCGATGCCGGGGTCGCAGCTGCCGATACGGTCCAGGATGGCGCTGCCGGTCTCGTCGGTGTCCTGGTCGCGCGGGGCGTCGAGGGAGTCCGGCCGGTACACGCGGCCGGCGACGAGCCCCTCGGTGGCCTGGTCCACGGTGAGGTGGAGGTCCTCGGCGATCTCCTCGGGCTGGGGGAGGCGGCCGAGCCGTTGTTCGAGGCGGTCGGAGCCGCGGGCGACGGTGAGGTAGAGCTCCTGCATGCTGCGCGGTACGCGCACGGGCCAGGAGGTGTCGCGGAAGAAGCGCTTGATCTCGCCCGCGATGGTGGGGATCGCGTAGGTGACGAACTCGACGCCGCGGCCGGGATCGTAGCCGTCGACGGCCTTGATCAGGCCGATGGTGCCGACCTGCAGGATGTCGTCCATGTCCTCGGCGCGGTGCCGGAAGCGGGCGGCGATGAAGCGCACCAGCGGCATGTTCAGCTCGATGACGGTGCCGCGCACGTAGCTGTAGGCGTGCGACTCCCGGGGCAGCGCGATCAGGCGGTCGAAGAGCGCGTCGCTCAGTTCGCGAGCCTCGGTCTTGCCCATCGAGCGCAACTCGGCCTCGGTCGGCCGGGGTGGCAAGTCGGCCGGCAGGCCGGGGGGCACGGGGGCTCGGGGAACGTTCTCCAGGGTGGTGGACACGTGTATCTCCAGGGCATCGGGTGAACGCCCGGCGGCGGCGCGTGACGTGCGCCGACCCCGGGTCTCTTTCCCTCCGGAACCGGTGGCCGGATTGGGCCGGAGGTCCCGGTGGCACCCGGCAGGGTGCGGAGCGGCGTAGGCCGGGCGAACGCCGCACGGGTGTTCTACCCGACATACGACACCTGATTCACGTTTTGCGCGATTTATATCGTTCTATCCGATTCACCCCTTCGGGGGCCCGGTGGCCCGCACGGCCGAGACCGTCCGCCCCCGGCCGCCTACGGGCCCGAGATCGGCCGCCCGCGGGCCCGCCTCCGGCCGCCTACCGGCCCGAGACCCGCCGTCTATCGGGCCGAGACTCGCCGCCCCCGATCGGAGGCGGCCCGGAGAAGTACGGTCGCGAGCGCCCCGTCCAGCGCGGCCCTCCGGCGCGTCCTCGGCCACCTCGCCGCCGACTCCTTCGACGAGCGCTTCGAGTACGGCCTCACCGCGATCCTCGGCGGGGCTCCGGGTCGGCGGTGACGGTCGCGCCGACGGGTCGGCCGAGGCCGGCGACGGCGCCCCGGCGCCCGGTGGTGAGGGCCCCGTAGGGTCCGGCGGTGACGGCCCCGGCGTCCGGTGGTGACGGCCCCGCAGCGTCCGGTGGCGGCGCGTCGTACGAGGCCGGATCGTGCGGCGTGCCGTCGGGGTCCGGGGCCCCGCCGATTGATGTTCGCCCGCCCGCCGGTTCTTTGTTACCCGCGGGTATTGGCTCGCCCCGTCGGCTGGTGTACGTTCTCGCCCGGGCGGAATGACTGCCCCGGGTTCAGGGACCTTCCGGTGGACCGCGCCTGACGCCCCCTCACGGGACGCCGGGCCCGGCCGCGGGGCGGACCCGGCTGCACTGACCCGGTCGGCGGCGACTTCGGCCCCCTCCCGCCCGGCTCCCGCCGGACGGAAGGCGCTCGGCCCCCCGGTGGCGACTCCTGCCGACAGCCGGCCGTTCGGCATGCCCTCGACGCTCCGTCGACCGGTGCCCGCGGCGGCCCCGTCGAGCGAGGACCTCGTCCGAGGGAGGCCCGCTCCGCCCGGCCACAACGTCGTCGCGACTCGCGCCACCGACCGACCCCCACCGCCGCGCCGACCGACGACCCCCGCAGACGAAAGGCCACCTCCCCGATATGAGCATCAAGGCACGGCTCGTTGCCGGAGCGGCCCTCACGGCCGCGATCACCGCCGGTCTCGCCACCCCGGCGGTCGCGGCCCCGAAGGCCCCGGCGGCCCCGGTTGCTCCGGTCAAGGCCCCGGCCGTCGCCGCCGCCGCGAGCAGCGGTGCGGTGACCGAGGCGCAGTGGCTGGCCGACGTCGGCGCCGCGATCGCGCCCGCCCGCGCGTACGTCGAGCAGCGCACGGCCTCGCCCACCGGCGAGAAGCCCGCGATCGTGTTCGACATCGACAACACCACGCTCGCCACGCACTTCCACCCGTTCGCGATGTCGGGCATCGCGCCGGTCGTGGAGCTGGCGCAGTACGCCCACAGCCGGGGGGTCGCGATCATCTTCGTCACCGCGCGGGTGGACTTCATCGACCCGATCACCCGGCACAGCCTGGCCGCGGCCGGCTACACCGTGGACGAGCTGCACGGGCGCGACCTGTGCGACCTGTTCAAGCCGGTCCAGCAGTACAAGACGGACGAGCGGGTCGAGGTCGAGAACGAGGGCTACACGATCATCGCCAGCGTCGGCAACAACTGGACCGACCTGGACGGCGGCCACGCCGAGCGCACCTTCAAGCTGCCGGACTACAACGGCCTGCTCTCCTGACCCACCCCGCCGGGCGGTCGCCCCACGCCGTCCGGCGGACCGGCACCGCCCGGGGCGGGTGGGCACGCCGAGCCCCGGGCGGGACGCGGACGCGGTGCCCGGGGCGGGAGGCCGCGCCTGGGGAGAGGCAGCGCGACGGGCAAAGAAGAACCCCCGGACGACAGACGTCCGGGGGTTCCAGCGGTGGGCCTAACAGGACTTGAACCTGTGGCCTCTTCCTTATCAGGGAAGCGCTCTAACCGTCTGAGCTATAGGCCCGCGCTGATGTTGCCCGCCAACATTAGCAGAGCTCGGACCGAGCCCCGACCGGGTTAACCCCGGCTCCGGCCGGCCCCCGGATGCGCCCGGCGCCCGGCCGACTCCGCCGTGGGCCGTCGCGGCAGCACGGTGGTGGCCGGGCCGACGCCGCGCAGCTGTGTGGGCCCGGGGCGGCCCCGGTCCCTGTCCCGACCCCCGAGCGGAACAGGGGCGCTGCCGACCGTCGGCCCGGCGGGTCTCGGGGCGGCAGCGCCGACGTGTCAGCCGGCGAGCTGGTCGACGGTGGGGACCACGATGCCGAAGAGGTCGGTGATCGTGGTCAGGCTCGCCGCCTGCAGTCCGGCGGCGGGCACGAGGCCGCCCTCGGGCGCGGCCAGTGAGCGGGTGGCGGTCGCCTCGGCGACGACGGTGGGCCGGTAGCCGAGGTTGAACGCCCCCTGGGCGGTGAAGGTGACGCACATATGGGTCATGAAGCCGGCCAGCACCAGGTCGAGTCCGGAGCCCAGGTCGCGCAGTGTCTTCTCCAGCTCCGTCTGGTGGAAGGCGTTGGGGAACTGCTTGACGACGACCGGCTCGCCGTCGATCGGTGCCACCTCGGGGCTGATCGCACCGATCTCGGCGCGGATGTCATAAGGGGTACCCTCGCCGCCGTCGTTGACGATGTGGACGACCGGCGTGCCGGCCGCGCGGGCGGCGGCGAGCAGGCGGGCCCCGGCGGCCAGGGCGGGCTCGACGCCGTCGAGCGCCATCACGCCACCGCGGTAGGTGTTCTGGAAGTCGATCATGATCAGGGTGCTCTCGCCGAGGCGCGGCGGCGTGTTGTCGAGGCCGATGACGTCACGCAGGGTGGTGGAGGCAGACATGGCTGGAGGTGTCCTTTCGGGCGGATGACGGATCGATCGGAAGCCGGACCGGAAGGTGCGACGCCGGACCGGAAGGTGCGACGCCGGACCGGAACAGGGCGGACGTGAGAAGGGGTGGACAAGGGCGGATTCGGGCGGCCCGTATCCGTGCCGGTGCCGGGAATCAGGCATGGCGGAGCCTCGGTCGCGACGACTCGCGTGCCGCGGCGGCCGGGTGAGGGAGCGGTCAGGGCGTCCGGTGATCCCGACGCAGGGGCGACGAGACCGGTGCGACCAGGACGTGGTGCGATCAGGACGTCGTGCGATCAGGACGTGGTGCGGAAACGGCGACGGTAGGAGGCCGGGGTGGTGCTGATCTGCTTGCGGAAGGCGCGGTGCAGCGTTTCCACCGAGCCCATCCCGATGCCCGCCGCGATCTGCTCCAGCGGTTGGTCAGTGGTCTCCAGCAGGCGGCGGGCCGCCTCGACCCGGGCCGCCTCCACGTAGGCGGCCGGGCTGGTGCCGGTCTCCTGGCGGAAGACCCGGGCGAAATGGCGCTCGCTCAGGCACATCCGCGCGGCCAGGACGGGGGCCGACAGGTCCTCGTCGAGATGCTCGGTGATGAAGACGCGCAACTCGTCGATGTCCCTGCGGGCCGGGGCGGGCCGGCTCAGCGGCACGCTGAACTGGCTCTGGCCGCCCTGCCGCCGCAGATACATCACCAGCTGCCGGGCCACGGCCAGGGCCAGGTCCTCGCCGTGGTCCTCGGCGACCAGCGCGAGCGCCAGATCCATGCAGGTGCTGATGCCCGCGCCGGTCCACACCCGGCCCGAGCGGACGAAGATCGGGTCGGCGTCGACCCTGACCTTCGGGTGGTCGGCGGCGAGCTGGGCCGCGGTCGACCAGTGGGTGGTCGCCCGCCGCCCGTCCAACAGCCCGGCGGCCGCCAGCAGATGCGCTCCCACGCACACCGAGGCGATCCGCCGTGCGTGCGGTGCCGTCTCCCTCACCCACTCCACGACGGCCTCGTCGACCCGGGCCACTGGACCGTCGGGGCGCAGCTCCACCGCGCCGGGCACCAGCAGCGTGTCCACTGCGGCGCCCACCTCGGAGAAGGAGAGGTCCGCGACCAGGCGGACCCCGGCCGAGGTGACGACCGGCCCGCTGTCGGGGCCGGCCAGCCGGATCTCGTAGCCCGCCCGGCCGCCGGTCTCCCGGTTGGCCAGGGCGAAGACCTCGGCCGGACCGGTGACGTCGAGCAGGTCGACATCGGGGAAGACCGCGATGACGACACGGTGTGGAGTGGGCATGCATCCATCGTCAAGGCAGCACCCGGGCGACTGCAATGACGGCGATCTGTCACATCCGGCCATCGCCGTCCGGGCCGCCGACGTCATTCCGGGGGCTCTCCAGGGCTCTCCGGGGCTCTGGCAGGCTCTGGCGGGTGGACCGCCGAGCCCCCGCTCTGGGCCGGCCGGGGAGGTTTGCCTCTGCCGCCGGGGGCGGGTAGTGTTTCCTAGTCGCTCGGCTGGGAGCACCGGACACGCAATCGCGCGGACGGTCCCGGGGCGGCCAATCCTCTTGTTCACACCTCTCTTCCCGGCTGGGTCGCGTTTCGGTGCGCCTCCGCTCGAATTGTTGTGCGTGTCTAAGTCGGTTGCGGCCGGATTCGCTTTGTGAAGCGCGGTTCGGCTAGAGTTCAGCAGGTCGGAGAGGCCCCCGGGTCGATAATCCGACAACCTCTGGAAAGCCGGAAGCGCGGAAAGACGAAGCAGAGCGATCTGCTAGAGTCGGAAACGCCGAAAGGCCGAAAGAAAGCAAATCGGATGAACGAAGCGCCGGTAAACGGAGCGGAAAGCATCTGGTAAGCTGGAAACACGAAAGAACGAAGCGCCCGGAGGGCCCGCTGGAAGGCGGTCCGAAGGAAGTGTCCGTTCCTTGAGAACTCAACAG